>NZ_LZLS01000191.1 GCF_001673365.1 Mycobacterium asiaticum
GCTCAGTTGGCGGCGGGGCGGGCGCTCCGGCGACGCGGGGCCGCGGGTCCAGCGCGGGGTCGGGTACTAGGCCGCCGATCCGTCTGTCGGCCACAGATGACCACGCCGACGCCCGCGGGATGCGTTCTGGGGCAACACAATATCGGGGTCGGCCGCGACGTCGGCCGGTATCGGCTCGGGCCCGTCGGCGCTGCGCCACACCACCACAGCGAGCACCGCGCCGATCACTACCGGCAGGTGCGAGAGTATCCGGACCCAGGTGACGTTGTCGGCGATGGCATCCGCCACCACGTAGACGGTCAGCACCCCGACGAACGCCGCCAGCACACTCGCCAGACCGGCGGCGGCACGCGTCCACAACGCGGCAACCATCATCGCCAATGCGACTGCCACCGACCACGAAGTCGATTCGTTGAGCAGATGGTTACCGGGATGGTGCTGCAGGCCCATGCTCAGGCCGAATGCCTGCGCGCCCGCCAGGACGAGTTGCGTCAGGCCGACGACAAACAGCGCCCACCGCTGCCAACTGAGCCGCGACCGCGGTGTTGATGGCGGCGACCCGATTCGGGACGGTCCAACGGGGGCGATGACGGGTCGGGACTCGACCAGCCGCCGCAGCGCTTGGGCTTGCTCGGCGACCTGGTCGAACCACGTCCGGCAGGCGGCACAGCCAGCAAGGTGCTCGTCGACCCGCGCCGACGGTACCGGCTCGCGCTCGCCGTCGAGTCGGGCCGACAACGCTTCGCGGGCCACCTCGCAATCCATGTCTCTATAGTCGCGCACGACCGACGATTTGTTCCCAGACGGACAGAGTCGGCGGACTAGCCGAATTCGACCAGTGTGGTCGGGGCTCGGAACCGGTCGAGGGCGGAAAGGCGGTAGGTCAAGGCGACGACCTTCGGCAGAATTTTGCCGCGGCCCGCCGGGGCCGGCAACTCCCGCACCGCACGCACGCCCGCGATGGCGCGAAGTTCGGCGTACTGACTTGCCGTGAACCAGAACGGCATCGGCGGGGCAGTGTAGAACTCGCTCAGCTTGAACCCACGTCGCCGCGAATACACGCTCAATAACCACGGGATGCTGTCGAAGACCAACCGGCCACCGGGAAAGCGTCTGGCACATGCCGCGATCAAATCGAACACAGTATCCCGCTCGAAATACTGCAACAAGCCTTCGGCGGTGATCAGCACACCGTTGCTGTCATCGACCCGATCCATCCAGGAGTAGTCCAATGCGGACTGGGCGCAGTACTGCAACCGGTCCGAGCTCGGTAGCAGTTGTTCGCGTATGCGCACGATCGGTTCGAGGTCCACCGAAAGCCAGCTGAGCTCGCCATTGTCGACGCGCCAGAAGCTGGTCTGCAGCCCTTCGGCCAGCGCGACCACGGTCCCACGCGGATGGATGGCGAGAAACTCCCGCGCGGCGTTGTCGAATGCCAGCGCTCGCAGGGCCGTGGCCTGATGGGTACGGCCGAAATGGTGAAAGTCGTAGTCGATGTTGTCACGCAAGGCGACGGCCATCGGATCGTCGATGATGCCGTCGGGCCGGGCGGCCTCGGTCGCACGCTGATGCAGCGTGAGCAGAGCGGTCTCAGATACCCCGGCGAGGTGGCGGGCGTCGAAGACTGGCATAGCTCAGACAGTACTGATGATGCCTTCGGGAACTTTCCGCCTAGCTGCGACGACTACAACACGACGGGGCAGAGCAAGGTCGGTTTCCGCCTCGCGTAGTCACGAGGAGGTGGAGGCCTGACCGGCCCGATATGGATGGCCATGCCTCCCGAAGTTCATTCGGCTCTGCTGAACGCGGGGCAGGGCCCGGGATCATTGCTGATCGCTGCGCAACAGTGGCTAGAGCTCAGCAATCAGTACAGCGCTGCTGCTGCCGAGCTGAGCCAGGTGCTCGCCGAGGTGCACGCCGGCAGTTGGCAGGGCAGTAGCGCCGCGGCCTACGTGGCCGCGCACGGTCCGTACCTGGCGTGGCTCCAGCAGGCCTCCGCCGACAGCGCCGTCACCGCCGTCCAGCACGAAACAGCAGCCGCGGCATACAGCGTCGCGGTCGCCACCATGCCGACGCTGGCGGAGCTGGCGGCCAATCACACCATTCACGGCGTACTGGTCGCCACCAACTTCTTTGGGGTCAACACCATCCCCATCGCCCTCAACGAGGCCGACTACGTCCGGATGTGGATTCAAGCCGCCGAGACCATGACGGCTTACCAGTTCGTCACGGCGGGGGCCATGTCAGCTACACCGACGGCCCAACCTGCCCCGCCGATCCGGGCGAACGGTGCCGAAGCCCAGTTCGCGCCGCCGGCCGAATTCAGTTCGATCGCTCAACTCATCACCGATCTACAAAATTTCATCGCCAACCCCTACCAGTACTTTCTGGACTTCTTTGGACAACTCGGGTTCAGTCCCGCCAGCACATTGGTTTTGGCGGCGATTGCCCTGCTGCTGTACGACATCCTCTGGTACCCGTACTACGCCTCGTATTCCCTACTGTTACTGCCGTTTTTCACACCGGCCCTAAGCGCGCTGAGCGCCTTGCGGCTGCTGCTCCCGTTGTTGAACACCGCGCCCCTGGCCGAACTGCTACCCGACGGCGCCGTACCCGCGGCCGCCGCACAGAACGTGTTGAATACGAATATTGCTGTGGCACCGGGGGTTTCGACCGCAACCGGTTTGGGCACGCAGCCGAGCAGTCCCGCGCCCAGCAGCACCGTTTCACCGGCCGCCAGCAGCTCGGTCCCGGCATCCGGCATCACTTACGCCGTGGCCGGCGTGGCGCCGCCCGGTGTTGGCTCCGGGCCACGAGCGGGGCTGAAAGCCCGAGAAAGCGTGCCTGAGAGCATCGCCGCGGCGGCCGCCAGCCGGATCGCCCCGGCCCGATCCCGCGACCGCCGCCGTAGTGGCGCCAAGGCCGGAGTGCGCGGCTATCGGGACGAATTCCTCGAGGCGACGGCCGAAATGGACGACGCATGCGCCGGCGCGACCAGGGCCGACGATGACAGTCCCACCGCAAGCGGCCAGGGCGCCGGCGCCTTCGGCTTCACCGGCACCGCCCCGATAACGGGTGATACCGCAGTCGGAATGGCCGAGCCGACGATGGTCCCGCTGCTTCCCGCCACCTGGTCAGGTCGATGATGCGGACTCTTGCCGGCGTGCTTCCAAGGATTACGCAAGAAACGGGCAAGCGCGTGCTGACACCCTCTATTTATCTGAAGCCGGACCATACGGCGACATCATTCGAAAATCCACTTAAGGGGGTCAGGCCATCACGGCTAAGAATGCCATAAAACGTGTTTGTGCGCCGCACCTCCAATGGTCGGCATGAACCCAACCACCAATACGCAACAGGAAAGACATCAATGACACTCAATGTAAAAGGCGAGGGGCTCGGTGCGCAGGTTACCGGACTCGACCCGGCCAACCTGGACAATCTATCCACCGAGGAAATCCGCGAGATTGTTTACCGCAATAAACTCGTTGTCCTCAAGGACGTCCACCCGACTCCTGAGCAATTCATCAAGCTCGGCAAGATAGTCGGCGAAATCGTTCCTTACTACGAGCCGCTCTATCACCACAAGGACCACCCGGAAATCTTTGTCTCCTCCACCGAAGAAGGACAGGGAGTTCCGAAAACCGGCGCGTTCTGGCACATCGATTACATGTTCATGCCGGAGCCGTTCGCATTCTCGATGGTGCTGCCCCTGACAGTGCCCGGACCGGACCGCGGAACCTACTTCATCGACCTGACCAAGGTCTGGGACTCGCTGCCGACGGCAAAGCAGGACCCGGTCCGCGGCACGGTTAGCACGCATGATCCCCGGCGGCACATCAAGATTCGCCCGCGCGACGTCTACAAGCCGATCGGTGAGGTCTGGGACGAAATCAACCGGACGACGCCGCCGATCAAGTGGCCGACGGTGATCAGGCACCCGCACACCGCGCAAGAAATTCTCTACATTTGCGCTTCCGGCACCACCAAGATCGAGGACAAAGACGGAAACGTGCTCGATCCGACCGTGCTGCAAGAACTCATGGAGGCGACGGGGCAACTCGATACCGAGTACAAATCACCGTTCATTCACACCCAACACTACGAGGTTGGCGACATCATTCTGTGGGACAACCGGGCTCTTATGCACCGAGCAAAGCACGGCACCGCCGCAGGCCATTTAACCACTCACCGTCTGACAATGTTGGACGGACTTACGACACCAGGATATGCAGCATGACCACCATTACCTTGTCCCCCTCCACACCGGCGCGGGCAGAATTCACCGACATCAGCGACACGGCCCCGATCGAGGAGCACCTGCTCGTCAAGGTTCTCGAACCGTACGCCTATAAGGGCTGCCGCTATCTCATCGACGCCAATTACAAGGCCACTCCCGATTCGGTGCTTGCCTACGGTAATTTCAGCATCAATGAGCCGGCCTACATTCGGAGCACCGGGCACTTCAACGCGGTGGAGCTGATCATGTGCTTCAACCAGCTGGCCTACAGCGCCTTCGCGCCGGCGATCCTCAACGAGGAGATCCCGGTGCTGCGGGGATGGTCGATCTCGGACTATTTCGATCTGCAACTACCGAGCATGCTGATCAAGAACACGGCATCGCGCTTCAAGCGGATGATCCACGCCCAGAAGTTCTCGGCCCGGTTGCTGTGCCAGGACTTCGAGGTGATCGAGCGCAGCTTGCGGTACCTATCGATCAAGTGCGACATCGAGTTTTGGGACGAGTACGGCGGCGCCGCATCCGGCCAGGTCGAGCTAGCGGCCCTCAACATTCCCTGACGCACCCACCACATCCAGGAAGCACCCAACAGCTATGTCTCACTTACCAGCCACCGTTTTGGGACGGATCTTCGAACAGGCACGGCAGCGGCCGCAGGCAATCGCGTTGCGCCGCTGCGACGGCAACAGCGCACTGCGCTACGCCGAGCTTGTCACCGAAGTGAACCGGCTTGCGGCAACCCTTCGCGCGCAATCGGTTTCACCGGGATCTCGAATACTCGTCCTTTCGGACAACGGACCAGAGACATATCTGTCGGTGCTGGCCTGCGCGAAACTCGGGGCGATCGCGGTGCTGGCCGACGGCAACCTTCCGCCGGCCACCATCGAACGCTTCGGCCAAATCACTGCCCCGAGTGCGATTCTCATCGCGCCCGGGAGCAGGACCGCGTTGCCCGACGGTCTGCACGCCCTACCGGCGATAACCATTGACTTGACCGCCGTCCCCGCGGACGTCGTTGTCGCCGAGGATGATTACCGGCACCCGGATGGCGGCGCGGACGATCCGCTGGCGATGATCTTCACCAGTGGGACGACGGGTGAGCCGAAGGCCGTGCTACTGGCCAATCGGACCTTCTTCGCCGTCCCGGACATTCTGCGGGACGCGAACCTGAACTGGGTCAGCTGGGTCGACGGCGAAACCACCTACTCGCCGCTGCCGGCGACCCACATCGGCGGACTGTGGTGGATTCTGACCTGTCTGATGCGCGGCGGTCTGTGCATCACCGGCGGTGAGAACACCACTTCGCTGCTGGAGATCCTCAGCAGGAACGAAGTCGCGACTACCTGCGTCGTGCCAACCCTGCTTTCCAAGCTGATCGCGGAGCTGAAGGCAACCGATGCGAAGATACCGTCGCTGCGACTGCTCGGGTACGGCGGCTCGCGCGCGATCGCGGCCGATGTCCGGTTCATCGAAGCAATGGGCGTGCGCACCGCCCAGGTTTACGGGTTGAGCGAAACCGGTTGCACCGCTTTATGTTTGCCCACCGACGAGGACTCTATTGCCAAGATCGAAGCAGGCGCGGTGGGCCGCCCCTACCCCGGTGTTGAGGTATACCTAGCGGGTCCGGATGCGGGTCCGGATGCGGGGCCGGACAGCGCTGGGCCCACTGCGGCGGGCGCTGGGCCCTCGGCGTCCTTCGGCACGTTGTGGATCAAGTCGCCGGCCAACATGCTGGGGTATTGGAACAATGCCGAGCGAACCCAAGAGGTGCTGGTAGACGGATGGGTCAACACCGGTGACCTGCTGGAACGCCACGAGGACGGATTCTTCTACATCAAGGGCAGGTCGTCGGAGATGTTCATTTCCGGTGGCGTCAACATCGCACCCGACGAGGTCGACCGCATCGCCGAGGGTGCGCCGGGCGTTCGCGAGGCCGCGTGCTACGAAATTCCGGACCCGGAGTTCGGGGCACTGGTGGGTTTGGCTGTGGTCCCTGCGGTTCCTGGGGCCGAGCTGGACGAGGAGGCAGCCCGCAAACTCAAGCAGGTGATCGCGGCGCGCTTCCGGCAACAGTCGGAGTCGATGGCGCGCCCGTCGGCGATCACGATCGTCGCCGAAATTCCGCGGACACAGTCCGGCAAGGTCATGCGGACCTCGTTGTCCGCGTCAGTCAACGGTGCGAAACCCGAAGTGGCAGCTCATGGTTGAGACGATCAGGGAGCAAGTGTTAGCAGCCGTGTGCGATGTGTTGTACATCGACGAGGACGATCTCATCGACGGCGACACCACCGATCTTCGAGACCTCGGACTGGATTCCGTGCGGTTCGTCCTCCTGATGAAGAAGCTGGATGTGAACCGAGAGTCCGATGTGCCGTCCCGGTTGGCAGCGGATCTGTCGATCGCCGGATGGGTCCGGGAGCTGGAGAATCTGCGTGAGCGCGCCTGACAATGGTTGGGTGGATCGAGTCCCACTGAGCAAGTCGCAACAGAACCTCTACAACGGGGTACTGCAGGACGGCGATCCCACGTTGTACCTGATCGGCAAAAGCTATCGATTTCGTCCGCTGCCACTGGCGGGGTTCCTGGCCGCGTTGGAAGCGACAGTCTGCGACAACCCGGTGCAACTCTGCGTTCTCGAGACGCCGGCGACGATGACGATGACGGCGACCGACCATCCCGACCTGGTGCCGCTGCTGCAGTTCGGCGATATCGTGCGGGTCCGGTCCGGCGACCAATCGCGCACGGCAGAGGGCGATTTCGAGCTGCAACGCACCTGGTCCTCCGGCATTTTCGACACGGCTTTGGTGCGGTATACCGTCTGGACGGACGAAGGCGGCGACGTGTCCGGCCTCGATGTCCATGCGCACCACATTGTCGTCGACGGTGGCGCCACCGGCATCATCGAGGCCGACCTTGCCCGCCATCTCGGAGCGGGCACTGCCGCTGAATCGCTCTGTGTGACAGATGGTTTAGCAAAGCTGGCGCAAGCGCATCGGCTGGAAAGGGAAAAGGTCGAACAGTCGCTACCGAGGCTCACCGATGCCGTGCGGCGTGAGCTCACCGAAGAGGCGCGCCTCGGCGGGTATGGACAAAGCTGCACCGATGCCCCCGGCGCGGCGGCAAAGGGGGTCCTGACCGAATCCGTGACGATCTCCGGGGCCGCCTTCGACACGATCCTCCGCCGGTCGGAGGCAGAGCAGGTCCCGCTCAACGTGCTGGTCGCCGCCGCCGCTATGGCCGTGGACGCCGGCATAAGACAAAGCACCGAGAGCTTGCTCGTGCACGCGGTGGACAACCGGTTCGCCGACCCGAGCTTGAATGTCGCTACGTGCCTGGTCAATTCGGTGGCCCACTCAGTCAGATTCGCGCCCTTCGCGGCGGTGCGGGACGTCGTCCGCGCCCTTGACCGTGGTTACGTCAAGGCCGTCCGGCGCCGGTGGCTGCGTGAAGAGCATTACCGCCGAATGTATTTGGCGATCAACCGGACCGCGCACGTCGAGGCGTTGACGCTGAACTTCATCCGCGAGGCGTGCGCGCCCGGGTTGCGCCCGTACTTGGCCGAAGCGCCGGTCGCAACGGACATAGGTCCGGTCGAGGGCATGACCGTGGCGAGCGTGCTGGACGAAGAACGGCGCACCCTCACCGTGTCCATCTGGAACCGCGCGGACCTGCCGGAGCGCAGGACACCTCAGCTGATCGGCGAACGAATCGCCGCGGCACTGGAATCCATGGTGGGACAATGGGATCAGCCGATGGCCAGGTGCGTCAACGAGTGGTTCGAGGTCGGTCCGGACGGAGCCCTCGCTCAAGGCGATGCGGCGGTGAAGACGCCGCCACCGGCGACGGCCTGGTTTGTGGGTGAGACCGGTGGTATGCGGCGGACTCTCGCTCTTCGTCCGGACATCTATCGGTGCGTCGCGTGGTTGGTGCAGAACGGCACCGCTCCCGGTGACGTCATGGTGCTTACCGACGACAACACCGCCAGGACAATCGATTTCCTGATCGCATGCCATCTGGCCGGATGTGGCTACAGCATCTGTGCGGGCAGCGACGAACTTTTAATGCGGGCCAGCGCTATTGCCGAGCACATCGACGGCGTAAAGGCGCATGTGTTCGATCTCGGCACGGCACAGCTGCCGTCGGACTTGGATGACCACGTGAGCGCACTCGTCGACGAGCGCATTGCCCAAGTGACACAAGACATGTCACTCGGCACGAAGACGGCTTACGTCATGCCGACGTCGGGTTCGACCGGTCAGCCCAAGCTGGTGCGGGTCTGCCACGAGTCGCTGGCGGTTTTCTGTGCCGCGGTCACCGCCGCCTACGGATGGGGTCCGCAGGACACCGTCGCGCAGTGCGCGCCGTTGACGTCGGACATCAGCGTCGAGGAGATCTTCGGTGCTGCCTTCAGCGGAGCGCAACTGGTTCGAAGTACGGCGATGAAGTCGGGTGACCTGGACGGGCTCGCCAGCGATCTAGTCGCCGCGCACGCCACCGTCGTGGACTTGCCGACCGCGGTATGGCATCTGCTGTGCGAGGACGGCCAGGCTATCGACGCGATCGGCCGTTCTCAGCTGCGGCAGGTCGTCGTCGGCGGTGAGGCCATCCGGCCCGCCGCCGTGGACAAGTGGATGAATTCCGCTGCAGCGCAGCAGGTATCGCTTGTCTCCAGCTACGGTCCCACCGAAACCACCGTCGTGGTTACCTATTTGCCGATCACCGGTGAGGGTACCCACGAGGCGCAGAATCGGCTCGGGCGGCCGATCGTTCCCAACACGGTGTTCGTCGCGTTCGGTGAAGTCGTGATCGTCGGCGACTTGGTCGCCGCCGGCTACCTCGGGACCGCCCACCCCAGCTTCGGCACCGTCACCACCTCGGACGGCGTGCGACGCCGCGCGTTCGCCACCGCCGACCGCATGGTGATCGACGCCCAGGGATGCCCGGTCTTCGCCGGTCGCAAAGACGACGTCGTCAAAGTCTCGGGCAAGCGAATCGACATCGCAGCGGTCACCAAACGCATTTCGGCAGACCCAGCGATCACCGATGTGGCCGTCGAAGTGGAGAACGGAAGCCTCGGGGTGTGGTTCGAAACCCAGCGGACCCGACAAGACGCCGAGGATGCGGCGGCCGCCGCACTCGTCCGACAAATTCTGCTGAGCGTCGGGGTGTCTTCGTTCTTCGTCGTGGGCGCGAGGAGCATCCCACGCAAGCCCAACGGCAAAGTCGACAGCGACAAACTGCGAACGATCCCGCAATTCGCGGACGTGGTTCCCGCTCTCGGATCAGGCGCCGACGAGGCAGCGGTCGATCTCGCGCAAATTTGGAGCCGGCACCTTGGCACCGCCATCGGCCCCGAATCCTCGTTGCTCGGCGAAGGCGTCGGCTCGTTGGACTTGATCAGGATCCTTCCCGACACGCGAAGAATGCTCCGACGCCAGGTCACGATCCTCGACCTGATCAGCGCCGACTCCGCCGCCAACCTGGTAGCCGACATGGCCGTTGCGGCAACGGATAACTGGATGGACCCGGCCACTGCCGAGGAGATAGAACGCGACTTCGAAACGTTGCGGGCACCGGCCGCTCGCGTCGAATCCGCCCCCGGCGCGGGTGAGACGATCGTCGTGCTGGGTGCCTCGGGAATCCTCGGCACCGGATTCGCCGGGGCCATCCTGGATCTGAAACAGTCCGGGGTCCGTTGTCCCGACGTGGTCCTGGCAGCCAGATCCCAACCCGCCGAACACGATCCGTGGACCGCGCTCCGCGATGTCGACGGTGTACGGATCGAGCAACTTGCCGCCGGTTTCGGCGCTGCGGAACTCGAGGCCCTGCTCCGCGACACCGGCGCGCGAACCGTCATCAACTGCATCGGCAACACCAACGTGCTGGTTCCCTATCGCGAACTTCGCCCGGCCAACGTGGAGCTGGTTTCCGACCTCGTGCAGGTGTGCGCCAGCCGCGGGGCCAGGCTGGTGCACCTGTCGACGTTCGTTGTCAACGCCGATGTTGCCGCGCCACAAGTCACCGATCCCCGAGCGGCGCCCTATCCGTACGCGGCGTCGAAGTCACTGGCCGAACTGGCGGTGGCGGGAGGGCCGGCGGCTCTCGATTTCACCATCATGCGACTGCCCCGCGTGCTCGGCGAGGAGTACCAATTGCGCGACTCCGCCGACATTCTGGTCGCGGTGGTGGACGCCTGCATCGCGCTGGGCGCATACCCCGCGCTGACGCTGACCGAAGAGGTGACCACCGGCCGCGCCGCCGCGACCGCCATCCTGCGGCTGCTGCCTGAATTGAGTGGCGCTACCGAGCTGGGTCGAGGGATCACCGTGGCGCGCGGCGAGGCCGTCGAATATGCGAGCCTGCTCGGCGACCTGGGGCTCGACGAGCTCGATGTCGCGCAGTGGAAGCAGCGCCTCGACGACAGCGAATGGGCCAAGGCCAACCCGCGTAGATGGTCGGTGGTGGATGCGTGGGTGTCCCTCGGCATGCGATTGGGCACGCGGTCCTACACCGAGTATCTGGCCGACTTTCCCGCCGTTGCCCTGGAACTCGGCCCCGCCGCCGAATTGCCTGCCGCACCAGGCGAATCGGTGCGGTCTCTGGCGCTGCGGCTTGAAACGGCCTGATCGCTCGCGTGCCACCGGCGCGACATATAACCGAGATACACGACTCGCCGAAAAGCGTGTGCGCAGTTTATCTCTCGGCGACAACGACGATCGGCGAAGTCAGACTTGAAACAGCATGATGGCGAACATGATCGCCATGCCGGTGGCCGTCATGGCCTGAACCATGCTGCCCAGTCTGACCCGCCACGCCCGGGACCCTCGCCGCCGCCGCATCGTCAGGAACCGGTACGTCCAGGCGAAAGCGGCGAGCACGAAGAATGCCGCCCAAATCCAGTTGCCGGTACTGATCCAGCCGTGCGTGCCGGCACCCGCTGCATTCGTCATCTCGGGCATGTCGTCCATCCCGGCCATATCCATCCCCGGCACATCGGGCGGTAGGTGGTGGTCGATGCCGGGCGGGGTCAGATGACCGCCCATCACGGCATACATCCAGGCCATCGCCAACATCTTCACCGCGTGGTAGCCGCGCACCAAGCGGGTGCCGAGCACCCGCGCGGCGAAGATCGCCGCGATCGCGAACCACACCGCCGCGGCGAGGAAGAAGGCTTCGGCGGGGGTCGGTGGCAGGCCCAACCCCTGGGGCCAGACCATCACCGCCATTGCTATCGCCATCGTGAGGTGCAGGCCGTGGCTGACGACCGAGGTCCAGGACTTGCGGTCGGTGACCAGCGCAAAGCCGATCGCGCTCAGCAGGAACAGGCCCGTTACCACCCAACGGAGCGGCAGATCATCGATCATGCCGCGGTGCGGTCTAAGCGTTGGGGGTTCACAGTCATCGAACCTATGCGTTCCGGCCCACAGGTCGCTACGACGTGCGGTCGTAAGCTGCAAGGGTGGAGACGGACGGGTCGAGCGCCGATTCGGGTCTGCCTGCGCCGCGAGCACGCTCACGGCTTGTGCGGGCGACCGTGCTGACGGTCGGGTTCCTCGCGGTGGCGGTCGCCGTCGCCTGCTATGGACTGGTCTCCGGGTCGCGCCGCTACGCCGAAGCCAACAACCCATTTCCCGGCGGATTCGTCAGCGTGGCCGAACCGGTGGGGTATTTCGTCGCGTGGTTCTTGGGCGCGCTGTGTCTGGGCGCGCTGATTTTGGTGGTGATGACCTCGCGACCCGAACCGGACGGCTTGATCGATGCGGCCGCTTTCCGGATTCACCTGGTGGCCGAGCGTGTTTCGCTGGCCTGGGTAGTGGCGGCCGCGGTGATGGTCGTCGTCCAGGCCGCACACGACACCGGTATCGGACCGGCCGCGCTGCTGCGTCGTGGCGCGGTGTTCGACGCTGTTGCAGTATCGGAGATTTCACGCGCCTGGGTCGTCACGGCAATTTTCGCGGCGCCGGTCGCGGTGGCGCTGCGGTTCAGCAACCGGTGGCTCGGCCATGCGGTACTGGTCATTCCGACCTTGATCGCCGTCGTGGCGACGGCGGTGACCGGTAACCCTGGGCAAGGTCCCGACCACGACTACGCGACGAGCACCGCCATCGTCTTCGCGGTCGCGGTGGCTGCGTTAACCGGCATGAAAGTCGTCGGCGCATGGACCTGCACGCCACGAACCCGCGGCGTGCTGATCGTGCAGGTCGGCTGCGGGGCACTGGCTGTGGTGTACGGCGCTGTGCTGTTGTACCTGCTGATCCCGGGCTGGTCGATCGGGTCCGATTTCGCGCGCCTGGGTCTTCTCGCCGGAACTCTGCTGACCCTGGTTTGGCTGTCCGACTGCTGGAGACTTATCCGGCCTTCCGACGAACCCGGCTCCAAGCCAGGCGACACCGTCGGCGCGCTGGCCACGATCGCGGCGGTCGCCGCGATGGCCGCGATGGCCGTCCAGATCGCGCCGCGGTTCCTCGCCCACCGGTTCACCGGCTGGGATGTCTTCCTCGGCTATGAACTGACCGAGCCACCGACCGTGGTCAGTGTGCTGACCTTCTGGCGGTTCGACAGTTTCATCGGGATTGCCGGTGTGGTGCTGGCCATCGCGTATGTGTTGGGGTATCTACGCCTTCGGCGCGACGGAAACCCGTGGCCGGTCGGCAGGCTGGTGGCGTGGCTGGCCGGTTGTGTGGCACTGATCTTCACCAGTAGCTCGGGGTTACGGGCCTACGGGTCAGCGATGTTCAGCGTCCACATGGCCGAGCACATGATCCTGAACATGTTCATTCCGGTGCTGCTGGTTCTCGGTGGACCGGTCACCCTGGCGCTGCGCGCGCTGCCGACCGCCGGCAGTGGTCATCCGCCGGGGCCGCGCGAATGGCTGACGTGGCTGTTGCATTCGCGGGTGACGACCTTCTTATCGCACCCGATAGTGGCGTTCGTGCTGTTCGTCGGCTCGCCCTTCGTCGTCTACTTCACACCGTTTTTCGATACGTTGGTCCGCTACCACTGGGGCCACGAGTTCATGGCCATCCATTTCCTGCTGGTCGGCTACCTGTTCTATTGGGCGATCATCGGCATCGATCCCGGGCCCCGTCGACTGCCCTATCCAGGCCGCATCGGTCTGCTGTTCGCGGTGATGCCATTTCACGCATTCTTCGGTATAGCGCTGATGACTATGGCGTCGCCGATCGGGGCTACGTTCTACCGATCGGTGGGAGTGCCATGGGTGTCGAGCATTCTCGACGATCAGCACCTCGGCGGTGGAATCGCTTGGAGCCTAACGGAATTGCCGGTGGTCATCGTCATCGTCGCACTGGTCACCCAGTGGGCGCGCCAGGATCGCAAGGTCGCGTCGCGCAGTGACCGGCACGCCGACAGCGACTACGCCGATGACGAGCTGGAAGCCTACAACGCGATGTTGCGCGAGCTGTCCCGGATGCGGCGCTAGCCGACGACGGTGAAGTTTCCCTCGTCCTTGAGTGCCGCCTGAACCTGCTCACGGGTGAGTTCGACATTGGTCGAAACACGTACCGCTGAGGCGCCTTCGGTGTCCAGGTCGATGCTGACCGCGCTCACGGGCTTCAAGGCCGTCAGTGCGGTGGTGATGGTCTCCACGCAGCCCTGGCAGTGCAGCCCGGTCACCGAGAATGTCTGTTCAGCCATGCGCACCATCCTATCGAGGCCGCCGAAAGTGATTCTCGCGACGCCCAATCGGCGTGTTACGTCGGGAAATTCACACTCGGCGAACGGATTCCGGCCCAAAGTTGCGCAGGCGCAGGCTGTTTGACACGACGAAGAACGACGAGAACGCCATCGCCGCACCGGCGATCAGCGGGTTGAGCAAGCCCGCGGCCGCAACTGGAATTGCGGCCACGTTGTAGCCGAACGCCCAGATCATGTTCATCCGAATAGTCCGTAGCGTCGCGCGCGCCAGATCCAGCGACTGCGGCACGATGTCCAGATCGTCGCGAACCAGGATGATGTCGGCCGCGCCGATCGCGACGTCGGTGCCACGCCCAATCGCCAATCCCAAATCGGCACAAGCCAATGCGGGGCCGTCGTTGATCCCGTCGCCGACCATCGCGACGACCTTGCCTTCGGTGCGCAGCCGCTGGATCACCTCGACCTTGCCTTCGGGCATCACCTCGGCGACCACCGTGTCGATGCCGACCGCAGCCGCGACCGCCTCAGCGGCTGACCGGTTGTCGCCGGTGAGCAGAATCGTCTGCAGTCCGCGCCGGTGCAGTGCCGTAACGGCGTCGGCGGCGCAATCCTTGACCGTGTCGGTGATTGCGATAGCCGCGCATGCGACGCCATCGACGGACACGAAAACCACGGTCTCCCCGCGTGATTCGCTCTCAACCCGGGTGGACTCCAGAACGGGGTCGGCCGGTGCGGCGCGGGTGATCCAGGACGGCTTGCCCACCTCGACGTCGTGGCCGTCGACCACCCCCCGCACACCGCAGCCCGCCACCGCCGCGAAGTCCCCGACCGGAGCCGGATCCGGTGCGGCGGCCACGATCGCCGTCGCGACCGCATGTTCGGAAGCCGCTTCGACGGCCGCCGCCAGTCCCACCACCTCGTCGGCGTCGCGGCCCGCCACCGACGTCACGGTGCGCACGCTGAGTTGTCCGACGGTTAAGGTGCCGGTCTTGTCGAACACCACGGTGTCGACGCCGTGCACGGTTTCCAGCGCGCGGTAACCCTTGATGAAGATTCCCAGCTGCGCGCCACGGCCGGAGGCGACCATCATCGCCGTCGGGGTCGCCAGCCCCAACGCACACGGGCACGCGATTACCAACACTCCGAGCGTGACGGCGAACGCGCGTTCGGTGCCGGCGCCGCTGATCAACCAGGCCGCGCCGGCCAGCAATGCGATGGCGAACACCGCCGGGACGAACACCGCAGAGATTCGGTCGGCCAGCCGCCGGGCGCGGGCCTTCTGGGCCTGGGCTTCCTCGACCAAGCGGACCATGGCCGCGAACTGGGTGTCGGCGCCGACGGCGGTGGCCTCGACGATCAACCGGCCGTCGAGCACGACGGTGCCGCCCACCACGGTCGCGTCCGGATACGCGCGTACCGGTCTGGCTTCCCCGGTCATGGCGCTGACGTCGACTGCCGCGGTTCCCTCGACGACGACGCCGTCGGCCGCGATGGTCTCGCCCGGGCGCGTCACGAAACGCTGGCGCTTCTTGAGTTCATCGGCCGGGATCACCAGTTCGGCGCCGTCGGCCAGCAGGACCGTCACGTTCTTCGCGCCGAGCGCGGCCAGCGCACGGAGCGCTCCGCTGGCCTTGGACTTAGCGCGCGCCTCGAAGTAGCGACCCGCGAGCACGAAGACGGTCACTCCGGCCGCGACCTCGAGGTAGATCGCGTCGCTGTGCAGAATCGCCTGCCAGACGCCGTGGGTTTCCCGCGGTGGCCTGGGTACGAAGACGGTGGTCAGCGACCAGACTGTGGCGGCCACGATGCCGACAGAGATCAGCGTCTCCATCGACGCCGTTCGGTGCCGCGCGTTGCGCAGCGCGACGGAGTGGAAGGGCCACGCGGCCCACGTCACGATCGGCGCAGCGAGAGCGACCAGCACGTACTGCCACCCGGTAAACCGGGCATCCGGCACGATCGCCAACATGCTCGACATGTCGGCGAGCGGAACGAACAACACGGCGGCCACCAGCAGGCGTCGCAGCAGGCTGCGGGCATGCTCGGCGTCGGGATCACGGGAAACCCGGACCGCGTCAGTGTGCGGAGCCGCCTGGTAGCCGGCCTTCTCGACCACATCGCACAACTCGTCAACCCCGACGTCGGTCGCGTCGATGGTCGCGACTTGGGTGGCGAAGTTGACCGAGGCCCGCACGCCGGGAACCTTGTTCAGCTTCGTCTCGACGCGGCTCGCGCAGGCCGCACACGACATACCGGAAACGTCGAGTCGAACACGCCGCGCGAAGCCTGAGTCGGCTTCCTCTACCAGCGGCGTTGTCACGCTAGCCAGGGTACAAGCCCAGCGTTGCCCGGGCCGGGGCGAGCGCTAGGTCCGGACGGTGGCGTGCTCGCGGATGAGGGCACACAGCCGCCACTGACCGGGCACGCCCTTGAGCTCCCGTTCGCCGCGATTGACGAATCGGTGCCGCGAGCCGGTCACGATGTCACGCACGGTCGAGGACACCAGCACCTCGTCGGGACCGGCCAGGGCGGCGACCCGCGCGGCGATGTGCACGGCCATCCCGGCGACGTCTTCTTTTCGGGTGCCACGCACCTCGACTTCGCCGGCGTGGATGCCGACCCGGATCTCGATACCCAGGACGTGGACGGCATCGATGAGTGCATCAGTGCAGGCGAGCGCGGCGCTCGGACTGATGAACGTGGCGACGAAGCCGTCGCCGGCGGTGTTGACCTCACGACCGCCGAAGCGCTGTATTTCGTGGCGGACGATGGTGTCGTGGTTGTCCAGCAGGTCGCGCCAGCGGTTGTCGCCGAGCAGGGCGGCTCGCTGGGTCGAGCCGACGATGTCGGTGAACACGATCGTGGTGAGTACTCGTTCGGCGTCACCGCCGCCGCGCACCCCCGTCACGAATTCTTCGATCTCGTCGATCATCGACGCGGCGTCGCCCACCCAATACAGCGTGTCTTCGCCTGGCAGTTCGATCAGGCGCGAGCCCGCGATGTGCTCGGCCAGGTACCGGCCGTGCTCGATCGGACTGAACCTGCGGTTGTCGCGATGCAGGATCAGCGTCGGTGCGCTGACTCGCGGCAGGGTGTCGCGCACGTCGGAATGTCTGACCGCGGTGATGATGGCCCGTGCCATGCTGGGCGACGCGGCGCGGTTGCCGGCCATGTCCCACCACGCCCGAAAAACGTTGTCGCCGGCGACAGAGGGCGCGATGATGCCCAGCATGTCAAAGCCCTGCTCGACGGCATCCGGTTCGATCGCGATCGTGGTGTAGGGATCGCTATCGCCGATCTCGTGGCCGATCGGATAGTCGGGCGCGCGCAGCGTGCGCGCCGCGCCGTTGATGCAGATCAGGCTGCTGACCCGTTCGGGAAAGTCGGCGGCGAGCACCAAGCCGGTCATGGTGGTGAAACCGGGGGCCAGGATCGTGGCCCGCTCGCACCCGACCGCGTTCATGACCGCGATCGCGTCGCGTGCCCACGCCTTCGGCCCGATCATGTCCGGTGACGAGACGCGCGACGACAGGCCGATTCCGCGCTGGTCATAACGGATCACCCGGGCGAACGACGCCAGCCGGCGGTGGAAGCGGTACATCGACGGCTCCGAGTCGACCGTGTCGATCGGGATCGATGGGCCAGGCAGCACCAACACGTCGATGGGTCCGTCGCCGAACACCTGATAGGCGATGTCCACTTCGCCGCAGGTGGCATAGCGGGTTCTGGCGGTCCCAGGCACCTGCGCCACGGCTACAGATTAGTGATGCGAATCCGATAATGCGCGCTGACGGTACTGGCCGGCGCGCTCGGCGACTGTTACGCCATTGCCGGGTCGGGTGTTGTTCGGGATCAGCACACCGTTCGTCGCGGTCGGCACGCCGTCAAAGAGGGTCTGCTCCAGGCGGACGTGGTCGACGAAGTATTCGATGTGACGCAGGTTGGGGATTGCCGCTGCCACCGGCGCATGCAGTGCCGGCGCGCAGTGGCCCGAGACCTGCAGATTGTGCGAAGCCGCGATCCCCGCCGCGGCCAGCCAACCCGTATAACCCCCGCACCGGGTGGCATCGAGCTGCAGACAATCCACCACGGGTGCGAGATGACGGGCCTCGTACAGGTCGGACACGTACTCGCCGGCGGCCACATCGCAGCGCATGGCGTGTCGCAGCACACCGAGACCCTCGATGTCGTCGCTGCTGACGGGCTCTTCGAACCAGACCACGCCGAGATCGTCGAGCGCAGCTCCGACGCGACGAGCTTGCCCGACGGTGTAGCCGCCGTTGGCGTCGACCATCAATGCGACTCCGTCACCGGCGAGGTCACGCAGCTGCCGCACCCGTTGTAGATCGCGAGTGACGTTGGAGCCCCAGCCCTGACCGATCTTGATCTTCATCGCGCTACATCCGGCGGAATGCCAGTCCCGCACCTGCTCGCCGAGCTGGGCTTCGTCCAGGGTGGTGAAGCCGCCGGAGCCGTAGACCGGGACATCGGAACGGGCCTGCCCCAGCAGTGCGGACAGCGGTTCGTCGCGCAGTCGGGCCTTGAGATCCCAGAGCGCCATATCGACCGCGCTGATGGCCTGCATGACCAGGCCGCGGGTGCCGAAGTTGCGGCAGCTGCGCCGCATCGCCTCCCAGGCTCCGCTGATGTCGTCGATATTGCCGTCGGTGACCACCTTCGAGAGGTGTTCGGAGACGACGGTGGCGGCGGCCGGCGAACTGTAAGTCCAGCCAACTCCGGTGGTGTGGCCGGAATGCACGTGCACGACGACGGCCGTGGTGGCGTCCCACTCGAACGTGCCGTCGGCCTCGGGCACCTCGGTGTCGACGCTGTAGACCTCGACCTCGACGCGTTCGACGGTCAAAGCCGGTCGGTTCATGCGAGGGACCTTTCCCGCCGCTCCGCCCGCCCCCGGGCGTGCTCGTTCATCAGGTCGGCGGCACGCGCGGCCAGCGCCATGATGGTCAACGCCGGGTTGGCGGAGCCCTGAGTGGGCATGGTGCTGCCGTCGACGACATAGAGACGCTCGACACCGAAGACCCGGTGCTGCGCATCGACCACCCCCTCCTCGGCGCGCGCGGCCATCCGGGCTCCGCCGACCAGGTGGGCGTAGCGCTCGATGGTGATGACCTCCTGAGCGCCGGCCGCACGCAGGATGTCTTCCATGACCGAGGTGGCGGCCTTGATGAGTTGTCTGTCGTTGTCACATTGGGAGTAGGAGAAGTGCGCCACCGAAAGGCCGTGGCGATCGGTCTCGTCGGCCAGCGTGACCCGATTGTCGGCTTGGGGCAACAATTCACACAGCGCGCCCAGGGTGGCCCAGTGGACGTAGTCGCGCATATACTCCCGCAGCGTCGTACCCCAGTGTCCCTGCGCGGCAACGTGTTCGGCCCAGGTGATGGGCAGCGGACTGATGGTTTGCACGGACCACCCGCGCTGGTAGGGCTTGGTCGGGTCGGTCTCGTAGAACTCTTCGGTGCTGACCTCGGGTGGCGGGGCTTTGTACATCCGGATTTCGTCGTCGAAGCGCCCGGCGACTTGAGGCGCGCCCTGGACCATCAGGTAACGGCCGAGTTGATCGTGTTCGTTACCCAGTCCCCGCTCGAAGCGGTTGGTTGCCGAAAGTAGCAGCAGCCGCGGGGTTTCGATCGAATAGCCGGCGACGACGACCGCGGCGGCTCGCTGCCGACGTACGACCCCGGCGTGAAAGTACTCGACGCCGGTGGCTCGGCCGGTGCGGTCGTCGACGAGTATCCGCGACACGTGGCAGTCGGGCCGGATCTCGGCGCCGTGCGCGAGAGCATCGGGGATGTGGGTTATCAGCGGGCTGGCTTTGGCATTGACCTTGCATCCCTGCAAGCAGAAGCCGCGATAGATGCAGTGCGGCCGATTTCCGAACCTTCCGTTGGGAATTGCGACCGGCCCTACCCGCATCGGAATGCCCAACGCGGCCGCACCTTTGAGGAAGACCCGGCCGTTGCCACTGACCGGGTGGGGTCGGTGCGGATAGCTGTGTGGATCGCCCCACGGCCAGTCCTCCCCGGCGACCGGCAGTTCGGCTTCTATCTGTTCGTAATAGGGGCGCAGCGTGGCGTATTCGATGGGCCAGTCAGCGCCCACCCCGTCGGCACTGTAGGTGTGAAAGTCCGAGGGGTGGAACCGCGGCGCATAGCCCGCGAAATGCACCATCGAACCGCCGACCCCACGCCCGGAGTTGTTGGAGCCCAACGGGACTGGATCATCGCCGCCGATCTGGCGCGGCTCGGACCAGAACAGCACATGCGAGCCGCGCTCGTCGCTGACCCAGTCGGTGTCGGGATCCCAGAACGGGCCGGCGTCCAACACCACGGTGCGCCAACCCATTCGGGCCAACCGCTGCGCCAGGGTGCCGCCTCCGGCGCCAGCGCCCACGATGACGACGTCAACCTCGTCATCTTCGGGGTAGCGCCGCATATCGGCACGCAGTCGGTGATTGGTCCGCGACCCGTCATTGGGAATAAGCCAGGCCGATTCATTGCGCGCCCGAATGGCGCGGTAGTCACTCACCGTCGTTCCTGCCGGACAGATTGTCGTCGGCCTTACGGGCGCGCTCCACCCGTTCTGCGAAGGGCACCGGGTCGCTCTCGTAGTGGTCGGCGACTTCCCACTTCTCCCGCGTATTGATGCCCGGGTTCAAATAACCGCGCGGGTAGGCCGGCCCGCTGAAACCAATCTCGTTCCAAGCCCATGGATGTGAATAGAAGGCGGTGGTGGCGTATCTCGTCCACAGACTCCAAACATGCTTGGCGCTGAACCCGTGCCAGGATTCGCCGCGGTCGGACAGATCCTGCACGTCCTGCAGCAACCGGGCCTGATCGGACTCGCCGAGGTCGGCATACGCCGCGTTATGCCGATCGTGAGCGTCCTGGTCAAGGTGGGCCAATGTTTCGCGCCAAGCCTGGCCGTCTTCGGGCATGTCGTCGTAGTGCCAGCCGTCGGTCTCCGCCGTCGCCAGACGGGTGTCGATGAGCGAGAGCACCGGCACCCGCGGATCGCAGTCCTGACCAAGCAGCAGATCGAGCATCGGTGCGGCGACGGCGACTTCGCGCGCGGTGAAGAACGCTAACATGTTCGGCAGCGCCAGGCGCGCCAACACGACTCCCGCCGTCACGTCGTCCCACACGTGAGCTTGGTCGAGCACGTCGAAGCCGGGAAACCGGCCTTGTCCCTGCGGGGTGATGGCGTGCTGGTTGGGGGGACGAAACGGCATCAGCGACCCCCATCGCCGGGTAGCGGGAGATCCTCCCGTCGCAGCAGCGCCGCCAGCAGTCCCATGGCGCCGACCAGTGAGGCCAGCAGGGGCGCGAACGCCGGCGGGCCGGACTCCATGTTGTACTTCGTCACGCCGCCGGGCCGTTGTGCAATACCGCGCCAGTGCAGATAGGTGCCCTGAACCCCGTTCACGACGATCGCCGCGCTGGTGGCCGGCAGCACCGTTTTGGCCGCCCGCCGGGAGAAGAATCCGGCCACGCCGGCCGGTATTGCGGTGGGCAGCACGAAGATTGGCCACCACATCATCTTGTTGCCGAAGCTGGCACCGTCGTGGGACAGGTAGATCTCGCCCGCGGTGACCGCCGCCCCCGCCGCGGTCAGCGCCGAAAGCGTGCGCTCGAAGCGGCCAGTCCGAATGTCGTGCAGCGCAGTGTCAATCATTTTCATGATCGATCCTTCTTCTCGCCCGGCAGGTACTGCTGCACTTTCTGCTTGACGCCCTGTTTGATGAACCCGGCCGCATCCTCGTCACCGCCGAGTACCGCCTTGGCCAGCGACTTGGCCTGCTCGTAGGTGGCGTGCGGCGGGATCGGTGGAACGTCGGGATCACAGCGCACGTCCAGCACGGTCGGGCGGTCGGCTGCCAGAGCGCGCTCCCACGCCGAGCCCAATTGACCTGCCTCGTCGAGGTTCTCACCATGCAAACCCAAACTGCGGGCGAATCCGGCGTAGTCCACGTCCGGAAGCGATTGAGACGCTTCGAACTTCGGAGAGTTCTCCATCGCCCGCATCTCCCAGGTGACCTGGTTGAGATCGTTGTTGTGCAGAACGGCGATGATCAACCTGGGATCGGTCCACTGCCGCCAGTACCTGGCGATGGTGATCAGCTCGGCCATGCCGTTCATCTGCATCGCCCCGTCACCGACGAATGCGATGCTGGGACGGTCGGGATGCGCCCATTTCGCGCCGATCACATACGGCACCCCGGGACCCATTGTGGCCAGCGTGCCCGATAGCGAACCCCGCACGCCGCCGGTGAACTTGAGGTGCCGGGCATACCAGTTCGCCGCCGAGCCGGAGTCGGCGGCGATGATGGCGTTGGAGGGCATCCGCGTCGACAGTTCGTAAAAGATCCGCATCGGGTTGAGCGGGTCGGCATCGGTCATCGCTCGCCGCTGCGCGGTGTTCCACCACTTCGCGACGTGCTTCTCGATCTTCTCCCGCCAGCTGCGGTCCGACTTGCGCTGCAGTAGCGGAATCAGCGCCTGCAGTGTGGCTTTCGCGTCGCCTACCACGTTGAGCTCGTAGGGATACCGCATACCGATCCACTTGCCCGATCGATCTATCTGGACCGCACGGGCTTGGTCGAGCTTCGGCAGGAACTGGGTGTAGGGGAAATTCGACCCGACGGTCAGGAGTGTGTCGCACTCCATCATCAGGTGCCAGCTGGCCGTGGTGCCCAGCAGCCCGATCGATCCGGTCACCCAGGGCAGGTCGTCGGGGAGAACGTCTTTACCCAGCAACGCCTTTGCCGCCCCGGCGCCGAGCAGGTCAGCGACCTGCGTCAACTCCTCCACGCAGCCGCGGGCGCCCTGGCCCACCAGCATGGCCACCCGTTCACCGGCGTTCAGCAGATCCGCTGCGGCGCGGACTGCCGAGTCGTCGGGCGCCACCCGCGCGGGGCTGAGTCCGAGGCTGGACGGAACCTGCTTGAACGCGTGTTCTGGCGGTTCGTACTTCAGTTCGAACACGTCGGAGGGGACGATGATGCAGGTCGGACAGCCTTCGCTCAGTGCTATCCGAATCGCCCGGTCGATCAGGTTCGGCAATTGTTGTGGCACCGTGCACATTTGGACGTACTCGCTACAGACGTCCTTAAACAGGCTGATCAGGTCGATTTCCTGCTGATAGGAGCCGCCCATGGCGGATCGCTCGGTCTGCCCCACGATGGCAACCACCGGTACGTGGTCGAGCTTGGCGTCGTAGAGGCCGTTGAGCAGGTGGACGGCGCCCGGACCGCTGGTGGCGACACACACCCCGAAGCCGCCGGAGAATTTGGCGAAGCCGACCGCTTCGAAGGCGGACATCTCCTCGTGCCGGGCCTGCACAAATTGAGGTTTGTCCCCCGCCCGCTCCCATGCCGCTAGCAGACCGTTGATGCCGTCTCCGGGAAAGCCGAATACTTGTTTGACATCCCACTCCCGGAGTCGGGACAACAACACATCGCCAACGGTGTCAGACACTGTTCATCACTCTCCTGCTAGCTGGATTGATTCGCTTTGCTAGACAACAACTTCGAAATCTCGGCGGTGGCGCTCCTGGGCGCGTTCCCACAGGTAGCGGCCACCGGGTAGGCGCGGCAGGATCAGTCCAGCAAGCCGGTCGAGAACTCGTTGGTGCGCCGGCGGCGGCGTGCTGCCGGTGTGCAGATCATGCGCACCGAACAGCGCCCACAGCGCCGCAATGGCGGCATCGGTGAGGGCGGCTCGTGCCCGGCGCGGGTCGGCGGCGGCCAGACCCACCGCGGTGAGCGAATGCACTCCATCAACCCAGGTGCCGGCGGCTAGTACTTCGGGGCTGGGGTGGGTACCGGACATGACCGCCTGCGCCAGATGACGTGCGCCCAGGATCCGGGTGACGACCACCGCCTTGTGGTCGACATGGACCCGGTGGATCCATCCCAGCACAACCTCGGGCGCGATTAAAAGCACTGCGCCCCAGAGGCTTCGAAGACCTTCGAGGTATCTGAAGTGGGTAACTGCCATCGTCCTCCGCCGCAACCTGTCGGTGTCAAGTAGCTATTCCCGGGGTCTGTCGTTCAAAACTCATCGACGTCGCCGCACCGCAAGCGCCGCCGTGGCGGCGAGCGCCGCAGCCCCTGCCCCGGTCACCGCCCCGATGTGTTCGGACAGCCAAGGTTGCGCTGCACGGTCCAGCGCCTGGTCGTCGAAGATGCCGTGTGCACCGTGGTCGCTACCGGCGTCCTCGTCGCGGGGCTCCCACAGGTTGTGCGGGCGCTCTGGGCTGACGGATTCGTCCGTCTGTTGCGAGGAGTAGCCGGTCTTGGCCAGATACCGGTCCAGCAACGCGGGCATCACCCGCTGACCCAGGATGGTTGCCGCGGTGCTCGCACCCACCCAATATTGTTTGCGCCGTGGATGATCGGCGGCAAACAGCACCGCGCGCGCCGCGATCTCGGGTTGGTAGATGGGCGGGACGGGTTGGGGATGGCGCGGAAGCCGGGACAGCACCCAGGAGAACTGCGGGGTATTGACCGCGGGCATCTGTACGACGGTGATGTGAATATCGCTGTGTTCGTGCAGCAGTTCGGTGCGCACCGACTCGGTGAACCCGTTGATTGCGTGCTTGGCGCCGCAGTACGCCGACTGCAGCGGAATTGCCCGGGCGCCCAGCGCCGACCCGACTTGGACAATCGTGCCCGCGTCGCGTTCACGCATGTGCCGCAACGCAGTCATGGTCCCGTACACGAAGCCGAGGTAGCTGACTTCGGTGACGCGCCGGTACTCCTCGGGAGAGATTTGGTGGAAGGGCGCGAACACCGATGTGAACGCGACGTTGACCCAGACGTCGATGGCCCCGAACGTGCTCTGGACCTGATCGGCCGCGGCATCCACCGCCCGGTGGTCGGCCACGTCGGTGGGAATCGCCAACGCCTGACCACCGGCGTTCTGGATGTCTTTGGCGGCGCCGTCCAGGCCGGCGGACCCGCGTGCGAGTAAGCCGACTCTGTCGCCACGGGCACCGAACGCTCGTGCCGTCGCACGGCCGATGCCAGCGCTGGCTCCGGTGACCACGACAGTGCGCGGTGTGGCCATGAAGACTCCTTCCTGCGCTAACTGCCTTCACCACAGCACGTTACGCCTAGTTCGTGCATTACGCATGATTTGCAATTGGCAGGATAGTCTCAGTGCAAATAGGAAATTTTGCATGTATTGTGCTGTGGGAAAGGAGCGCCATGGTGTCAGCGCGGAACAGAAGCCGTTTCGACGCGGGCCCGGGGGAACTCGATCTTTTTGCCACTGCGCTGGAAACGGCAACCCGCGGATTTCTCGATGTCAACGTCGGTGTGCTGGAAAAGATGGAGAAGAAGATAAGTCTGGGCGCTCTGCACGCGCTTCAGTCGCTGGAGCGCCTCGGGCCGAGCTTGGTCACCGAGCTTGGTGACGAACTCAACCTGCTCCCGTCCACCGCGAGTCGGCTCAGTGACCGGCTCGCCGAGTCTGGGTGGATCACCCGGCGCGTCTCCCCGTCCAACCGCCGTGCCACCCTCCTCGAAATCACCCCCAGCGGACGGTCCATCCTGCGGGAGCTGCTCACGTTGCGCAAGAACGCGTTGAAATCCGTTGTGGGCCAAATGGATGACGACGATCGCGCCGCTCTGCTGCAGGGCACCCGCGCGTTCACCGCCGCTCACCAGAAAATGACCGAGCCACACTCGTGACAATGCGGGCGCGTTGCACTGGCCGCCGGTGGCGGTGGGCGCGCTGGTGCGGCGGGGCCGCGGTGGGCACGCTGTTGGTAGCGGGGCTGGTAGCCGGGTGCTCCGCTCCGGGGCGCTCGCTGGAATCAGCGCCCGAGGTTGCGTTGACGGCTGTCGGAGCGGTGCTGCATGCACCCGTGTGGTCCTATAACAGGAACACCCTGATTGCGTTGACCGACGATCAACGGCTGGCCGAAGTAACCGATCCTGCCGACGCGCACGGCGGCGGGTTGCGGCTGTCGGACCCGCTGGCCGCGGGACGCAACCTACAGATCAGCCGAAAGGACGAAGGACAGGTCTTCGTGCCGCAACCGGAGCGCGGCAACGTCGCGGTAGTCGACCTGGCCACCTTGCGACCGATCGATTCCATCGACGCCGGTCCTGCGCCGGCCTATCTCTCCGAAGACGCCGGCATGCGGGTGTTGCTTGCGCTTTCTGCCGACGGGGCAACGGTGACACCCGTTGAGGAATACGGGTATCGGAAGTTGCCCGCCGCGACCCTCGGCACTCGTGCGGAGACCATCGACGGATCCAACCGCGGACGCACGATCGACTACCACGCCTACTCAGCGTCAGGGATCGGCTACTACAAAGGTCCGTCATCGCCTCCCGAGCAGCGCGGCTCAATCGGCATGGGAGTCGCGGTTTCGGCGGGTGACGGGACCAAGGTGACCCGCAGCTACGTCGCGCAGCGTGACAGTGATGTGCTGTACGCCGTCGATTCCCACCGTGGCGGAAGCGGATTGGAGGTGCTGGCTCAAACCAGGCTGTCGTCACCCGTGCGTGAGCTGGGCACCGACGCAACCCGCATCTACGCTGCGACGGACCGTCAGTTGGTGGTGCTCGAGACAGCCAGTTTCACCGGCTACCCGCAGCAGACCATCCCGATAATCCATGTCACCGACTACCGTGCCAGCCTCCCGGACGGTCCGCTGCAGTCCGCTCCGCTGTCGGGTTTGGCGGTGGGACCGCACCGCGTGTACCTCACGCTGCGCGACGCGAAATACGTGATCAGCATCGCGAAGCCGCGGCTGTGAGCGAGGAACGCCGAGTGTCGGTGGACGCCGGCGACGACCTCGAGTTTCTCCGCGAACAAGTCGAGGCGCTCAAGCAACTCGGCCAACGAGAGTCGGTGAGCGAAGGCGACATCTACGACTTCAGCATCAGGTGGGGTACCGCGCTGGCCGGACGACTGCCGCGGCTGGTTCACTACAGTTCGATGGATCGGCTCGACAGGGCCGACGAGACGGCGTTCGCATCACTGTGCGACGATCTTCGCGCGTTGGCCGCACTGATCGGCCGGTTCAAGCTCGCCGAACCCGAATTACCTACGGCCGCAACTTAGTTCACGGCGTCATCGGTACCGGAAGTCAAGAACTCCTGCCGCTGGAGCACGATTCCGGTGCGCGGCTTGCGACATTCGGGATTGCGGCATGTCAAAGCCACCATGTAGTTGTCACTGTCCTCGTTGAGGAAAAGGAAACCCAGATACAGGGCTCCGCCGATGTCAAAGCCGGTAGCGCCACAACTTTCGCAGTATCCGCCCTTGGCCTCGATCTGCTCCGAAACGCGCTGTCGCGAAACCTCATTGAGGTCGATCAGCTCGGGCCGGACCAGGACGTCGTCGGACATGTCAGATCTCCACGTTCTTGTCGTAGTAGACGTTGTCCTCACGCCAGCCCCCGGCACCCTTGCCGATACCGGCATAGTCGTTGACGAACTCGATTTGGTTGATCCACTTGGCCATCTTGAATCCGACCTGGGTCTCCACCCGCAAGCGCAATGGTGCACCGTGCTGAATCGGCAACGGCTGACCGTTCATCTCGTAGGCCAGCAGCGTCTGAGGTTTGTAGACGAGTTCGAGATCGATAACCTCGTAGAACTGTCCGCCGCCGTGCGAGGAGGGCTCGTCTCGATCGTTGTCCTGTATGGTCAGAAAGCACACGTATCTTGCCTGGGGGAGCGGCCGCACCAGGTCCGCGAGTCGCGCCAGCGGCAGTCCGCTCCACTCGCCGATGCTGCTCCAGCCCTGCACGCAATGGTGCATGACCCGTTGCGATTCACGCTCGGTCAGCGCACGCAGCGCCGCCAGGTCCAAGGTCACCGGGTTCTCCACCAGGCCGCCGACCCGAACCCGCCAATCGACGAAGTTGTGCACCGCCATCACTTTGTATTCGGTGCTGGCAGGGGGCTTTCCATTGACACGGTGGCTTTCGGAAATCTTCGAGACGGGATAGTTCTGCCGGGAATTCAACGGACGCAGCAAAATTCGCCGCGCGAAGTTGAGCACGGCGCCCAGCACCCGCTGTACCGAGCGCGGTTTGCGCAGGCTCCACATTGTCGCACCGACGTGGATGGCGACGATCGCCGCGATGATCGCCAGCGAGATCACGGTGGCCAGTGTGGTGTTGCGCACCGAGCCGAAGATCATCGAGGCGGTCAGTGATCCCCACCCCCAGAAGAACACCATCGAAAGATGGATCACGATGAAGACGACGAAGGCGATCAGTCCCAGAAAGTGCAGACTGCGCGCCCATTGGCGGCCACCCCACATCCGCACGTACCAGGGGAAGCGCGCCGCGATCGCAGGCGATTGCGCTGCGCCGGTGAGGATCTGGAACGGCGCGAGCCCGAAGATGACGCCGGCATAGGTCAGCTTTTGCATGGCGTCCAACGGTTCGCCCGGCAACAGTGGCGGCAGGTTGAAGCTCAAATATGTGACGATGTCGTCCCAGGCGTCGGAGAAGATCGACCAGGAAGCCGGCCAGTAGCGGTGCCACTGACCGGTGGCGAACAACAGAACGTAGTAGGACAGCCCCAGCAGGATCCAGCCGATCACCGAAAAGAAGTGCCAATGCCGACCCATGCCCAGCTGTGCGCGGCCGGGCAACGCGATGATTGGGTGGTAGCTCTCCTCTTCGTCGAGGGTGTCGTAGAGCCGGTTGCGCGGCATGACCTTGCGGGTGAAGCGCGCCCACTCGCTGCCCGGTTTGCTGTCATCGTGCCAGTACAGCTTGGGATGGGTGGCGAGGATTTCGATGCCGCTGCGGATGATCAACGTCACGAACAGCACGTTGAGCCAGTGCTCGACTCGCAACCACGCCGGGTAGTCCAAAGTTGTCATGGCCGAACCCATCTAATCTTGCCAACCTTGCCGGTGCGGGTAGGCCACGTTGACACCCGAGAGAACGGTGGTGTGCACGGCCAGAAAGCCCGCCGCCAACGCCATCGCCAACGTCGCGGGCGCCACGTCCCACCGGCCCGTCAGTGCTTCGAGTCCGGGCAGGCTACCCAGCCGGCTCAACAGGTAGATGCCGAGGAAGGTCGCGCAGACCAAGCTGCCGAGATACCAACCCCGTTGTGGCACAGCGTCATTGAATTTGGCAACCAGCGCGACCGCCGCTATCAGGCAACCGGCGCTCAACGCCAGGGCATAGCCGACGAAGTAGCCGGGCAACGCCGGCTCGGTAGCAAGGAGGTAGGCATGGACGACCACCAAGCCGATCAACAGGACTTGCCCGATCGCGGTTACCGTCCGGGGCAGATCGAAAGCCACCCACCCGTTGAGGGTGAGTAGTCGAGACGACAACAAGCCGTGCCAGACCCTGTGCAATAGCCGACTGCCTAAACCGACCACGAGAGCTAGATACCCCCGGGTTGCGGTGACAAACGCGTCGCGGTCATCGGCGGCCGGTTCCGGTGCCGATCGGGCCAGTGTCGGCATCGGCGAGCCGATGAGCGGTCTCGAACAACAACGCGTGCACGAACGCCTGCGGCAGATTGCCACGCAGTTGGCGCTGAGTGATGTCGAACTCCTCGGCGAAAAGACCCGGTGAGCCGCAGGCCGTGCGGTTGCGCTCGAACCAGCGCACCGCCTGGATAGTGTTGCCCTGCTGGTGATCGGCCAACGCCATTAGGAAGCCGCACAACAGGAATGCGCCCTCCGCCTCGCCGAGTGGCCGCTCGTCGGGCTGGAAGCGGTAGACGAATCCGTGCCGCCCCAATTCGGTGCGCACCGCTTCCAGGGTGTTGACGGTCCGTGGATCGTCGGAGGGCACCGCCCCCCGGATCGAAGGGATGAGCAGCGCCGCGTCGACCCGCGAATCATGTGGCGCGCGTTGCCATCTGCGCCGCGGATTCAAACAGTCCGATTCGGTGCTCGAAATCAGCAGATCGGCCAGCTGTTGCCACTGCGAGCTTTCGCACTGCGGCGCCACCTGACTGATGCTCCGTAAGCCGGCCGCGCAGGTCAATCGCGAATGGGCCCAATGCTGGTCGTCCACTTCCCAGATCCCCGCATCCGGCTCGTGCCACCGATCCGTGATCGTCTGCACCAGCGTCTTGGCCGCGCGCCAGTGATCGCTGTCGAGCCGGTCGAGCCGCGCTGCGGCCGCCAGTAGGAGCAGCGCTTCGCCGCATGCGTCGAGCTGAAACTGATCCGTTACCCAGTTGCCGCGCTTGACCGCAGCGCCGGGATAGCCCGGCAGGTCGAGATCTTCTTCCCGCGGCACGGCGCTACCGTCGATCGAATAGGCCGGCTCGAGTCCGGGTCCGTCGGCCAACACCCGCTCGCTGACGAAGCGAACCGCATCGTCGAGCAGCGGGGAGGCACCAGCCACGGCGACCGCTTGTCCGGCGTAACACTGGTCGCGGATCCAGCAATACCGGTAGTCGTAATTGCGGCCCTGTTCGGCTCGCTCCGGTAGTGACATCGTCGCCGCCGCGACCATGCCCCCGCCGCTGCTCGTCAAACCGCGCAGCACCGCGTAGGCGAGCTGGGCATCGGCGTCGGCCAGGGTGCCCGAAATCGCCGGAACTGCGTCGTGCCAAGCCTTTTCGGTCTGCCGCCATACATCGTCGGGGCACACCGGAGCCGTGCTCAACTCTTGGTCGCAGCATTCCAGCACCAGGTCGCGCTCCTTGCCCGGAACCACTTGCACGACAGCGTTCAGCGAACCGTCTTCGCAGAGCTGCGCGTCGTGCGCTCCGGTCCAGCGGAAGCGGTGGGTTCCACACCGCCCGGTCCAGATGCCGTCGGCGAGGCGCAGATCGCGCATCGGCTCAGCACCGAAGTCCGCGCGCAAGTCCAACGCGATCCGTACTTGGGTGGGCCCGTCGAGCGCGGTGATCCGGCGCAGCAGTACGGCTCTGTGTCGATCGCCGGGGAATGCCAACGCTTCTCGGCATTCAACGATGCCGTCGGTGGTAACCCACCGCGACCGCCAGATTAGCGACCGTTCTTCGTAATGACCGCCCCACACGAATCCGGTGCGGAAGGGACACACCACGTAGGCGCCGCGCCCACCCAGCAGCGAAGTGAACACCGCGGGGCTATCCCAGCGCGGCAGGCACATCCAGCAATAGTCGCCGCGTGGTCCGACGACAACGCCACGCTCCCCGTCGGCTAGTAGCGCGTAGTCGCGCAGTACGTGCGGGGACAGCAGTCCTGCAATAGCTGACTCGTCATTCATCGGCCCTGACAACGCTACGTGGGTGAGCTGGGGACTGGCTGTCAATCATCGGCACCAGGTAATGCGCGGCATAGTGACGGACGGCCTGCGGATCCGAGGTGTCAAGGCGGTCGGTGGGAAACACGATGATGCCGACGGCCACCCGCAGCAGGATGTCGGCGATGTTGGCCAGATCCGCGTCGGACATCTCGGCGCCGCAGCGGCGCAGGGTGTGGGCGATGCCGTCGGCGAACTGCCCGATCGGAAAGACCTCGGAGCGGGAGAAAATGCCGAGCAGCTGCGGTTCGCTCTCGGCGATGCGCGAGTACAGCGGCGAGTCCGAAATGAGGCGCACACCCAACGCGAACGCCTCGATCACGGCCTCTCGGGGGTTACGGCCACTGGTGGCTTGGTCCAGCGTGGTAAAAAATCGGGCGCCTTCCCGGCGCACCACGGCTTCGAATAGGTCGTCCTTGGTGGGGAAGCGTCGATAGATGGTGCTGCGGCTGACCCCGGCCCGGGCGGCAACGTCTTCGATGTTCGCGCGGCGCACCCCGTAGGTCTCGAAGACTACGAGCGCCGTGTCCAGGATGACGCTGTCGAGATCGGAAACGGCAGCGGTTCCGGATCCATTCTTGGGCGGCATGGTCGCCATTGTCCCAAGCCGGTTGCCGTCCGGAGTCAAAACGGGTCTGCCGCGAGGGCGGGCCCGTGCGGAAACGAGCTTCAGATGCTAGCGTGACACAAAAGGACGTTTTTGTTTCTCTGATTCAGAGAGCGGCGTGGGGGCGCACGAGGAGTTGGTGATGACGGCTGAATTGGGTTTTGACACCGGGGTGCGCGAAGCCGAGCCGATGCCGGTCGACGAGCCGAAATCGGGACCGGTACTGGGTCCGGATTCGCTGCTCTGGAAGTTCTACGGCGATTACCGCACCCAACTGTTCGGTTTCCAACGAGCGGCGGGCACGGAGAACTGCATCGAGCAGCTCGGGCAGGGCGTCCTCGACCATTCGGTGGTCTTCAGCGACACGTTCGGTAGGGCCAAGCGCACCGCGCCGCCCCTGATGAAAACCGTTTATTCGGAGGACCCGCACAAATGGGGCCGCACGGTGCGGGATTTCCACAAGCCGATCAAGGGGACCATCAGCGACGGCTCGAGGTATCACGCGCTGAATCCGGAGCTGTTCTACTGGGCACACGCCACGTTCGTCGATCAGGTTCTCTACAACGCCGACACGTTCATCAGGCGCCTGTCGCACGCCGAAAAAGAGCAGATCTTCGCCGAGAGCAAGGTCTGGTTCAGCCTGTACGGCGTCAGTGACCGTGGCCAGCCACAAACCTACGACGAGTTCGTCGAATACTGGGACGGCATGCTGGATCGGTTCATGCCGCACAAGACCGTGCTGTACGGCACCGGCTACATCCGCAAAGGAATCCCGGGTCCACGCAGGATCCCGCGACCGATCTGGAAGGTGCTGTCGGCCCCACTGAACGCCTACGCCGGCCTGGTGATCGCCGGAACCTGCCCGCCGCAGATGCGTGAAGTGTGCGGCTTGGAATGGAACGACAAGAAGGAGAAGCGCTATCAGCGGTTCGCCGCCGTCATGCGCGCATTGAATCCATTGATCAACCGGTTGCCCCTGCGGGCTGTCTACACGAGTTGGGCGGCTGACGCCTGGCAGCGCACGGGCGTCGACCCGCGAAAGTTGCACAACCGCTGATTCCTCGAATAACGGTCAAACCCCTTACGCATCGGGCTCTCAAGTGACAGTGTGACCATGGGTCACAATGACTGTTAATGGGTAAACGCTAGGTCGAACGCGATCAAGGGATGCAGCCGATGAATCTGGTTTTGCAGGCGATTGATTCGGCTGCCAGCAGGTTTGCCAATCCGGCGCGGGAATCCGATCCCGACAAGCTGCGCAGGTCGGTTTCCGGCAAGACGGTCCTGGTGACTGGTGCGTCGTACGGAATCGGCGAGGCCACCGCACGCAAGTTGGCTGCGGCCGGAGCGACCGTGCTTGTCGTGGCCCGCTCGGTGGAACGCCTTGACGACGTCGCCGCCTCCATCAACGCCGGCGGGGGACAGGCCGTCGCCTACCCGACCGATCTCAGCGACGAAGCGGCCGTCAGCGAGCTCACCAAGCAGATCAACGAGACCCACGGACCACTCGACATCGTGGTGAGCAACGCGGGTAAGTCGCTGCGCAGATCACTGCACGACCAATACGACCGTCCGCACGACTTTCAGCGCACCATCGACATCAACTATCTGGGGCCGATCTGGCTGCTGCTGGGCCTACTTCCGGCAATGCGTGAAAACGGGCGCGGACACCTGGTCAATGTGTCCAGTGTCGGCGTGCGGGTAGTGCCGGGACCGCAGTGGGGTGCCTATCAGGCGTCCAAAGGCGCCTTCGACCGCTGGTTGCGCAGCGTGGCGCCGGAACTGCACGGCGACGGGATCGATGTCTCGACGATCTACTTCGCGCTGGTCCGCACCCGCATGATCGAACCCACTCCACTGCTGGGCCGGCTGCCCGGACTGACTTCGGACGAGGCCGCCGATGCCGTCGCCAAGGTGATCATCGAGCGACCACGCACCAACGAACCGCCCTGGGTATGGCCGGCCGAACTGGCCTCGGTATTGCTTGCGGGACCGGCCGAACGCGCGGCCCGGTTGTGGCACAGCAGATTTCTCGCCGAATCCGACAATCCCGACAAGAAGGACGCCCGATCATGACGACCGGCGTGGCGGGCACCACGGCACGGGCGGTGCTGTCGTCCGGCCTGCTCGGACCGCCGGGGCCCGGCGCGGCGTTACGACTGGTCCGCGAGGTGTGCCGGAGCGGCACGAACCTGTTCACCCTGCTCGCGATATCGGCGGCCCGCTGGCCCGATCGGACCGCGATCATCGACGAGGACGGGGCGCTGAGCTACCGCGACCTGCTGTCGATGACGGAGACACTGGCCGGTGAACTGGTGGACGCCGGCGCCAAGGCCGGGGATCCCGTGGGAGTGATGTGCCGCAACGGGCGCAACTTCGTCGCCGCGGTCTTCGCCACCGCCTTGGTGGGTGCCGATGTGGTGTTGGTGAACACCGAGTTTCGCACCGATGCGCTGGCCGGTGCGCTGGGAGCACACCAGATCCGAACGATGTTCTGCGACAACGAATTCATTGACCAACTCGGTGAAACGGATGTCCCGATCCGGCTCGTCGATCCCGCGACCGTCCATCGGCGCCAAGGTGATTCGCGGCCAAAGGTCGCGCCGTCGGGGCGGATGGTGCTGTTGACTTCCGGCACCACCGGGATACCCAAGGGCGTACCGCGTACGCCACACCTAAGCTCCGGGATCGGTGTCAGCATGACGCTCCTGGAGCGCACCGGTCTGCGGGTGGGAACGCGAATCTGCCTGGCTGCGCCGATGTTTCATGGACTGGGCTTCGGCATCCTGATGATGGCGATGGCACTGGGCGGCACCGTGCTGACCAGACGGCGGTTCGATGCCGAAGCAACGCTCGCCCAGGCGTCGCTGCATCGTGCCGACTCGATGAGCGCGGTGCCGATCATGTTGGCCCGCATGCTGGATCTCCCGCAACGGGTAAAGGCACGAAACCCGTTGTCCTGCTTGCGGGTAGTGATTTCCAGCGGCGACCGCCTCGACCCCGGTTTGGCGCGCCGGTTCATGGACTCCTACGGCGACGTGCTCTACAACTTGTACGGCTCCACCGAGGTGGGCATCGGTTCACTGGCCACACCGGACGAGATCCGGCGGTTCCCCGAGACGGTCGGCAGGCCGGTGGCGGGGTGTCCGGTACGCATCTACAGCAAGACCGGAAAAGCCGTGGGGCCGCGGGTCACCGGACGGATTTTCGTCGGCGGTGGTTTGGCCTCCGACGGCTACACCGGTGGCGGCGCGAAGGCCGTCATCGACCGCATGACGAGCACGGGCGACATGGGTTATCTCGACGAGGCGGGGCGGCTGTACATCGTCGGCCGCGAAGACGACATGATCGTCTCCGGTGGCGAAAACGTCTATCCGCGTGCGCTGGAGAACGCTCTTGCCGGTCATCCCGATGTTGCCGAAAACGCGGTGGTGGGTGTCGCCGACGAGCAGTTCGGGAAGCGGCTGGCCGCCTTCGTGGTGCTGCGTGCCGACAGCGAGGCCGACGAGCCGACGTTACGAGAATACTTGAAAGGCAAGGTTTCTCGTTTCGAGCAACCCAGGGACATCAGCATCGTGCCCAGCATCCCGCGTAACCCGGCCGGCAAGGTGGTGCGTCGGGAACTATCGGGCTAGCGAGGGTCGCGCTCCTCGCAGTCCGCGTGCTCATCTTGGGCTTCGGGTTGCACGGCGGTCACCGCCTTGTTCAACCATTGCGGCGCCAGCACCGAGATCGCGGTGGTTCCGGCGGTTGCGCCGATCACGCCCGTCCACGCGACCGGGCCCAGCGGGGTGCAGCCGAAGAACTGGCTGAGCACCGGTGTCTGGATGATGCCGACCAACACGCCTGCGCTGCCCAGTGCCGTCGCCACCACCAACGGGCTGTGCCGGCGGGTGAGCAGTGTCTGCGCCAGCTGAGTAGTCACCAGCGCTGTCAAACCCATTGTCGCCGTGCGGCGTTCAGTGCCAGGGGTCCAGCGTCCGATGGCCCAGGCGGCCGTCGCGCCGGCGGCGGTGATCACGCCGCGGCTGACGACCTGGCGCATCAGCGGGTCGTCGAGGGACGGCGCGGGTTGGGTCAGCAACTCACGTTGCAGCATCCAGCGCGCCTCTTCGATCTCTTCGTCGCTGAGATCCTCGTCCTGCTCCGGGTCGTCGTACTGGGACGTGACGGCCACCGCGAGGGCGGGGAACATGTCGGTGAGCAGATTGACCAAGAGCAGCTGGCGGGTGCCCACCGGCGCCCGTCCCTGTCCGAACGCGGTGCCGAGGATGGTGAACAGGACTTCGCCGACGTTGCCGCCGACCAGGATCGTGACGGCATCGCGGACGCCGGCCCACATGTTGCGACCTTCGACCAACGCGTCGATCAGCACACCCAGATCGTCGTCGGTGAGCACGATGTCGGCCGCGGTGCGCGCGGCCGAAGAACCCCGACCGCTGACGCCGATGCCGACGTCGGCCATCCGGATGGCGGCGGCGTCGTTGGCGCCGTCACCGACCATGGCCGTCACTCGTCCGCAGCGTTGCAGGGCCGCAACGATTTGCACCTTCTGTTCCGGGCTGACCCGGGCGAACACTTGCACGTCGGCGGCTAGTTTGGCGTGCCCTTCCTCGTCAAAGCTGGCGAACTCGGCGCCGGTCACCACTCGGGCGTCCTCCGGCAGCCCCAGTTGGCGGGCGATCGCTCGCGCGGTGATGGGATGGTCGCCGGTAATCAGTACGACGTTGCGCCCAGCCTCCACCAGTGCCTCGATGAGGGGCCGCGACGAAGTCCGCGCGGTGTCGGCCAACCCCACGTAGCCGAGCAGTTCGAGGTCGCGAGCCGCGGCATCGACGGCGTCGGCGTCGGTGTCCTCCTCGGCGGTGCCGTTCCCCCAGCGGCGGCGCGCGACCGCCAGGACCCGCAGTCCCTGTTCGGCGAGATCACGCACCAACGCCTCGGCCTGTTCCCGGCCGGCCGCGGGATCGGTGTCCGTGTCGTCGAATCGGCAGCGCGGCAGCACGATCTCCGGTGCGCCCTTGAGCACCAACATCGGCGCGTCGTCCTGCGAGCCGTCCCCAGCCCCGATCGAGGCCGCGTACCCCCTGGTGGATTCGAACGGCACCTCGGCAAGTACCGTCCACACCGAATCACCTTCCACCCCAAGCTCATTCGCTGCGGTGATGATGGCCTCATCGGTCGCGTGCGCGTGCCCCTCACCGTCGTGCGGCTGGGTGGAAGCGCGGGCGGCGGCCCGTAGCACCACAACCGCGGCCGGATCGTCCAGCCCCGGAGCAGCACCGCCAACCTCGGTCGCCTTCGGCACGGCGCGCACGACGCGCAGCTTGTTCTCGGTGAGTGTGCCGGTCTTGTCGAAGCAGATGGTGTCCACTCGGCCGAGGGCCTCGATGGTTCGGGGTGAGCGCACCAAGACTCCCCGTGCGGTGAGGCGTTGCGCGGCGGCGAGCTGAGACAGGGTGGCCACCAGCGGCAGACCTTCGGGGACGGCGGCGACCGCGATGGCGACGCCGTCGGCCACCGCCTGGCGCAGCGACGCCTTGCGCAACAACGCCAGACCGGTCACGGTAGCGCCGCCCGCGAGCGTAAGGGGCAACACCTTGCTGGTCAGTTCGCGCAGCCGGGCCTGCACCCCGGCCGAGGTCTCCACGTTCGCGACCGCCGAGATGGCGCGCTGTGCGGCGGTCCCGACGCCGGTGGCGACGACGATTGCGCGGGCTCGCCCGGCGACGATGGTGCTGCCCTCGAACAGCATGCTTGCCCGGTCCGGGTCGTTGACGCCGACGGGATCTACCTGCTTGTCGACCGGCAGCGATTCGCCGGTCAGGAAGGACTCGTCGACCTCCAGGTCTTCGGCGACCAGAATCCGCGCATCGGCCGGCACCACCTCGGGCGCGGCCAAGTCGATGACGTCCCCGGGGTGCAGCTTCTTGGCCGACACAGTGGCCGTGCGGGTGGCGTTGCGCGCCGCCTCCAACCGCCGCCTGGTCGTCGCCATCGCCGGGACGACCACGCGACGCACCAGCTGGTCCTGCTCGGCAAACAACTCCGCGGCGGCAGCCTCGGCCCGCAGCCGCTGCACCCCGCCGGTTACCGCGTTGACCGCCATGACTCCGGCAACCAGCAAAGCGTCGACGTTGCTGCCGACGATCGCTGAAGCTGCCGCGCCGACCGCCAGGATCGGAGTCAGCGGATCCTTCAACTCCACGCGTGTTGCGGAGGCCAACCGTCCCAGCGTCTGGACCGGACCACGCAGCGGCGCCACCACTGGTTCGTAGGACAGGTCGTCAAGCCGGCGTCGCCACGTCGAGGTATCGGATTCGACCGCCAACTTGCGTGAGCCGCCGGCCAGCCGCGAATAGACGATCTCCGGGTCCAGTGCGTGCCATGCGGTCAGCGGTTGCGGTGTCGGCTTGGGCAGGCGCAGTACCCGCGCGGCCGATAGCGTCCCGGACAGCAGTGCGGTCGCGCCGGCGGCGTTGACGGGGTTGAGCCACCGTCGAAATGACGCCGGGCTGCTGGTCCTGCCGTCCTCCCCAGTAACCAGCAACAGTCCGGCCAGGGTGGTGCCGCCCTGCGCGAGGTGGACCGCGGATTCGCTGGCCGCGCGAGCCACCGGCAGGGCGGACAGAATGCGTACCGCGGCGGCCAGATCGGTTCCGGTGATGACATCGGCAGTCCACGGGGTGGCCGCGCGGGGGTCATCGAGCGCCACGCCGACATCGGCGATGGCCAACGCGGCCAGCGTGTCCGTCGACGCGAAATCGCGGTGCAGTGCTGTTATCAGCAGGACCGGTCCGCGGTCGGACCGCAATTCGCGGACCACCTTGAGTAACGGTGTGCCTGGTGGATGCGTCGACCCGACACTCGCGGACAGGTCCTCGGTACCGGCCACGTGGCGCAAAACCACTCGGGCGCCGGTGCGGTGCGCCGTCTGAAGCAGTGGGATGGCGTACGGGTCGACCTCCCAGCCGACGTCGACGTGGCCTACCCGCCGGCCTTCACAGACCAGGTCCGCGTGCTCGAGGCCCTGGGCCGGTGTCGCTGAAGACCCTTGCGGCCGAAGCCATTTCAGTCGCGCGCCGGTGGCGGGCAGTTCGTCGGGATCGGGTTCGGGGGCTTCCTCGCCGTGCAGCAGAGCGTCGGCGACTTCGTAGACGCGGTCGTCGTCCCAACCGGGTTCCTCGCCCCAGGCACTCAACACCGCGCGGTGGTCACCACGCAGCGCGGCGCCGTCGATAACCACCACCTTCACCCGGTCCAGGCGGCGCAGCGCGCCCGGGTCGAGCACCAGCAGTCCGGCGTTGGCCAGGCCCCGGCCGAGTGTCGTCGCAAACGACTGCCGACCCAGGTGCGCGGCCTTGGGCACCCCGGCCAGGATCGCTTCGGCGGCTTCGGCGGCACCGCCGCCGGCGAACAAAGCCCCGGCGGCGGCCACCAGCGACCCGCTGGCGGCCTGGTCGACGTAGCTTTCCACCGGGCCTTTCATGGAGCCCTTGTCCGAGTCGATGGCCGAATCGATGGCGCCGTCGACGACGACGTGCGAGGCCTCGCCCGCCGCGGCCGCCGCCCAGTTATGCCGCGGAGCATGCGATTCAGCGCCCGCCGAGGAGAGGATCGGCACCACCGGCGCCTGCGGACGGTCCGGCGACGCGAGCGCCGGCTCACGTTCCCGCCACTGCTGGCGATGGGCTGCCGCCTCGGACAGCTGCAACGTACGCTGGGCCAGGTCCAGCAGGGGGGTACCGACCGACTGGCTTAGTCCGTAGGCCAGCGCCGTCGAGCCACTGAGCACGATGTCGGTGCCGACCCGACCCAACCGGGATTCCAGCACGGCCACTACCCGTGGCTGGTAATTGATGAGCGCTGCGGCGGCTCGCGCGCTACGCGGTGCCATCGGCAGCCGGGTGAACCAGCCGGTGACGGCGGCACCGACCGCGACGACGTCCATCGCCGCCGCGGACAGCGGCACCAGAATCGCCAACGGGTTGCCCGGGTCCGCGAACGGCGCGGCCTGCACGGCCGCAATGGTTTCCGCGGCAGTGAGGTCGGAGGCCACGGCTGTGGCCGTGTCGCGCACTTCATCGAGCACGGCGTCGGCGTCGGCGTCCTCCGCGATCTCGACGACCAGCCGGCCCAGCGACCCTTCGACGTGTGCTTTGGCGACGCCGTCGATGCGGCGCACCGGCTCCTCGATCGCCGCCGCATACTCCTGCCAGTTGGGGAACGGCAGCAGCGGGTCGAGGTCCAGGTGTACGCGCCGGCCACTGTGCCAACGCACCGGTGGGGTGACCGCTTCGGGAGCGCCGTCGGTGGACCCGCCCAGTCCGATAGCCCGACCGGTGGAGTGCGCCATGGTCTGCACCACGGGCCCGACCAGCTCCGTCACCGGGCTGGTCAGGGTTTGCACCGCTCCCACGGCACCGGCCGCGCCGTTGATCCCGGCCTGTAGCGCCTGAACCGCTCCACCGGTCAGGGTGCCGACGAGGTCGGCCACACCCGGGATCTTCAATTCAGCACCCTTCGATTACGTGTACCGCGTCAATCCTTCCGGCGCCGTGCAGACCTGTCCACACGGCCCGCCGCATGCAGCGCCAGGCTACCGTTGGCTTACCGGGTGGGTGGCAGCCCAAACGCCGCGAAGAGCGTCGGATCGAGAAATACGGTTAACACCGCGATCCCAACTGCCCGATCCTTTAGCCGGCAGGTGAGGACCTGGATGGAATGGGCCGCCATGATGTTGTCGGCGTTACGCCGGTATTCGGCGACGGCAGGCTGACCGTTGGCGGACGTTGGGACCATCACCAGATCGCCGCGCTTGGCGAATGCACGCTCGCGCAGGAAACCCAGCACCGCATCTCGGCCTTCGAACCACATTGGCATAGGTGGCATTTCGAGCTTGATGTCGTCTTGCAGCAGCTCGGTCAAGGCAGCCATGTCGGAGTTCTCGAATGCCGCGCAATAGCGGTCGACCAATTCGCGGCTCTGCGCGTCATCGGATTCGGTGACACCGTCCTCGTCCGGCGCGACCTCGGCGAGACGGGCGCGGGCGCGTTGCAGCGAGCTGTTGACCGCCGCAGGCGTGGTCTGCAGCAGCTCGGCGACTTCGGCGGCGCTGAACTGCACCACATCGCGCAGAATCAACACCGCCCGCTGGCGCGCGGGTAGCTCCTGCAGTGCGATCATCACCGCCAAGCGAACGCTGTGCCGCACCGCGACGCTCGCTTCCGGGCTTTCGGACATATACGTGTCGGGGATTGGCTCGGGCCACTCGTGGCCGTCTGATCCGTCCCCCACCCCGGCCGGCAACACCCGGCGACCGCGGTTTTCCATCGCGCGCAAGCACGCCGTCGTCGCGATCCGGTACAGCCAAGTGCGCAGTGTCGCCCGCTCCTCGAATGCCGGGTACCCGCGCCAGCCGCGCAGGTAGGTCTCCTGGACCAGGTCCTCGGCGTCGTGCAACGAACCCAGCATCCGGTAGCAGTGCGCGATCAACTCGGCGCGATACGGCGCGGCCTGCTCGATGAACTCGTCTTGGACAGGCATATCCCTATTGATACCTGCCGCTTCAGATAGCAGCCTCTGCATACCTGTGATGGCCAAAAATCATTGTGAGCTGGGCAGCGATGAATCGCGGCGACGCGTCGTATCTGTATGGGTGTGAACTTCCATACCGAGAGGACGAGCGGCACTGTAGTACTCGCGCTGTCTACCGAATTGCGTCTCGCCGTAAACCTGATCGGGCAACAAACAGAAAGGATCGACATGCAAACACCGCCCATCGTGTCCGCGCAGGACTGGGAAGCAGCGCACCGGAACTTGCTGGTGCGGGAGAAGGAGGTGATGCGGGCCCGCGACGAGGTGGCGGCGCTGCGCCGCCGGATGCCGTGGCTGGAAGTGGACAAGGATTACGTGTTCGACGGGCCCGACGGTAAGCGCAGCCTGCTCGACCTATTTGACGGCCGGCGCCAACTCGTCCTCTACCGCGCCTTCTTCGAACCCGGCGTGCATGGGTGGCCGGAACACGGCTGCCCGGGCTGCTCGATGATCGCGGACCACATCGGTCACCTGGCGCACGTCAACGCCCGCGACACCACCCTGGTATTCGCGTCGCGAGCACCGCAGGACGACATCGCGCGCCTCAAGGAGCGGATGGGTTGGCGGATGCCGTGGTACACGATGACCGACGGCTTCGACGTTGACTTCGGAGTCCACGAATGGCACGGCACCAACGCGTTCATCCAGGACGGCTCACGGGTGTACCGCACTTATTTCGTGAACAACCGGGGCGACGAGGTGCTCGGCAACACCTGGAGCATCCTCGACCTGACGGCGCTCGGGCGCCAAGAGGATTGGGAGGATTCACCGCCGGGCTACCCCCAGACCAAGCCGTACGAGTGGTGGGCCTGGCACGACTCCTACGCGGAGCACGTCCCGTCGCGCTGGTTTGGCGAGCCGGATCCAAACGATCCCAACGATCAACGGCCACCACGGAGTTGAGGCGACGGCATAGCTCGAATAGCCGTCTGGCGGCTACTCGTGATTCGGCCGAACGGCGCTGAATTGACTAGAGAGTTCGGTGATGAGCCCTGCCGACGTGGTACCCGGTCGGAAAGGACTTTTCGATGACCTGCAGGTGGTGGTCGACTCTGGACTCCAACTCGAGGACCACGCAGCTGTCACCGACGGCCTTGGACTCGAGAACTATGTAACGCTGACCACCATCGGTGATCGGGTCACCAGAGTGCAAATTTTCGACCGGTACCAACTCAGGGGTTCCGTCTGACTCCACCTCAATCACAGTAGGTCAACTCGGCAGGTGAGGGAATAGCCTGGCCAGCGGGTCGCCTGACTGCCCACGGTGCGCGGCAGGCAAGAATGGGCTGCAATGAATGCGCAGCTTCCGGCCGACCCGCCGACCTGTTACCGGCATCCCGACCGCCAGACGTATCTCCGATGCAACCGATGTGAGCGCCCCATTTGCGGCGACTGCATGCGCAGCGCGGCGGTGGGTCACCAGTGCGTGGACTGCGTACAGGCGGGTGCTCGCACCATTCGCGAGCGCCGGACCCGGTTCGGTGGACGCGAACGGTCCTCGGCCACCCCCGTCGTGACCTACACACTGATCGCGATCAACGTGCTGGCGTTCATCGCCGAAATGGCGTCGGTAGAAGTGCAACGGCAGTTCTGGTTGTGGCCGCGCGCCGTCGCGGGCGGAGAGTTCTACCGTCTGGTGACGTCAGTGTTTCTGCACGCCGGCACCATGCATCTGTTGCTGAATATGTGGGTGTTGTATGTCGTGGGACCCCCGCTGGAGATGGGGCTGGGACGGCTGCGGTACATCGGGTTGTACGCGGTGAGCGGGTTGGGCGGATCGGTGCTGGTGTATCTGCTGTCGCCGGTCGACACCCCGACGCTGGGCGCATCGGGCGCCATCTATGGGTTGTTCGCCGCCACCTTGGTGGTGGCCAAACGGCTCACCCTCGACGTGCGGTGGGTGGCTGCGGTCATCGTGATCAACCTGGCATTCACTTTCGTTGTCCCTGCGATCACTTCGCACCAGATCAGCTGGCAGGCACACGTGGGCGGGTTGATCGCGGGCGCGGTGATCACCGCGGCCTATGTGTATGTACCGCGCCAACGACGAGATCTGCTGCAGGCCGGCGCGACGGTAGCTGCGCTGGTGTTGTTCGCGGCGTTGATCTGGTGGCGCACGGCGGAACTGGTTGTCGCCTAACCCCCGCGAGCAGACGCAGAATCACCGTGGAGCTCACGCTCCAACGTGATTCTGCGTCTGCTCGCGCGGGGTAAGTTGGCCCGCATGAGCTGGTGGATCGCCCACGCCGAGCGAACGCTGACCGAAGACGTACCCGCCCCAGCGCAACAAGTCCGCGACTTCTACGTCGACCTGGACAACATCAGACTCGTTCACCCGCTGATCGTCTCGGTGGAGTTGCTTAACCGCCGTGAATCCCCCGAGGGCTATGAGGTGAGCTACCGCGTCGTGGACCGTCTTCCGCTGGGCCCCTTCACGGCGCGCATCACTTATCGTGCGCGCCTGCAGGTACCGACGCAGGGCGACGTGCGCACCGAAGCCGACCAATCGCCAGGCGTGCGCCTGCGGGGGACCGTCAGCTTCGAACCGGTCGAAGGCGGCACCCGGGTCACCGAGCGGATCCGGTTCGCCGCACCGCGGCCGCTGGCCGGCTACACGGTCCGCGAGGCGGTCAAGGCCCACGCCAAGATGCTCTACGGCATCAAGCGCCACTTCGAGAACCGTTGACGCTCAAGGCGTCCACTGCGAGTTCAGCGCGCGATCTGACAGGAACTTGGTGGAACTCCAGCCGCCGTCGACGACGATCGTCTGACCGTTGATGAAAGCGCCTCCGGGCGAGCACAAGAACGCCACGGTGGCGGCGACATCGTCGACCGTGCCGAGGCGCTGATGCGGCGTCATCTCGACATTGATCCGACGAAACCGTTCGTCGGCCAGGCGGTGCTCGGTCATGGCCGTCTGGATAACACCGGGAGCCACTGCGTTGCAACGTATTCCGTGCGCTCCGTACTGGCAGGCGATGTGCGTGGTCATTGCGGTCAGTCCGCCCTTGGCGGCCGAATAGGCACCGCCGCGCATCCCGCCCACGACGGCGAACGTCGAGGTGATATTCACGATTCCCGAGCCGGGTTGCAAATGCGGCAGCACCTCACGCACCAGGCGAAATGGCGCACGCAGCATCAATCCCAGGAAGTGGTCCAGAGATTCGTCGTCGGTCTCGTGTAGCGGCTTCGGACTTCCGATGCCCGCGGCGTTCACCAGGAAGTCGACGCGGCCCCAGCGGGCGAGCGCCGCCTCGGTGATCTGCCGCGGTGCGTCGTCCTCGATTAGATCCACGGCAACGGTGCCCACTCGATCGGGATCGCCGATCGCATCCGCCAGCCGGGCCAGCTTGTCCTCATCGCGTCCCGTCGCCAATATCGCCATGCCCGATTCGGCCAACTTTGTGGCGCAACCGAATCCGATTCCGCCGGTCGCCCCGGTCACAATCGCTACCTGCATGTCAGTGCTCTGCCTTCATCAGCGCCGCCTTGATCTGGTGCTTGAGGACCTTTCCCGCGTCGTTCTTCGGTAGGTCGTCCCAGATAACCACCTGCTCGGGTGTTTTGAAGCGTGCAACGCCAGCGGCCTCCAGGAAGCTGCGCAGGCTCGTCACGTCCGGACCCGGCGTGCCGGCCGGCACCACTACGGCGCAGGCCCGCTCCCCGGTGCGCTCGTCGGGCAGGCCGACGATGGCGACCTCGGCGATGCCCGGGTGATCGGCCAGGACGTCCTCGACTTCCTTAGGGGAGATGTTCTCACCGTTGCGGATGATGATGTCCTTGGCGCGACCGGTGATAACGAGGTACTCGTGGTCGACCCAGCGCGCAAGGTCGCCGGTGCGGAAGTAGCCGTCCTCGTCGAAGGATGCGTCTTCGTCTTCCGGGTGCAGGTAGCCAACCAGCATCTGTGGCCCCCGCACCCGGATTTCGCCGTCCACCAGCTTCACCGCGGCCACGCCGCAGCGGCCATCGGTGTCAGCCGCGCGGGCGCCGTCTTCCGGTGCGCCGACCGTCGTCACCGGAACCTCGGTCGACCCGTACACGCGGGTGACGATCGCCGAGTCGAAATACGTTGCCGCTCTGCGTATCAGAGAGGGCGACACGGCTGCGCCACCGCAGATGAACACCTTAAGATCGGGCAACCGGGTGCCCGCCAGCTGTGTCGCGGTCAACAACTGTTCCAAAAACGGTGTGGCACCAGCCATGTGCGTGCAGTGTTCGGCCTGCATGAGCCCTACTGCCGCCTCGGGATCCCAGCGCTCCATCAGCACCGCGGTGGCGCCGAGCAGAAACGGGGCTTCGAAAGCGTAGATCGAGCCGCCGATGTGCGCGATCGGCGACGCAACCAGGAACGTGTCACCGTGGTCGACCAACCAATTATCGCGAATCTGGCGCAATAGCGCATGAATCGAGTTGTGCGTGTGCAACACGCCTTTCGGGCGGCCAGTGGTCCCCGAGGTGTAGAGGATCATGCGCACGGCATCGGGGTCGAGGGCGGGCAGCGCCAAGTCGTGCGGTCTAGACATTGAATCGAAGGTCAGCTGACCCGGCCCGCAATCTCCGCGCACCACAACGACATCCGGTGGCGACTCCAGTTGCGCACTCACTCGGTGCAGCATCGAGGCGAAGTCGTGCCTTCCGAAAGTCGAAGGGATGAACACCATTCGGCTGTCCGCGTCCTCCAGAATGAAGCGCAGTTCCCGATCGCGCAGCGACGGCAGGATCGGATTGGCGACCATGCCCGCCAGCGTGGTGGCCAAATAGATCACCGCGGCTTCGTGCCAATTGGGCAGCATGAACGACACCACGCTGCTTGGTGGAATGCGCGCAAGCAGGGTGCGCGCCAGATCCGTTGCATGCCGGTGCAAGTCGGCACAAGTCAGTCTGTGCGCGCCGTCGACCAGTGCTACCCGCTGCGGGGTGTGCTCGGCGGCTTCCCGCAGTGCGTCCGCCAAAGTCTGGTGTGACCACCATCCGCGCGCGTAGGCATCGGCGGCGCGTTCGTCGTCCCAACGGACCCAACGCCCGCCGATCAGCTTTCGTCCCTCGCGTGCCGGTATCACGGCGCTAACTGCGCACTCGGCGCATGGTCATCGAGTGCCGGAACCGCGACGCGGGGTGGGTGTTGATGGTGACCTGCGCGATCTGTTCGTCGGAGGCCCGGTAGGTGCGCTGCACCTGCAGGGCCGGGGCGCCAGGATCCTCATCGAGACCGGCGGCTAACTCGGCGGACAACAGCACCGCGACGATTTCTTGTTGCACCTCAACGATGCTGAGCCCGAACAGGTCTTCGATCAAGGGAAAGATCGGGCCTTCGTGGCGCTGCAGAAGTCGGCCCACCGCCGCGAAGGTGCGGTTGATGTAATACTCGGTGCGGCATAGCGCGGCTTCCCCGGTGTCGGCCTGCCGGAAGCCGCGAACGCTCAGCCACTGCTCACCGACGGCTAAACCCGTACGTTCAGCCAGATCGTCGTCAATGCCGACCATCGCGACGGATTCGATGGCAAATCGGGTGCCGGTGGCGAAATCCAGCAGGTCGTTGATCGACATGACATGTTGCACATAGGAATCCGCCGACGGACGCGGCACCACCAACGTTCCGGTGCGCGGCCGTGACGACACCAGGTTGTCGTCGCGCAATCGGCGCAGTGCCTCTCGAATGGTGTAGCGGCTCACCGCAAAACGTTCGCACAATTCGTGTTCGGTGGGCAGTTGAGAGCCGACCGGGTAGACCCCGTCCACGATCTCCTTGCGCAAGGTACGTGCCACCTGGAGGTAGCGGTGGTCGACGACCTTGGTCTCCGAAGATTGCTGGGGCACTTCAGGATTCCCTGCGCAAGGCGAGTACGCTGCCGTCGGCGTCTGCCGACACGTACAACGTGCCGTCGAGTCCGGCGGTGATGCCGGCAAAGGGCCCCTGCGGGCCGGAGAACGGCGGCATTCCGCGCAGCGGCTTGGGCACGACACCGGGTGGGGCGCCGACCGGCAGGTCGGCCGCGATCGTGGTGCGGGAGCCGGTGAGCAGGTCGACGGCGACGAGTTCCTTTGCGCCGGCGTCGACTACGTACAATTCCTGGTCCTGCACGAGCAGGCCTTGTGGCCGTTGCAGCCCCTCGATCAGGGTGCCGCCACCGCCCAGCTTGAGTACCCGGCCGGCGCCGGCCTCCGACACCAGTGTCGTGCCGTCGGACGCGAGCGCCACTCCGACCGGTTCGCTCAAACCGGTCGCCAGCACGTCGACTTGGCCGGCTCGGATGGCCAGCACCCGTCCGGCGCCCAGTTCGGCCACCACGACGGTGTTTCCGGGTGCGACGGCCACACCGTATAGCTGGTCGAAACCCTGGGCTAGGAACTCACTTTCGTTGCTATGAGGCCGATATCGGGCCACGTCGCCGTTCGAGGTGGTCGCAACGAACTCGCCGGGTCCGGTGCAGGCCAACCCGCGCAGGAAGCCGGGGTAACCGGGACTGAACAGCATGCCCACGGTATGCAGGGAGCCGTCGGGAAGCAGCATGTAGAAGAAGGTCCCGTCGGCGATGTAGAGGTTGCCGTCGGGCCCGACCGCCAGATCCAGCGGCCAGTTCAGACCGCCGTCGAGGACCGTGCGTGTTCCCCCGTCGAGGAGGATCTCGGTGATCTCCCCGGTGAAGCTCGACACGAAAAGTCGGTTGCCGACGAACGTGCAATTGTCCAAACCGGGATTGAGGCTTGCCAGTACGCTGCGCTCGCCGTTGCGGGGATTGATGCGCAGCACCTGACCGCTGTGAACCTGGGTGGAGACGATGTAGCCGTCGGCGTCGAACTTCACCGAGTCGGGGACGCCGAGGTCGCCGGCGACGCGTTCGGGTTCGCCGCCTTCGGGATTGATGCGCCAGATCTCATTGGCGCCCATGACCGGGAAGTACAGCAGCCCGTCCGGGCCGACCTCCATCGCGTTGGGCGACGGCACGTTCTCCAGCAGGATCCGCGGCGGGCCGCCGTTGAGGTCGAGTTCGAGCAGTCGCCCACCCGCCCGGCATTCGCCGATGAACAACCTGCCCTGGTGCACGGTGATGCCGTTGGCCGACGGTAGGTCGTCCCGCAAAACCCGGGAGCGGCCGGCGGGGTCACGCATGCTGACCCGCCCGTCCATCACCTCGGTCGCATACAGGTTGCCCTCCGGGCCGAACGCCACGTCATCGGGCGCGATGATGTCGCCACCTTTGGCGCTGACGGTCTCGAGCTGGCCCGTGTGCACGTCGAGCGCGCTGATCTGGCTGCCGGTCACCTGCGCGATGTAGATCCGGCCGTCCGGACCGGTGCGGATGCCGTTCGCGCCGAACAGTCGGCTGGGCGCGGTGAGGCGCGTTAGGGTCCAGCCTTCGGCAACACTCGGCAGCGCATTGGCGCTGTAGCGAGCAGCGTTCACCGCTCGGACGATAGCAATTGATCTTTGGTCCAGACAATAGCCGCGCGCATTTTCCGCCCGGCCCTTGACGTGCAGGCTGCCGCCAGAGAATCATGCTCTCTAATGGATGCATGTCATTATCTTGTCCGGACAATTAAGTGAGCCGCGACCCACTGAGCCTGGCCGGACGAGTCGTCGTGGTCGCCGGCGCCGCAGGGGGCGGGATCGGCACCACGGTGACGCGGGCGGTCGCCGAAGCCGGGGCAACCGTGGTTGCGGTCAGCCGGGGCCGCGACAATCTCGACCGTCACCTCGGACCGCTGGTGGACGAAGGGCTGCCGGTGGTGCCGCTGGCCGCGGATGTGTCCACCGACGACGGGGTGGCCGCTGTCCTGACGGCAGCCAACCGTGCGGACGGTGATTTGTACGGGCTGGTCAACGTCGCCGGCGGCGCCGACCCGTCGACGTGGATGCCCGCGACCCGGGTGACACGGGAAGACTGGCGCGAGCTGTTCGCCCGCAATCTGGAAACGATGTTCTTCATGAGCCAGGCGGTGGCCGGAGAACTCAAGAGCCGCAAGCGTTCTGGGTCGATCGTCTCCATCTCGTCGATCAGCGGGATGAACAGCGCGCCGTTCCACATCGCTTATGGCACCGCCAAAGCAGCGATCGTCGCGGTAACCCGCACCATGGCAGTCGAATTGGCATGCGGCGAGGGCGGCGCGATCCGGGTGAACGCGGTCGCGCCCGGCGTCACCGAAACGCCAGCGTCGCGGACCTACACCGACGAGGACCCCGAGCGGGACCGGCGCGCCATCGCCATGGGACGACGCGGCCTTCCCGACGAAGTCGCCGGCGCGATTCTGTTTCTGCTGTCGGACCTGTCGACCTATATCACCGGACAGACGTTGCTGGTCGATGGTGGACTGAACCTGAAATGGGGGCACCTGGGCGCCGACAACACGTCGCTGTTCCTCAAGGACGAATCCTTCCGCGCCGCGATACAGCGGTGATGGCGAGAAAGGAGATCGCGATGGACGACGAACTCACCGCTCCGGTGACGATCGGCGTCGAAGCCTACATTTCTGAGGAGTATGCCCGCGCCGAACGGGACAAGCTGTGGCGCAAGGTATGGCAGCAGGTCGGGCGTGTGGAAGACCTGCCCAAGGTCGGCAGCTACCTCACCTATGACATCCTCGACGATTCGATCCTGGTGGTGCGCACCGGTCCCGACACCTTCAAGGCGCACCACAACGTGTGCGTACACCGGGGCCGACGGTTGGTCGACACTCCCGCCGGCGCCAAAAGTGCCTGTGGACACAGGAAGTCTTTCGTCTGCGGTTTCCACGGCTGGACCTACGACCAGGACGGCCGCTGCACCCACATCCCGGAACGCGACGACTGGCAGGATGCCTTGCAGCCGGAGAACACCCATCTGGCTGCGGTCAACGTCGACACCTGGGGCGGCTGGCTCTGGATCAACATGGACCCCGCCGCGGAGCCATTGCGGGACTACCTCGAACCCGCGGCCACCATGCTCGATCCGTTCAACCTGCAGGAAATGCGCTGCAAATGGCGAAAGTGGTTGCATTTCCAGTGCAATTGGAAGGTCGCAATGGAGGCCTTCAACGAGACCTACCACGTCGCGACCACGCACCCACAGTTCAACAAGTTCGGCAACTTCCGCGGCTGGGCAGTCGCGCAGGGCAAGCACAGCAACATCGGCTACGACGCGCCCAAGGACCTGTCGGAGACGAAATCCAAGATTCGGCTCGGCACCGGTGCGGACCCGCGCGTCTCCACCGCCGAAATGCAGCTCTACACACTGGAAGAAACCAACGCCACCACTACCCGAACACTGGTGGACGCGGCGCTGCGACTGGTCGAAGAACTGCCCGAGGATGCTCCCGCCGATCAAGTGCTCAGCCACTGGCTCGCCTCCGCGCGGCGCGATGACGAGGCACGGGGTGTGATCTGGCCCAGCATCGACCCAGAACACTTGGCCAACAGCGGAACCGCGTGGCAGATCTTTCCGAACTTCCAAATCGGGCAGGGCCTGACCACCGCGTTGTGCTATAGCGCCCGGCCACACGGCTACAACCCCGACGAATGCATCTTCGAAGCATCCTGCTACGAGCTGTACCCGAAAGGTGAAGAACCGCAAACCGAGTGGGTGTATGCACCGCCGGATGACCCGAACTGGCGCAGTGTGCTGCCGCAGGACTTCTCGAATATGGCCGCGGTACAACAGGGCATGAAGTCGCTGGGCTTCAGCGGGCCCAGACCAAACCCGTACATGGAACGCAGCACCGCCAACCTGCACCGGAACCTTGCCCAATACATGGGCACCGGGGCACCTCAACGGCTAGCAACAGAGACGGAGACGAAACGATGAAAGTCAACCTTGGTTTCGGAGCGCACAATTCGCACGACTGGGAACGCGTGCTGGCGGCGGACTTCAGCCAGCCGCCCGCGACTCCGGACTGGGAATGCGTGCAGAACACCCTGGCCATCGCCGATCTCGCCGAGCCGTTGGGGTTCGACGGCATCTGGATGCCCGAGCACTGCGGCACGCCGTATGGCATGACGCCCAATCCCATCCAGGCGCTGAGCTACTTCGCGGGGCGCACCGAGCGGGTCAGCCTGGGCACCTTCGTCGTGGTCGCGCCGTGGTGGCACCCTGTTCGGCTGGCTCACCAGATCGCGTATCTGGACATCCTTTCCAACGGACGCTACGACACCATCGGGATCGGTCGTGGCGTGTCCAAGGGGGAATTCGACGCCGTCGGCGTACCACGCGAGGAAAGCCGTCAACGATTCAACGAGACCTTGGACATCCTCCAATTGGCTTTCTCTGGCGAACGATTCGCCTATGACGGTGAGATCTTCAAGGTCCCGGAGATGTCCTTGCGGCCCGAACCACACAGCCGCGACCTGTTCTCCCGCATCTACAGCTCGTCGTCGACCGCGGAGTCGTTGGAGATCCTGTCCCGGCGCGGCATGGTGCCGCTGTTCGTAGGTAACAAGCCCATCGAGGAGGCCGGACGAGAAGTGCAGAAGGTCAACACCTTCCGTCAGGAAGAAGGCTTGCCGCCGTGCCAGCCGAAGAATGTCATGTTCATGTACTGCACGGCCAATCCCGACGAAGCAGCGAAATCCGAAGAATGGATCTGGACGGCCAACCGTGACGTCACAGTCCACTACGGCTTCGCCGACGCGTCGAACTTCAAGGGCGTCAAGGGATATGAAGCCTACGCGGCGCGTGAGGCCACCGCGACCGCGGTGTTGGCGTCGTCGGTCACATCGGATGCCAAGGGAGCCCCGAAGACCCCTGGCTACCACGCCTCCAACCTGCTGATCGGGACACCCGAGGAGATCTACCAACGAATTGTCGCCGCTCAGCAGGCCTGCTCGTTCTCCGAAATGACGATCGTTCCGCAGTTCGGCACCATGCCTCACGACGAAGCGATGGCAAGCACCCGACTGTTCGCCCAGGAGGTGCTGCCCGCCGTGCACCGCATGGATGCCCCGTTGCACCCCGCGGCGCTGCCGGAGAACGCGCTGGCATGACCGGAGTCTCGGACTGCCCGCCGACCCCGACACCGGACGATATCGACCTCGACGCGCTGCGGGAAAAGTACCGGCAGGAGCGCGCAAAGCGACTGCGGCCCGAAGGATCCCAGCAGTACATCGAACTGGTCGACGACTTCGCCGGGTACTACGAAATCGATCCGCACTCACCGGATCTTCTGCGTGACCCTATCTCGGCCGACATCGACGTCGCCGTCCTCGGCGGCGGCTTCGGAGGCCTGCTGTGTGCAGCGCACCTGAAGAAGGCCGGCGTCGAGGACGTCCGGATCATCGAACTCGGCGGCGACTTCGGCGGCGTGTGGTACTGGAACCGTTACCCCGGCCTGCAGTGTGACAACGAATCATACTGTTACATACCGCTTCTGGAAGAGCTGAACTTCATGCCGAGCAAGAAGTTCGCCGACGGGACCGAGATCTACGAGCACTGCCGGCGCATCGGCAAGCACTACGGCCTCTACGACTCCGCGCTGTTTTCCACCCAGGTGCGGGCACTGCACTGGGACGAGGACATCAAGCGCTGGCGCGTTCGCACCGACCGCGACGACGACATCCGCGCCCGCTTCGTGGTGATCGCCTCGGGACCATTCCACCGCCCCAAGCTGCCTGGCATCCCGGGAATCAAGGACTTTGGGGGACACAGCTTCCACTCGTCGCGATGGGACTACGGCTACACCGGCGGCGACGCCAACGGCGGATTGGACGGCCTGTCCGATAAACGTGTCGCGGTGGTCGGCACCGGTGCGACAGCCGTACAGATCGTGCCGTTCCTGGGTCGATATGCCAAGCACCTGTATGTGTTTCAGCGCACGCCATCGTCGGTCGGGTTGCGCAACAACACACCGACAGATCCCGAATGGGTGAAATCGCTGCAGCCGGGCTGGCAGAAGGAGCGGCAGCGCAACTTCCACGCCTGGACCTTCGAGGGAATGGCACTCGGACAGCCCGACCTGGTCTGCGACTTCTGGACCGAACTGGGCCGCAATACCGCAGCGCGGGTTCTCGCCCTACCGGATCCCGCTTCGATGACCCCCGAGCAGTTCATGGATATCCGCGAGGAGGAAGACTTCAGGGTCATGGAGCGGTTGCGGCGCAGGGTCGAAGACATCGTCGACGACCCCGACACCGCCGAGGCGCTCAAGCCCTACTACCGATTCCTATGCAAGCGCCCGTGCACCAACGACGACTACCTGCCAACCTTCAACCGTCCGAACGTGACGCTGGTGGATGTGTCGGGCAGTAAAGGTGTCGAGCGTGCAACGTCAAAGGGGCTGGTGGCCAACGGTGTTGAGTATGAGGTTGATTGCATCATCTACGCCAGCGGCTTCGAAATCACTACCGAGATCAGTCGCCGCTACTCGATGGAGGCGATCGAGGGGCGTGACGGCCTTTCCCTGTTCGACTACTGGCGCGACGGTTACAAGACCCTGCACGGGATGACCAGTCGCGGATTCCCGAATCAATTCTTCACAGGGTTCACCCAAGTCGGCATCTCGGCCAACATTGCCGCCAACTACGAACTGCAGGGCGAACACATCGCCTACATCATCGCCGAGGCGCTGGCCCGCGGCGCGACCACCGTCGAGCCAAGTCAAGCCGCGCAAGACGATTGGTGCGCGACGATCCGGGAAACCGCGATCGACAACAGCGCGTTCGATTTGGAATGCACGCCAGGTTATTACAACAACGAGGGCGGGGGCACCGAAGGAATTCGGTCGCACCTCGGCGAACCCTACGGGCCGGGCTTCTACGCCTTCGGTGATCTGCTTGCCGAGTGGCGCGCCAAGGGTGATTTGGACGGACTCGACCTGGGATCGTGATGGCTGAACTCAGATACGACAATCGGGTCGCAGTGGTGACCGGCGCCGGCCGGGGCCTGGGCCGGGCGTACGCGCTGATGCTGGCTGCCCGCGGCGCCAAAGTGGTGGTGAACGACACCGGTGGCACGCTAACCGGCGACGACCCGAATGTCGCTGCGGCACAGGAGGTAGCAGCCGAGATCACGGCAGCGGGCGGCGAGGCGGTCGCGTGCGCGGAGTCGGTGAGCACGGCGGCGGGCGGTCAGGCGGTCATCGGGTCGGCACTGGACCACTTCGGGCGCATCGACATACTGATCCACAATGCCGGCACCGTTCGTCGCGGGTCGTTGAAAGAGATGAGCTACGAGGACTTCGATGCCGTTTTGGATGTGCATCTGCGTGGCGCTTTCCATGTGGTGCGGCCCGCGTTTCCGGTGATGTGCGACGCGGGCTACGGCCGCATCGTCTTGACCTCCTCGATCGGCGGGCTGTACGGCAACCACGGCGTCGCCAACTATGCCGCTGCGAAGGCGGGCCTGGTCGGGCTGTCCAATGTGGTCGCGCTCGAAGGTGCGGCCGAAGGTGTGCTGTGCAATGTGATCGTCCCGTCCGCGGTCACGAGAATGGCTGACGGGCTGGATATCTCGGCCTATCCGCCGATGGGCACCGAACTGGTGGCACCCGTCGTTGGGTTTTTGGCGCACGAGTCCTGTCCGATAAATGGCGAGATGCTGATCGCCATCGCCGGCCGGGTGGCCCGCGCCGTCGTCGCCGAAACCCCAGGCGTGCAGCGCTTGTCGTGGACGGTGGAGGACGTCGCGGAACAGCTCTATGCGATCCGAGATCTCAGCGCACCGTTGGTCTTCCCTGTGGTTCCCAATGGCCATGCCGATCACATCCGCTACAGCTTCGAGTCGGCGGCCTGGGCAATCCGGGAAAGCGCCCATCATGTCTGAGTCCGGGCCATTGGCCGGTGTGCGCGTCGTCGATCTCACTGCAATGGTGATGGGCCCGTACTGCACCCAGATCATGGCCGACATGGGCGCCGAAGTCATCAAAATCGAACCGCCGCAAGGCGACGACACCCGCTATATCTCGGTGGGTCCGACCACCGGGATGAGTGGGGTGTTCGTCAACGTCAACCGCGGAAAGCGCGCGATCTCAATTGATTTGAAGTCCGAATCCGGCCGAAGTGCGTTGTGCGCGTTGATCGAGCGCGCCGATGTGTTCATCCACTCTATGCGGGCAAAGGCCATTGCCCGACTCGGGTTCAGCTACCCCGACGTTGCCGCCATCAACCCGAACATCGTGTACACCAACTGCTATGGCTTCAGTAGACGCGGGCCCAATCGCGATCTTCCCGCCTACGACGACACCATCCAGGCGGCCTGCGGGGTGCCGGCCGTCCAGCAACAACTGACCGGTGAATTCAACTATGCCGGAACAATATTGGCTGATAAGGTGGCCGGCCTCACGGCACTGTACGCGACGATGATGGCGTTGTTCCACCGGGAACGAACCGGTGAAGGCCAAGAGGTGGAAATCGGTATGTTCGAGGCCATGGCGTCGTTCATGTTGGTCGAACACGCCAACGGCGCCATGTTCAATCCGCCGCTCGGGCCGGCGATCTACCCGCGTACGGTGGCGCCTAATAGGCGGCCGTACCGCACCAGCGACGGCTACATCGCGGCACTGATCTATAACGACAAGCACTGGGCCGCCTTCATCGACGCCGTCCGGCCGGACTGGACCACTGAGCTCTACGCCACGCTGGAAGGCCGGGCGCGCCAAATCGATGAGGTGTACGCGCTGCTTGCCCAGACCTTCGCGCAGCGCACCACCCAGGAGTGGCTCGATCTGCTCCGCCAACTCGAGATACCGGCGTCGGCATTGGCCAGCCCCGCGGAGTTGTTCGACGACCCACAACTGGATGCGGTCGGCTTCTTCGAAACGGTGGAGACCGCGCACGGACCGGTGCGATTTCCTGGCGTGCCAACTTGGTTCTCCCGAACCCCCGGACGCGTCGCCGGGCCCGCCCCGGAGTTGGGCGCGAACACCGCGGAGGTGCTCGAAGAACTCGGTCTGACCTGTGTCGATGCGGGTGTTCACGCCGGTGCTGAGACAGAGCAGATAAACCCTCCGTAACCCAAGCGGTGCGGGTACTGCCATCAACGAGGCAACGCGGGCCGAGTTGGAGGCCGCCTTCGACCGTGAGCTGGAAGGTCAGGCCGCCCTGGTGTCCTCCGATGAGTTTGCCGAGGGCGCAAGGGCATTCCAACAGCGACGCTCGTGGGCTTTCGCCGGTACCTACTGAGCGTGTCTAGTCGGATTTGAGCCGCGCCGCGTCTAAGCTTTCTCCGATCAAGAGGAGGGGCGGCGACGTATCGGCATCCAACTCGGCGCCGGACGACAAACTGGTCAGGGCGCGTTAGACACGAGCGCTGAGCCGGGCGGAGAGGACTCCGCACCGGTGCGTTCAGCACCCAAACCGCGCTGGGTCGCTCCGGTTCGCCGGGTCGGACGGCTGGCGGTGTGGGATCGCCCGGAGCGGCAACGCGGTATCCCCGCATTGGACGGTCTGCGGGCCGTGGCAGTGGCGCTGGTTCTCGTCGGGCACGGCGGCATTCCCGGCGTGAGTGGCGGATTCATCGGTGTCGACATCTTTTTCGTGCTGAGCGGTTTCCTGATCACCTCGCTGCTACTCGACGAGTTAGGGCGCTCCGGCCGCATCGACCTGACCGGCTTCTGGATTCGTCGTGCGCGCCGCTTGTTGCCGGCGTTGCTGCTGATGGTGCTGGCCGTGACGGCGGCCCGCGAGTTTCTGCCCTACCAATCGCTGAGCGGACTACGCGAAGACGCAATCGCGGCTTTCCTCTGGGTGGCCAATTGGCGGTTCGTGGCGCAGAAAACCGACTACTTCACCCAGGGGGCACCGTCGCCGCTACAGCACACTTGGTCGCTGGGCGTCGAGGAGCAGTACTACTTCGTCTGGCCGGTGCTCCTGATCGGGGTGACGCTGTTGCTTGCGGCGCGCGCGCGACGCTACTTCGGCAAGATCACGGTCGGTCACGTTCGGCTGGCGGCTTTCCTCATCGCCTGCGTGGGTGCCCTGGCTTCGGCCGCGGCTGCCATCGTCTGCACCACCGACGCCTCGCGCGACCGGATCTATTTCGGCACCGACACGCGGGCTCAGGCCCTGCTGGTCGGTGCCGCGGCCGCTGCTTTGCTGGTTCGCGACTGGCCGTCGCTGAACCGAGGCTGGTGTCTGATCCGCAGCCGCTGGGCCCGACGGGTCGCGCGCGTGCTGCCCGTCCTGGGCTTGGCTGCGCTCGCGGCTATCACGCACTACGCGACCGGTGACGTTGGCGAGTTCCGGCACGGGCTGCTGATTGTGGTGGCGATTGCCGCGGTCTTGGTGATCGCCCCGGTGGCCCTTGAGCAGCGCGGCGCGGTGGCCCGAATATTGGCCTGGCGTCCACTGGTGTGGCTGGGAACCATCTCCTACGGCGTCTACCTGTGGCACTGGCCGATCTTCCTGACGCTCAACGGCGAGCGCACCGGGTGGTCGGGGCTCGGACTGTTCGGCGTGCGCTGTGCCGCCACCATCACGGTGGCCGCCATCTCCTACTGGGCAATCGAACAACCGATCCGACGGTGGCGTCCGCAACGGGTGCCGCTGTTGCCGTTGGCCGCGGCCACCGTCGCCAGCGCGGCCGCCGCAACGATCCTGGTGGTACCGGTCGGCACCGGACTGCACGAGATCGGATTGCCGCCGGGCGTTTCGGCCGTCGCGGCGGTATCTCCGTCACCGCCGGGAGCCGGCCAACCCGCTCCGGCGCCCCGACCGCGAGATCCCAACCAACCGTTCACCGTTTCCGTCTTCGGCGATTCGATCGGCTGGACGATGATGCATTTCCTGCCACCGACGCCTGGCTTCAAATTCATCGACCACACCGTCATCGGCTGCAGCCTGGTGCGCGGCACCCCGTACCGCTACATCGGCCAAACCCTGGAACAGCGTGCGGAATGCGACACCTGGCCTGGTCGCTGGGCCACCCAGATCAACCAGGACCGACCAGACGTCGCGCTTCTGGTCATCGGACGCTGGGAGACGGTCGACCGGGTCAACGAGGGCAAGTGGACCCATATCGGGGACCCGACGTTCGACGAGTATCTCAACTTCGAGTTGCATCGGGCGCTGGATATCGTTGGTTCGACGGGTGTTCGGGTGATGGTCGCCACCGTGCCCTACAGTCGGGGCGGTGAGAAGCCCGACGGCCGGTTGTACCCCGAAGATCAGCCTGATCGGGTCAACCAGTGGAACACGATGCTGCGCAACGCGATTGGTGAGCGAAAGAACGTCGGCATTGTCGATCTGAACAAAAAGCTATGCCCGGACGGTGTTTACACGGCCAAGGTCGACGGCATCAAGGTGCGCAGCGACGGCGTCCACCTGACGCCCGAGGGGGTCAAGTGGCTGTTGCCGTGGCTGGAGGAGTCGGTCCGCTAGTTAAGTGCCGGTCCAGCAACTGATTTCCATGCTGTCGCTCTCTCGGGCCGGGAGATTGAAACTCACATAACCATTTTCGGTGTTGCGCACATGGTCGAGGTAGGGTCGGGTGTCGTCGGCTTCGGCGTTGTCCGCGACCACCAACGCGCCCGGCGACAACGCCGGTTCCAACAGGTTGATCACCGGCAGGTACAGGTCCTTCCAGCCGTCGAGCAAGACGAAATTGACCGGGCCGTCCAGATCGGCCAGCGTGGCAAGCGCATCCCCTGCCAAAATCGTTATCACCTCGGCCAACCCGGTGTCGGCGAAAGTCTGCTTCGCCGCCGCGATCTTGGTGTCGCTGAGTTCGGTCGTCACCACCCGGCCGCTGCCGTTGTCACGAACACCCGCCGCCAGATGAATCGCCGAAATGCCGAAAGACATCCCGAATTCGACGACCGTCGCCGGGCGCGCCGCGCGCACCAGCGAGTACAGCAGCCGCCCGGCGTCGGGGGTCACCGGGATATAGAACTCGCTCAACGCCTCGGTGCGTTCTGCCGGCGTCATCGGCCTGCTGAGCTCACCTCGTTTCTCCCGCAGCTTCGACATCTGCTGTGCCGACGCGGTGTACATGCGCTCGAGAGTCGAGGCGACCTTCGGGTCCTGCAGAGTATTTGCCATACCGTCGACACTAGGCTCCAGTCCCGCCTGCGTTTGACGCGCCGTGATCCCGGTGCCACCATGGGAAGCTGCAAGCACCTCGGTAGGTGAGGCGTCTGCACGGATACAGGCCACTGACCCCGAACGTCGAGAGACGCCCCGGGTCAGGACAGCTCTTCCCGGCTCAAGGGTTGAGCCCAAGTGGCTTCCGGTCTACCGACCGGATACGCCGTGCAGTGCCAAAGCTCCGACGAGAGGGGTGCGCTTGGCGGTGGTTTCCGTCGAGCATTCCTTCTCGTGTCCAGGTGGATGTGGTGACACCCCCGTGTGTCCTGGCCGTGAGGAGGTGAGGGCGAGATGAGCACTAGTCCAGGCGATAGTCCGTATCTGAAATCCGTCTTGTCCCGATCCGGTTCCGGCATTTTCGCTGCTGCCTGAGCGCATGCACTCTTGGTGACGCGGGCCGGTTGGGCTTTCCATCAGGAGTAGGCCAATGACCATGGTGACAATGCCTTTGATTGTCGTTCCTCGCTCAACGCCGATGCGGCGACGAGCAATTCGGCGCATGTTCCACGTGTGGACCGCAGCGCTGAACATGACCGCGCAGGAACGTGCAAACGCATACGTTGCACGGATGTCCGTCTCGGCGGTCGCCGGCTAGCGGACCGACTGGGTTTCGGGGTGCCGGCTACTAGCCGGTTCCTGGTACCGAACCAACCCTTCTGCACACCCAAAGTGCCTGCATGCCTACGTTTTCAAGTCAGATTGTGAGACACACATGACCTCGATCGCCGCCACCAGCACAGGCGCGGCAGAGCCGACGGTGCTGGATTCGGCGCACGCCGGAGACATCGTTGGAGCGTTCGGACGCATCGGGCGCGACGCCAACGTCAGCGGTCGTTGGCGTCGACTCCGCACACTGCTGGTGATCAGCGGTCCTGGCCTCATTGCGATGGTCGGCGATAACGATGCCGGCGGTGTCGCGACCTACGCGCAAGCGGGGCAGAACTACGGAATGGCACTGTTGTGGACCTTGGCGCTGATGGTGCCGGTGCTATATGTAAACCAGGAAATGGCACTGCGACTGGGCGCGGTCACCCGAGTTGGCCACGCTCGATTGATCTTTGCCCGCTTCGGCAAGTTCTGGGGCGCATTCAGCGTCGGTGATCTGTTGGTCCTCAACGCGTTGACGATAGTCACCGAATTCATCGGCGTTTCCTTGGCGCTCGGGTTTCTGGGCTGTCCGAAGGTCGTGGCGATTCCGGCGGCCGCGGTGTTGCTGTTCGCGGTTGTCGCCGGTGGCTCGTTCCGCCGCTGGGAGTCGCTGATGTTCTTGCTGATTGGGGTGAATGTGTTGATCATCCCGATGGCGCTGATGGTGCATCCGACCTGGACTGCGACCATCGACGGCTTGCTGCCCCGGTTCCCGGGCGGGCTTAACTCCACGGTGCTGTTGCTGGTCGTTGCGATTGTCGGCACCACCGTCGCACCCTGGCAGCTGTACTTCCAACAGTCCAATGTGGTGGACAAGCGAATCACGACACGCTGGATCTCCTACGCGCGAGCGGATTTGGCGCTGGGCATAGTCGTGGTGGTGGTCGGGGCGACAGCCCTGATGGCGGTGACGGCATTCGGACTGACCGGTACCACCGCCGCGGGAAACTTCACCGATGCGGGCGCGGTTGCGGTGGGACTGGCCGGCCACGCTGGGCATGCCGTGGGGGTGCTGTTCGCCGTCATCCTGCTCGACGCATCCTTGATCGGTGCCAACGCAATCGGGCTGGCCACCACCTACGCAGTGGGCGATGCGATGGGCAAACGGCATTCGCTGCACTGGAAGATCACTGAAGCGCCGATGTTCTATGGTGGTTACGCGTTGCTGCTTGGCGTTTCGGCGGCCATCGCGTTCAGTCCCGATCACGTGCTCGGACTGGTTACTCAAGGAGTGCAAGCGCTCGCCGGTGTGGTGTTACCGTCGGCCACCGTGTTCTTGGTGTTGTTGTGCAATGACCGAGCGCTGCTGGGGCCATGGGCAAATACGCTGCGGCAGAACATCGTTGCGTGGACGATCGTGTGGTGCCTGGTGCTGTTGTCGCTGGCGCTGACGGCGGCCACCTTCTTCCCGCACATGTCGACGAACACCATCGGGTGGGGTCTGGCCGCGGGTGTGCTGGTCGGAATCGTGAGCGGTGCCGGTGTTATCCTCGCTAGCCGTCGACAGTACGGTCGCGAAAACGCGGCGGTATCAGTCGATATCCCGACCCTGACGCGGACTCGACGTAAAGCCGCCCGCCGAGAGGACCTCGCGAGCTGGCGCACTCCCGATCTGAGCACCCTGCAGCGTCCGACCATGGCGCTGACGCGCCGTGCGGGATTGCTTACTCTGCGCGGTTACCTGGTGGTCGCCGTCGCGCTGGTCGTCGTCAAGATAGTGCAGACCGGGCTGGGCTGACGGGTTCAGCTCATGACGATCGAGCGGGTCAGGCCACGACGTCGATCGGATCACCGATGGTGACCATGTTGAAGTACCACGCGGCATTGTCCGGACTCAGGTTGATGCAACCGTGACTGACGTTCGCGTAGCCCTGCGAGTTCACCGACCACGGCGCCGAATGCACGTACACCCCACTGCCGGTGACGCGAACGGCGTACGAGGCGGTGATCAGATACCCGTCCGAAGAGTTCAGCGGGATGCCGATAGTGCGTGAATCCATCACTACCGTGCGCTCTTTCGACATCGCGTTGAAGTTGCCTATCGGAGTGGGGCGACTCGGCTTGCCCATCGATGCCGGCATGGTCCGAAGCACCTCACCGTTTCGGCTCACCGTAAAGGTGTGCGCTGAAATGCTGGCGACACCGAGCAATTCGTCGCCGGTCTCGAAGCCGTCGGTCATCTCCTGCACGCCGACCGAGACGCGGGTGTGGCCCGGCCAGTACCGGTCCGGAACCCATTGCACGACATTGCCGTCGAGCCAACGGAAGTGGCCGGTCATGTTGGCGGGTGAACTGATGTGGATGGACCGCTCGGCCGCGCGGCGATCGGTCACTGGCGCGGTGAAGGTCACTTCTACCGGAGCCCCGACGCCTACCACCGCACCATTGGACGGAGATATCGACGCCGGCGCCGGCACCGGATGCGGCACGGGGACGGCGCCAGTGGCGGGGCTGCCGGACCCGGCTGCGGCCATTGCCGTTGTTGCGACCAGAACGAATAGGTAACGAACTGCTCGACGCATGGCCTTCCCCCTCCGGGATGGTGCGATATACACGACTCGCATTCTAGTGGTTGTCCCCGCCATTCGGTCATAGCAAACAATTTGGACGTAGCGCGCTGACCGGGTTTTGCGGGACTGGCCGGGGTGGGGATCAACGCGTTAGCCTCAGCGAGATCGTGCCCCACTGGCTAGTCCTGAACGGGGGTCCGATAGAGCGTCCGATAGAGCGTCCCATAGAGCGGAGGTACGGGTGCTCTTCCGTCAGCTGGAGTACTTCGTGGCGGTCGCGCAAGAGCGTCATTTCGCTAGGGCCGCCGAGAAGTGTTACGTGTCGCAGCCGGCGCTCTCAGCAGCGATCGCCAAACTTGAGCGCGAACTCAACGTGACCTTGATCAACCGCGGCCACAGCTTCGAAGGCCTGACCCCCGAGGGGGAGCGGTTGGTGGTGTGGGCCAAGCGGATTCTGGCCGAACATGACGCGTTTAAAGCCGAGGTGCACGCGGTGCAGTCCGGTATCACCGGGACGCTCCGCTTGGGCACCGTGCCGACCGCGTCCACGACGGCGTCGTTGGTGCTGTCGGCCTTTTGCTCGGCCCACCCCCTGGCAAAGGTGCAAATCAGTTCCCGACTGGCGACAACCGAGCTGTACCGGCGTCTGCACGAGTTCGAACTCGACGCTGTTATCGCGCACCCGACGGCCGAAACAGCTCAGGACGTCGAGCTGGTGCCGCTGTATGAGGAGCACTACGTGCTGCTGTCGCGGGCAGACATGTTGGGATCTGGTGCGGCAACGCTGCGGTGGCCCGACGCCGCGCAGCTCCCGTCTGCGTTGCTGACACCGGACATGCGGGACCGTCAAGTCATCGACGCGGCGTTCGCCGACCACGACATCGTCGTCAGCCCGCAAGTTGAAACGGATTCAGTAGCATCGCTATTCGCGCAAGTGGCCAACGGCAATTGGGCGACCATCGTTCCGCACACCTGGCTGTGGATGACCCCGACCCGGGGCGAGATTCGCGCGGTCGAACTGGTCGACCCGCCGCTCAAAGCTTTGATTGCTCTGGCTACCAACGCCTCTGGACCGGGATCCCCGGTCGCGCGTGCCTTGGTCGCGTCGGCACGTCAGCTCGCACTCGACGAATTCTTCGACGGGCAACTACGCAGTATCACGCAGGCCCGCTAGGACCCCCGCTAGACCTTTGCCGCGCTGGTGGGGTTGAGGTTGGCCAGGTGCCCGCTCTCCACCCCGGCGGACGGGTCAAGTTGGCAGTCGATCAACGCGGGCCCGCCGGAGGCCAATGCTTCGGTCAGCGCCGCCTCGAGCTCAGGCGGCGTGGTGACGTGGTATCCCTTGCCGCCGAAGGCCTCCGCCAGCAGTTCGTGACGCGCGCCCGCATTGAGCACGGTGGGTGCGGGGTCGGTGCCGGCGACCGACTCGTCGCCTCGGTAGACACCGCCGTTGTTGAGGATGACGACGATGACCGGCAAATGATAGCGGCAGATGGTTTCGATCTCCATGCCACTGAATCCGAACGCGCTGTCGCCCTCGATGGCGAGGACGGGCCGTCCGGTCTCGACCGCGGCAGCGATGGAATAGCCCATGCCGATGCCCATCACGCCCCACGTGCCGGTGTCAAGCCGGTGGCGCGGCAGTTCCATGTCGATAACATTGCGGGTCAGGTCCAGCGCGTTGGCGCCCTCGTTGACGACGTAGACATCCGGGTTCTGTTGCAACACAGAGCGAATAGCACCGAGCGCGTTGTAAAACCGCATCGGGTGCGGATTCTCGGCGAGCCGTTCGCGCATCTTGGCGTCGTTGCGTGCCTTACGCTCGGCGAGCTCACCGGTCCACGTGGAAGACGCGGCGACCGAACGGGTGGCCAGACCGTCGATGAGCGCCGCCATTACCGAACTGATGTCGCCGGTCAACGGCGCCGCAATGGGCGCATTGCTGTCGAATTCCGAAGCGGCGATGTCGATTTGGATGAACCGTGCGTCGCTCGACCACTGGGGTGATTCTCCGTGTCCCAGTAGCCAATTCAGTCTTGCTCCGACCAGCAGCACCGTGTCGGCACGGCCGATCGCAAGCGAGCGGGCCGCGGCTGCCGACTGGGGGTGCGAGTCGGGCAGCAGACCCTTGGCCATCGACATCGGCAGGAAGGGAATTCCGGTTGCCTCGACGAACTCGCGAACTTCGTTGTCGGCCTGTGCATATGCGGCACCCTTGCCTAGTACGATCAGCGGCCGTTGGGCCCGGGCAAGCATGTCGAGCGCACGATCGACCGCCTCGGGTGCCGGCAGTTGACGCGGAGCGGGGTCGACGATCCGCCAGATCGACGCGGCGCCCGCCGCAACCTCCATAGCCTGGCCGAGCACCTCACCGGGGATGTCGAGGTACACACCGCCCGGTCGACCGGAGATCGCGGTGCGGATGGCCCGGGCTATGCCGCGACCGATGTCCTCCACGCGCCCGATGCGGTAGGCCGCCTTGGCAAACGGGCGCGCGACGTTGAGTTGGTCGATGTCCTGATAGTCACCGCGTTGCAGGTCCACCATCGGCCGCCCGCTGGAACCCGAGATCTGGATCATCGGAAAGCAGTTCGCGGTGGCATTGGCCAGAGCTGGCAAGCCGTTGAGGAAGCCGGGCCCCGAGGTGGTCAGGCACACGCCGGGCCGTCGGGTCAGAAATCCGGCCGCGGCAGCGGCATTGCCGGCTGAACCCTCGTGGCGGAATCCGATATACCGGATCCCGGCGGACTGAGCGGTACGCGCCAGATCGGTGATCGGGATTCCGACGACGCCGTAAATGGTGTCGACGTCGTTGGCCTTCAGCGCGTCCACCACCAAATGGAAGCCGTCGGTCAGTTGAGCCGGCGCTGGGTTGGCCGATTGGGTGGTCATGGCCATCACTGTTGTCCAGTTGGGCGGCTGTGTCCAAGACCCGATCCCTATTCAGCGATACACGCCGTCTATTGAACGGATCGATAGACGGCGACTATCGACCGTTAGCGCATCGGTATTGGACAGCGAGCATCTACCAGCGGCAGGGTTTCCAGTAGCTGCCGCACGGGGCACAGCTGGGGAAGGAGCACCCGATGACATTCGAGCCGATCGCCAGTGACCAGGCTGTCGCCGAGGGCAATCCGCGCCTGAACGATCTGATCGAGGCAGTGGCCACCAGTACACCCGATGCGACCGCACTCGTCGTCACCGCCAACCGTGTGCCGATCAGTTACCGCGAGTTGGTCCGTCTGGTCGACGGGCTTGCCGCCCAACTGAACCGGGCCGGCCTGGCGATCGGTGACCGGGTGGGGTTACGCACGGGCAGCAACGCCGAATTCGTCGTTGCGCTGTTGGCGGCGTTGCGTGCCGGGCTGATCGTCGTACCGCTGGATCCGGCGCTGCCGGTGGGTGACCAGCGCACCCGCAGCCAAGCGGCCGGAGCCCGGGTGGTGCTCGTCGACGGTGAAGGACCGGGCGACAGCAATGAGCCGTCGGTGGCGTGGTGGAACGTAGCCGTGACAGTCGACCAGGACGCCTGGTCGGCTCATCTGGACGCGGTGACCGAACCGAACCCCAGCAGTTCGTCTCCGGAGGGCTTGCGCCACGACGACGCCATGATCATGTTCACCGGCGGAACCACCGGCTTGCCGAAGATGGTTCCGTGGACGCACGACAATATCGTCAACTCGGTGCGGGCCATCATCGCCGGATACCAGCTGGGTCCAGAAGATGCGACGGTCGCGGTGATGCCGCTCTACCACGGCCACGGTCTGATCGCAGCGCTGTTGTCCACCTTGGCATCCGGCGGGACCGTGTTACTGCCGGCGCGCGGCCGTTTCTCGGCGCATACCTTCTGGGACGACGTCAGCAGCGTCGGGGCGACCTGGTACACGGCCGTGCCCACGATCCACCAGATCCTGCTTGAGCGGGCCGCAGGGGCACCGGCGGAAAACACCAAGGCTGCTTTGCGTTTCATTCGTAGCTGCAGCGCTCCGCTGACTCCGGAAGTGGCGCAGGCGCTGCAGGTTGAGTTCTCGGCTCCGGTGTTGTGCGCCTTCGGCATGACCGAGTCGACCCACCAGGTGGCCAGCACCGGTATCGACCAAAAGGTAAACCCTGCCGTCTCAACCGGTCTCGTCGGCCGCTCCACCGGTCCAGAGATCCGCATTGCGGGAAGTGACGGGCAGCCGTTGGCGGCCGGTGCCGTCGGCGAGGTGTGGCTGCGCGGCGCCACGGTGGTGCGCGGTTATCTCGGAGATCCGAAGATCACCGCCGCGAACTTCACCGACGGCTGGCTGCGGACCGGGGATCTTGGCACGCTGTCCGAGACGGGCGATCTCAGCATTCGGGGACGGATCAAGGAACTCATCAACCGGGGTGGTGAGAAGATCTCGCCGGAACGGGTCGAGGGTGTGTTGGGGACGCATCCAAACATCATGGAAGTAGCCGTGTTTGGCGTGCCGCACCCGATGTACGGTGAAGCCGTCGCAGCGGTGATCGTACCCCGGGGCCCGGCTCCCAGTGCCGACGACCTCGTCGAGTTCTGCCGGGATCGGTTGGCGGGCTTTGAGATTCCGGAGACCTTCCAGATCGCCGACGAGCTGCCTCACACCGCGAAGGGTTCGCTGGATCGCCGCGCAGTCTCCGCGCGGTTCGGTAAGCCAATCTGACGGCCTGCTGAGGAGTGTCACCCGAGGGTTGTCGCTCGGAGCCGGGCATTTGGGGAGGTGTCTCCGGCTCGGCGCGGTCTTCGGGGGTATGCCCCAAACCTGGCGCGGTCTCCGGGGATGGGTATGCCCTAACCCGGCGCGGTCTCCGGGGACGGGTATGCCCTAACCCGGCGCGGTCTCCGGGGGCATGTATGCAAGTGCCCGGCTCCGAGCGACAGAATTTTTGTCGCTCGGAGCCGGGCAAAGGTTACATAGTCCTACTGCCGCCTTACCGCCTCATGCCGAATACGCCCACGGCGGCCTTGCTTTGCTGCGGCGTCATGATGAAGCGGTGACGCTACCCCACGCAGCCCGCGCGCCGGAGTCGCCAACGCGGTAGGTCTGCACCAAAGTGGCGACCGCAGCCCCGACTACCAAAACCGCGATCACCACGTGCGCAACGGATTTCACGGCTCGGCCGCGTGCCAGTCGTAGGTGCACGATTGACAGCGCGGTGACGGTGACGACCAGCGCCGCGACGAAATACGCCAGAGTTTCACCGAGTTCGGCGTGCCTGCTGATCGCCGGTGCATCGCCGACCTTGCCAGCCAGCCACTCACCAGAATTGGTCGTAAGCGGCGTCACGGCCAGGGTGCCAACTGCTAACACCAGGGTCAGCCAGATCAGACGTTGCCGGGCCGCCGCTGATACCGCACACAGCACGGCCAGGATCGCCGCCAGCGGACCCAACACGACAACCAAATGGTTGAGCAGGATGTGGGCTGGAAGTCGGCTAACCGTCGACATAAAGTTACGCGCTGGTCGCCACCCGGGCCGCCGCGGATTCAGGCATGGGCTCGTACCGGGCGAACGAACGGGTAAATGACGCCGCACCGTGCGCCAGCGAACGTAGGTCGATGGCGTAGCGGGTCAATTCCACCTGCGGCACTTCGGCATTCACGACCGTACGTTCGTGGCCCGCGGTCTCGGTGCCCAGCACCCGACCGCGTCGGCCCGATAGATCACCCATCACCGCACCGACGAAATCGTCGGGCACCATTACCGAAATCTCGTCGATCGGCTCGAGCAGGATCACCTTCGTCGCCGCCGCGGCCTCTCGCAACGCCAGGCCGCCCGCCATCTGGAACGCGAAATCCGACGAGTCGACGCTGTGCGCCTTGCCGTCGAGCAGCGTGACGCGCAGGTCTACCACCGGATAGCCGGCGTGAACTCCCTTTTCCATCTGCGCGCGCACGCCCTTTTCCACGCTCGGAATGAAGTTGCGCGGTACGGCCCCGCCGACCACTTTGTCGACGAACTCGAATCCCGAGCCCTCCGGCAGCGGCTCCACCTCGATGTCGCACACCGCATACTGACCGTGCCCACCGGACTGCTTGACATGGCGGCCATGTCCTTTTGCCTTGCCGCCCAGAGTTTCTCGCAGTGGCACACGCAGTTCGACGGTGTCCACTGTGACGCCGTAGCGGTTGGCCAACGCATCGAGCACCACGCCCACATGGGCCTCACCCATGCACCACAGCACCACTTGGTGGGTCTCGGGATTCTGCTCGATCCGCAATGTCGGGTCTTCGGCGGCCAACCGGCCTAGTCCCACCGACAACTTGTCCTCGTCGGTCTTGGCGTGGGCTTGAATGGCCACGGGCAGCAGCGGTTCGGGCATCGTCCACGGCTTCAGCACCAACGGCTCTGCTTTATCCGACAGCGTGTCACCGGTTTCCGCGCGGCTCAGCTTGCCGATGGCGCAAATATCTCCGGCCACCACCGTAGGGGCGGGGCGTTGCTGCTTTCCAAGTGGAAACGACAGCACCCCGATGCGCTCGTCTTCGTCGTGGTCGGGATGGTTGCTGCCGTGGCCTCGCGAACTCCCGTTTTCCCCGAAGAACGATGAAAAGTGGCCTGACACATGCACAGTCGCATCCGGCTTGATCGTCCCCGAGAAAACCCGGACCAGACTGACCCGCCCCACATACGGGTCCGAAGTTGTCTTTACCACCTCGGCGAGCAACGGCGAGTTGACATCGCAGGACAAATCCTCGTGCGCGGCGCCCTGCGGCGTGAAAACCTCGGGCAGCGGATGCTCCATCGGGGACGGGAATCCGCGGGTGGCCACCTCAAGAAGTTCATAGGTGCCAACACCGGTGCTGCTGCACACCGGGATCACCGGGAAGAACGAACCCCGAGCGACCGCTTTCTCCAAATCGTCGATCAAGACCGTTTCGTCGATCGACTCTCCGCCCAGATAACGCTCCATCAACGACTCGTCCTCGGACTCCTCGATGATCCCCTCGATCAGCGAACCGCGCTCCTCCTCGATCCGGTCGGCATCGGACGGGTCGGGCGAAGATTCGGTGCGTTTGCCGTCGGAGTAGGTGTACTGGGTTTGGGAAAGCAACCCGATCAACCCCTGGCAGTTCGATGAGCTGGTCGGAAGGTACAGAGGTAAGACTTTGTCGCCGAACGCGTCCTGCGCTGCCGTCAGCGCTTCCGCGTAATTGGCGCGGGCATGGTCCAGTTTGGTGATGACCACGGCGCGCGGCATGTCGACCTGGTCGCACTCCTGCCAGAGCGACTTGGTCGGCTCGTCGACACCTTCGTTGGCCGCTATAACGAACAGGGCGCAGTCGGCGGCGCGCAGTCCGGCGCGCAACTCCCCCACGAAATCGGCGTAACCGGGGGTGTCGACCAGGTTCACCTTGATTCCCTGGTGCGACAGGGACGCCACGGCTACACCGACCGAACGCTGCTGCCGAATCTCGGCGTCGTCAAAGTCGCAGACCGTGTTGCCCTCGGTCACCGAACCCGGGCGGGACAACACTCCACCCGCCACCAGCAACGCCTCGATGAGAGTGGTCTTGCCGCCCCCGGACGGGCCGACCAGGACGACATTGCGGATCCCGTCCGGCGCGCTGGCAGTCGGGGCCGCCGCTGCGCCCTGGGAATTGCTCGCTCTGTCGGCCATGACATTCCTCCAGTTCTCCTGGGTTGCTGTCGCCAACTCCCGTACGCGGCGTGATCCAGCCCACAGGACGCATTTGCAACTTTTCCCCCAACCGAGGCCCAACACAAGGGTCGGTCTACCGAGGAATCAGGCGTGCCAGGCCGACCAGCGGGTCGCGCTGATCGTGATTACCGGGCCGTCCAACGAAACAGATTGGTATTGGGCGTATTTGGCGCGAAGCAGCCGATATCCGGTGTGCAACGCGTCGCCGTTGTCCGCGATGGACGCGCTTCCGTCGACCCGAATCCACCACAATTGCGTCCAGTCGTCGGCGTAGTGATCGACGAGCAGGCTGACGGCCGGATTGGCTTCGATGTTGGCGAGGCGGCGCAGCCGCCGAGTGGACTTTCGCTTTGCGTCCACAGCCGTATAGATGATGTCTTGATCGACCGCGAACACCACCGGCACCAAATGCGGCGCACCCTGCGGGGTAACCGTCGCGAGTCGTGCGATCGGCGATTCTGCGAACCAGGCCCTTGCGTCCACGGATTCAGGTTAGGTCCGGCCAAGGACGGGAATAGAGACGGAAGTCACTAGCTGAGCTCTCTGATTAGGCCTTTACCGCATCGTTTCGATTATGCTGCATATCCCGATCCTCTTTCGGTTCGAAACCCATCCAGGATTTCGCCGAATTTGAGGCCTGACCACCGCGTTAATTGGGTATTTGGATTACGGTGGTGGTCACAGTGAATCTCTGGGCTGCGCCGCCCGGATCTTACGGCTGGGACAATTTTGGACTATTCACGCGACTCAGGAGGTTTACGGGGATGAAATCGCGTCACCGTTCATTCACGTGGTCATGGCTGGTCGCCGTGCTGGCCCTGATTGGATTGGGCTTGGCGACTCCGCCCGTTCCCGCGTCGGCCGCACCCCACAAGCAATTTCCCACCGTTCCGCTGGATCCCTCGGCACTCGTCGGGCAGGTCGGTCCGCAGGTGGTCAACATCAACACCAAGCTCGGCTACAACAACGCGGTGGGCGCCGGAACGGGCATCGTCATCGACCCGAATGGCGTCGTCCTCACCAATAACCACGTGATTTCCGGCGCTACCGACATCAGTGCCTTCAGCGTCGGCGACGGTCGCACCTACGGCGTCGACGTCCTCGGGTACGACCGCACCCAGGACGTCGCGGTGCTGCAGCTGCGCGGCGCCGGCGGTCTGCCGACCGCTTCGATCGGCGGCGGCGTCAGCGTCGGGGAGCCGATCGTGGCGATGGGCAACACCGGCGGTCAAGGCGGCACGCCCCGGGCCGTGGCCGGCAGGGTGATTGCGGTGGGCCAGACCGTCCAAGCTTCGGACGCCTTGACCGGCGCCGAGGAGACGCTCAACGGCCTGATCCAGTTCGACGGCGCAATTGCGCCCGGAGACTCGGGCGGACCAGTGGTGAACGCCGGCGGACAGGTAGTCGGCATGAACACCGCGGCGTCGGAGAACTTCCAGATGTCGCAGGGCGGGCAGGGCTTCGCCATCCCGATCGGCACGGCGATCAATATCGCTAATCAGATCCGGTCTGGCGGCGGCGGACCCACCGTCCACATCGGTCCTACGGCTTTCCTCGGCCTGGGCGTCGTGGACAACGGCGGCAACGGCGCACGGGTGCAACGCGTGGTCGGCAACGCCCCCGCGGCGTCGATCGGGATCGCCAATGGCGACATCATCACCGCGCTTGACGGCGTCCCGATCAATTCAGCTACCGCGATGTCGGATGCGCTCAACGGTCACCACCCCGGCGACACCATCTCGATCAGCTTCACGTCGAAGTCCGGTGTCGCGCGCACCGAAAACGTAACGCTGGCGGAGGGTCCACCGGCCTGATCTGATGTTGCGGCAATCCAATTCTTTTGGTACAGGCCGTGATTCGACGACCATGCCGACCTTCCGTGTGGGGCCTGTCCGTCATCGCGTGATTCCCGACGAGCACTGTCGGGTACCCGTGGCATCGTGGATTTGATGAATGACGCGTTAGACGCCGGACGGCAGGATCCCGCACACGATCCCGCAGAGGGCAGTCACGTCGAAGGGGGGGTGGTCGAGCATCCGACCGCCGGGGACTTCGGCAATGCGGCCGCTCTGCCCGAGGATCCGACGTGGTTCAAACACGCGGTTTTCTACGAGGTACTGGTCAGGGCATTCTTCGACTCGAATGCCGACGGGTCGGGCGACCTGCGCGGACTCATCGACCGTCTCGATTACCTGCAGTGGCTGGGTGTCGACTGCATCTGGCTGCCGCCGTTCTACGACTCCCCGCTGCGCGACGGCGGCTACGACATTCGTGACTTCTACAAGGTGCTTCCCGAATTCGGCACCGTCGAGGACTTCGTCGTGCTGATCGACGAGGCGCACCAGCGCGGAATCCGGGTCATCACCGATTTGGTGATGAACCACACATCGGACTCGCATCCGTGGTTCCAGGAGTCCCGTCGTGACCCGGACGGGCCGTACGGCGACTTCTACATGTGGAGCGACACCAGCGAGAAGTACACGGATGCGCGGATCATCTTCGTCGACACCGAAGAATCGAACTGGACCTTCGATCCGGTCCGGCGCCAGTTCTACTGGCACCGGTTTTTTTCGCATCAACCGGACCTGAACTACGACAGTCCCGCGGTGCAAGAAGCGATGATCGACGTGCTGCGCTTCTGGCTAGAGCTGGGTATCGACGGGTTCCGGCTGGATGCGGTGCCTTACCTGTTCGCGCGGGAGGACACCAACTGCGAGAACCTGCCCGAGACGCATGCGTTTCTCAAGCGGTGCCGCAAGGTGGTGGACGACGAGTACCCGGGCCGGGTGCTGCTGGCCGAGGCCAACCAATGGCCGGCCGACGTGGTCGAGTACTTCGGCGATCCGAGTACCGGCGGCGACGAGTGCCACATGGCGTTCCACTTCCCGCTGATGCCGCGCATTTTCATGGCGGTGCGCCGCGAATCACGCTTCCCGATCTCGGAGATCATGGCCCAGACGCCGGACATCCCCGACATGGCGCAGTGGGGAATCTTCCTGCGCAACCACGACGAGTTGACCCTGGAGATGGTCAGCGACGAAGAACGTGACTACATGTACGCGGAGTACGCCAAGGACCCGCGCATGAAGGCGAACGTAGGTATTCGCCGTCGCCTGGCGCCACTGCTGGAAAACGACTTCAACCAGATGAGGCTGTTCAACGCGCTGCTGTTGTCGCTGCCAGGATCGCCGGTGCTCTACTACGGCGACGAAATTGGCATGGGCGACGTCATCTGGCTGGGTGACCGCGACGGCGTGCGCACCCCGATGCAATGGACCCCGGACCGCAACGCCGGGTTCTCCAAGGCAAATCCCGGCAGGCTTTACTTACCGACCATCCAGGACTCGGTCTACGGCTACCAGGCGGTCAACGTCGAAGCTCAGCGCGACACGTCGACCTCGCTGCTCAATTGGACGCGCACCATGCTCCAGGTGCGACGCCGGCACGACGCGTTCGCGATTGGGTCGTTTCACGAATTGGGCGGGTCCAATCCGTCGGTTCTGGCCTACGTGCGGGAAGTGCCGCGTGAGGACGCCGAAGACGACGTGGTGTTGTGCGTCAACAATTTGTCGCGGTTCCCTCAGCCGATCGAACTGAACCTGCAGCAGTGGAATGGCTACATACCCATCGAGCTCACCGGACAGGTGGAATTCCCGCGGATCGGGCACCTGCCCTATTTGCTGACGCTTCCCGGACACGGGTTCTACTGGTTCCAGCTATCCGCTTCCGATTCCGAGGAGGAGCGATGAACCTACCGGCCAAGCTGCCCTGGTTGGACTGGCTTCCGCAACAACGTTGGTATGCGGGACGAAACCGCCAGTTGGCCAGCGCCGAGCCAGCGGTGGTCGTACCTCTGCGAGAAAACCTGGATCTGGTACTGGTCGACGTCTCCTACACGGACGGCTTCGAGGAGCGCTATCAGGTGATCGTCGGTTGGGATACCGAGCCGGTGAGCGAGTACAGCACGCTGGCCACCATCGGCTCGGCCGACAGCCACATCGGTGCCGACGCATTGTACGACGGGTCGGCACCGAAGTTCTTGTTGTCCTTGATCGACTCCGCAGCAGAACGCAGCTCCTCAGACGCGCAGGTCCGATTCTCCAAAGAACCGGACGTCGGTTTGCCACTCGATGCCTACCCGCGGGTGGCCGACACCGAGCAGAGCAATACCAGCGTGATTTTCGACCGGGCGCCGAGCGCGATCTTCAAGCTGTTCCGCCGGGTGAGTCCCGGGGTCAATCCCGATATCGAACTCAATCGTGTGTTGGGCCGGGCGGGCAACCCGCATGTGGCCAAGTTGTTGGGTGCCTACGAGATCGGCGCGCCGGGCGGTCCGCCGGAGGCGGCGTCGCCGCTAGGCATGGTGACCGCGTTTGCCGCCAATGCGGCCGAGGGCTGGGCGATGGCGACCGCAAGCGTGCGTGACCTGTTTGCCGAGGGCGATCTGTACGCACACGAAGTCGGCGGTGACTTTGCCGGTGAGTCGTATCGGCTGGGCGAGGCGGTTGCCTCCGTGCATGCCACCCTGGCTGAGAGCCTCGGGACCGAGCAGGTGCCGTTCCCGGTGGATCACATGTTGTCCCGGTTGTCGTCGGCGGTGGCCGCGGTGCCCGAACTCGAGCAGTACGCCTCGACGATCGAAGAGCGGTTCGGCAAGCTCGCCGACGAACAGATCACCGTGCAGCGCGTGCACGGCGACCTGCACCTCGGTCAGGTGCTGCGCACCCCCGAGAGCTGGCTGCTGATCGATTTCGAGGGGGAGCCGGGTCAGCCGTTGGACGAGCGGCGCGCGCCGGATTCACCGTTGCGTGATGTGGCCGGTGTTTTGCGGTCCTTCGACTACGCCGCCTACGGGCCCTTGGTGGAGCAATCCGCCGACAAGCAGTTGGCCGCCCGCGCCCGGGAATGGGTCGAGCGCAATCGCACCGCCTTCTGCGACGGATATGCGGCTGGGTCCGGAACGGACCCCCGCGATGCGGCGCTGGTACTAACCGCTTACGAACTGGACAAGGCCGTTTACGAGACCGGCTACGAGTCACGACACCGCCCGACCTGGTTGCCGATTCCGCTGCGGTCGATCGCTCGTTTGGCCACGGCTTAGCGGAATTGAACATCGGCAGCAGCGCTGGCCGTTGCGCTGCTGCCGATGTGGTTCGGTGAGCTACTCGAGGCTCAGGTGGCGGGCCCGGTGACTGGGGCGGGCTCGGCGGCCGGCGCCGGCGCCGGCGCGTTGACCGCGTTGATCACCTGCAGCATGTCCGGCTTCATCGCCATCAACTGCTGGTTCCAGTAGTTCCACGAGTGCGTCCCGTTGCCCGGGAACTGGAACACGCCGTTCCGTCCGCCGTTGGCCGTGTAGGTCTGCTGGAACTGCTGATTGGTGCGCAGCGTCAGGCCTTCCAGGAACTTGGCGGGCATGTTGTCTCCGCCGAGGTCGCTCGGGGTGCCGTTGCCGCAGTAGACCCAGATCCGGGTGTTGTTGGCGACCAGGCGTGGGATCTGGACCATCGGGTCGTTGCGCTTCCAGGCCGGGTCGGTGGACGGTCCCCACATGCTGTTGGCGTTGTAACCGCCCGAGTCGGTCATGGCGAGACCGATCAGGGTAGGCCACCAGCCTTCGGACGGGTTGAGGAAGCCGGATAGCGACGCGGCGTACGGGAACATCTGCGGGTAGTAGGCGGCCATCACCAGTGCCGACCCGCCGGACATCGAGAGGCCCACGACCGCATTGCCGGCCGGCGACACACCCTTGTTGGTCTGTAGCCACGCGGGCATCTCCCGGGTTAGGAACGTCTCCCACTTGTAGGTGTAGTTCTGTCCGTTGCCCTGGGAAGGCTGGTACCAGTCGCTGTAGAAGCTGGATTGGCCGCCGACGGGCATGATCACCGAAAGCCCGGACTGGTAGAACTCCTCGAAGGCGGGGGTGTTGATGTCCCAACCGCTGTAGTCGTCCTGGGCGCGCAAGCCGTCGAGCAGATAAACGGCGTGTGCTCCGCCGCCCTGGAATTGAACCTTGATGTTGCGACCCATCGCAGGTGATGGGATCGACAGGGTTTCGACGGGAAGACCCGGCCGGGAGAACGCACCCGCCGTCGCCGTGGCGCCGACGGCACTGACGAGACCGGCCAGCAGGGCGGCTCCCACGGCAGCGATCGCCACCCGGCGGGAGACGGCTGACGCTGCGCCACACAGCTTTTCAACGAAGTTCATCGTTTGCACCTATCTCATCTCTTCATCTGTCGCTTGTGCGGTTGAATGTGTTCCCCGCGAGTGAAACACGAGTGACAGACGTGGCCTGTGTGACTCGGCCGTTCCGATAGGTCGCGGTTGACTAACGATTAGGCCTCGGGCCGGACACCGGGCGCGAGGGTCGCAATCCGATATCGATTGACCGGCGAATCAGTATCGCTGCCTTTCGACTTGGCAGCTGGTGCACTAAGCGACGAGCCGGCGCAAAAGTCTTGACGCCGTGAATATTCCGATCAGCGGCGCTATCACCAACACTGCGACGTCCACCGCGTGGAACGGGGCGCCGATCAGCAGCGACCGCAACACGTCGACCTCATAGCTCAGCGGGTTGACCTTGCTAAGTCCCTGTAACCAGCCGGGCATCGCATCGACCGGGTACAACGCGTTGGACGCAAAAAACAATGGCATCGTGATGGCTTGGCCGATGCCCATCAACCGATCGCGGTTGCGCACCAAGCCAGCCAATGTCATTGAGAGGCAAGCGAAGAAGGCGGCGCCCAGCATAACGGCGCCCATGGACGCCAGGATTCGCAACGGGTTAATCGTCATGCCGATCCCCATCACATATGCCAACGCGAGCACCCCGACGACCTGAGCCACGGCTCGCACGCCCGCCGCGAAGGACTTGCCGGTGACCAGCGCAGATGCGGGTGCTGGGGTCACCATGAGTTTGGCCAAGACGCCGGCATCGCGATCCCAAATGATCTGGATGCCATAGAAGATCGAGATGAACAGTGCCGACTGCGCGATGATCCCCGGCGCGAGGAAAGACAAATAGGAAATATTGCCGGTATCGATGACATGCAGGTGGTTGAAGGTGGTGCCGAAGATCAACAGCCACAGCGCCGGTTGCACCATCCGGGTCACGAGTTCGGTGCGGTCGTGCCGCAGCTTCTGCAGTTCGACGATGGCAAACGCGCCCACACGACTCAATGTCGCTCGGGCTCTGTCGATTCCGTGTGGAGCGCGAACCAGGTCGATAACAGGAGTGTAGGAGCGATCAACCGACATGGCGCTCAGTCCTTCTGCTGGAACGTATTTCACGCATGTCGACCGGCGGGGCATCCAGTCCGGACGCCGCATAGTGGCGGAACACGTCTTCGAGTGTTGCGTCCGGGGACACGGTTTCCTTCAGCTCCTCGGGTGTGCCGACCGCTTGCAAGGCGCCATGGTGCATCAACGCAACCCGGTCGCACAGGGCGTCCGCCTCTTCCATGTAGTGCGTGGTCAGCAGCACGGTCATGCCGAACTGCTCCTGCATCTGGCGCACCTGCGTCCAAACACCGTCCCGGGCAATAGGATCCAGGCCAACGGTCGGCTCGTCCAACACAAGCAGCGATGGCCGGTTGACGAGCGCCTGCGCCACTTCCAGCCGGCGAACCATGCCCCCGGAGTAGCTCGACGCCAGTTTGTCGGCGACATCCATCAGGTCCATGGCGGTTAGCGCCTGTTCGACGCGTTCGGTGCGTTCAGCGCGGGGGACACCGTAGAGCCGGGCGAACCAGGTCACGTTCTGCCGACCCGTCAGCGCCGTCTCGATCGACAGTTGTTGCGGCACATAACCGATGTTGCTGCGAATGTCGATCGTCTCGCGGCGCGCATCCAACCCGAAGATACGCAGTTCGCCGTGCTGGACCGGCGCGAGCGTGGTCAGCACCCGCACCACGGTCGTCTTGCCTGCTCCGTTGGGTCCTAGCAGGCCGACCGTTTCGCCCGGCTGCACCTCGAATGTCACGTCGTCGACGGCAGTGTGCTGGCCGTAGCGATAGGTCAGGTGTCGGCAATCGATCGCCAGGTTCATGTGTATCGCTCCTGCAGCCTCTTGGTCATCCCCTCGAGGACCTCCAATCCCTTCGCCAATACCCCGATCTGGTCTTCGTCAAGCTCGTCGAGCAGATCGGTGAGCACGGCACGACGCACGGCCGCAGTCGCATCCATCACTTCCTGTGCCGACGGCGTGAGCCGCAATCGGCTGACGCGACGGTCGGCGGGATCGGTCGTCTTTTCCAGCAAGCCCGCGCAGGACAGCTTGGACACCAGCGTGGACGCGGTGTTGGGTACCAGGCCGAGTTCGGCGGCAGCAACACTGACCGACACGTTGGGGCGGTGCGAGACCAGCCGCAATAGTTCGGCCTGGGCCTCGGACAGTTGGCCCGGTGCGTATCCGGTGCCGACAGACCGCCGCAATTGCCTGCGGAACCTGCCCAGGATCCGCGGGACGGCAGCGGCTAGATCGGTGTTAGGACTCACTGCGAGCCATAATACCTCTGTGGCAGAGCTATCTATTACCGGCCGCCGTGGCGTCGAGCCGGTGCAGGGCCACGTCCAGCGTCGGCTTCCCTCGGCGACCGAGGGTGGCAATCATGTACGTGCAGTGCGGCTGCCTGCGCCGATCCGTCGGTGACCCTGGGTTCAGTAGGCGCAGGCCCGTCGCCGTCGTCGTGTCCCACGGAATGTGGCTGTGCCCGAAGACCAGCACGTCGGTATCCGGATAGAGCCGCGACATCCGCGCGTCGCGGCCGCCGGCGGCCCCGGTCTCGTGCACCACGGTGAAGTGCAGACCGCCCAGGTCAGCGTCCGCGCGTTCCGGCAAGCGGGAACGCAGCTCGTCGCCGTCATTGTTGCCCCAGCACGCGAGCAACCGCTTCGACCTGGCTTCGAGGTGGTCGAGCAAATCGGGTGTGACCCAGTCACCAGCGTGCACGACGACGTCGGCCGAAGCGACCTCGTCCCAAACCTGGCCAGGTAGGTCGCGGGCCCGCTTCGGGACGTGCGTGTCGGCAATCAGGAGAAGCCGCATGATTCCACGATGGCACGACCAGCGACAGCGCCCGTATCGGCCGTGTTTATCAACCGATGAACTGGAGAAACTCTCGTCAGGGAAGAAGGTGGGAAATGACGCTCGAAGGTGATGCTCGCCGTGAACCGAACGCGACCCTGTGGTTGGACCCGGTGTGTCCGTTCTCCTGGAACACTGCGCGTTGGCTTCGCGCCGTGGGCGAGAAGACCGGCATCGCCGTGGATTGGAAGCTGATGAGCTTGGCGATCCTGAACGAAGGTCAGGAACTGCCGCCCGCTCAACAGACCCGCATGCGCGACTCGCGAGCCGTCGGCCGGATCATGGCCGCGCTGGCGCGTGACAAGGGCGCCGCCGAGTGGGTCAATGCGTATTTCGTATTCGGTGAGCGGTACTTCGATCGATCTGAACCGCTCAGCGAAGAGCTCATAACGCATGTGTTGTCCGAAGTGGGAGTCGCAAATGGCGTTGCGGCCGCGAAGTCCGATACGTCCCTGGACGCAGTTTTGCTCGATTCGCACCAGGCGGGTCAGGACGCTCTCGGTGATTCCTCGGGTAGCCCGATTTTGCGGATTGACGGACAAACCTTTTTCGGTCCGGTGTTAACAGGCTCGGTCGACGAGCAGGACACGGCCGCGGTATTCGACGCGATAGCTACGCTGGCCGCCGCCCCGGTGTTCGCCGAATTGCAGCGGCCGCGCGAACGCAGTTCGTGAGTCGCGTTGATCGAGATCTATCTGCTCAGCCCACGATTCGGTCAGCTCACACGGTGCTGGGAAAGCGCAGACCACGCCGCGGCTAAGTCGCCAACCCGACAGCACAGCGCATTGCCGCATCCGGCAGTATTGGTCGCAACCGACCGAAAGTAGGGACAATGCGCACCTTTGAGTCAGTCGACGACCTTGCTGCCGCCGCGGGCGAGACAATCGGTCAGAGCGACTGGGTGACGATCAGTCAGGAAGAGGTCAACCTGTTCGCCGATGCCACCGGTGATCACCAATGGATCCACGTCGACCCGGAGCGCGCCGCCAAAGGTCCATTCGGGACCACCATCGCCCACGGCTTCATGACCCTGTCGTTGCTACCGCGGTTGCAGCACGACATGTACACCGTCAAAGGCATCAAGCTGGCAATCAACTACGGCCTCAACAAAGTTCGTTTCCCGGCGCCGGTCCCGGTGGGTTCCCGGGTACGTGCGACCAGCTCGCTGGTCAACGTCGAAGACGTCGGCAACGGCGCCGTGCAGGCAATCGTGTCGACCACCGTTGAGATCGACGGATCGCCCAAGCCCGCCTGTGTGGCCGAGAGCATCGTGCGCTACGTCACCTAAGCCTGCGTCTGCTCGCGCGAGGAACGTGCGGCTAGAACTCGGCGATCGAGTGTTCCAGCCGCGCGGCCAACCTGGCCTCGGCCTCAGCTTTGCGCGTCGGAATGTGCTGAGACGGGAAAGGCGTTGATACCGGCTGATATTCACGCAAGGTGCGACGGGCCACCGTCATCTTGTGCAACTCGGTGGCGCCGTCGGCGATACCCAGTGACTCCGCGGCCACCATCATCTTGACGAACGGCATCTCGTCGGAGACGCCGAGTGCGCCATGTAAGTGCAGGGCCCGCTGCGCCACGTCATGCAGAACCTGCGGCATGGCGACCTTGACCGCCGCGATATCGCGCCGCACCTTCTGGTAGTCGCGGTGCTTGTCGATCAGCCACGCCGTACGCAGCACCAGCAACCGGAACTGCTCGATCTGAATCCAGCTATCAGCGACCTTCTCCTGGGTCATCTGGAAGTCCGACAATCGGCCGTGCCGCGTTTGGCGCGACACCGCGCGCTCGCACATCATGTCGAATGCCCTGCGCGCCAACGCAATTGTGCGCATGGCGTGGTGAATACGCCCGCCGCCGAGCCGGGTTTGGGCGATCATGAACGCCTGCCCCTCACCGCCGAGCACGTGGTCGGCGGGCACCCGGACGTCGCGGTAGCGGACATAAGCATGCGAAGCGCGTTTGGCTGACTCCACCCCCACGCCGACATTGCGGATGATCTCGATGCCGGGCGTCTCGGCCGGCACGATGAACAGCGACATCTTCTCGTAAGTTCGGCCCTCGGGATTGGTGACGGCCATGACGATGAAGAACGACGCATGCTTGGCGTTGGTGGAAAACCACTTCTCGCCGTTGATGATCCAATCGTCCCCGTCCCGCTTGGCCGACGTGACGAACAGTCCCGGGTCCGACCCGCCCTGTGGCTCGGTCATCGAATAACAAGACGTGATCTCGCCGTCCAGCAACGGCTGCAGGTAACGCGCCTTCTGCTCCTCGGTCCCGAACAACGCCAGAATCTCGGCGTTACCCGAGTCCGGCGCCTGGCAGCCGAACACCGACGGGGCCCACCTCGAGCGCCCGAGAATCTCGTTGAGCAGCGCCAGCTTGACCTGGCCAAAACCCTGTCCGCCGAGATCTGGGGTCAAGTGGGCCGCCCACAGCCCCTGGTCTTTCACCTGCTGCTGCAAAGGCTGCAGAATCGACATCATCTCGGCGTTGTTCTTGTCGTACGGATCAAGCGCCACGAGGTCGAGCGGTTCGAGTTCGTCGACCATGAATTTCTCGACCCAGTCCAGCTTTGCCTGATATTCCGGGTCAGTTTCGAAGTCCCACACCGTTAGTCACCGTCCTCCGGCGCAGCATCGCACCGGCATCGTTGATGGAGCCACCCCATCGTATGTGCCGAGCCGGCAGCCGGGTACGCGCTGGCGCAGCGGGGACCACCCACCTACGGTGTGTGAGGTGACCGCACAGGCGCGCCCGGCGCGGAAAGCTGATGTTGGCGAATTGGCCCGTACGCTCGGCCGAGCGTTTTTCGACGATCCGGTCACCACATGGATCGTCCCTGACGACGATGTGCGCCGGGCGCAGCTGCACCGAGTCTTTGCGACGATGACCCGTCACCATCACCTCGCCAAAGGCGGCGTTGAAGTGGCCTGCGACGGGCCGGGTATCGGTGCCGCCGCCCTGTGGGACCCCCCGAACGGTTGGCAGGAATCGCGTTGGGCGCAGCTTCGCCAGATGCCGGCATTCCTGCGGGTGACCGGCTTGCGATCAGCGCGCGGCCGCGTGGTGCAGGAAATTATGAAACGCGAGCACCCCGAGGAACCGCACTGGTATCTGGCCGTTCTCGGCAGCGATCCGACGGTCCGCGGTAAAGGCTTCGGTCAGGTGCTGATGCAATCGCGGCTAGACCGCTGCGACGCCGAGTACTGCCCCGCCTATCTCGAGTCGAGCAAACCCGAAAATGTGCCGTACTACGAGCGTTTCGGCTTCCGGGTCACCGGCGAGATCACCATCCCCGACGGCGGCCCGACGCTGTGGCCGATGTGGCGCGATCCACGCTGAGCGGCGACTGCCCAAGGTTTAACCCGCGCCTCCCCGGGCAACCAAACGCCTATGCAAGGTGGTCCCGACGAAACCCTGAGGCCTCAAGAGGCCACCGACTCCGACGAAGTTCGCAACGATGACGGCGACACCGTGGTGGACCCGCCGGACGACTGGAGCGAAGCCGATAAGTTCGGTATGACCGCGCGTGAAGAACGCGAGGGAGAATCGCTTGACGCCCGACTGGCGGCCGAAGAACCAGACGTCATTACGCCCGGTGGTGAGCCCGCTGACGACCTGCCGGGACGCGTTCACCGCGGCCAGGTCGACGGCACTCCGGAGGACGGACAGTCGCTGTTCACCGTCGTCGACGAGTGAATCAGGGATTACTCTTCCAGCCGGCGACACCGATAGCGATCATCCGCAATTGCTTAACCGCGATCCGGTGAATCTCTTCTAACGCTTCGGTGCTCTGGGCGTCCTCGATGGCCTCGGCGGTGACGATCATCGCGTTGACGAACAGGCTGGCCAGCACGTTGAGGTCTTCGGTGCTCCACTCGTTGAGCCGTGGGAAACGAGCGAGGTCGGTCGCGAGTTCAGAGACGATCAGCCTGATCTCGGTGCGAATCGCATAGCGCAGCACCGAAACGCCGGTCGATCGTTCGCGCGAAATAAAGCGCCAGTGCTCGCGCTGCTCGGCGACACTGCCGACCAGGATTTCCACCGACGATTCGATCACGCGGTTGGGGTCCAGCTTGCCCGCGCGTGCCCCGCGCAACGTGTCACGCAGGCTGCGGAACGACTCGTCGATCAGCACCAGGCCGAGGGCCTCCATCGACTCGAAGTGGCGATAGAAAGCCGCGGGTACGATTCCGGCCTCGCGGGTTACCTCACGCAGGCTCAGCCCGCTGAAGCTGCGGTCATTGAGCGCCTTAAGAGCGGCGGCGATGATCGCGCGCCGGGTCGCCTCTTTGCGTTCCTCACGCGAAGGCGTGTCGCGGGAGCTCTCTCGGCTCCGGTCCCGGCTCGATCGCCGCGGGTGTGAGCTAGGAGTACGACTGTTCACTATGTGAACCGTAACACAGAGCTGGCGAAACCCTTGACCACCTGCGCAGAACGATGTCACGGTGTACATATGTTCACTCAAACTTTCACTCGGACGTTCGCCAAGCGAGTCCTGAGTTCAGACCTCGTCGATCTGCTCACCGGGCCGCACGGCGTCGACCGGTACACCGAGCTTGTGACGCCGACCTGGACGTCGGGCGAACCCCGCGCCAAGGTGATCGACGTGCGGCGCACCACGCCCCGCAGCGTCACGCTAACGCTGGCTCCGAACGATGCGTTCACTGAGCGTCACCGCGTCCGGGCGGGCCAGTTCGTCAACGTGACTGTCGAGATCGACGGGCGGATGCACTCGCGGTGCTACTCGCCGGCCAACGTCGAAGGCAGCAACTCACTCGAACTCACGATCGGTGTCCACGACGGCGGCCTGGTATCGACGTACCTGTACGAGCGGGCACGTCGCGGCATGGTCGTTGGGTTGGACGGCGTCGGTGGCGACTTCGTCATGCCCGAACTGCGTCCGCGAAGGATCCTGTTCGTCTCCGGCGGGAGCGGCATTACGCCGGTCATGGCGATGCTGCGCACACTGGTCGCCGAAGGCCATTCCGGCGAGATCGCTTTCGTGCACTACGCCCGCACCCCTAAGCAAGCGTGCTACCGCGAGGAGCTGGCCGCGATGCCCGGAGTGCGGGTGCTGCACGGCTACACCCGCTCGGGTGTCGGCGACCTGGACGGCCGCTTCGACGCCGCGCACCTGGCCGCCGCGATGGAGGCGCCCGACGCGGTGTTCGTCTGCGGGCCAACCCCTTTGGTCGACGCCGTCAAGGCGCACTGTGAAAACGTGTTCACTGAAAGTTTCGTGCCGCCCGTGTTCGAACCGCCGGCCAATCCGTCCGGTGGTCGCGTCAAGTTCGCGGACAGCAAGATCGACGTCGAAGACGACGGCCGCTCGCTGCTGGAACAGGCCGAGGCGGCAGGCCTGAAACCGGAAAACGGTTGCCGGATGGGTATCTGCCACACCTGCACGCGGCGCAAGACTTCCGGCACGGTGCGCAACCTGGTGACCGGCGCCGTCTCCACCGCACCCGACGAGAAGGTGCAGATCTGTGTATCCGTCCCCGTCGGCGACGTCGATATCGCCCTCTAAGCCGACCGTGAATCTGGCGACGGCCCCGCGGCTTTTCGCGTCGTCAGATTCACACTCGCCCAGACCCGTCAGCCCCAAAACTCTGGAAGGAAATGCCATGTCCCAGAACAAAATCGTCCTCACCAAAGACCAGACCGACGCCTTCGGACGTGAACTCGACGCCATCAAGGAACGTGTGATGGCAAAGCTCGGCGAAGAAGACGCCGAGTACATCCGCAAGGTCATCAAGACCCAGCGTGCCCTGGAAGTCGGCGGCCGCGTGCTGCTGTTTCTGCCCCCGGCCTGGCTGCTCGGCACGGGCATGCTCGGCATCGCGAAGATCCTGGACAACATGGAGATCGGGCACAACATCATGCACGGCCAGTACGACTGGATGCGTGACCCGACGATCTCCGGCCGTGACTTCGAGTGGGATACCGCCTGCCCGGCCGATCAGTGGCGGCATTCGCACAACTACATGCACCACACTCACACCAACATCGTCGGAATGGACCGCGACATCGGTTACGGCATCATCCGGATGAGTGAAGACCAGCCCTGGGAGCGGTACTTCCTGGGCAACCCCGTCTACGCATTCCTGCTGATGGTGCTGTTCCAGTACGGTGTGGCGCTGCACGAGCTGGAAACCGAGCGGATCCGCTCCGGTGAGATCACCGTCCGCGACAAGCGCGAGACGTTGAAGGAGATCTGGAAGAAAACCCGCCGCCAGACGCTGAAGGACTACGTCGCCTTCCCGCTGCTGGCCGGTCCGTTCGCACCGTTCGTCTTCACCGGGAACCTCACCGCCAACCTGATGCGCAACGTGTGGTCCTACATGATCATCTTCTGCGGGCACTTCCCGGACGGGACGCAGGAATTCACCATCGACGAGACCAAGGACGAAACGCGCGGTCAGTGGTATTTCCGTCAGGTACTCGGTTCGGCGAACCTGACCGGCGGCAGGGTCTTTCACCTACTGTCGGGCAACTTGTCGCACCAGATTGAGCACCACCTGTTCCCGGACATGCCGGCGCGCCGGTACGCCGAGATCGCACCCGAGGTGCAGGAGATCTGCGAGCGCTACGGGATCCCCTACAACAAGGGCCCGCTGCTCAAGCAGTTCGGCACGGTGGTCCGCAAGATCGTGCGGTTGACGTTCCCCGATTCGTGGACCCGTAAGCGCAAAGCCAAGGTGTCCGCCGGACGGGAGTTGGTGGCTGCGTAGCGCTAATGGCGCCGGGACTGCGTCCAGGGTGTGTCAATTCGACATCGGGTCACCCTGGACGCAGACTCGGCGCCATTTCGGGTGGACAATAGGGCGGTGGAGTGGACCGGTGTGCGCTATTCGGATAAGCCGACCGTGGAAGCTTCCACCTGGGTCGACGCCAATCCCCAGCGTGTCTGGAGTCTGGTCTCCGACATTGAGCTGATGCCCTCCCTCAGCAATGAACTGCAGTCGGTGGCGTGGTTGGACGGGGCCAGCGAGCCCCGGATCGGGGCCCGTTTCGTCGGGCACAACGAGCACGACGCATTCGGCACGTGGAGCACGACTTCCCAGATCGTGTCGTTTGACCAGCCACGCGAATTCGCTTGGGCTGTTGGGGAAATCGCCAATCCAGCGGCAGTCTGGCGGTTTCGGCTGACGCCACGCGACGGCGGCACTGCGCTGTCGTTCTGGATGCAGATGGGCCCGGGTCGTTCCGGATTGTCGAATGCCATCGACTCGATGCCCGACAAGGAAGAAAAGATCGTCTTCGTACGGTTGCGGGAATTCGAAGCCGCGATCGACAAGACCCTGGCATCGATCAAGAGGCTGGCCGAACACGGAGTGCGGTGATGCGGACCGCGACGACGGTCGAACTCTCGGCAGGCCACGCCGCTACGGAAGCAGTCGCCTTCGTCGTCGAGGCGCAGCGGCTGGGTCTCGACGTTTGCTGGGTTGCCGAGGCCTGGGGCACCGACGCCCCGTCGGTCATCGGATACCTGGCGGCCCGCACCGACCGGATGCTGCTGGGGTCGGGCGTCATCCAGATCGGTACGCGCTCGCCGGTGCTCGTGGCGCAAACGGCGATCACGTTGGCCAACCTCTCGGGTGGACGGTTCCTGCTGGGTCTCGGTGTGTCGGGGCCGCAGGTGATGGAGGGTTTGCATGGAGTGGCGTTCGCCCGGCCACTGACCCGCACCCGCGAGACCGTCGAGATCGTCCGCCAAGTGTTCGAGGGCGGCAAAATCTCCTACTCCGGCAAGGAAATTCAGATCCCCCGCCCGGGCGGTGAGGCCGTCCCGATGCGGCTGTCGACCAGACCCGAGCACCCGATACCCATCTATCTGGCCACTCTCTCACCGGCGATGCTGTCCCTGACCGGCCAGATTGCCGACGGTTGGCTGGGCACCAGCTTCGTTCCGGAAGGTGCCGACGAGGCCTACTTCGCCCACCTGGACCAGGGTTTGGCCGCTGCCGGACGCACCAGGGCCGACATAGATATCTGTCAGGGTGCCGAAGTCGCCTTCGCCGCCGACGAGGATGAGCTGCGTGAGATGGTGGCCGGGCGCAAGATGGAGCTTGCCTTCAGCCTCGGCGGAATGGGTTCGGCCACTACGAACTTCTACAACCAGGCCTACAGCCGGCAAGGCTGGGAAGAGGTTGCCGCCGCGGTGCGGGAACGCTGGCAGGCCGGTGACCGCCCGGGCGCCGCCGCGCTGATCACCGACGAGATGGTGCTCGCCACAACGCTTATCGGTACCGAAGCGATGGTCCGTGCGCGCCTTGCCGTTTGGCGTGACGCGGGAGTTGACACTGTGCGTCTCTATCCCGCGGGGGACACGCTGGACGCCAAGCTCGCCACGCTCGGTCGGGCCATCGAACTGGTCCGCGAGGTCTAACGCACGGCGGTGGGCGCGTCCGACACCTTGACGAGTTGCACCTCCGGGCGCGACGGCACCCCGTCGGCGAGGAACCATCGAAACGCTAGGTTGCCGCGCGGATAGCCCAGTGTCGTCAGTGAATTGGGGTGGCCCGTGCTGGCGCTGGCCAGCACGATGGTGACCGACCCGTCACTGTTGGGCACTGCGCTATGCCCGTTCACCGAACACCGTGCGTCAGCCGCACCGTAGGTCGCCATGAACTGATTCCACACCACCATGTTCCAGAATCTGCACGACGGCGGCCGATGCGTGATCACCAGCGCTTCGTCATCCTCGAGCACGAAACTGCCGTAGGCATAGCAGGCATCTCGCGCCGACCAGCCGAAGTTGGCATCCGGAACCTGGTACGGTTCGGCGAATTCGTTTGCCGCATGGGCGACTTCGTGGCCCAGCGCGTGCCCGTCGTCGCTCCGCGTCCCCACGGCCAACGGCACGATGGCAAACATGGTGCGCAGCCACGTGGTCGCCGCCCGTAGGCTGGCCGCGGTCTCGGCGTCGCCATGTTCGATCGGATCCGGCTCGTCGAGCGGTTCGATATTCCAGACGACCGGGCGCCCGGTCAACGGATCGGCCTGGTAATCACGAGTCATCAGCGCGGCCGCGTCAGGCGTCGGCGGGAATTCGAAGGAGAAGTTTCCTTCGGCGTCGATGTCCAGATCGGTGTCGCGGACGATGGCAACGACTCGGTCCGACCACGCGCCCGGCGCGGGCTCGTTGTAGGCCGTGACCGAAAAGTACACGCTGTCACCCTTATTGCCGCTGATGCGATACCCGCGTCGCGGATCGACCGGGCACAGGTAGTAGTACGCGTCGGTGTTGTCGCCACCCCAACGGCGGTCCCGGCGGAACGGGGTGTTCACGGCGACGAACTGCGGGCGCCCGGGTTCGGGAAACAGGTAGTTGTCCAGCGCCACACCCAGTGTCGTGGCGAGCATGCGGTAGCCGTCGGCGACGTGCCGGTCATCGGTCACGGCGCGGTCGCCCTCCAGGAACGAACGGTCGAGTTCGCCGAGCGTGGCGAGCAGATCTTTCCACGCGGCAGTCGACTCGTGCGTCATGCGCTGATTCCTTTCAGGAGCAAGGTCGTGGTGCGATCGATCCACGCGTCGTCCATGTCGTTGGGTCTGGTGAGCAGGCCCAGCAGTATGACGCCCGCGATCGTTTCGGCGAGTTCGTCCGCGGTTACGTCGGGTCGTACCTCGCCGCGGTGTGCACCCTTTTCGAGTAACTGGGCGAGGCCACCGGCGATGATGTCGGAAAACCGTTCCAGCAGTGCCGAATGCAGGGTGGGATCGGCGGGCATCTCGCCTATTAACCCGGGTAGGGCGGCACGCGCGGCGGGTGTCGTGAGGGCGCTCTTTGTGCGACAGACCATTTCGCGCAGATCGTCGGGTAGCGAGCCGGTGTCGGGAATAGCGGTTTCGGCGCTGATCGGGAACACCGCCTCGTGTACGAGGTGCGCCTTGCTCGGCCAACGCCGGTAGATCGCGGGCTTACTCGTCCCGGCCCGTTCGGCGATGGCGGAGACCCTTAGTCCCGAGTAATCGGTCTGCTCGAGCAGTTCAACGGTGGCGTTCAGCACCGCCGCATCGATTCGCGGATCACGGGGACGACCAAAGTCTACTACCATTACGAAACTCAGAGTAACATAAGTCGCCGTGCCGGAAACCATGCGGTTGGACGACCTTACCGAGCCCCGCTTCAGTTCGGAGGCTCAACCGATCCTGGACATGATGGGCGCAATGGCCCCGGACTGCCCCCTCGATGCTGATGCGTTGTGCGCCAAGGCGAGTGCTGACACCGGCCTAGACGATTTCGGTCCCGCCGACTACCGCGAGCGTCTCGACGTCTACCTGAAAGCCCTGCGCGACATCGACGGCTTGCACGGGGCCGGGGTAGTCAACTTCTACGGTCAGCTGCTGCAGTTGCTGAAGAACCGCTTGCTGCTGGCCGACCTGCTCAGCCGGAACCCGGAGATCAACGACATCGAGTTGCCGTCGCCAGTGGTAATCGCCGGGCTGCCCCGAACCGGCACCACCCATCTGCACAATCTGCTGGCCGCGGCGCCCACGTTCCGCACCATGCCGTACTGGGAAAGCAACGAGCCGTTCCCGTTGCCGGCCGAGGCCGGCCAGCAGCCCGACCCGCGGCGCACCCGGATGGACGTCGCGGTCGGCGTGATCAATCTGGTGATGCCGCATTTCGCGTTGATGCACGAGATGACCACCGATCACGTTCATGAAGAGATCCAGCTGCTGGCCAACGATTTTTCGACGATGCTGTTCGAAACGCTGGCCCATGTACCGCAATGGCGCGACTACTACCAGGCGCACGACCAAACGCCGCACTACCGCTACCTCGCCACCCAACTCCGGGCCATGCAGTTCCTGCGCGGCGGGAAGCGGTGGCTGCTCAAGTCACCCCAGCACCTCGAGCAGGTGCCGGTGCTGAATCGGGTCTTCCCCGACTGCATTGTGGTGTTCACCCACCGAGACCCCGTCCCGGTCGCACTGTCGATGGTCGCCATGATCACCTACTCGGCCCGCATGCACCGCTCGCCGGTGCCGGTCGCGCAGATCGCCCGATACTGGATCGACCGGCTCGAGCAAATGCTCAACGCACTCGTCCGCGACCGGGACACCATCGGCCCGGACCGCTCCATTGACATCCGCTTCGACGACTTCATGGCCGACGAATTCGGGGTTGCCGAAAGGGTTTACGCACTGGCCGGCGAAGAGTTCACCGATGTGGCCCGCGCGGCGATCGGTGACTATCTCACCGGCCATCGGCGGGGCCGGTTGGGCAGTGTCGAAACGTCGCACGAGATGTTCGGACTGAACGAAGGCGATCTGCGAGCCCGCTTCGCGCCCTACGTCGAGCGCTTCCTGCGCTAGTACTAGTTTCTCAACATGGTCACCATGCCTGAGCTCGAAGGCGTTGAGCACCGATTCGTCGATCTGGGTGACGACGTCGTAATCCACGTAGCCGACGCCGGCCCGGCCGACGGACCCGTCGTGATGATGGTGCACGGCTTTCCGCAGAACTGGTGGGAATGGCGTGCGCTGATCGGCTTACTGGCCGCGGACGGCTACCGCGTGCTGTGTCCTGACCTACGAGGTTCGGGGTGGAGTTCGGCGCCTCGCACGACATATCTGAAAGGCGAGATGGCCGACGACCTGGCCGGTGTTTTGGATCAGCTGGGCGTGCAAACGGTCACGATGGTCGCGCACGACTGGGGCGGGCCGGTCGCCTTCATCATGATGTTGCGACACCCGGAGAAAGTGACGGGCTTCTTCGGAGCTAATACTGCGGCTCCCTTCGTCAAACGCGATCTGAGGTCATTGCGCAGTCTGTGGCGGTTCTGGTATCAGATTCCGATTTCGTTGCCGGTGATCGGCCCCCGACTGATCAGTGATCCCAAGGCTCGGTTCGCTCGCATGCTGGAATCGTGGGTGGGCGGCGGTTTCCGCCTCCCCGAGGAAGACATGCGGCTGTACCTCGAGTGCATGAACGAGCCCGGGCACGCGGAGGCAGGTTCGCGCTGGTATCGCTCGTTTCAGTCCAAAGAGATGCTGAGCTGGTCGCGTGGTGAGTACGACTCAGCTCGCGTGACGGTCCCGGTGCGCTGGTTGACCGGCACCGAGGATCCGGTGATCACCGCCGACGGGACCAACGGATACGCCGACCACATCAGCGATTTCGACGTCGAGTTGGTTCCAGGCGTCGGACATTGGATTGTGGACCAGCGACCCGATCTGGTGCTGGATCGGCTACGCGCGTTTCTCAGGTCCTGACCAGAGCCCGGATCGGAATACCTTCCAGCACAACCCTTTTAGTGTCTGCTTAGCAGCGCTCGGCACGCATGGTGCCCGGCGCGGTTACTCGACGCCGATCGTAACTTCGGTGGACTTGATGAAGACTGTCGCGGGCTGACCGACCTCGAGGCCGAGGTCGACGGCGGCGTCCTTGGTGACCGATGAAGTGACGATCTGATCGCCACCGTCGAGTCGGATCTTGACGATCGCCATCACGTTGCCGAGGTCAACCTCGGTAATGGTTCCCTTGAGCTGGTTTCGGGTCGAAAGGCGCATGATGGCAGCCTAGTGTCGCGGTCCGAGCAATGCGATCGAGGCATCTACCGCGGGCTCGACGATGTCGCGGGCGGGCCGACCGTCCTCGACGGCCAGCGCGACCAGTTCTCGCAACCCCCCGACCAGGATGACCGCCAGCGGGGGCGTCAGCGGCGGCAAGTTGGCGCGTCGGAAGCCAGGGCTGCTACTCAGGTTGATCAACAGGTTGGTCAACAGATCCAAACCTTGGCGCTGTACCGGCCGGGCCACGTCGCCCAGGTAGGGCAGTTCGCGAATCCAGCTCAGCGCAATGGCCGGCCGGGACTCGATGCTGCCGACGTAGCCCTCAACGGCTTGGCGAATCTGTTGCTGCCAGTCGGCCTCGGGATCGACCGCGCCGCGGATGTCGGCCGCCATGGTCTGAATCTCCAGGCGCAGCAGTTCCAGGAAGCACAGTTCCTTGCTGGCGAACTGGCCATAGAACGTCCGCTTGGAGGTGCGTGCGTGGCGGACGATATCGGCGACGGTAGTGGCGCGGTAACCGCGCTCGCGGATCGAAGCGTCCAGGCCGTCGAGCAGTCGAAGCCGGAACGGATCAGGCTCAGCCAAAACTGTGTCATCGGCCAGTGCCGTCACCCAGCCTGCCCCTTTCGGCCGAACGCTTGTCAGGTTTGGTACTACAGAGTACCGTTCGTGTAAAGACCTCTGGTACCCCGCAGTACCACCCCTGTGCTGGGGTAGATATTGGGAGCAGCGACGCGATGAGCACCGACGCTATAAGCGAAGTCACCACCCCTTCGGCCGCCCCCGCGGTGCGGCTTCCCCCCGCTCTCAAGGGGCCAAAGTTGTTGCAGGGCTTCGGCTTCGCGTTTGGGCGCCGGCGCTTCATGGACCGGTGGGTGCGTCGTCACGGCGACGTGTTCACGGTGCAAATTCCGGTCTTCGGAAACGTCGTGGTGGTGTGCGACCCGCAGCTGGCCCGGCAGATCTTCACGACCAGCCCCGACGAGCTGGGCAACATTCAACCCAACCTGAGCCGGCTGTTCGGTTCGGGCTCGGTGTTCGCCCTCGACCGCGATGACCATCGTCGACGCCGCCGCCTGCTGGCACCGCCGTTTCACGGCAAGAGCATGAAGAAGTACGAGACCATCATCGAAGAGGAGACGCTGCGCGAGACGGCGAACTGGCCGGAGGGGCAGTCGTTCGAGACGTTGCCGTCGATGAATCACATCACGCTCAATGCCATCCTGCGCGCGATCTTCGGGGCCGACGGCGCCGACCTCGACGACCTGCGTCGCATCATCCCGCCATGGGTGACGTTAGGTTCCAAAATGGCGCTGATGCCGCAGACCAAGCGCACCTACGGTCGCTTCAGCCCATGGGGCCGGATGGCCCACTGGCGACGACAGTACGACCTCGTCATCGACAAGTTGATCGAGCGCGAACGCACCGATCCGGGCTTCGAGGATCGCACCGACGTGCTGGCGCTGCTGCTGCGCAGCACCTACGAAGACGGTTCGGTGATGTCGCGCAAGGACATTGGCGATGAACTGCTGACGCTACTGGCGGCGGGTCACGAAACCACGGCGGCGACATTGGCGTGGGCTTTCGAGCGGGTGAGTCGGGACGGCGAGCTGTTGGCCGCGTTGGTCGAGGAGGCTGACAGCGGCGGTAGCGAGCTACGCCAAGCCACGATTCTGGAAGTGCAGCGGTTCGGCAATGTCATCGACTTCGCGGCACGCAACGTCAACGTGCCGGTGTATCAACTCGGGGAATGGACTATCCCGCAAGGGTATTCGTTGATGACCAGCATTTCGCAGATCCACCGAAACCCGGACGTCTTTCCCGACCCGGACCGGTTCGACCCGCAGCGCTTCATCAAATCCAAGCCGTCGTCGTTGGCGTGGATCCCGTTCGGCGGTGGCACTCGCAGGTGCGTTGGTGCGGCCTTCGCCAACATGGAAATGGACGTGGTGCTGCGAACGGTGTTGCGCGACTTCGTCATTGAGACCACTGACGCGCCGGGGGAGCGTTCCTTCAACCGCGGTGTCGCGTTCATTCCCAGAGACGGCGGCCGGATCGTGGTGAAGCGCCGAGAAAGTGTGCGGCTGGGGCTTTGAAAGTGCATGCAGGGCGGGAAAATTGGTACATTCCCGCCCTGAGTGCACACCGAAAGCCGTGATTACACAGCCAGCGCCAAACCGCTAAACCTCAGCGCGGCGCGGTAGCTTCCAGCCGGGCCGCACGAAGTGGCAGGTGTACCCGTGCGGATACCGCAAGAGGTAATCCTGATGCTCGGGTTCGGCCTCCCAGAAATCCCCGGCGGGACTGACCTCGGTCACCACCTTGCCCGGCCATAGGCCGGACGCGTCGACGTCAGCGATGGTGTCCAGCGCCACCCGCTTCTGCTCGTCATCGAGGTAGAAGATCGCTGACCGATAGCTGGTGCCACGGTCGTTGCCCTGTCGGTTCTTCGTCGTCGGATCGTGGATCTGGAAGAAGAACTCCAAGATGCTGCGATAGTCGGTGACCGACGGGTCGAAGACAATCTCGATAGCTTCGGCGTGCGTGCCGTGATTGCGGTACGTCGCGTTCGGGACGTCGCCGCCGCTGTAGCCGACGCGAGTGGAGACCACACCCGGCTGTTTACGGATCAGATCTTGCATGCCCCAGAAACAGCCACCGGCCAGGATGGCCTGCTGCGTACTCGCCATTGCGGTCCTCCTAACCGGTCCGGGCGCCAATTACGCCCCAGGCTACACTCCGCCCGTGAGGTGTAACGGCTCGTGACCGGCCCGAAATTCCCGAAAAGCGAACTGGCCGCGGCCTTCGCGAAGTTCGAACAGACCGTCGCCCGAGCAGCCGAAACGCATGATTGGGACGCCTGGGTCGAGCACTACACCCCCGATGTCACCTACATCGAGCATGCGGCGGGCACGATGCACGGCCCCGACGAAGTGCGTACCTGGATCAAGCGCACGATGACCGCATTCCCCGGCAGTCACATGGTGGAGTTCCCGTCGCTGTGGTCGGTTATCGATGAGCCCACCGGGCGCGTGATCATGGAACTGGACAATCCGATGCGCGACCCCGGTGACGGCAGCGTGATCACCGCGACCAACATCTCGATCATCACCTACGCCGGCGACGGGCTGTGGCGTCAGCAAGAGGACATCTACAACCCGCTGCGTTTCGTGCAGGCCGCGCTGAAGTGGTGCCGAAAAGCCCAGGAATTCGGCAATCTCGACGACGACGCCGCAGCGTTCCTGAAGCAGTACGGCGGCACGCGATGAGCGCCAAACCGAAATTAGTCATAGGTGCCAACGGGTTTCTCGGATCGCACGTCACCCGACTGCTGGTCGAGGACGGTCATCAGGTGCGCGTGATGGTGCGCTCCACCGCCAACACTCGCGCCATCGACGACCTGGACGTCACCCGGTTTCACGGCGACGTATTCGACACTGCCACCGTGCGCGAGGCAATGGACAGCTGCGATGACGTCTACTACTGCGTCGTCGACACCCGTGCCTGGTTGCGGGACCCCGCGCCGCTGTTCCGGACCAATGTCGAGGGTCTGCGCAACGTTCTTGAAGTCGCCAAAAATGCTGACCTGCATAGGTTTATCTTCACCAGCACGTATGCGTCGGTGGATCGTCGGCGCGGAAAAGTGGCCACTGAATCCGACCGGATCCGTCCGGACCAACGGGTCACCCCCTACGTCCAGTCCCGGGTTCAGGCCGAGGACCTGGTAATGCGCTACGTCGCCGAGCACGGCCTGCCCGCCGTCGCGATGTGTGTGTCGACCACCTACGGCAGCGGCGACTGGGGCCGCACCCCGCACGGCGCGTTCATCGCCGGCGCGGTCTTCGGCAAACTGCCGTTTTTGATGAGCGGCATCGAGTTGGAGGTCGTCGGTGTCGACGACGCGGCCCGGGCGATGATCCTGGCCGCTGACCGCGGGCGCAACGGGGAGAAGTACCTCATCTCCGAACGCATGATCCCGTTGAGTGACGTGGTGCGCATCGCGGCCGACGAGGCTGGGGTACCGCCGCCGCAGCGGTCGATCCCGGTGCCGGTGCTATACGCCCTGGGGGCGATCGGGAGCCTGCGGGCCCGGTTCACCGGCAAGGACGCCGAACTCAGCCTCGATTCGGTGCGGATGATGCGTGCCGAAGCTCCCCTCGACCACAGCAAGGCGGTCCGCGAGTTGGGTTGGCAGCCCCGCCCGGTCGAAGACTCAATCCGCGAAGCGGCCCGATTCTGGGCTGCCATGCGCAAGACCAGGCGAAGTAGCGAGGCCACCCGATCTGAATAGGCTCGGCTGGGTGGAACGCGTGCATGTCGACCTGACGGGGCCACCCCAGACGATGCTCGCGACCCTGTACGCCAAAGCGCTCGACGCCGACGCGCGCAAGCCGATTCTTAACGACCGTTACGCGAAAGCCGCCGTGGCGCGCCTCGATTACGACTGGATCGCAACGTCAATCACCGCGCGTCGGGCGCCGTCGGTAACAATCCGTACCGCCCATTTCGACAACTGGACCCGGCAGTTCCTGGCCGTACACGAGCAGGCCACCGTGTTGCACGTCGGCTGCGGTCTCGACGCCCGCATATATCGCCTGAATCCGGGACCCGGTGTGCGATGGCTGGACATCGACTATCCGGAAGTCATCGAGTTGCGCCGGCAGGTCTATCCCGACCGGGACAACTACCGGATGGTCTCGGCGTCGGTCACTGATCCAGACTGGGTGGCTGACGTGCCAGCCGACCGGCCCACGCTGTTACTCGGCGAGGGGCTGACGATGTACCTGACCGAGGCTGACGGCTTATCGCTGCTGCGTCGCGTGGTGGACCGATTCCCTTGCGGTGAACTGCAATTCGACGCCTTCAACACCTTCGGGATCCGCATACAGGTGGTCAACTCCGTGGTCCGCCGGTCCGGTTCGACGTTGCGGTGGGGGATCGACCGGCCCGCCGACATTCTCGAGGCCGTCCCGGGCACACGTCTGTTGGCGTGGGAATCGGTGTTCGACAGCGAAACCTTCGACCGAGTGGCACCGGCGGCCCGCTGGACCGGCCGGGCGATGGCCAAGCTGCCGGCCTTGCGCATGATGGCGCAGTATCACCGTTATGCCTTCTGACGGGAATGCCGTTCGTCGGGGAGCGTTGAACCTTTCGAGAAAGAGGTGACAAATGACCCACCCGGAAATCAAGGAACCCAACGCCGGACATCCGATCACCATCGAGCCGACGCGGGGGCGTGTCCAAGTTCGGATCAACGGTGAACTCGTTGCTGACACCACTTCGGCGCTGGGACTGCAGGAAGCCAGTTTGCCGTTGGTGCAATACATTCCGTTGGCGGATGTAGCGCAAGAACGGCTGACCCGTACCGATACCAGCACATACTGCCCGTTCAAAGGCGACGCCAGCTACTACAGCGTCACCACCACGGCCGGCGACACCGTCCAAGACGTGATCTGGACCTACGAGCAGCCCTATCCCGCGGTCGCCGCGATCGCTGGGCATGTGGCGTTCTACCCGAACAAGGCCGAGATCAGCGTCGGCTCGGCCTGACGGGGCCTGATGGTGGTGACCCGCGGCGCCCGGCTGCGCCGCGCTTGCGATCACGCGGCTTAATGGTGGTGACCCGCGGCGCCCGGCTGCGCCGCGCTTGCGATCACCACGGGGGCTTAGGCCGGGTAGACCTTCGCTATCGCCTGGGTGTCGGTGTATTCGCGCAGCGACACGATCAGGCCGTCCAGGGTGTCGAAAATGCACACGAACGGGCTGTCGTATTCGGTGCCGTCCGCCGTGGCGCCGTAGACCTGGCCCTCGACGACCACCGTTTCGCCCTCGTTGACGCAACGGCGCAGATCGATGTTGACCTCGAAGACTTGTTTGCGCCGCTCGATGACCCGACGCATCGTCTTTTTGTCCCATTCCTCCCGGCTGACGATGCTCCAGTAGCTGAAGTCGTCGCGGAGCAGTTCGAACCCCTCGTCGAGGTCGCCGCCCTCGCACATGCTCTGCAGAAACATCCATGCCAGTTCGGCTTGCGGGTCGTCAAACGGCGTCGTCACGGCGTCATCACTGGGTCCTCACTGGGTCCTCACTAGGCCATCCTGTCTCGCAACACAGATCGGGGGCAAATGGCCGTCGGTGCCAGAGCGCAGACTGGTCCAGGTGAAGACCGCCGCGCGAACCGTCACGTTCCCCGGAGCCGGCGGCTTCGGCCACACGTTGGCGCCATGGCGGCGCGGTTTCGGGGACCCGTGTTTCCGAATATCCGGCGATGGCGCGATCTGGCGCGCGTGCCTGCTGCCCAGCGGGCCCGTCACGGCGCGGATCACCCGCGCCGGACGGGACGCGGCGCAGTGCGAGGCGTGGGGCACGGGTGCCGAGGAGTTCGTCGAAGTGTTTCCGGCCATGCTGGGCTGCGACGACGACGCCTCGTCTTTTCGGCCGCAGCACCCGGTGGTAGCAGACGCCCATCGGAAGGTCCCCCATCTGCGCTTGGGCCGCACCGGCCAGGTGCTGGAGGCGCTGATTCCGGCGGTCATCGAGCAGCGGGTGCCGGGGGCCGATGCCTTTCGTTCCTGGCGCGTGTTGGTGACCAAATACGGGACGCCAGCACCCGGGCCGGCCCCCGACGGCATGCGGGTGCCGCCGTCCGCCGACGCCTGGCGACACATCCCGTCCTGGGAGTTCCACCGTGCCAACGTGGACCCCGGTCGGGCTCAGACTGTGGTGGTGTGCGCCAGGCGGGCCTCGTCGCTGGAGCGACTGGTCGCGGTGCCGCCGGACCGGGCTCGGGAAGCGCTCATGTCGCTGCCGGGCGTGGGCGTGTGGACGGCTGCCGAGACGGCGCAGCGGGCGTTCGGCGACGCCGATGCGCTGTCGGTCGGCGATTACCACGTCCCCAAGATGATCGGCTGGACCTTGATCGGAAGACCCGTCGACGACGCCGGCATGCTCGAGTTGCTGCAGCCGATGGCTCCGCACCGGCACCGGGTGGTCCGCGTACTGGAAGCCAGCGGATTGGCCTACGAACCGCGTCGCGGTCCCCGCCTTGCGGTGCAGCAGATACACGAGCTGTAAGGGTTAGCCCCTGGCTCATCGGGTACACGCCTGGAGGACACAAAGCGAAAACTTCAGGGGGAAACTGATGACGCAGTTCACCATTCCGGGACTCACCGACAAGCAGGGCGCGCGGCTCGCCGAATTGCTACAGCGCCAGTTGAGCACATACAACGACCTGCATCTGACACTCAAGCACATCCACTGGAATGTGGTGGGCCCCAACTTCATTGGTGTTCACGAAATGATCGACCCGCAGGTGGACGCGGTACGTACCTTCGCCGATGATGTGGCCGAACGGATTGCGGCCCTTGGCGCTTCGCCAAAAGGCACGCCGAGCGCGATCATCGAGGACCGTGACTGGGACGACTACTCGGTGGGCCGCGACACCGTCCAGGCGCACCTGGCCGCGTTGGATCTGGTCTACACCGGCGTGATCGAAGACATCCGCAAAGCCATCGACGAGACCGACGAACTCGACCAGGTCACCCAGGACCTGCTGATCGGTCAGGCGGGCAGCTTGGAGAAGTTCCAGTGGTTCGTCCGTGCCCACCTGGAGAGTTCGGGCGGCAAGCTCGCCCATGCGGGCGCGACGAGCGAAAAGGACGCCGCGGAAACCGTCCGCGGAAAATCCTGATTCGCCCAGCGCGGGTGCTCAAGCGGGCCCGTCGGTCTGAGCCGTCCGGCGTGCCCGTTCGGCTTCCGCGGCTTCTCGGTTGAGCCGTTGTGCCTCGTAGATCGTCACGTTCGTTCGGGACATGAGTAACGAAGCGACGCCGACCGCCAGGATCGCGCCGGGTACCACGGAGAACGAACCCGTCATCTCCGCAACCATGATCATGATCGCCAGCGGAGCGCGGGCGACGCTGCCGAAACACGTCATCATTCCGACGACCACGAAGATGCCGGGCTGCTCGGGGATACCCGGCAGCCCGGCCAGTTCGCCGAGGCGCCAGATAGCAGCTCCGACAAAGGCGCCGATGACAATTCCGGGACCGAACAGACCGCCGGATCCGCCAGAGCCGATGGACAGGCAGGTGGCCGCGATCTTCGCGATCGGCAGTATGACGATGATCCACAGCGGGATACTCAGCAGCGTTTCGCGATTAGCGGCCAGTTGTGCCCAGCCGTAGCCGCTACCCAGAACTTGCGGAATCAGCAGGCCCAACAACCCAACCAGCAGCCCGCCCAACGCGGGCTTGAGGATCGGCCCGCCGGACAGCCGCTTGAACAGCGCCACAGTCACATGGAAGGCCCGCGCGTACACGTAACCGACGGCCACCGCGACCACACCGATCACCGCGAACCACAACAGCGGTGCGGCCCGCTCGAAGCGGTACTCGGCATCGATGTAGCCGAACAGCGGCTCGAACCCTAAAAACGAGCCGAGGACCGCGTACGCCGTCCCAGAGGTGATGAAGCCGGGCAGCAGGCTGCGGTAGTCGAAGTCGTCGCGGTAGGCGATCGATGCGGCCAGCACCGCCCCGCCCAGTGGTGCGGCGAAGATCGCGCCGATGCCTGCGCCGATGCCGAGCGCGACGGCGACCCTCCCGTCCTCGTCGCTGAGCCCAAGTCGGCGGGTGAGCAGCGAGGAGAATCCTGCCGAGATCTGAGCCGTCGGGCCCTCACGTCCGGCCGACCCACCTGAGCCGATGGTCAGCGCACTGGCCACCATCTTGACCAACACGGCGCGGGCGCGAATCGCGCGCGGATCGGTGTGTACCGCTTCGATCGCCTCGTCGGTGCCGTGCCCGGTGGCCTCCGGCGCGAATTTGGCGACGATGACCGCCGAGAGCAACGCTCCGCCCGTCGTCACCAACGGAATCGCCCATGGGCGAACGAAGCCGGCGGACCCGCGGCTGCCACCTTCGCCGAACGGGGTGGGGACGTGGTATCCGGCCAGGTAGCCGAGCAAAAAGTCACCGGTGTACTTCAACGCCAGATAGAAGATGACTGCGCCCAGCCCGGATATGGCGCCGATCGTGACACCCAGGATTAGCCACTTAGGCAGGTAGCCCGCATTCCTGATCGAGGCGCCGAATCGTCCGCCGGACGCCTCGAGGGGTGCCTCCTCGGGCTCCTCGGGCATGGTCCGAAGTTAGCAGTCACGGGAGTGCCGGCGCCTGCGCGGAATAATCGGACCGTGGTCCGGTTATACGGGTAACTCGTATTCAGGAGGTCAAAATGCCCGCCATTACCGCAGACACTCTTACGCTGCCGCGAGTCGGTCCGCCCGGCCCGGCAGACACCGAACGACCCGTCCGAACCATCACCTCCGGTCCCCGCGGCTACGAAGGCCTGGGGTTCCCGGTGGTTCGCGCATTCGCCGGGGTAAGCACCGCCGCGCTGGATCCGTTCATCCACATGGACCAGCTGGGGGAGGTGGAATACGAACCGGGCGAACCCCGTGGCACCGATTGGCATCCCCACCGCGGCTTCGAAACCGTGACGTACATGATCGACGGAAAGTTCGCCCACCAGGACTCCTACGGCGGGGGCGGGCTGATCAGCGATGGCGCCACGCAATGGATGACCGCGGGATCGGGCATTCTACATATCGAGACCCCGCCCGTCGAGATGGTAAATTCCGGCGGAATTTTCCACGGCATCCAGTTGTGGGTGAACCTGCCGAAGCGGGACAAGTTCGCCCAACCGCGTTACCAAGCCATCGAAGGTGCCGACGTCATGTTGTTGTCATCCGAGGACGGGGGCGCGCTGGTCCGCGTAATCGCCGGCGAGATTGATGGCCGGCGCGGACCGGGCGTCACCCACACCCCCATCACCATGGCGCACGCGACCGTCGAAAGCGGTGCGCGGCTTAACATTCCGTGGAACCGCGACTTCAACGCCCTGGTCTACGTGTTGTCCGGAGAAGGAACCGTCGGGCCCGTCGGCCACCCCGTCAAACAGGGTCAACTGGTCGTACTGGGCCCGGGTGACCGGATCACCGTCGCTGCCCGGCCCGGCCACACCCGGCCGCTGGACGTCTTGCTGCTGGGCGGTCGTCCGATTAGGGAGCCGGTATTCCACTACGGACCATTCGTGATGAACACCCGCGCCGAGGTAATCGAGGCCCTGGAGGACTACCAAGCTGGCAAGTTTCGTAGCATCCCGCAGAACGGTTTAACGCCGCACCGTGGCGGTGGCACACTCTAGTAATGCCGCAAGTGGCAAGTCGCGGGCCGGGGCGCCCACCCGCAGCAAAAGCTGATGAGACGCGCAAGCGGATCGTGCGCGCTGCGAGGCAGGTTTTCAGCGAGCGCGGCTATGACGGGGCGACGTTCCAAGCGATCGCCCTGCGTGCCGATTTGACCCGTCCCGCGATCAACCACTACTTCTCCAGCAAACGGGTGCTGTATGCAGAGGTGGCCGACCTCACCCACGAACTCGTCGTCAGCACTGGAATCGAGCGGGCGAGTGGCGTGCCTACCCTGGCCGGCAAGCTGGCTGCCTATATCGGCGTGGCACTCGAGGCAGACGCGCAAAACCCGTCCACCGCGGCGTTCTTGACCACCGCAGTGCTGGAATCCCAGCGTCATCCCGAACTGCGTCACACCGAGAACGACCCGGTGCGGACCACCCGCGACTTCTTACTCGGGGCCGTCAGCGAAGCCATCGAAAGTAGGGAGCTCGACTCCGGCACCGACGCCGCGGCGCTGGCCGAGGCGCTTCTGTTGATGTTGTGCGGTGTCGGGTTCTATGCCGGGTTTGTCGGCAGCTACCAGGAAGTCGAGAACATCCTCGGCACGCTGCGCAAGCTGATCGCGGGGACCCTGTGGAGGTCCCCGGTCTGAGGGCGGTGACCTGGCGCACAGAGCGTATAGCTTGCCTAACTTATTAGGTAGCATGGTCGGGTCATGACTGATCTGGACTCGCCCTCGTTGCGCACGGCTGGCGACAGTTGGCTGATCACCGAAAGTGTCGGCGCCACCGCATTGGCGGTCGCCGCCTCGCGCGCGGTGGAAACCGCCGGAGCGGACCCGCTAATTCGCGACGAGTTCGCCGCGGTTTTGGTGTCCTCGGCGGGTGCGGCCTGGGCCCGGCTGGCCGACCCCGAGATCGCCTGGCTCGACGGTGACGAGCATGGCCGACGGCTGCACCGGATCGGCTGCGACTACCAGGCCGTGCGAACCCACTTCTTCGACGAGTACTTCGCCGCTGCCACTGGCCCGGGGGTCGGCATCCGGCAGGTGGTGATCCTTGCCGCCGGCCTCGATTCGCGGGCCTACCGCCTGCAATGGCCGGCGGGCACCGACATCTACGAGATCGACCAACCCAAAGTGCTGGAGTACAAGGCGGAGGTCCTCGGCTCGCGCGGCGCACTTCCGGCCGCACACCGGCAGCCGGTAGCCGTGGACTTGCGCGACGACTGGCCGGCCGCCCTGGTCGACGCCGGATTCGACCCCACCCAACCGACCGCGTGGCTGGCCGAGGGCCTGTTGGCTTATTTGCCCAGCGATGCCCAAGACCGGTTGTTCGAAATTTGCACCGCACTGAGCGGGCCAGGCAGCCAGATCGCCGTCGAAGCGTTCAACATGCGGGTGACCGGCAACAAGCAGCGCTGGAACCGGATGCGGGATCGGTTGGGCCTGGACGTCAACGTCGAAGCCCTGACCTACCACGAGCCGGACCGCTGCGACCCCGCCCAATGGCTGGTCGACCACGGCTGGCAGGTGCACACCGTGGACAACCACCAAGAGATGGGCCGGCTGGGTCGCCCAGTACCTCATGACATGGTCGACGAGGCCATCACCACCAGGTTGATACGAGGAGTACGCCCATGAGCACACTGCGCAGCCACGACGACACCTGGGACATCCGCACCAGCGTCGGCACCACGGCCGTAATGGTGGCCGCCGCCCGAGCAGTCGAAACCGACCAACCCGATGCGCTGATCCGCGACCCCTACGCCAAGCTACTGGTCACCAACGCCAACGCCGGCGTGCTGTGGGAAGCCATGCTCGACCCGTCCGTCGCCGCAAAAGTGGAAACCCTCGACGAAGAGGCCGCCGCCATGATCCGGCACATGCGCGGGTATCAGGCCGTGCGCACCAACTTTTTCGACACGTTCTTCGCCGATGCAGCCGCCGCCGGGATCCGGCAGATGGTGATCCTGGCGTCAGGCCTGGACTCACGCGCGTACCGACTGGACTGGCCGGCCGGCACCGTCGTATACGAGATCGACCAGCCGCAGGTGCTCGAGTACAAGTCCACCACCCTGGCCGACAACGATGTGACACCCTCGGCCGACCGCCGCGCGGTCGCCATCGACTTGCGCCAAGACTGGCCGGCCGCGTTGCGCGAGGCGGGATTCGACCCGTCGGCACCGACGGCGTGGCTGGCCGAGGGGCTGTTGATGTACTTGCCCGCCGAAGCCCAGGACCGCTTGTTCACCCAGATCGGTGAGCTGAGTCCGCCGGGCAGCCGGATCGCCGCCGAAACGGCCGCATCGCACGCCGATGAGCGGCGCGAGCAGATGCGGGAGCGGTTCAAGAAGATCGCCGAGCAGGTCGGTCTGGAGGAGAGCATCGACGTGGGCGAGCTGATGTACCGCGACGAAAACCGCGCCGCCGTCGCCGATTGGCTGAACGAGCACGGGTGGCGGGCCACCGCGCAGAGCTCCGCGGATGAGATGCGGCGCCTGGACCGCTGGGTTGTCGACGTGCCGATGGCTGACGACAAGGACGCCTTCTCCGAGTTTGTGACAGCGGAGCGGCAGTAATGCCGCGCACGGCCGACGACTCCTGGGACATCGCCACCAGCGTCGGGGCTACCGCGGTGATGGTCGCGCTGGCCCGGGCCGCCGAGACCGCCAGCGCCGACCCCGTGATTCGGGACGAGTTCGCCGGACCGCTGGTCTCCACGCCGGAACTCGCCGGCGTCCGCGAGCAGGTGGCCGCCTGGTGGGCCGGACCGGATCCGCAAGACGACGCGGATTACACCGTCGACTCCCAGCAGATGATCAACTACCAGGCCGTCCGCACGCATTTCTTCGATGCCTACTTCGCCGACGCGGCCGCGGCCGGCATCCGGCAGGTGGTCCTGCTGGCGGCCGGGTTGGACTCGCGCGCCTACCGGTTGGACTGGCCGACGGACACGGTCGTGTACGAAATCGACCTGCCCAAGGTGCTGGACTACAAGTCCGAAACGCTTGCCGACCACGGTGCCGCACCGCGCGTCGACCGACGCCCGGTTGCCGTCGACTTGCGCCACGACTGGCCGCAAGCGCTGCGCGACGCAGGCTTCGAACCCAGCCGTCCGACGGCGTGGCTGGCCGAAGGTCTGTTGCCGTTCCTGCCGGGGCCTGCGCAGGAGGCCATGTTCGACGCGATCGACGCGCTGAGCGGGCCGGGCAGCCGTGTTGCCGTCGAGATTTTCGGCATCGACGAGGAGCGGCGCGCAGAGGCGCAGCAGAAGTTCGCCGAGCTGCGAGCCAGGCGTACAGAGCGCGGCGAGGACACCTCGTTCGACCCCTTCGACCTGTGGTTCGACGACGAAGGACGGCCCGACCCGACCGAATGGTTCAGCACCCACGGCTGGAACACCGCGGCGATCTCCGCACGCGAGGAGTCGATCCGGCTGGGCCGACCGCCGGACGCCGAGGATGACAAGCCGTTCCAGAACGGGTTCGTGACCGGCGATAAGGCCTGACGAGGCCTGACGGCAACGTAAAAAAAGTGTTCTCTTATCTGACACGTGTTGGTTAACATTAGGTTTCCGCCGGTCAGGGAGGCTCGCATGAGCGTCGACAGCGCAACTGCCGATTTCGACAGTCCGATGATTTCCGACCGGCTACAAGTTCCCGTCCTGAGCTAGCGGTCGCACCGCGCCATGTCGCTGCACGACTGGATATCCGGCGGCCGCGGGGCACGCACCCGGGTACCCCCTGGTGCCCCGGTGGGGATGATCACCGCACTGGCGACGGCGACGGCATTCTTGTTGTTCGCGCAGATCTTCATGGTGGCGCCGCTAGTACCCACCCTTGCCCGCGAATTCTCCGCCAGCGCCGGTCTGGTCGGGTTGGGCGTCCCCGCCTACCTAGTGCCCTATGGCCTGATGGTGCTGCTGTGGGGTCCGTTGTCGGACCGTTGGGGACGCCGCCGAATCATCCTGGTCTCGCTGGTGCTGTTCGTCGCCATGGTCGCCGTCACCCCGCTGGTCCGTGACGTCGGCCAATTCATAGTCCTGCGGATGGCGACCGGCATCGGTGCCGGCGGGGTGGTGCCGATCAGCGTGGCACTCGTCGGCGATCTAGTGCCCTATCAGCGCCGAGGCCGCGTGTTGGGTTGGATGTGTGGCGGCATGGCCGGGGGGACGGCGTTTGGCGCGGCGGGCGGGGCACTAGGTGAACCGTTGCTGGGCTGGCGTGGGTTGTTCACGCTGGTCGCCGTTTTCGCCTGCGCCCTGCTGACCCTGAGCCTGTGGCTGATTCCGGACACCACCCCGAAAGCCAGTAATGCCGTCGCGGCGGGCGTAGCGGTCACCGGTTTCCGCGGGCTGCTGCGGCTTCCGCGAGCCCGGCGGACCTACGGTTATGTGCTGATCAACGCGATGCTGCACGCCGGCATCTACAGCTGGCTCGGTGTGTACCTACAGCAGCGCGCTGCGCTCAACGAAGCGCAACTGGGACTGATCCTGCTCGGTTACGGCGTTCCGGGGCTACTGCTTGGTCCCGCCATCGGATTGCTGGCTGATCGCTACGGCCGTGCCCGGATCATTCCGCTCGGCCTGGCCGTGGCCGGGGTTTCCGCGGCGACTTTCGCCTCCGAACCCTCGTTGGTGGTAGCGCAATCGGCGATCATCATCCTGTCCCTGGGATACGACATGACCCAGCCACCGCTGGTAGGCATCGTGACGGACCTGCCCGGAAATCGCGGGCAGGCGATTGCGCTCAACTCGTGCGTGCTCTGGGTCGGCATGGGCATCGGCAGCCTCGTATTCCAGGCAATCCTGATGCCCTGGGGTTTCCACACCGCGTTCGGCGCCTTCGCGGCCGTCGCCTTGGTGGGCGCGGTGATCGCGATTCCGATGTTTCGGACCGAAAGGCCAGCCAGCGCGATCCCGATTTCGGGTGGCTTGTCCTGATCTTTCCTGTCGCCGTCCTACTGCTGTCAGGACCAGATGACTAGGATCGCGGGTACACCAACGAGCAACCGCGCGCTTCGGGCTGCGGGCACCTCGGGAAGGAAGGACAACGATGACCACCGATTCCCTGCCAAAGGCTGCAAACGCCGCCAACGGGCACGCCGCGCCCGAACCGAACGTTGCCGAGACTGTTGCTCGGTTGCGCAAGACGTTTGCCACGGGCCGCACTCGCAGCTACGAGTGGCGCAAACGGCAGTTGCTCCAACTGGCGAAGTTGATGGAGGAGAACGAACCCGCCATCGCCGCTGCGCTGGCCGAAGATCTGGACCGCAACCAGGTCGAGGCGTTCATCGCCGACATCGCCACCACTGCCGGCGAAGCCAAGTACGCGGCCAAGAAACTCAAGAAGTGGATGCGCCGCAAGTACCTGCTGCTAGAGGCGCCGCAGCTGCCCGGTCGGGGCTGGGTCGAGTACGAGCCCTACGGCACCGTGCTGATCATCGGGGCTTGGAACTACCCGTTCTACCTCACCCTGGGTCCTGCCGTCGGCGCGCTCGCAGCCGGTAATGCCGTCATCCTCAAGCCGTCGGAACTCGCTGCGGCATCGTCGCGGTTGATGGCAGAGCTGGTACCTAAGTACCTGGACAACGACGCGGTGGCGGTCATCGAGGGCGACGGCATGGTCAGCCAGGAACTGATCGCGCAGGGCCTGGACCGCGTCATGTTCACCGGTGGCACCGAGATCGGCCGCAAGGTCTACGAAGGCGCGGCACCGCACCTGACCCCGGTCACTCTCGAACTCGGTGGGAAGAGCCCGGTGGTCGTGGCGGCCGATGGCGACATCGACGTCGCGGCCAAGCGAATCGCCTGGCTGAAGATCCTCAACGGCGGTCAGACCTGCGTCGCGCCCGACTATGTGTTGGCTGACGCGTCGATCCGCGACGAACTCGTCGACAAGATCGGCGCCGCCCTCACCAAGTTCCGCTCCAAGGACGACCAGACCGGCATGCGCATCGTCAACGAGCGCCAGTTCAACCGGTTGAGCGGCTACATCTCCGAGGCAGAGGCCGATGGGACCTCCAAGGTCGCCGTCGGCGGCAAGTCCGACCCGTCGACGCTGCGTATTCAGCCGACCGTGGTGGTCGATCCCGCTCCGGACGGACCGCTGATGCAAAACGAGATCTTCGGGCCGCTGCTGCCGGTAGTCACCGTGAAGAACCTGGACGAGGCGATCGACTTCATCAACGCCCGGGCCAAGCCGCTGTCGGCATACCTGTTCACCAAGTCGAAGCAAACGCGCGAGCGCTTCATCAAAGAGGTCCCAGCCGGCGGCATGCTGATCAACCACATCGCGTTCCAGGTGTCGACAGCCAAGTTGCCATTCGGCGGTGTCGGCGCCTCCGGCATGGGTGCCTACCACGGCAAATGGGGCTTCGACGAGTTCAGCCACCGTAAGTCGGTGCTGACCAAGCCGACGCGTCCCGACTTCTCCAGCATGATCTATCCGCCCTACACCGATCGGGCTTTCAAGCTGGCTCGCAGGTTGTTCTAACTTGAGATTCACACCGCCGGCACCGGCCCTCGCTGGTGCCGGCGCTTAACCCTGATAGCCCCGCAGAGAGGAAACTGATGCCTGGAGTGCAGGATCGCGTCATCGTAGTGACTGGAGCCGGCGGCGGACTGGGCCGGGAATACGCCCTGTCCCTCGCTCGCGAAGGTGCCAGCGTCGTCGTCAACGACCTCGGCGGCGCCCGCGACGGCACCGGCGGTGGTTCGGCGATGGCCGATCAGGTGGTCACCGAGATTCGCGACGGCGGGGGTCGGGCGGTTGCCAACTACGACAGCGTCGCCGAAGCCGACGGCGCGGCCAACATCATCAAGACGGCGCTCGACGAGTTCGGCGCCGTGCACGGTGTGGTGAGCAACGCCGGCATCCTGCGCGATGGCACCTTCCACAAGATGACGTCGGAGAACTGGGACGCCGTCCTCAAGGTGCACCTGTACGGCGGCTACAACGTGATCCGCGCAGCCTGGCCGCACTTCCGCGAGCAGAGCTACGGCCGCGTGGTGGTCGCCACCTCGACCAGTGGGCTGTTCGGCAACTTCGGGCAGACCAACTACGGCGCGGCCAAGCTCGGGTTGGTGGGCCTGATCAACACGCTGGCGCTGGAGGGGGCCAAGTACAACATCCACTCCAACGCCGTAGCGCCGATCGCGGCCACCCGGATGACCGAGGACATCATGCCCAAGGAGGTGCTGGAGAAGCTGACGCCGGAGTTCGTGGCCCCGGTGGTGGCTTACCTGTGCACCGAGGAGAATTCCGACAACGGATCGGTCTTCGTCGTCGGCGGCGGCAAGGTGCAACACGTTGCGCTGTTCGGCAACGAGGGCGCCAATTTCGACACGCCTCCGACGGTGCAGGATGTGGCGGCCCAGTGGGATGTCATCACCGACCTGTCGGCCGCGCAAAAAGCTGGATTCAAGCTCTAAATGTAATCGATGAAAGCCTCAGTCGTACAAGAGCTTTCGGGTCCGTCCGGGGTTGTCTACACCGATATCGACGACGTACCCGATGGCGGTGGCAACATCGTCATCGAGGTGCGCGCCGCGGGCGTCTGCTTTCCCGATCTGCTGTTGACCAGAGGCAAGTATCAGCTCAAGTTGCCGCCGCCGTTCGTGCCCGGAATGGAGACGGCCGGTGTGGTGCGTTCGGCACCGGCCGATTCGGGTTTCCGTGTGGGCGAACGTGTTTCGGCCTTTGGTGTGCTCGGCTGCTACGCCGAGCAGGTCGCCGTTCCGGTTTCCAACGTGATTCGCAGTCCCGCCGAGCTCGACGACGCCGAAGCGGTGTCGTTGCTGGTGAACTACAACACCATGTATTTCGCGCTGTCCCGTCGCGCCGTGATGCGGCCCGGCCAGACGGTGTTGGTGCTCGGCGCGGCCGGCGGGGTCGGTACCGCGGCCATCCAGATTGCCAAGGCGTTGGGCGCCAGTCAGGTAATCGCCGTGGTACACCGCGAAACCGCGATCGACTACGTCAGCGCGCTAGGCGCCGACCAAGTGCTGCACCTGGCCCCCGGCTGGGTGGACCGGGTGCATGAATACACCAACGGCCAAGGGGTTGACATCGTCGTCGACCCGATCGGTGGCCGCACCTTCGACGACGCGATTCGCGCGCTGGCGATCGACGGCAAGCTGCTGGTGATCGGGTTCGCCGCGGGCAGCGTGCCGACACTAAGTGTCAACCGGCTACTGCTGCGCAATATCGGCGTGCTGGGCGTCGCGTGGGGCGAATACCTCACCAAGGTCCCCGGTTCGGCGGTGCTGTTTTCGGCCGGTCTCAACCAGTTGGTGTCGCTGGGCCTGAGACCGCCTCCGCCGCAACGTTATCCGCTGTCCGAAGCGCGCGCCGCGCTGCAATATCTGGACGACGGCGGCGTGCTCGGCAAGGTCGTCCTGGAGCCTTAAAGCAGGGCCCTGAGCTCGTCGGCGATGTCGCTGGCAGCGTGCTGGAAAACGCGCACCTCGAAACCTGCCATCAGAACGGCCAAGCCGATGTCCGCCGCGATCGGTTTGCCGAAGGCGTTGATCAGTCCGCCGACGGGATCGCCGTTGAACGCTTGCAGTAGGCCGCGCCCGAACAGGTCGATGTTGTAGGCCGGAATGGCGGTCACGGCCGCGTTGACGATATCGGTGGTCGGGAGCACCGTGGCGTAGGCCGACCCGGCAATGGCCGAACTGGCATAGCCGAGCTTGAGGTTGGCCGCCAGCAACGTTTGGATGAAATTCTGCGGTGACGCGAACGAGTACTGCGCGCCGGTTGCCAGCTGGCCAAGCTTTACCGTGTCCACCGTCGGGATCAGGGCGGTGAAGTGCGACGGCGTGATCAGCGAGACTTCGTGGGAGAAATTGACGATCCCTTCCTGAGTCCCGGCGGCGAGCGCGGCGACGATTTCGCCCGGCGGAACCGGCGGGAATACCCCGAACTCGGTTGGCACATTCGGAGCATCCGGCGACCACCCGTGGGTAGTGCTGCCGTAGCCGAGGTTCACGAGGACACGCATGTCGGGCTGGATCAGTTCCGCCAGCGGGTTGCCGATGATCGGGATGGCACGCAGCGGAGACAGAATGGGCAGGTTCTCGGTGGGGATCATGTAGTAGTGCGTCTGGACCGGTCCGACGGTGTTCGTCAGCTCGACGGCCGTGCCGCCCGGCGGCACCGTCAACTCCATGCCCGACAGGAACGGGTAGCGACCGTGCAACTCGATGATTCCCAGGAACGCGTTGATATCGGACAGCACATTGAGCGGGTATTGCGGGAAGTCGCCGAATCCGTCGTACTCGATGGTGAAGATACGTGTGGGGAAGGAATTGTCAGGGGTCGCGATGCCGAACACATCCAAGCCCAGGCTCGGCAACGCAAGTCCCGGGAAGCGCGCCAGCAGACCGCCATTCGGATTGCTCGGATTGCCGACCAGCGTGAAGTTCAGGTTTGCCGGGCCGCCCCCGAGCGTGTTGGTGGGGTTCAGCGCCATCATTTCCATCGAAGCGATGACCGCGCTCTGCGAATAGCCGAAGACGTTGACCGAGGTGGCGCCGAGTTGGCCGAATGCCGCGGTGATGGCGTTGTCCAGGATCGTCAGCCCGCGCGCCGCCGACACATCGAACGTCAAGTCCTTGATGCCGGTTAGGGGATACAGCCCCTCGGGGGTGTTGATGCCGATATTGATGCCCCCGGTATAAAACGGGTCGATGTACAGGGGCGGGATTCCTTGGATGTAGTCCTCGATCGGGATCGGGTACCCGCTGGCGCCCATCACCAGGGTGATCGCGGCCGCCGGAGCGGTTGCGGCCTCGCTGAGCAGTGATTTGAGCGGCGAGAGAATCGGACTCAAGGCATTCGACGCCGCGTTGACGATCTCAGTCTCGAGATAGGCGAGCCCGCCGGCGGCTAGCGTGCGGGCGAATTCCTCTTGGAGCGCCCCCACTTTGGCGATGGCCGCGTTGTATTCCGCGCCGTACGCGCCGAACAACTGCGCGACGGCCTCGGAAACCTCGTCGGCGGCCGCCGAGAGCAGGCCGGTGGTCGGACCGCTCGCGGCCGCACTGGCCGCGGACACCGCCGTCCGAATCTCCGCCAAATTCGTTGCGGCGCTGGAAATCACGTCCGGTTGCACTGACAAGTACGACATCGACCATCCTTCGTGACGAGGCCCCCCTGCCGCAGCGGCAAGGTCAGCCTAGATCCAATGGCGTCCTACGTGCGCAGTTTTACTAAAGCGCAAGAACTTTCAGTCGGCCGCACCGGTGAGGTCGCCGATCACCGACGAGATGGTGTCGATCGTCACGATGGTCTGGAAGCCACCGGCCAGGGTCAACAACGCGACATCCGCGGCGATCGGATTGCCGAATGCATTCACCAGCCCCATCGGATCGCCGTTGACCGCCTGCTCGATGCCGTCCAGGAACAGGTTGAAGTTGTACGACGGCAGCGTGGTGACGATGGTGTTCGCAATGTCTGCAGTCGGCAGCGCCAACGCGTAGCCGTCGGCCGCCGCACTCGTGATCGCGGTGGTGATGTTCGTGTTCGCCGACCTGATCGCGTCGAAGATGCTGTTGGCCGAGAAGCCGGTCGTCGGTGGCAAGGCGAACGGCAGTGAAAGGCCTCCGCCCCCACCGCCTCCTCCGCCGCCGCTGGGCAGCAGGTCGGTCAACGACGACAGTGCCGGCGCGGTGAAGTGACCGGCGAAGGCGTTGAGCCCCTGGCCGGCCAGGGCGATCTGGTCGCCGACGAAGTTCTCCGGGATCGGTGGGATCAGGCCGAACGGGGTGTGCACGTCGGCGTAGCCGGTCGAGTAGCCGTAGTGCGGGTCGCCGTAGCCCCAGTTGACCAGGTACGTCAGGTTGGGTTCGACCAGGTCCGCCAGGGCGTTTCCGATGCCGGGAATGGCTCGCAGCGGCTGCACCAGGGGCAGGCCGTCGTAAGTGATCATGTAGTAGTGGTCGGTGGTGTTACCAGGGGAGACCGGCAATTCGAGCATCTTGTAGCCCGGTGCGAGCTGGCCCGTCGAACTGATGATGCTCGGGTAATCGCCGTGAATGGATTGGATGCCCAGGAACGCGTTGAGGTCGGCCAGGAAGTTGATCGGGTACTTCGGGAAGTCGGTGTAGCCGTCGTATTGCAGCGAGAACGTGTTGACCTGGTAACCGGTGTTGGCCGGTGTCGGGCCGAAGAATTCCAGCCCCAGGGCCGGCATGTTAAGGCCGGGGAAGCGGGAGAGCAGCCCGCCGTTGGGAGCCATCGGATTGCCCAGCAGGGTGAAGCTGAGGTCTGCGGTGTGTGGGCTGCCCATCGCCACCAGATTGCGCAACTCCATCGAGGAGAGGATGGCACTCTGCGAGTAGCCCAACACCGATACCGAATCGCCTTTCGTGATCAGGCCGGTGGGTGAGAACAGCGCGTTGTGCAGCATCTGTGTGCCCAGCTGGACCGACTGGCTCAGCGGCAGGTCCTTGATTTGGGTGAGTGGGTACAGCCCCTCGGGAGTGTTCAGCGGTATCGACAACGGGTCGGCGATCCCGAACCGCATCCACGGCCGGACGCTGGCCATGTAATCCAGCGACGGTATCGGTGTGCCGCTGCCGGTCATGATCAACGCTTTGTCGTACATCCCGACCAGTGGCAAGGGCGTGCTGACCGGCGTCCCGCCACCGCCGGGACTCGCGGACGGCGCGAACAACGGGCCCAGCAGAGACTGGACGGGAGTGACCAGCGGCTGCAGTGGCGCGAGCACCGGGGCGAGAAGCGCCTCGATCGGCGAGGCGGCGGCGAGCGCGCCGCCCACCGCGGCAGCGTTGAGGACCTCCGATTCCGCGTAGGCGATGCTGGCCCCCGACAGCGCCTGCTGGAACTGCTCGTGGAAGACCGCCGCTTGACTGACGACGTCCTGGTATTCCACACCGAAAGCGCGGAACACCTGGGCCGCCGCCGCCGACACTTCGTCCGCTGCGGCGGCCGCCAGACCAGTCGTCGAACCCGCCGCCGCCGCATTGGCTTCGGCGAGGGCGGTCCGGATACCGGCCAGATTTTCGGCGGCGGCGCTGAGCAGTTGCGGTTGCGTCGTCAAGTACGACATAAGTCAATCCCCTTCACAGCCAGGGTATTTCGGCAGTTATACGGTTATCGCCAGGGCTCGCTCACGCGGCACGGTCGGTCATCGCGGAGCCCGGCAGTGTCAGACTAGATCGCTCAGGCCAAACGCATAGTGCTTTTGCTGTCTAAATATTTTTTAGGGGATCAGTGGCTACGCAACGTCACCCTGGACGTTGGCCGCTCAGTCACGATGCCCACCTTAAGGGGTCGGATCAGCGTCGAGCTTGAAGCGCTGGTCTGCGAGATGCGGCGAGACCATCGCTGTCGGGTTCGCGAAACCGACCTTGTGGTGAGGCAGTCGACACTAAGTAAGAAGAACCTACACAGCCCCTCGTACATTGAAATTCGTGGTGGTCCTCAGTCTCGGGGGAGGTCGTCGCCGAGCGCGTCCTCCTCGCCCCAATCCTCCGCACTGTTGAGAGGATCCTCGGACGTGTCGTTGAGGTTGTCGAGGTACTGACGAACGTCGAGGACTGGCTGATGCTTCTTGAAGTCAGGCTCGTGTGCTTCCGGCGCGTGAATGGCGCCCTGCCACGCAGCAGCGCTGCGGTATGCCTCGATCGCCTCGAGAACCTCGCTGGGTGTGCGGTGCGGGTACTCATTGGTGACTAGGCCGGGGTTGTCGCCGTTCCCGAACGCTTTGGCGAGCAGTTGCTCAGGAGTGGCGGCCTCCAACGACCGCGCGATCGCGAACACCGGGTAGGGCCTGCCGCCCCAGACACCCTTGAGAGAGTGCGTTCCGAGGAGGTATGCCGCACGGCCGCGCTTGGTTTTGTCGTCGTTGTAGTGCTTGAACAGAAGATGAGCGACCTCGACGGTCAGCACGAAGTAGCTGCGCGCGGCAAACTTAAGGACGCGGAATCCAGTGTCAATGCTCGGACCGACGAAGTCCATAGCGAAGTTGATGCCGAAGGCCTCAGCGGTGTCGGCACTGTTGAGTGTCGCTTCGTTCGTCTCCTCCACGTCGATCTGCGATCCGCCGTCGGAGATCTGGATTGTGCGAGGGATCGCAACACGACGATCGGGTGCAGGGACGGTCGCTAAGAACGCTCCTCCTTTAAGCGTCATCGGTGTCTTCCCCAGCAGGTGTTGGATCTCGAACTCGAGCATCGTGGCTGTCCACGCGTCAATGGCATCGCTGCACTCTTGCTCCGACTGAATCGTGACCAAGAAAATCAACTCGTCGCCAATGGCCTTCCACAGCGAGAGACGGTCCCTCAGAACCGGATATGAGTCGGTAATTTTGTTTGCCAGCAGCGAGGGAAACTCGCTGTAGAAGGCGAGGAAAGTCGCAATCCATCCGCCTTCGCTCTTCTGCTTGAACTGGGTTGAGTTCTGCAGATCGCAGGAGAGGAAAAGTATGGAACCGTCTTGATTGAGGCCAGCCGCCATCAGGTGATGAGGTCGAGATACTCGGCGCGGACCTTCGCCGCCGGGACTGATACCTCGAAGTGCTCAGCGACCGGCACGAGGTTGCAGCCCTGCCGGACGAACACATCTTTGAAGTGGTCCGCGGGCATCAAGAGGTTCGACGCGAACACATTTGCCTGAGTCTCGGCGACGTTGCTGCCCAAGCGCGTGAACGTGGATGTTCGCTCACCGACACGATGATTTCCAGGGGCTCGGTAGTGCAGGAAGTAGTGGCCCAGCTCATGGGCAATCGTGAACCTGTCACGCAGCCGTGAAGTGTGCGTAGGGATGATTACAGTGAAATCACCCGGCTCCCGCACTTCGAGCGACTCAGCGCGGTTGTCGACCTCGATCTCACCACCAAGCTTCTTGAGCAGTGCATGTACGTCGACATAGCCACATTCGTTGATGACTTTGTGTTCGTGTGCGATCTGCTCGGCATACATCGCGATCGCCGAGTACGACAGCCTCGATCGCGGTGCCTCTACTGCACCCTCACTCATCACACTCATCGCGTGCACCTCCACCTCAATCATCCCGCGTTCTTCGGCGGCGTGTAGTGCGAGTTGCATCGCACCTGCGCCGGCTCTTGGACGGGGTGACTGGGTATTCGCGTATCGGTACTGCGGAGACTAGTGCGCCAGGCCCGCCGCCGACACTAGACACTCTGCCCATCAAAACGACCTCAGCTTAAGGCGAGGCGCCGACATTGGCGGAGCCGCGAAAGCTGGCTACTTGGCGACGGTTACCGCGTCAGCCCTCATGCGGCGCTGTCCAATACCCGCGCGCGGACAATATCGACGGTCGGTGCCGCCATTATTGTCACCGCCGTCGCCGACGGCCGGCGTTCAGGGGATCAGCGACTGGATGTCTTTGACGTTGCTGCTGATCGCCGACAGCACAGTGAGCGCTCCGACCCCGCCAGCAATGGTGGCCAGCCCGATGTCCGCCGCGAGCGGGTAGCCGATCGCGTTGATCAGATTGCCCTGGGCGAGTTGCTGCAAGAAGAGCTGGGCGTTGTAGAGCGGCATCGCCGTTGCGAACGACAGGCCTATGTCGGCCATGGGCAGCAACACCGCGTAGTCGGTGGAGATGATCGTCGCGGCCGTGTTCACGATCTTCTCTGGCGTGGGGAGGTTCGCCGCGGTGGTCATGAGATCGGTGGGCGTCGGTGCCGCGAACCTCGGCAAGGTCGGCGGGTTTGCCGCCAAGTGCTGGAGGTCGCGCGTGAAGTCGTTGACGCCCTGTTGGACTCCGGCAGCCAACGCGTTGGCGACGACGTCCGGGGACACCTCCGGGAACAGACCGAACGGAGTGGGCACGTCGGCGTAGCTCGTCGAGTAGCCGTGGTAGGGGTCGCCGTAACCGAGGTTGACCATCACCTTCAGGCTCGGCTGGACCAGGTTGGCCAATGGGTCCCCGATCACCGGCAGCGCTCGCAGCGGCGCCAGCAGCGGCAGGTTCTCGGTGGGAATCATGTAGTAGCTGGTGTTCCCGGTGTAGCCGGGTGAAGTCTGTAGCTGAACAGCGCTGTCGACGTGGGCCGCGGTGAGCTGGAAATAGGTGGGGTGCACGAAAATAATGCCCGCGAGCGCGTTGAGGTCGGAGATGAAATTCAGCGGGTAGCGGGGGAAGTCGGCGAAGCCGTCGTATTCGAGGGTGTAATTGGCCACTGGGTAAGGCGTGTTCGAGGGTGTCGCGCCGTAGAAATCCAGCCCCAGAGCCGGCAGTGACAAGCCCGGGAAGCGCGACAGCATGCCGCCGTTGGGGTTCATTTCGTTGCCGGTCAGCACGAAGTTGAGCTGGCCGAGGTACGGATTACCCATCGCCGCGAGCTTCTGCATTTCCAGCGACGCGATGACCGCGCTCTGCGATATGCCGAAAACGGTGACCTTGTTCGCGGGGTTGGCGAGTTGTTCCGTGAGGGTGTTGTGCAGGATGGTCAACCCCTCCTGCACCGACGCATTCAGCGTCATGCTCCGCACCCCGGTCAGCGGGTAGAGCTCTTCGGGCGTGACGAGTGGGAAGGGGACGGTGGGATTCAGGACGTCTGGCCGGATGTAAAGGCTCAGAGCTCCATCGATCAGTTTCTGTGTCGGGATCGGAACTCCGGTGCCGCCCATGATGATTGACACCGGATTGGGCGGGAACGGCGGGAGCGCGGCGGCGGTAGCCCCCAGGGCCGGTGCGGCGGGAGCTGCCAACAGTCCCTGCAGGCCGGTGGCGATAGCCGCCTCGGCGTTCGCGTAGGTGCTCGCCGCCGCGGCTAGCGACTGCTGGAATTCGCTCTGGAACGTTGCCAGCTGAGCGTGCAGAAGTTGGAACTCGTCGCCGTACGCGCCAAACAGATTGGCGATGGCAGCCGATATCTCGTCACCGGCCGCGGCCAGCACGCGTGAAGTGGGTCCCGCCGCCGCCGCGCTGGCCGCTTTGAGCGCCGATCCGATCCCCTCGACATTCGTAGCGGCCGCCGCCATGATCTCTGGCTCAGCAAGCAGAAACGACATGGGCACAACCCTTCTCATCGACTTAGCCACGAAATAGCGCGGAATAAACGATCGGCACCCTATCTGAGCCGGATCAAACTGGTCGTCAGCGTAGAGGGATATCGCGGAACTGTCTGGCGTTTAGCGTCAGCTCAGGCCGTGCGATCAGGAAATCAAACTCGTCATTGCCAGGATGATGGGGACCTGGTCTGGCCGACGCATTGGCGCGACAGTGGCAGGCGCTCGCCAGGCCCGCCGCCCCCGCTATCCGAACGCTGCCGACGGATTCAATCGATGCCCGATGGTGCCTCTGACTGGCCGGCTGGTCTTGGCCAAATCCAAAATCGCAACGCCGTCAACATGTTAATTTTGGGCCGTCCGGCCAGTTTGCTAGGCCGTCGGCTTCCACTAAAGAAACGGGTCTCAATATGTCGTTGGTGGCGATCCCGGAAGTGCTCGCTTCGGCCGCCGTGGATGTCGCCGATATCGGTTGGGTGCTGTGGAGTGCAGCTGGTGCGACGGCGTCGCCGACCACCCAGTTGCTGGCCGCCGCCCAAGATGAGGTATCGGTCGTGATTGCTGAGGCATTTGCTGGCTATGGCCGCCAGTACCAGGCGCTAAGCGCTCAGGCGGCGGTCCTTCACAACGAGTTCGTCCAAGCGCTCGCCGCTGCGGGTGCGGCGTATGCCGGTGCCGAGGCGGCCAATGTGTGGTCGCAGGCGCTCGAGCGCGACGTGTTCGGTGCGATCAACGCGCCCACCCAGTTGTTGTTGGGGCGCCCGCTGATCGGTAATGGCGCCAACGGGACGGCGGCTCATCCCGATGGTGGGGCGGGCGGGTTGCTGTACGGCAATGGCGGCGACGGTTATTCGCAGACCGCGCCAGGGCTGACCGGCGGCGCCGGAGGTGCTGCTGGGTTAGCGGGCCGCGGCGGTGCCGGCGGAACCGGCGGCGTCGGAGCCGCGGGTGGCGCCGGTGGCGCCGGCGGATGGCTTATCGGCGACGGCGGTCCCGGTGGCGGTGGCGGGGCGGGCGCCACATCCGGCCAGAGCGGCGGCAACGGCGGGACTGGTGGACGAGCGTGGCTGATCGGTCAGGGAGGCGCCGGTGGGGCAGGCGCTGCGGGTGCGGCCGGCGAGGCTGGTAGCGCGGGCAGTTCACCCGGTGATCCTGGTGGTGCCGGTGGCACTGGCGGCTTCGGTGGGGTCGGCGGTGCTGGCGGTGCAGGCGGTCAGCTGATCGGGTCTGGCGGAGCCGGTGGCGTCGGTGGGGACGGCGGCCTGGGTGGTGCAGGTGGGTCCGGTGCGACCGGCGCGGTCGGCGGCAGCCCGGGTGCCAACGGTCTAGCCGGGGGAGCCGGCGGTGAGGCCGGTGCCGGCGGGAGCGGGGGCGCCGGCGGCGTCGGCGGGGCTTCGGGCCTGTTCGGCCACACCGCGACCCAAGGTGCCGGCGGAAATGGCGGGAAAGGTGGTGACGGTGGGGCACCTGGTGATGGCGGGGCGGGAGCGACCGGCACCTACGCCAACAATGGCACCGGAATCGGCGGCGTCGGCGGTGCCGGGGGTAACCCCGGAAAGGGGGCGTCAGGTGGAGCCGGCGGGGCCGGTTCGGTTACCGGTGTCACTGGTGCCGACGGCCATACCCCGACCACTGGCGGCAACGGTGGAATTGGCGGCAAGGGCGCCGACGGCCTGGTGTTTGGCCAAGACGGCGGCGCTGGCGGCGTTGGAGGAGCTGGCGGCAATGTCGGAAACGGTGGGACCGGCGGGACCGGCGGCACCGGTGCCGGCGGAGCCTTCAACACCAACGGCACCGGTGGTACCGGGGGTAGCGGCGGCACCGGCGGCGAGGGAGGTGCTGGCGGAGCCCATGGCGGTAGCGGAGGGCTCGGCGGCGCCGGCGGCACCGGCTCCGCTGGTGGCAATGGAATCAACGGCGGCTTTGGCGGCAACGGCGGCGCCGGCGGAACCGGCGGCAGCGACTATATGGGCAACACCGCCAACCAAGGCAACGGCGGCAATGCTGGCGCCGGCGGCAACAGCATCGCTAGCAGCGGAGGCACCGGCGGCACCGGCGGCACCGGCGGCAACGGGTATGCAGGCGGCAATGGCGGCAATGGCGGCGACGGCGGCAACGGTGGTCGCGCAGGGCTTGACGGCTCTGGGGGTGCCGGTGGCGAAGGCGGCACGGGCACTGGCGGTAACGGCGGCACCGGCGGTAACGGAGGCACCGGCGCCGCTGGCGGGCACGCCGGCTCCGGCGGCCACAGCGTCAGTGGCAACGGCGGCCAAGGTGGCAACGGCGGCAACGGTACAAACGGCGGCGACGGCGGCAACGGCGGCGCGAGCGACTTTGGCGACGGCGGCGACGGAGGCAACGGCGGCAACAACAACGGTGACATATTCGGGAACGGCGGCAATGGCGGCAATGGCGGCAACGGCACAAATGGCGGCAACGGCGGCGCTGGCGGCATCAGCGGTGCCGTCGGCACTGGCGGTACCGGCGGCACCGGTGGGAACGCCAGCGCGGATGGCCATGGCGGTACCGGCGGCACCGGCGGTGAGGGCCGCGGCACCTGGGGCAACGGTGGCAATGGTGGCAACGGCGGTACCGCCGGTGACGGCGGCACCGCCGGCGACGGTGGCAATGGCGGCACAGGCGGGATCAGCAACGGGGGCACCGGCGGCAACGGCGGCAACGGTGGCAACGGTGGCAACGTCGGTGACGGCGGCACCGCTGGTGACGGCGGCGAAGGCGGCCAAGGCGGCACTGGAGGCACCGGAGGCAACGGCGGCAACGGCGGCAACGGCGGCATCGCAGGCGACGACGGCACAGCGGGAGGCGGCGGGAACGGCGGACATGGCGGCAGCACCGTCGGAGGCAACGGCGGTACCGGCGGCACCGGTGGCAGAGGCGGTGCCGGCGGCGGTGTCGGCCTGGGCGGTACCGCCGGCACCGGGGGCACCGGCGGCGACGGTGGCGATGGCGGCAACGGCATCGACGGCGTCAACGGCGGGGCCAGCGGCTACGGCGGTGATGGCGGCGGTGGCGGCAGCTCGGTCGGCGGCACCGGCGGCACCGGCGGCAACGGCGGTAACGCCGGCAGAGGCGGTGGGGCCGGTAGACCCGGCGCCAGCAGCGGAGCCGGCGCCACGGGCGGTAACGGCGGTAACGGCGGGACCAGCATCGGCGGCACCGGCGGCACTGGCGGTAACGGTGGTAACGGCGGTAACGGTGGCAACGGCGTAGGCGGCGCCGCCGGTGGCAATGGCGGCGCTGCCGGCGCTGGCGGCGTCGGCGGCACCAGCATCGGCGGTAACGGCGGCACCGGTGGCAATGGCGGTGCTGGCGGTAACGGCGGTGTGGGCAACGGCACCGGCGGCACCGGTGGCAACGGCGGCGCCGGCGGCTTCGGCGGCACCAGCACCGGCGGCGTCGGCGGTACCGGCGGATCCGGCGGTACGGGTGGCAACGGCAACTTCAACGCCGGCGGCACCGGCGGCGATGGCGGCGATGGCGGCGACAGCGTCGGGGGCGGCTCGGGCGACTCGGGCCAGCCCGGGTACCCCAACTCAGGCCGCAATGGCGGAGCCGGTGGCGTGGGCGGCGCTGGCGGGACGCCGTAACGACGCCATGTTTCGGCAATCCCCTTGGCAAACCAGGACTGGTCTTCGTGCCGGGTCAGCCCGATGGATAAAAAGTGGCGCCTCAGAAAGTGAGACTCTGCAAATCCTGGGTGATTTCCATGGCCGCTTCCACAACCGCGATGAACTCGATCATGGCGCCTAGCGCGGCCAGACCGGTCGTGGCCGCGAGCGGCAGCTGTATCGCGTCGACGAGGTTGCCCTGCGCGAGCTGGCTCAAGAACAGCGTGGCGTCGTAGGCGGGCATGGTGGTTGCGAAGGCGGTGAGCAGGTCGGCGGTCGGCAACAGCACTGAGTAGCCGGTGGAGACAACCGAGGCCAGTGTGTTGGCAATGTTCACCGGGGTGGCGGGCACCGGGGGCGGCGGTGTCGGCGCGTACTGCTGGATCAGCGGTGGGAAGGCTGGCGTGGGTATCACGGGCGGTGTTGTGAGCGCGACCGGCACGGCGGCCGCGAAGTCGTTGAGGCCTTGGTGGGTTCCGGCGATGAGCGCATTGGCGATGACGTCCGGCGGGACTTTCGGGAACAACCCGAACGGCGTTGGCACGTTCGCAGGACTGGTCGAATAGCCGTAGTTCGGGTCGCCGTAGCCGAGGTTGACGATCACCTTCAAATTAGGCTGTACCAGCGCGGCGATGGGATCGCCGATGACCGGGATGGCCCGCACCGGGTCCAGTAGCGGCAGGTCCGGATGCGGGATTATGTAGTACTTGTTGTTCGTCGGGCCCTCGGTCGGCAGCAAGGTGGCTGAGGCTATCTGGTCGGGTGTGAGGTCCGCATAGGTGGTGTGGACGGTCAGAATGCCGAACACGGCATTGATGTCGGACAGGATGTTGAGCGGATAGCGCGGGAAGTCGGCGAAGCCGTCGTATTCGAGCGTGTAGGTGGTCGTCTGATACGGACCGTCCGGAGTGGCTCCGTAGAAGGGGAGGCCGATGGTGGAAATGTTCAGCCCCGGGATCCGGGCCAGTATGCCGCCGTTGGGATTCATCTCGTTGCCGGTCAGGATGAAGTTGATCATGCTGGGATCCGGCATGTTCGGCCCGAGGGAAATGTAGTGCTGCATCAGCAGCGACGAGATGATGGCGCTCTGCGAGTAGCCGAAGACGGTGACGTGATTGCCGGCGGCGAGCTGCTCTGCGACGGCGGTGTTGAGAACCTGCAGCCCTTGCTGCACCGAGGTCACCAACGGCAGCGAGCGCACGCCGGTGATCGGGTAGAGCTGCTCGGGTGTTACCAGTGATGACACGCTGGGGAACGACGGCAGGAACAACTCGTTGATGGCCGCGAGGTACTTGGGGGTGGGTATCGGCATTCCGGTGCCGCCCATCACAATTGCGACGTCGAGGCCGCTGGGCACCCCTACGACCGGCGTGACGAGTCCGGTGGTTGCCCCTTGCACCAAGGCCGCGGTATTGATCGCCTCGGCATTGGCGTAGTAGTTCACCGCAGCGGTCAGCCGTTGCACGAATCCGTCGTACAAGGCGCCGAGTTGCCGGTTGACCGACTGGAATTCGGCCCCGTGCGCACCGAAAAAGCCCGCGATAGCCGCCGACACCTCGTCGGCGGCGGCGGTCATAATCGCGGTCGTGGGAGCTGCCGCGGACGCGGCCGCCTCGCCGATCAGCGAACCGATTCCGGTCAACTCCGTCGCCGCAGCAGCCAGCGCCGGCGGCTGGGCGACTACATACGACACCCGTCGAGGGTAAGTCGATTCCGCTGCGCTGTCCGGACTTTGGGCCTAGCTCATAGGGTTCAGCCGAGCAACGCGCCGCGCAGCCTCGTGACGTCCGCCGCGGTGATTCCCGCTTCACGCAGGTAACCGTCCAGCGATCCGAAGGACTCGTCGATCGTCCGCCATGCGGCCGAGAGGTACTCGGCGCGGACACCGAGCACCCCGTCGGACAACCGCGCCTTGGTGAAAGTGATCACTTCCGGTGTCAGCTCGACGTCGGGGCGCTGCGCGATCATGTCGGTGATCCGGTCGCGCAGCTGCGGCACGGCATCGTTGCTGCGCAGGTAGTCGGCCACGATGACGTCGCGATCCATACCCACCGCTTCCAGCACGGTGGCAATTACGAAGCCGGTGCGGTCCTTGCCCGCGAAACAGTGGGTGAGCACCGGACGCCCGGCGGCCAGCAGGGTGAATACCCGGTGTACCGCGCGTTGTGCTCCGTTGCGCGTAGGGAATTCGCGGTACTCGTCGGTCATGTACCGCACGGCGTTGGCCTCGATCGCCTCGTCGGATTCGTCGGATTCGCCGTTGGTGAGCAGTCGCTTGAACGCGGTCTCGTGCGGTGCCTCGTCTGGGTCGTCGCTCTCGGCTTGATTGCCGGAGTCATCGGCTAAGTCGGGGAAGGGCAGCAAGTGGACGTCGACGCCGTCGGGCACCTGGCCCGGACCCCGGCGGTTGAGTTCGCGGGTGGAACGCAGATCGGCGACATCGGTGATGCCGAGCCGGCGCAGGACGGCGCGGCCGTCGTCGTCCAGGTTGCTCAGCTCGCTGGACCGGAACAGTCGGCCGGGACGCAGCGCCGCCGCGCCGTCGGCAACGTCACGAAAGTTCCACGCGCCCGGCAGTTCTCGGTCAGCCATGACGGGTGACCGCGGCTGCGAGCCCGGACTGCTCCCGGCCCAACTCGGTGCGGGCGATGGTGCGCATGTGCACCTCGTCGGGACCGTCGAAGATCCGCATCGCGCGGTGCCAGCCATACAACCGGGCCAGCACGGTATCGTCGCTGACCCCGGCGGCGCCGTGCACCTGGATGGCGCGGTCGATGACGTCGCAAGCCACCTGCGGGGCCACGGCCTTGATCTGCGACACCAGCAGATGCGCGGCCCTGTTGCCATGCTGGTCGATCGTCCACGCCGCCTTCTCGCACAGCAGCCTGGCTTGGTCAATCTCGTTGCGGGACTTGGCAACTGCGTGTTGCACCAAGCCCTGGTCGGCGAGCGGACGACCAAACGCGATGCGGTTGTTGGCGCGGTTCACCATCAGGGCCAGCGCTCGTTCCGCTCCGCCCAACGCGCGCATGCAGTGGTGGATGCGGCCAGGCCCCAGCCGCGCTTGGGCGATGGCGAAGCCGGCCCCTTCCTCACCGAGCAGGTTGGTGGCCGGCACCCGCACGTTGTCGTAGATGATCTCGCAGTGTCCGTGCTGGTCCTGCCAGCCGAACACGCCAGTGGAGCGGACGACGGTCACACCCGGGGTGTCCATCGGCACCAGGACCATCGACTGCTGCTGGTGGCTGGCCGCATCGGGGTTAGTGCGACCCATCACGATCAGGATCTTGCAGCGCGGGTCCGCGGCACCGGAGGTCCACCATTTGCGGCCGTTGATTACGTAGTCGGAGCCGTCGCGCACGATGGAGGTTTCGATGTTGCGGGCGTCGCTGCTGGCCACCGCGGGCTCGGTCATCGAAAAAGCGCTGCGGATCTCGCCGTTGAGCAGCGGTTCCAGCCAGTCCTTGCGCTGCTGCTCGGTGGCGAACAGGTGCAACGTCTCCATGTTGCCGGTGTCTGGCGCCGCACAGTTGAGCGCTTCAGGCGCGATCTCCAGGCTCCAACCGGTCAACTCGGCCAGCGGGGCGTATTCCAGGTTGGTCAGCCCAGATTCGTCCGGCAGGAACAGGTTCCACAGGCCACGCTCTTTGGCTTTGACCTTCAGTTCCTCGATCACCGGCGGAACGGAGTGGTCACCGGGACCGGCCTGGTGGCGGTACTTGTCGTAGTCGGCCTCGGCGGGAAAGACGTGTTCCGTCATGAAGTCGGACAACCGCTGGTGGTAGTCGCTGGCTTTGGCAGACATTGCGAAGTCCATGCCCGCCACGATATGACAGCGGTCGCCACTCCCCGCGAGCAGACGCAGAATCGCACGTGGGAGCGCTCTGTAGTGCGATTGTGTGTCTGCTCGCGGTAGAAAAGAGGGATGCCTGCGCCGTTGCCGCCCTTCACGCACGAAACCGCGCTGCAGAAGGTTCAAGCCGCCGAAAACGCTTGGAACACTTGCGACCCCGAACGGGTCAGCCTGGCCTACACCGTCGACTCGCGGTGGCGGAACCGCGACGAGCACGTCGTGGGCAGAGCGGAAATAGTCGCGTTCCTTACCCGCAAGTGGCAGCGCGAACTCGACTATTCACTACGCAAGGGTTTGTGGAGTTTCCACGACAACCGCATCGCCGTGCGGTTCCAATACGAATGCCACGACCGGACCGGCCAGTGGTTCCGAAGCTACGGCAATGAATTGTGGGAGTTTGACGCCGAAGGGCTGATGGCGAGGCGGGAGGCCAGCATTAACGACGTCCCGATCGCCGAATCCGAGCGCCGATTATTCGGCCCCCGCCCCGCGGACGAGCACGGCCGGGACTTTCCGCTTTGGTGAAGCTGTGGTGATCTAGACGGGCGGGTAACCCGGCGGCGGGTAGCCGTTGCCGGACTCGACACCGCGCAAGCCCCAGGTGAGATAGCTGAAGAAGAACTCGATCTCGTCGCTTCCGTCGTAGTCAGGACTCGGGTCCATTGCTCCACCTCTCGACTGATGATCGACTCGCGACTGGCGCTGCTTAATCGAGTCTAGTCCTATCCGGGTCGGGGCGACAGGCGCGGTCTTGCATAAACTGTCCAACTAGTTGATTGATAATTAGTCGTGTCGGGGGTCGGCCGGGCCCCTACCGACAGTGACGTAAGTGAGAACAGATGGCATCCGGAAATGGCCTGACGCGCCGGGAGGAACTGCTAGCTGTCGCCACCAAACTGTTCGCGGCCCGCGGCTATCACGGCACCCGGATGGACGACGTCGCCGACGTCATCGGGTTGAACAAGGCGACGGTGTATCACTACTACGCCAGCAAAGCGTTGATTTTGTTCGACATTTACCGCCAGGCCGCCGAGGGCACTCTGGCCGCCGTGCACGACGACCCGTCCTGGACCGCACGCGAGGCGCTCTACCAGTACACCGTGCGATTGTTGACGGGTATCGCCAGTGACCCCGAGCGTGCTGCTGTCTATTTCCAGGAGCAGCCCTACATCACCGAGTGGTTCACCAGCGAACAGGTTGCCGAGGTTCGGGAGAAAGAAGCTCAGGTCTACCAATACGTGCACGGCCTCATCGACCGGGGCATCGCCAGCGGCGAGTTTTTCCAGTGCGACTCGCACGTGGTGGCGCTGGGATACATCGGGATGACCCTGGGCAGTTACCGATGGTTGCGACCGAGTGGACGCCGCACCGCAAAGGAGATTGCGGCCGAGTTCAGCACGGCGCTGCTGCGCGGACTGATTCGCGACGAGACGGTCCGCTCGACCAGTCCGCTGGGACCTTAACTGCGCTCAGTTGAAGATCGGCGGGATGATGTGCAGCACGTCCCCGAGCGCACCTGACAGGGTGGAAAGTAGCGTCACCGGGGGTTGGCTGAGCTGCGGGCCGAGGTAGAAGTTCAAGCCCGGGTTGGTGGACGGGACCCAGGGGTAGCTGTCCGGGAAGTACTCAGGTCCCCAGAGACCCGCCTGCACACCGATCTCCACTGCGGCGCCGTAGGGCGCCTGCAGCAGACCCTTGCCCAGGTAATACCCGACGTTCCAGGGGTTCGGAATGTTGATCAGCCCGGCGGGGGTGGGCAGATCGGCATATCCGTAATCGGAGTAGCCCAGGTCGACCATCACCCGCAGCGGCGGCTGCAACAAGTCGGCAAACACCGGGCCGGCATAGGGGATGTCGCGGATCGGCTGCAGCAGCGGCAGATCCTGCGTCATGAACATGAAGTAGTCGGTGTTGCCGGTGTAGCCGGGTGACGTCGGCAACGGGACGGCGGTGTTCGCTAACAACGCGGGGTACTGGTTGTGCACGTAGAAGTAGCCCATCACCGCATTGATGTCGGCCAGGATGTTGGTCGGGTATTGCGGCGCGTGCGCGATGCCGTCGTACTGGGCGGTGAAGATCTGGGTCGGGTAAGGGTTGCTGGCCGGGGTGGCGCCGTTGAACGACACGTCCAGGATGGGGATGTAGAAGCCTGGGAAGCGGGACAGCAGACCGCCATTGGGGTTGTTGCCGGCGGCCGCCATGATGAAGGACAGGTCGGGCTGATAAGGCGAACCGGCCGCCATAAGCGCCAGGATTTCGTTGTTGATGATCGAGGCGCTCTGCGAGTAACCGAACGCCACCACTTGGTTGCCGTTGGTGATTTGGGTATGGATCGCGTTCTGCAGGGCGGCGACGCCCTTGGCGACGGACTGGTTGTAGGTCATGTTGCCGAGGTCGGGTGTGATCGGCCAGAACTGCTCGGGTGTGGGCAGGCCCGTCGGGATATAGCCGGGGAAAAGCTTCTGGATCCAGTTCTTTTGGATGTCGGCGATGTACTCGGCGAAGGGCAGCGGGTTGCCGGTGCCACCCATGATCAAGGCGATTCCGGCCGCCGGTAAAGCAGCCCCCGAGGCCGCCGAAACGCCGCCCCCGAGCAGTGACTGGACCGGAGCGTTGATCGCATTGGTCGCGCTCGCCAGAGCCGCGTTGGCGGCGAATTCGGCTTGCGCATAAGCGCTTCCGGCAGCCGTGAGCGCCCGGGTGAACTCGGTTTGGAACGCCGCCGCCTGCCGGATGACGGCCTGCGATTCTTCGCCGTAGGCGCTGAAGAACCTGGCGATCGCCGCGGAAACCTCGTCTTGCGCGGCAGCCACCAGGCCCGATGTCCGGCCAGCGGCGGCCGTGTTGGCAGCGTGGATCGCAGCGGCAATCCCGTCGACTTCGGTCGCCGCTGCGGCCAGCGTCTCAGGGGTGGTGAAAACGTAAGACATCTCCCCGTCCTTCCCCGCCATTCGTAACCGCGGGTATTAGGTAATGATCAGAGGGTAGAACGGTTGTGTCGCGAATTCCGGTGTTTGAACAAGCTTCTTACTCGGGAGTTAGATAGCGGCTCGAAGGTGCTTGTCGAGGAACGCGATCTGGTCGGTGATGACCCGTTCGAAAGCATCGTCGACGTAGATGGCGAAGTGCCCTTCGGGGTACGTCTTGATCTCGCCGCGTGGAGCTTTCGAGGCATACCGCAGTGTCGGACCGGCTGGTGCCACCGAGTCGGTTTCGCATACGCAGAACAGGATCGGGCAGGAGATTTTTGCGGTGCTGCGGCCCGGACGGTAGAGCAGGACTTTCATCCCGATGCGCGCAGCTACCTCGTTGGGCAATTCAACCCCGTCCGGGACCAGTCGTAGATATCCGTCGTAGGCATCCGGCGCCGTCATCAACGCCACCTCGCCCGGCCTGCCCGCCGTCGGGATCATCACCGGAGGCTTGCCGCGCCGGGCCGCGATGATGTCGCGTACAGCGAGCGTTGTGACTCGCGTGGCGGTCACCGGGTTGATCGCTCCGATCGAGGCCAGGCCGTCGGTGAACGGGCATTGCGCTACGGCCGCGGCGATGCCCGGCAGCCGTGCCGCCGAGGCGATCACGTGACCACCACCAAAAGAGGTGCCCCACAATGCGATTCGATTGGAGTCGATACCGGGCAGGGTGCGTGCGTAGTCGACGGCGGCAGCCCAGTCGTCGAGCTGCTGCTCGATGTCGAGTAGCTGGCGAGGCTGACCCTCGCTATCACCGAAGTGGCGGTAGTCGAACACCAGGCAGGCGTAACCCGCCGCGCTGAATCGTTCGGCGTACGCGTCGAGTCGCATAGTGCGCACCGCGCCCAAGCCGTGCGCCATCACGATGACCGGAACCTCGCCGCCCGCGTCGGCATCGCCGACGGGGCGGTACAGCCAAGCGCTGATCTGGTCGGTCCCAGAGGTGAATCGCACATCCTCGCGCTGCGCCATAGCGCAACCATAGTGCCGCTTTAGCACCGACAAAATTATGGACTAGTGTCTAGAAAAATCGCAGCGTTGCGGGGATGGAGGACACTCATGGCGATTCGCGTCGCCCATGTGGGCACCGGAAATGTCGGTGGACTGGCCCTCGCTCAACTCATCGCGAACCCTCAATTCGAACTGACCGGGGTGTGTGTCTCGACACCGGAAAAGCTGGGCCGCGACGCCGGCGAACTGTGCGGGGTCGGGCTGGACCACCGAATCGAAACCGGCATCAAAGCCGTCGACGACCTCGATGCCGTGTTGGCTACCAAGCCGGACTGCGTCGTCTACTGCGCAATGGGGGACACCCGACTGCCCGATGCGATGGCCGACGTGATGCGCATCCTGGCTGCCGGCAGCAATGTCGTCGGGTCGTCGCCCGGACTGTTGCAATATCCGTGGGGCGTGATGCCGGACAAATATATCGACCGAGTGGAAAAGGCCGCGCAGCAAGGTAATTCAAGCATCTTCATCACCGGTGTTGATCCCGGATTCATCAACGACTTGCTGCCGTTCGCATTGTCTGGCACCTGCCAGCGAATCGAGCAGGTGCGGTGCATGGAGATTCACGACTACTCCAGCTATGACGGCCAAGAGGTCATGTACTACATGGGTTTTGCTCGTCCGCTGGACGAGGTGCCGATGCTGTTGCAGCCCGGCGTACTCAGCATCGCCTGGGGCACGGCGATCCGTCAGCTGGCGGCCGGCCTGGGTATTGAGGTCGACGAGATCACCGAGTCCTACCAGCGTGAGCCGGCACCCGAGGACTTCGACATCGCCGTGGGCCACGTGGCCAAAGGCACTCTGGCGGTGCTGCAATTCGAGATCCGCGGCATGGTCAACGGACACCCGGCGATCGTCATCGAACACATCACCCGGCTGCGGCCCGATCTGCGACCCGACCTGCCCCAGCCCGCCGCGGGCGACGGCTCCTACCGCATCGAGATCACCGGCGAGCCGTCCTACGCGGTCGACATCATCCCGCAGAGCCGAAAAGGCGACCACAACCACGCGGCCATCGCCGGCGCGGCCGGTCGGATTGTGAACTCCATTCCCGCCGTCGTCGCCGCGCCACCAGGCATCCGGTCCACGCTGGATCTGCCCCTAATCGCCGGAAAAGGGCTCTTTACGCCAACGGTTGCCAGCTAAACGGAAAGGAGCCCTCAGTGGGCCGAGTACAAGGCAAAGTCGCACTCATCAGTGGCGGCGCCCGAGGAATGGGTGCCGAGGACGCACGATTGCTGGTCGCCGAAGGCGCCAAGGTGGTGGTCGGTGACATCCGCGACGACGAGGGCCGGGCGCTGGTCTCTGAGCTTGGTGACGCCGCGCGCTACGTCCACCTCGACGTTACCCAGGCCGATCAGTGGGAAGCCGCCGTCGCCGCCGCCACCGGAGAATTCGGAAAGCTCGACGTGCTGGTCAACAACGCCGGCATCGTCGCGGCCGGACCCTTGCGTGAATTTCGAATGGACAAGTGGCAGAAGGTGATTGACGTCAACTTGACTGGCACTTTCCTGGGTATGCGAGCGGCCGTCGACCCGATGACCGAGGCCGGCGGCGGCTCCATCATCAACGTGTCGTCGATCGAGGGGATCCGCGGTGCGCCGATGGTGCACCCCTATGTTGCGTCCAAGTGGGCGGTTCGCGGCATCACGAAGTCGGCGGCTCTGGAACTCGCGCCGTTGAACATTCGGGTGAACTCGCTGCACCCCGGATTCATCCGTACCCCGATGACCGCCCACCTGCCCGAGGACATGGTCACCATTCCGTTGGGCCGGCCCGCCGAGGCGCGCGAGGTCGCGACCTTCGTCGTATTCCTCGCCAGCGACGACGCGTCCTACGCCACGGGGAGCGAGTTCATCATGGACGGCGGCCTGGTGACCGACGTGCCGCACAAGGACTTCAGCGCTGGATGATGCTCGCGAGCCTGACCGACGTGGTGGGGGCGAGCCACGTCGTCACTGATGCCGACGTATTGGCGGCTCGCAGCATCGACCACACCGGCCGGTACCGCGGCCGGGCCAGCGCGCTGGTACGCCCGGGTTCGGCGGACGAGGTCGCCGAGGTGCTGCGGATATGCCGGGATGGCGGGGCGTATGTCACCGTGCAGGGCGGTCGCACATCGTTGGTGGCCGGCACCGTTCCGGAGCACGACGACGTGTTGTTGTCCACCGAAAGACTTACTGCCATAAGCGATGTCGACACCGTCGAACATCGGCTACTGGCCGGTGCCGGTGCGACGTTGGCAGCGGTCCAGGCCGCCGCGGCGGCAGCCGGTTTGGTGTTCGGGGTGGATCTGTCCGCTCGTGACAGCGCGACCGTCGGCGGCATGGCCTCGACGAATGCCGGCGGTCTGCGCACGGTCCGCTACGGCAATATGGGTGAGCAGATCGTGGGTCTGGACGTGGCGCTGCCCGACGGTTCGGTGCTGCACCGGCACAGCCGGGTGCGCCGCGACAACACCGGCTACGACATGTCATCGCTATTCGTCGGTGCCGAAGGCACACTCGGCGTCATCACCGCGCTGGACCTGCGGGTGCACCCGACTCCGTCGCACCGGACCACGGCGGTGTGCGGCTTCGACGACCTTGAGGCGTTGGTCGAGGCGGGCCGGATATTCGCCGAAGTGGACGGCATCGCCGCGCTGGAATTGATCGACGGTCGCGCCGCGGCGTTGACCCGCGAGCATGTGGGAGTCGGCGCACCGGTCCCGGGTAATTGGCTGCTGCTGGTCGAATTGGCCGCCGACCACGATCAGACCGATCGGCTGGCTGCGCTACTTGACGGCGTTAGCCCGGAACCGGCGGTTGGGTTGGATGTGGCTGCGCAACAACGGTTGTGGCGCGTACGCGAGTCGTTGGCCGAGGTGCTGGGAGTGTACGGGCCGCCGCTGAAGTTCGACGTGTCGTTGCCATTGTCGGCGGTCAGCGGTTTCGCGCGGGACGCGGTCGCGCTGGTTTATCGGCAGGTGCCCGAGGCGTTGCCGGTGCTGTTCGGCCACATCGGCGAGGGCAATCTGCACCTGAACGTGCTGCGCTTTCCGGTCGAGCGCGAGGCAGCGCTGTACGCCGAAATGATGGAGCTGATCGCCGGATGCGGCGGCAACGTCAGCTCCGAACACGGTGTTGGTACTCGCAAACGGCCCTATCTCGGGATGTCGCGCGAGGCCGTTGATATCGCCGCGATGCGGACGGTCAAGGCGGCATTGGACCCGACGGGCTACCTCAACGCAGCGGTGCTGTTTGACTGATCAAACGGTGGCGACCCGTCCCCGCGAGCGGGAGGTGCCCCCAGCGCCCGGCTACGCCGCGCTTGCGATCGCCACGTATTAAACGGTGGCGACCCGCAGCGCCCGGCTACGCCGCGCTTGCGATCGCCACTAGTCAGTTCCCTTGATGCCGACCGCATGTCGCAGCTGCGCCAGGAACTGGTCGGCATCATCACTACGCACCACGTAATGCGAGATCGCGATCCGAATCACCGTCGCCGCTTTGACCGCCGCATTGGGGCCGGGAAGCAGCCGCTGCAGACCGGCGCGCATCTCCGGGATGACGCCCGACATCTGCGCGATGACATGTTCGGGTTCGATGTCGACCATCCGCACACCGGAGTACGAGTACTGATAGTCGACGATGAAACGCAAAGCGGCATCGAGTCTTTCACCACCCTTGAGTCCGGCGGTCGCCTTGCCCAAGCCGATCTCGAAGATCTCGCGTTCGTATCGCGAAAACGCCGACATCAGTTCCTCTTTGGAGGCGAACCAGCGGTAAAGCGTCGGACGCGACACCCCGGCCTGCGCGGCGACCTCGGACAGGCTGAGTTTGGTCTTGCCGCTGCGCGCCAACACCTCCGAGGTTGCGGCGAGGATGCGCTGGCGAGTCGAGGTGTCGTTGTCGAAGCTTTCGGTCGCCGGCTGGCTCATGAATCCCCCTCCGGGGCTCGTGGTGGTCGTGGCCGCACCAGCACCGACTGCTGGATGGCGCCGACCGCGCTCTGCTCGTCGAACAGCGTGCCGATTGTGGTGCCGATACCGTCGGGCCCGTAGCTGGTTTCGGCACGAATGCCGATCCAATCGCCTTGTGGTATCCGAAACACGTGCACGGCCAGGTCGGTGTTGAGGAAGGTGTACTTGCTGATGTCCAGCTTGCTGCCGATACCGTTGGCGCAGTCGGCCACCGCGAACAACCGCTCCAGCGGTGTCATGGTTTCCCCGGCAACCAAATCGGCGATCGGTTTGATCCAGGATTCGCCCGGACCGGGGGTCAGCGGTTCGGTCAGCCAGAGCCACTCCAGGCTGTGCACGTAGTTGCGGTCCCATGTTCTCGCCTTGATGGCGCGTTCGTGCGCCTCGGCCCGCGGCCCGGGCAGCGGCGTCGGCGCGTGCGCTACCGACTGGGTGTCGAGTTGCAGCAACCGCCAGCCGCTAGCCCGCGCGACCGGCCGCGGTGCGCCGTCAGGCCCCGGCGCCAGCACCTCGGCGCTCACCAGCTCGATCTGTTTGCCGCCGCGTTCCAGCCGCGAGCGCACCCACAGGTCACCGTCGGCGGGGACCGGCCCCAACAAATCGATGACCACCCGGCTCAGTCGGGTGTCATCGCGCTGCTCGCATCGCTCCAGGGCGCGGGTCAGCAGTGCCGACACCGGGCCGCCGTGCTGGATGGCCGCCGACCAGGTGCCACGGGCCAGGTCGGTAGCCCTGACCTTCTCACCCACTGGGTCGTCGGCATCGATCACCTCGTAGTACGAGTCAGACATCAACTAAACCTCTTCGCTCAGGGCAGCCCGGCGGCCGGAACGTCGACCCGGACCGCGTCCAGCGTGGAGAGCCGGGTACCGACCAGGCGTTTGGGATAAGCATCGGTGCTCGACAGCAGAAACAGCGTGCGCCGCTCCGGGCCACCCAGCGCGCATGCGATGGCGACCCGCTCGCCCATGTCGATCCGTTCGGTCACCTCTCCGCCCTCGACGATCCGCTCAAACTGATGTGCCAGCGTCATCGCCGCCCATACGCCTGATTCCGCGTCCAACGCGATGCCGTCCGGCGGTCCGTCGAGATTGTCGGCGAACACGCGCCGGCCGCTCAGGTCCCCATCGGACATTGACCCGTCGCCGATGGTGAACGCCGTGAGTCGGCGGCCTACTGATTCGGCGACGATGAGGGTGCCGTGGTCCGGCGTGATCACCATCCCGTTGGGAAAGTCGAGGTCGCCCGCTACGACGGTGGCGCTGTTGTCGGGATCGAGGCGGATGATGACGCCTCCCTGAAACGATTGCGATCCGATGTAGGCGCGCCCGTAATCGTCGACGACCATGTCGCCGAGGTTGTCCGGCGCGAGCTCGGATAGGTCCGCGATCGGCTCGACGGTGTCGCCGTCGTAGCGCAGAACCAGGCGCTTCTCGGCGGAAACGATCAGCAATGAACCGTCGGGTCGGAAACCGAGGCCCGAGGGCGAATGCCCGGGGACTTCCAGCGTGGTCAGCGACCCGCGCATGTCGGAGGTGTGCACGGCTTCGCCCAGCATGTCGGAAAACCACAGCAAGCCCTCGAACCAGCGCGGACTCTCGCCGAAGCAAAAGCCGTGGGCCAGCCGTGTCGGCGCCATCGTGCCTTTACAAATCACTGCAAAAGTGTCATGCACCGCGGGTGTCGCTGTCAACGCGGGCCTAGCTTTACAAATACCGTGCAAAGTGTCACGCTGAGCCCTGAGCTGCCGATATGAAGGGTGAGCGCGTTGACGACGGAATCTGAACAGGTCCAGTGGTCGGTCGAAAGCCTGCTGGAGCTTTTCGAGGTGCGGCCCGAGGGGCCCGATCGGTACACCGCCGAGACGGGGTTGCCCGGACAGGACGGCCGGCAGGTTGTCGAAGGCACCCAAGTGGTGGCCCAGGCGATTGTGGCCGTTGCGAATAGATTCCAAGGTAAGTCCGTGCGGTCGGCGCACGCCGTGTTCGCCCGTGCTGTCACGGTGGGTCCGCCGATCGAACTGGTCCTCGATGTCGTCAACGAAGGAAGGTCGACGGCCACTGCGATTGTTTCTGCGTTGCAGAACGGCAAGCGCTGCGTGATCGTGACGGTGCTGACCGATGTCCCGACCGGCGATGTGATCCGCCACCACCTGACCCGTCCGGATGTCGCGGCACCCGCCGAGGCCAACGTTTCGCAGATGCCGATGGCCGGCCGGGAGTTGCGTCTGGTTGACGTCGTCGACGTGAACAGCCCGGACGAAGTCGGTCCCCCCGAGTTGTACGCGTGGCTGCATTACGACCCCATTCCCGAGCGCGACGACCTGGCGAAGGCGCTGATCGCGTATTTCACCGGGCACCTTGGTATTTCGACGACGATGCGCGCGCATCCCGGCATCGGCACCAGCCAGGCACACCTGACCGTGTCCACCGCGCCGATGTCGATCTTCGTATCCTTCCACGAACCGGTGAGCTGGGACGGTTGGCTGCTCTACAGCCATGAAAGCACCCAGGTCGGGTCCGGCATGTCCTACGTCCGCGGCGCCGTGCACACCGAGGACGGTGAGTTGCTGTGCTCGTTCGCGCAGGAGGCGCTGATCCGGCCGCTGCGTACCACTGACACATCGATAGACGCCGCGGCACGGTTCTAAAACCCATGCGCTTCACCATCACCCACCCGATGCACAGCCATCCGTACAACCCGGAACTGGCGAGTGGAGCCGGTATCGCGATGGTGGCTGCGGCCGCCGAAAAGGCCGGATTTCTCGGGTTCGGGTTCACCGACCACCCCGCGCCGTCGCAGCGCTGGCTGGAAGCCGGTGGCCACGATGCGCTAGATCCCTTTGTCGCCCTGGGGTTTGCGGCGGCCCGGACCACGACTTTGCGGCTGATCCCGAACATCGTGGTGTTGCCCTATCGAAACCCGTTCGTGGTGGCCAAATCCGGGGCCACGTTGGATCTGCTCTCTGATGGGCGGTTCACCCTCGCAGTGGGAGTCGGCTACCTGCGGCGCGAGTTCGCCGCGCTGGGCGTCGACTACGACGAGCGTGCCGAACTGTTCGAGGAAGCGCTGCAGGTGATTCGGGCCATCTGGACTTCCGACGACATCTCGTTCGAAGGAAAGCATTTCACCGCGAAAGGGATTACCGCCCATCCCAGACCGGTGTCCAGCCCGCACCCGCCGATCTGGATCGGCGGCAACACCACGACGGCCCGCCAGCGAGTCGCCCAATACGGTGACGGCTGGTGCCCGTTTCCCGCGCCCGCGGGGCTGGCACGCACCGCAGGCACCGCGGTGATCGATTCTCTGGATGGCCTGACCGCCGGCATCGACGACCTACGGCGACGATGCGACGCGGCCGGCAGGGATTGGTCCACAGTCGATATCACGTTCACGAATTTCGAAGGTGGCAGCCCCGCGACCGACGATTTCAACGCTGACGCCTACCTCGACGGTTTGGAAAAGCTGTCCGCACTTGGTGTTACGTGGGTATCGGCGCATCTACCCGGTGACAGCTTGGCGCACGCACTGGAGACGATGGATCGGTTCGGTTCTGCTGTGATTGATGCGATCTGATGGACTTCTCCCGGGTCGCGTTGTCCGAAGCGGACCAAGCGTTTCACGACGACATACGCGCGTTCGTTGCCGAGCACGTCACGGACGAAGTGCGTTGGCGCAACCGCGAATTCGGCGAGAATTTTGACGAGCAGGTGCATTTGGCTCTGGGCGAAGCGGGATATCTTGCGGCGGACTGGAAGTCCGAATCCGAAGGCGGGTTCACTGCCGTCCGTCGCCGGATCTTCAATCTCGAAATCGCTCGCGCCCATACGCCTTGGTATCACTGGGGCACCACATCGGTCGTCGCGCACATTCTGCAACAGTTCGCCACGCCGGAACTCGCGGACCTGGTGTTGCCCGGCGTGCTATCCGGTCACATCCGCCTGTGCCTGGGCTATACCGAGCCCGAAGGCGGTTCCGACGTCGCCACCTGCAAGACCCGGGCGGTGCGCGACGCGGACAGCTGGGTCATCAACGGCTCCAAGATGTTTACCTCTAATGCGCAGAACGCCAAGTACGTCTTCCTGCTCACCAACACCGATCCATCTGGGCCGAAACACAAGAACCTGACCATGTTCCTGGTACCGCTCGATTCGCCGGGCATCGAGATCCAGCCCATCCGCACCCTGGACGGTGACCGCACCAACATCGTCTTCTATAGCGATGTGCGGGTAGATGACCTATACCGGATCGGTGAGGTGAACGGCGGCTGGACGGTGATGCGCTCGGCGCTGGACTCCGAGCATGGGCTGACTGAACGCGACGCCGAAGGCTTGCAGGATGTCGCGGCAATGGCAGGCCACGGGATGCTGATGGCCGAAGCTTTCGACCTGGCGGCGGCTCTGGTGGCCGACGCGGACGAGTCGGTGGCGTACCGGTTGGGCCGCGGTGTCGCGCGAATGGAGGCCGCGCTGTCCACGCCAGGGATGTTCGGACGCGTCGGAATCGGACAGACGATGCGTGACCTGTCAGTGGAACTGCTCGACCTGTTGGGACCGGCCGGCGCGCTGCCGACCGATACCGCGGGATCTGCCGACGACGGTGCGGCCGAGTACCTCTTCCGATTGGCGCTGGCCATGGGAATCTACGGCGGCAGCCTAGAGGTTTTCCGCAACATGATCGCCCAGCACGAGCTGCGCCTGGGGCGTCCCAACTACGGTAGCTCCGCGACAAGCTCCGTCTGAGCGGCGTCGAAGCTCAAATACCTTTTGATGGGGGCCGATTCCGGTAGCGGGTCGTCATAGCTCCAGGCGACGTCTTGGACTGTTGTGCCGTCTAGTACCACCGCCCAATACGTCGCGTATCCCTTGTAGTTGCAGTAGCTCGATGTTTCGGTACGTCTGAGCAGATCGGTGCGCACATGCTTGGGGTCGACGTAAAGCCGTGGTGCTAAAGCTGTTTCGAACAGTATGACGGTGTCATCTGTGTCCACGAGCGGGATGTCGTTGACCGACACGCGTAGCCGCCGCTTGGTCGGGCGGCAGTCGACGCGGTGATACGGATTCGGCGGGTAGTGCACGAGCCTTCGGCCTTCCTCGTACCACTCGTCGACGGCATCCCACGGCACGCGCAGGTAGCCGGGTGCTTCCGGCTCGGATTCGGTTGGCAGGTCGGCGATTACGTCGGTGGGGAACACGTAACTGAGCGGTTGGTTTCGCCGGTGCACCAACAGCGCGCACTCGGTGTCGATCACGGTGCGCCCGTTCCGGACGGCCTGAATACGGCGCGGATGCGGTTCGATGTAGACGACGCCGTCGGGAATGTGTGGTGCGAAGCGTCCGGCGGGATCGCCGCTGAGTGGGCCGCGGCCCGCTACCAGGCTCATGGTGACGAGTGTAGGCATCGCTGTTGGGCGCGTCGGGACGAGTCAACGGTCCCGATCCGGCGCAGCAGAGCGGCTGATTAGTGTGCCACTTATGGCAGGACCGGTAGAGGGGATCAAAGTCGTCGAACTCGGGGTCTGGGTGGCGGGGCCCGCAGCGGCGGCCATCCTGGCCGACTGGGGGGCCGACGTAATCAAGATCGAGCCACCAACCGGTGATCCGGGCCGAATGTTCGGCCGCATGCTGGGCTGTGACCTCGGCGTGAATGCGCCGTTCGAAATGGACAACCGCTCCAAGCGCAGCATCGTGCTGGATTTGACCACCGAGACCGGGTGCAGCACCGCGCTCGAATTGCTCGGCGAGGCCGACGTTTTCGTCACCAACGTGCGCCCGGGCGCATTACGGCGCCTGGGCCTGGACTACGAAAGCGTGTCGGCGCTCAACCCACGGCTGGTCTACGGTCTGATCACCGGATACGGCGAAACCGGGCCGGAGGCCGACCGCGCCGCATATGACGTCGCGGCGTTCTGGTCCCGTGGCGGCATCGCCCAACTATTGACTCGCCCGGGCGAAACCCCACCATTTCAGCGTGGCGGCATGGGCGACCATTCGGCAGGGATGACGCTGGCCGGAGCGGTGTGCGCGGCGCTGTTGGCCCGCGAGCGCAACGGCGCAGGCCAATTGGTCAGCACGTCGCTGTATCGCCAGGGCGCCTACACGGTGAGCTTCGATCTCAACACCTACCTGCTCACCGGCCAACCGATTGCGATCGGGCAACGCGAGACCATGGGCAACCCGTGTATGAACAACTACGCCGCCGGCGACGGTCGTCGATTCTGGATCGTCGGACTAGAGGTCAACCGGCATTGGCCGGCGCTGTGCCGGGTCGTCGGTCGGCCCGATTGGCTGTCGGATCCGCGCTACGCCGATGCCCGCGCGCGTGCGGCCAACGCAGTGGAACTCATCGCGACGCTGGACGGAATCTTCGCTACCAGATCGCTGGACGAATGGGCGGAACTGTTCGCCGCCGAACCGGATTTCTTCTGGTCACCGATCAATTCGCTGGAGGACATCGTCGCTGACGAGCAATTTCACGCCGCGGGCGGAATCGTGGACGTTCCGGACGGCGAATCGATTGTGCCGATGGTCGCCACCCCGGCCGATTTTCACGGGACGCCCTGGTCAGCGCGTTCCGCGGCACCGGAACTGGGCCAGCACACCGACGAGATTCTCGCCGAACTCGCGGCTCGGCGCGCCCCCTGACCTTCCGGCGAACCTTTACAAATTTAATCGAAAGTGTCACGCTGTCCCCCAGCCCATTTGGTAAGAGGAACGGATTGATGGTCACTCCAACGTTCGATATCAGCGGCCACTCGGGGCGAGGTGCGGCACGGCGGACTCGCTCGGACGACCAGTTACTGCGGCACCGCCTGGACGTCATCGCCGCCGACACGGCCGATGCTGTACAGACCGCCGGCGGCTGGTTGTTCGACCGGGTGATGGCGGGTTGGCAGGTCAACGTGCTCTTGCCGCCGCACTGCGACCACCGGCCGTTGCGTATCCTCGGCGCCCACGTCGGGGATCTCGCTTCGGATTTGGAGGATCTGGACCTTGACGGACCGCTGAGCCAGGGACTGGCGGTCAGTGCCCAGGCGCTGACCGCCGATGACCGCGTTCGAGAATTGGTCCACGCGGCCCTCGGCAACCGGTTGACCGAAGTGGCGCTGTGGGGCGACGCTCGACCGCTCGGTGTTGACCGGAGGCTGACCAGGACCGAGTACCAGCTTGGCGCTGCGGCGCGGGCATTCAAGGCACAAGCACTGCGCGCAGCTGAAATTCCCTGCTCCGCAGTTAGTCTCGTGGAAACGTTGTACACCGACGCGGCGTGGCTGGACTAGCCGCAAGCCATGAAGAAGTACTACCGGCACACCCTGCTTTACCTGCATGAGACGATCGAGCTGGGTTCGGGTCGGAGCGACCGCTTCGCCGAGGTCTTCGTCGACACCTATCAGCCGATGATGGAAGAGCTTGGCGCGCGGTTGTTTTCGATCTGGGAGACCACCGCGTTCAACGGTCACTGGCCGCAGGTGACGATCATCTGGGAGATCGACGCGTTCGCTGACTACGCCAAGATCGGAGCCGCGCAAGCTCGCGGCGGCAGCCACGAAGCGGCGGCCGGAAAGTGGTCGGCGTTCCTGTCCGACATCGGCGCCTCGGGGGAGGGGCGCATCATGTACCCGGGGCCGAGCAATAGGAATCTGGCGCAGCTGCGTGACGCCAATTTCGATGCGTCGGTGGTGATCCAAGAGATCATGCAGACCAAGCCGGGCCGGCAGGACGACTACATCCGCGAGTTAGAACGGCTTTACGTGCCGTGGTCGGAGAGCACCGGCAAACTCTGGCTCGGATCGTTTACCACGACCTTCCGCTTCAACGAGGTCATCCACTACTGGGCGCTCGAAGGGGGTTGGGAGTGCTTCGCCAACCACTACCCGTCCTGGAAGGACAGCCCCCCAGCGGAAATCGTCACCTGGATGAGCGTGGCACCCGCCCTGCGCGACGGCTGGGAGGACTCCATCCTGCAGGCGCTACCGCCATCCCCACTGCGGTGAGCTTTTCCTACGATCCCTTCGATGCGAAGGTGATGGCCGATCCGCTGCCGTACTACCGCACCCTGCGCGACGAGTATCCGGTGTACTACCTGCCCCAGTGGGACACCTTCGCATTGTCACGTTTCGACGACATCTGGCGGGTACTGGAAGTCAACGACGGCACCTTCGTCGCATCGGAAGGCACCCTTCCGCCGGCATCGGTTCTGGCTCAACACAATTCCGGTCCTGTCGCCGACCCACCCTTGCATCCGTTGCCGTTCCACGCGGTCTTCGACGCGGACCTCTACGGTGAGATCCGCCGCGCTCACTCCCAGCCGTTTCGGCCACGCTCGGTCAGCGCGCTCGAAACCAGAATCCGCGAGCTGGCCAACGAACGTCTTGATTTGCTGTTGGGGCAGGGCACCTTTGATCTGACCAGCGAATACGGCGGCATCGTTGCGGCGTCGATGGTGTGCGATCTGCTGGGCATCTCAACCGATCTCGCCCCGCAGGTGCTCGCCGCGGTCAATGCCGGCAGCCTGGCCGAACCGGGCGAAGGCGTGGACACATCCGAATCCCGCCCAAACTATCTGCAGTTCTTGACGCCGGTGGTCGAGCGCCACCGGGCCGGCACCGGCAGCGCGCTGCCCATCGTGGATGGTTTGTTGGCCTATCACCTGCCCGACGGCAGCGCACTGACCGACATCGAGGTCGCCACCCAGATGCTGTGCGTCTTCATCGGTGGCACCGAAACCGTGCCGAAGATCGTCGCGCACGGCCTGTGGGAACTGAGTCGGCGGCCGGACCAGATGGCTGCTGTGACAGCCGATCTCGCAAACAATGTACCGATCGTCCGCGAGGAGATTCTGCGCTACTGCGCGCCGGCGCAGTGGTTCGCCCGAACCGCGCGCAAGCCCTTCACCATTCATGGCCAGCAAATCGAGCCGGGTCAACGTGTCATCACCCTGCTCGCCTCGGCCAACCGGGACGAGCGCGAATACCCGAACCCCGACGAGTTCATCTGGGACCGACCGATCAGACGGTCCCTGGTGTTCGGCCGCGGTCAGCACTTCTGCCTCGGCTACCACTTGGCACGGCTGGAAGTCGCTGTCCTGCTGCAGGAATGGCTGCGCAGAGTCCCCGACTTCGCGATCCGCAGCGACGATGCGACCCGGTTGCCGTCAAGCTTCCAATGGGGCTGGAACAAGATCCCGGTGGAGGTCTGACGTGTGGTCCTACCGGATCATCGCCCCCTATCTCTTCGAGCGCACCGACATCGAGGATAAGACCCCGCAGTGCCTCGCGGATCGTCATGTGCTGCTGCGGTTTCTGGCCGCCGGTGTCTGCGGCAGCGACCTGCCCGCCTTCCGCGGTGCCAAAGGCAGGCTGCCCGGCGACGACGGCCGCAGCGCCGCGGAAAAGGACGGCTTCCCGATTCACGAAGTCGCTGGCGAAGTCATCGCCAGCCGCCACCCCGACCACCAGCCCGGCGACCTCGTCGTCGGCTGGGCTTCGGCATTCGACGGCATGATGGAACTCGTCGTCACCCACGGCGACGGGCTGGCACCGTATGACCCCGCGCTCACGCCGACACAGGCCGTCGGTCTGCAACCGCTGGCCTGTGTGCTCTATGCCTGCGAGCAGTTGCCGGATCTGACCGGCCGTCACGTCGCGATCATCGGACAGGGATCGATCGGGCTGCTATTCGCCTACGTCGCCAAAGCTGCCGGTGCGCGCCGGGTAACCGGAGTCGACCCCGTTGATCGGGCAGCCCTGTCGAAGACTTTCGGCGTCGACGACGCGGTGCGGGCCACCAGCGACCGATGGGTGAGTCAACTCGCTCCCACCGACCGCGCCGATGTGGTTATCGAGGCGGTCGGCCACCAGGTGGCCACCCTCGGCCACGCCATCGATGCCACGGCGCCGGGCGGTACGGTCTTCTACTTCGGCGTGGCCGACGACGAGGCTTACCCGATCAACATGCGCGTCATGCTGCGCAACAACCTGACGTTGAAATCTGGCGTGACACTTGACCGTCGGCGCGTCCTGGAACAGGCAGCCAAGTTTGCCGCCGAACGGCCCGGTCTACTCGAGACTTATCTCACCCACACCTTCGCCGTCGACGAGGTGCAGGCGGCGTTCGAACTGGCCTGCCGGCCGGTGCCCGACCGAGTAAAGATTGCGGTCGCCCGATGAGTGTCTTCCGGACTTTGCCGGCGCCGCTTTGGGGCGGCTGGGTCACCGGACCGACCATGATCGGTCCTGAGGAGTTCGCGGCCACCGGCTACGACTACGTCGGATTCGATGCTCAGCACGGATATCTCGACGACGCCGACATCGCGAGGCTATTGCGGCGCCTCGAGCACGTTCCTATCGCGACCGCCGTTCGGCTGCCGAATTCCGACCCGGCACCCATCGGACGCGTGCTCGACGCGGGAGCCGACGCCGTCATCGTCGCCATGATCGAGTCCGCCGACCAAGCGGCCGCCGCCGTCGCCGCGACCCGCTACCCACCCGCGGGTGTTCGCAGCTTCGGACCACTGCGGGCGAGTCTCGGACATGATCCCGCCGCACTGGAAGCCCGGGCGAGCGTGTTCGCGATGATCGAGACGGCCGCGGCGCTGGCTGACATCGAAACCATCTGCGCGGTGCCGGGATTGACCGGCGTCTACGTCGGACCGGCGGACCTAGCTATCTCGATGGGCGTCGACGTCGTCGGTGACACCCGCAACGAGCGGGTCCTCGATGCCATCGGACGAATCCACCGCGCGGCCAGCGCGGCCGGGCTGGTCAGCGGAATCCACGCCAGCAACGGCAGCACAGGTAAAGCCATGGCGCAGCTCGGATTCCAGATGATCACCCTGGCCTCGGCGTCGCATGCGCTGCGCCGGGGTGCTGCCGAGCACTTGCGTGAGGCGACCTCAGAATGAGTGATTCAGCCGCCATTCGGGACACACTCGCCGCGTATGCGCTCGCGCTCGACGCCAACGATATCGAGGGGTGTCTGACACTATTCGCTGACGATGCCGAATTCGAGGTTTACGGAACCGTTTTCACCGGCCGTGACGGTATCGGTGAAATGTTCCGAGCAGCGCCCAACGGCTTGCACCTGACCGGCGCCTCGCGGGTCGACGTCGGCCAGGACAACACCGCGTCGGCACGCTCGCAGGTTCTGTTCGTCCAATGCCGATACGCAGCCCTTACGCACCAAATGCGATTGGCGCTCTACGATGACGATCTGGTATGCCGCGACGGCACCTGGTTGTTTCGTCGCCGGCGATGCCGGTTCATTACCGGCACGGGACTTAGCGACAGACCGGAGGAGATGTCACCATGACACGGGTCGCGCTGGTCACCGGAGCCGCCGGTGGACAAGGTTGGGCGATCGTCAATCGACTTCGGGCCAACGGGTATTCGGTAGCTGCCTGCGATATTAGAGGCGACGAACTGGGCGCGGCGGTCGCTGAATCCGGCGACGACGAGGTAGTGGGAATATCGCTGGACGTCGCCGACGCGACGCAATGGGAGGCAGCGGTAACCGCCACCGTGGACCGGTTTGGGGACTTGACCGCCCTGGTCAACAATGCCGGGCTGCTGCACCGCGCACCGTTGGTCGATGAGACCATCGAAGACTTCGAAAACTCCTGGCGCGTCAACTGTTTGGGGGCGTTCCTGGGGATGCGCGCCGCCTTGCCGCACCTGCAACAGGCCGAGAACGCGGCGATTGTCAACATCTGCAGCACCGGGGCGATCCGCCCGTTTCCGCAGCACTGCGCCTACGGATCGGCGAAGTGGGCCCTGCGCGGTCTGACGCAAACTGCCGCAGCCGAACTCGGGTCCGCGGGCATCCGGGTAAACGCGGTATTTCCCGGCCCGATCGCTACTGCGATGCTCGATGAGGACACCCAGCAGCGACTGGCCGCGGTCGCGATGTTCGGTCGGTTGGGCCGGCCCGCCGAAATTGCCGATGCGGTGGCGTTTCTGGTGTCGGAGGAGGCTTCGTTCATCACCGGATCCGAACTCGTCGTCGACGGTGGGCAATGCCTGCAAATCCGCTGAGCGCGGGCGGTGAGAGGCTCGATCCCGAACTGCGTGCTGTCGCGGTAAATCGAACGGTCTTTACGGCCGAGGCGATCCCGCTGATCCGGGAGTCGATGAATCAGCGTCGCGCCGCAATGCGCGCGGACATCGCCGGGGTGAGCATCGAGCACGGGGTCGCCGATACCGTTCCGGTGCGCATCTACCGAGGCGGCGCTGCGCCGGCGCCTGCCGTGATCTACTGCCACGCCGGTGGTTTCGCGTTGGGCAACCTGGACACCGACCACCGTCAATGTTTGGAGCTCGCGCGTCGCGGAAGATGTTGCGTGGTGTCGGTCGACTATCGGCTGGCACCCGAGCACCCCTTCCCCGCGGCACTTGAGGACGCGGCCACCGTCCTAAAGTGGGTCGTCGACAATGCAATCCGACTCGAGATCGATCCCGGCCGCATTGCGGTCGCGGGCAGCAGCGCAGGTGCCGCGCTCGCTGCCGGCCTGGCCCACCGGGCCGCCGACGGCGAACTGCCCGCAGTGGCTTTTCAATTGCTGCACCAACCGGTACTCGATGATCGTCCTACCGCGTCCAAAGCCGAGTTTCGTGCCACGCCGGCCTTCGACGGTGAGGGCGCCGAACACATGTGGCGTCACTACCTGGGCGGCCAATTGCCCACACCGCAATCCGTGCCCAGCCGGCGAGCCCAATTGGCCGGTCTACCGGCAACATTGATCACGTGTGCGGAAGTCGATCCGTTCCGGGACGAGGCGGTGGAGTACGCGCTCGCCCTGCTGTCGGCCGGCGTCTCCACCGAGCTGCACGTCTTCCCCGGTGCGTGCCATGGATTTGATTCCCTGCTGCCGGAATGGAAAACATCGCAGCGGCTCTTCGCCTTGCAGGGTGAAGCGCTGACGAAGGCCTTCAAAACGTGATGAGCTGACGCACCGCGGTGCCGTCGGCGAGATGGTCCATCGCCTCGTTGATGTCGTCCAACCGGATCGTCGACGACACCAGCGACTCCACCGGCAGGCGGCCGGACTGCCAGAGGGAGACGAACCGCGGAATGTCGCGGCTGGGCACCGCCGAACCCAGGTAGCTTCCGATCAGGGCGCGGCCCTCGGCGACGAAACCTAACGGCGACAGGCTGATTCGGGCGTCAGGACCAGGCAGCCCGACGGTGATGGTGCGTCCGCCGGGTGCGGTCAGCCCGATTGCGGATTCCAGGGCGTTGGGATGACCTACCGCCTCGACCACGATGTCGGCCTTGACACCCTCGGCCTGCTCCGGAGTGTAGGTCTCGTGCGCCCCCAAAGCGCTTGCGGCGGCGATCTTTTCGGGTACCCGATCAATGCCAAGCACACGGACGTCGGGGAAGGTGAGCGCGGTGAGTATTGCCGCCATGCCGACGCCTCCGAGTCCGACGACGGCGACCGACTGGCCCGGCCGGGGGTTGCCCACGTTGAGCACCGCGCCTCCGCCGGTGAGCACCGCGCAGCCGAGCAGTGCCGCCACATCGGGTGGCACCTCGGATGGCACCGGAACCGCGCTGGCCCGGTTGACCACCGCATGCGTGGCGAAACCCGAGACACCCAGGTGGTGACGCACCGGTTGGCCGTCGCGGCCAAGCCTGATCCCACCGCCGAGTAGCGTCCCGGCGTTATTGGCCACGCTGCCCGGCTCACAAGGGGTCAGGCCCTGCGTGGCGCAGGCCCGGCAGTGCCCGCAGCGCGGCAGAAACACCAGCACCACCCGCTGGCCGACGGACAAATCGTCGACCCCGGCACCCAACTCCTCGACGATTCCCGCCGCTTCATGACCGAGCAGCATCGGCACTGGACGCACCCGGTTGCCGTCCACAACCGACAGATCGGAGTGGCATACCCCGGCGGCTTCGATACGCACCGCCACCTCGCCGGGGCCCGGAGGATCCAGGTCGACGTCGACGACGCTGATCGGACGGGATTCGGTGTAGGGGCGGGGCGCACCGATGCGCTCCAACACCGCTCCCCGAATGTGAATCATGTTGGAATACAACCATGACGTCCATCCCGGATGCGCAGAAGCTGACCAGCGCCGATTTCCCGGTTCGGTGGCCGGTGCTGACCCGATGGGCCGACAACGACATGTTCGGCCACCTCAACAACGCGGTCTACTACCAACTGTTCGATACCGCGATCAACGGCTGGATCGCGACCCGCGCCGGGGTCGATCCGTTGACGATTCCCGAGCTGGGCATCGTGGCCGAGTCGGGCTGCCGCTACTTCGCCGAACTGGCGTTCCCCGAAAGCCTTGCGGTGGGGCTGGCCGTGACTCGTCTCGGCCGCAGCAGCGTCACCTATCGACTCGGAATATTCAAAGCCGAACAGCAAGGTGACCAGCCGCAGCCGATCGCCGCACTGGGGCACTGGGTGCACGTTTACGTCGACCGAGCCAGTCGCAGACCGGTCCCGATTCCCGACGCCATCCGCGCGCTGCTGGCCACGGCCTGTGTGAATTAACCGCTTGGATTAGATACGGGACGCCGCACGTATGCTTCGCCAATGCCAGTTATGAGCAAGACGGTGGAGGTCAGCGCCGATGCCGGCGCGATCATGGGCATCGTCTCCGATATCGAGCGGTACCCGGAGTGGAATGAAGGCATTCAGGGCGCCTGGGTGCTGGCCCGCTACGACGACGGCCGCGCGAGCCAGGTGCGTCTGGACACCAATGTCAATGGCTTTCAAGGCGTCTACATCCACGCGGTGTACTACCCGGGCGAGAACCAGATTCAGACCGTGATGCAGCAGGGCGACCTGTTCACCAAGCAGGAGCAGCTGTTCAGCGTGGTGGCCACGGGTCCCAGCAGCTTGCTCACGGTGGACATCGATGTCGAACCCAGCTTTCCGGTTCCTCCGCCCATGGTGAAGATGATGCTGAACAACGTGCTCGAGCAACTCGCGTCCAACGTCAAAGCGCGCGCCGAGCAACTCGCTGGCTAGTTGTAGCCGCTCTCGTCACGCTGGGGTGACACTCGACGCGCGGCGTCGCGCTGGCGTGACGCTCGGCGTAAGTGGAACGAGTCCGCTAACCCGAAGAGCTGAAGATCCCGGTCTTAGCCAAGGTGTCGGTGAGTCGCTGGGCGGCGTCGGTGAACTGCCAGTCGGTTTGTTCGACGACGGCGACGGCGTCGCGGGTGCGCAACGCGGCAATCAAGCTGCGGTGGTTGTCTACCGCGGACTCGCCCCACTGCGGGTCAGCGGCGAACAGCTGCGCCGGCATGTAGCGGGCCGCGTTGAGCAGGAACCACGCCAGTTTGATCCGTCCGCTGGCTTGGTTGAAGACGCGATGGAACGAGAACTCCAGCGACGCGATCGCCTCGGCGTCGACGGCTCCGTCACCGGGGGCAAGTGCGGCCGCCAGCAGGTCGTTAATGCGTTCCAGCTCGGCGATCTCCAGCTCGGTGATGCGTTCGGTGGCGGCGACCGCTAACTCTCGGGCGATGGTGGCCTGCAGCCAGAAGATGTCCTGGATGTCCTGCCGGGTCAGCGGCAGCACAACATGGCCGCGGTGCGGTTCCAGCTGCACCATGCCCTCGCCGCGTAGTTTCAACAGCGCTTCGCGCACCGGCGTGATGCTGACCCCGAGTTCGGCCGCGGTCTCATCGAGGCGGATGAACGTTCCCGGTCGCAGCGTCCCGGACATGATGGCGGTCCGGAGATGACCGGCAACCTCGTCGGAAAGCTGTGCCCGGCGCAGCGGCCGACGGCGTCGCGGCTTCGACGATGCTGCAGCCGATAACGGTGCGTTCACGTGGGCCTGCCAGGCCTTTCAGCGAATCATCGGGTCTTTGCTCAGGTCTTGTTAAGGACTTCCAGGGCCGTTAATGTGACCCAGACAACACATGTTTTATCAAATATCAGCCTGACGCAAGCGGTGCGGATGTGAACAGAGACATCGAAGGGATCTGAGGGGACCGAGTTGACCGTGCAACTGGCCGGCGACCTGAATCCAGCCTCGGGAAGTGCCCCAGCGCAAGTACCCGAGCAGCCTTACCTTGCTCGTCGACAGAACTGGGTCAACCAACTCGAGCGGCATTCGATGATGCAGCCGCAGGCCACGGCGCTGCGGTTCTTGGGACGCACCACCACGTGGGCTGATCTGCGAACTCGGGTCCAGGCGCTGGCCGGGGCGCTGAGTCGCCGCGGGGTCGGCCCCGGGGATCGCGTGATGATCCTGATGCTCAACCGGCCCGAGTTCGTCGAGGCCGTGTTGGCCGCAAACGCTCTCGGTGCGATCGCGGTCCCGCTGAATTTCCGGCTCACTCCGGCCGAAATCGCCTTCCTGGTCGACGACAGCGGCGCCCGCGTCGTGATCACCGAGGAGGTGTTGGCCCCGGTAGCGACTGGCGTTCGCAACATCGCGCCGTTGCTCGACACCGTAGTGGTGGCCGGCACCCCTTCGGCAGACGCCGCCGAAGACGCTGTCCTTTTCTATGAAGACCTTATGAATGAGGCGGCCGAACCGCCTGCCCCGGTCGACATCCCCAACGAAGCGCCGGCGCTGATCATGTACACATCCGGCACCACCGGAAGGCCCAAGGGGGCGGTGCTCACCCACGCCAACCTGACCGGCCAGACGATGACCATGCTCTACAGCACCGGGGTCGACCTCAACAACGACGTCGGTTTCATCGGCGTCCCGCTGTTCCATATCGCCGGCATCGGGAACATGCTCACCGGGATGTTGCTCGGCGTACCGACGGTGATCTATCCGCTCGGCGCATTCGAGCCGGGACAGTTGCTCGACGTGCTGGAAGCCGAGAAGGTCACCGGCATATTTCTGGTGCCCGCCCAGTGGCAGGCGGTGTGCGCGGAGCAGTTGGCAAAGCCGCGCGACCTGCGGTTGCGGGCGATGTCATGGGGTGCGGCCCCGGCGCCAGATGTGTTGCTGCGCAGCATGTCCGAGATATTCCCCGGTGCCCAGATATTGGCGGCGTTCGGCCAGACGGAGATGTCCCCGGTCACCTGCATGCTGCTCGGCGACGACGCCATCCGCAAACGTGGATCGGTCGGGCGGGTGATCCCGACGGTCGCCGCGCGCGTGGTCGACGACGAGATGAACGACGTCCCGGTTGGCGAAGTCGGCGAAATCGTCTACCGCGCACCGACTTTGATGAGCGGCTACTGGAACAACCCGGAGGCGACCGCGGAAGCATTCACCGGGGGATGGTTCCACTCCGGGGACCTGGTCCGGATGGACGCCGACGGCTATGTCTGGGTAGTCGACCGTAAGAAGGACATGATCATCTCCGGCGGCGAGAACATCTACTGCGCCGAGGTGGAGAACGTCCTGGCGGGTCACCCCCGCATTATCGAAGCGGCTGTCATCGCCCGGTCGGACGATAAATGGGGTGAGGTACCGATCGCGGTAGCCGCTGTAACGGATGGGCCCCTCGCGATCGAAGAGCTAGATGAGTACCTGACCGAGCGGCTCGCGCGGTACAAGCACCCGAAGGCGCTCGAGATCGTGGAGACCTTGCCCCGCAACCCCGCCGGGAAGGTGCTCAAGACTGAACTGCGTTTGCGGTACGGAGCGGCTACAGTCCGTCAAAGTGATTCAGGTTGAACGTAATTCAGATTGGACAAGAAAGGATGAGCAGGGTCGAGATGTTTGCTGGGTGCTGACGCAATGTTAATTGTTGAGTTGCTATACACACGTGACCGACCATCGGGTACATTCCTGTGGTCTCCGTTACTACCTGCGGGTAGGGAGCCGTTGGTCACACACATAGGGTCGGGCAAGGAGGAGGCATGCCACACCGTCCGCCGCGACGCTGCGACAGAGGTGGCCCTGCCGTGAGGGGGAGATCGTGACGACATCGTCGCGCCCACACCTGGTGGGTTACGTCCGCGATCAACTCGAGACACCGCTGACGATGATCGGCGGGTTCTTCCGGATGTGCGTGCTGACCGGGCGCGCCCTGTTCCGTCGGCCTTTCCAGTGGCGGGAACTGATCCTGCAGTGCTGGTTCATCATGCGGGTGGCCCTGCTGCCGACGATCATGGTCTCCATCCCCCTGACCGTGCTGCTGATCTTTACGCTCAACGTGCTGCTCGCTCAGTTCGGTGCCGCGGACCTGTCCGGGGCCGGCGCGGCGATCGGCGCAGTCACCCAGCTCGGACCGTTGACCACCGTGCTGGTGGTTGCCGGCGCCGGCTCCACCGCTATCTGTGCTGACCTCGGCGCCCGCACCATCCGCGAAGAGATCGACGCCATGGAAGTGCTCGGGATCGACCCGATCCACCGACTGGTGGTGCCCCGGGTGATCGCCGCGACCGTCATCGCCACACTGCTCAACGCCTTGGTGATCACCGTGGGTCTGGTCGGTGGCTACCTGTTCGGCGTGTACCTGCAGAACGTCTCCGGCGGCGCCTATCTCGCCACCCTCACGACCATCACCGGATTGCCCGAGGTGATCATCGCCATGATCAAGGCGGCGACGTTCGGACTGATCGCCGGCCTGGTCGGCTGCTATCGCGGGCTAACCGTCCGCGGTGGGTCCAAGGGCCTGGGAACCGCGGTGAACGAGACCGTGGTGCTGTGTGTGGTTGCTCTGTATGCGGTCAACGTCATCTTGACCACGATCGGTGTGCGATTCGGGACGGGGCACTGACATGTCGACATCAGCGGTAGTTCGGTCCCGGTTTCCGCGGGCGGTCGCCAACGTCAACCGCTACGTCGGCAGCGTCGGTCGCGGACTGGACGAATCGGGGCAGCTGGCCTGGTTCATCCTGACCAGCCTCGGACAGATCCCGCACGCGATTCACTACTACCGCAAGGAGACCTTGCGGTTGATCGCTCAGATCGGTATGGGCACCGGCGCCATGGCGGTCGTCGGTGGCACCGCTGCGATCGTCGGCTTCGTGACTTTGTCCGGTAGCTCCCTGGTCGCTATCCAGGGTTTCGCATCGCTGGGCAACATCGGCGTCGAGGCGTTCACCGGGTTCTTCTCG
>NZ_LZLS01000192.1 GCF_001673365.1 Mycobacterium asiaticum
GGGGGACATATACATTTTTGCCCGGCTCTGCGCGACAACTCGATGCCCACCGCAATCTGCCCCACGACACCAGACCCGGCGCCCGTCGCACCACCGGAGGGAGGCATATACATTTTTGCCCGGCTCTGCGCGACAACTTGGGGTTGCGGCGTGTGGTTGGTCGCGTGGGCTGCGGTGGCCGGTGGGGGACATATACATATTTGCCCGGCTCTGCGCGACAACTTGGGGATGCGGCGTGAGGTTGGTCGCGTGGGCTGCGGTGGCCGGTGGGGGACATATACATTTTTGCCCGGCTCTGCGCGACAACTTGGGGTTGCGGCGTGTGGTTGGTCGCGTGGGCTGCGGTGGCCGGTGGGGGACATATACACTTTTGCCCGGCTCTGCGCGACAACTTGGGGTTGCGGCGTGTGGTTGGTCGCGTGGGCTGCGGTGGCCGGTGGGGGACATATACATTTTTGCCCGGCTCTGCGCGACAACTTGGGGTTGCGGCGTGTGGTTGGTCGCGTGGGCTGCGGTGGCCGGTGGGGGACATATACATTTTTGCCCGGCTCTGCGCGACAACTTCCAGCGGTAACTAACAAGTGACTGGCGGGCACTCCGGTGCCGTGCCATGGTTCGGCCATGAGTCTGCGATTACGTGGAACCGAGCTTCGATACGTGCTCACCTGGCACATGGCGCTGCACGGTCCGGCGACCATCAACGATCTGATCGAAACCCTTGACTATCACGGCTTTTGCGTCAAAGGAAGGGTATCGAAGGCTATCTCTGATGCGCTTCGTTGGGAGGTTGCCCGAGGGCGCGTATGTCATATCGGGCGAGGCCGGTACGGACCGGGTTACATGCCGCGCGGTACCGAGTACCGAATCCGCGACCGTGTGTTGGCGTTGCGCGCAGCGGCGCGAGCTCTGAATAGGACTGACCTCAAAGGCAGTTGGGATTAGCTTGTCGCGCAGAGCCGGGCAAAAATGTATATGCCTCCCTCCCTCCGGTGGTGCGACGGGCGCCAGGTCTGGTGTCGTGGGGCAGATTGCGGTGGGCATCGAGTTGTCGCGCAGAGCCGGGCAAAAATGTATATGTCCCCCACCGGCCACCGCAGCCCACGCGACCAACCACACGCTGCAAGCCCAAGTTGTCGCGCAGAGCCGGGCAACTGCACACACACCTCAGCGGGGGCGCGGCGGCATCGGGCGGCGTAGGCATCGGGCGGCGAGACTCGAGGCGCTCAACCACCGTCAGTCACTGCGCAATTGACAACACAATCCCATCCAGGATGTCGTGCTCGCTAACGATCAGCTCCGATATTCCGGCACGGTCATACAGTTCACGCGCCAACTCTTGCACCACGATCGCCCCACCGGCAATGACATCGACGCGGCCCTCATGCATTGGACCCAATGCCGCACGCTGGGCTCGGGTCATGCCGATCAGTCGATCGCACACCACCGACAACTCATTACGCGGCACACGTGAAAGATGAATAACCCCAGCATCATACGTCGTCATATTGTGCGCCAACGCCGACAGCGTGGTCATCGTCCCAGCCAGCCCGACCCAGGTCCGAGCCCCCTCTACAGGCACCACCCGCAGCGCCTCCCCGAGTCGCTCTCGCACCACTGCGCGCGCCGCGTCGATCTCCGACGTCGTCGGCGGATCCGAGTGCAGGCAACGCTCGGTCAACCTGACGCAACCGATATCGGCCGAGAAACTCGCCACCACCTCGTCGCCGGCCTTGCCCAACACGATCTCCGTCGAACCACCACCCAGGTCTACCACGACGAAAGGCGCACCGGCACTACCCAATTCACCAACAGACCCCCGGAACGAAAGCTCAGCCTCCTCCGCGCCGCTGATCACCCCGGCAACCGACCCGGCAATAACCGACCCCAACACCTCTGCGGTCATCGCAAAGAAAACATCACGGTTGGCCGCGTCGCGAGTCGCGGAGGTGGCGACCATCCGCACCCGCTCGACGCCGTGCGCGCGAAGCAGTTCGGCGTAGTCGAGCAACGCAACCCGGGTACGGGCAATCGCGTCGACAGCGAATTGTCCCGTGGCGTCGACGCCCTGACCCAACCGCACGATCCGCATCTCCCGGTGCACATCATGCAACCGGCCATCGACGACGTCAGCGATCAACAAGCGAATTGAGTTGGTACCGCAGTCAATTCCGGCCAGCCGACTCACACCCATCCACCCCCAACCAAAGGGGCCGTACCCGGTTCGTCTGCCAACAATGCCAACGCCTCGTCCCCGAACGGGTTCACTCCCGGGCCCTTGGCCAACGAATGGGCGATCAGCACATGCAGGCATTTGACCCGGTCCGGCATCCCGCCACCAGAAAACGTGGTCCCCAACGGCTCGATCGAATCACGCTCGGCCAGATACGACTCATGCGCCCGCCGATAGGCGTCGGCCAAATCCGGTTCGTAACCCAACCTTTCGGTCATCTCACGCATCAGCCCGGTGGTCTCCAGTCTGCTTGCAGCAGCGGTGAGCACCGGATGCGTCAGGTAGTACAACGTCGGAAAGGGCGTTCCGTCAGGGAGTTTCGGCGCGGTCTTCACGACCGCGGGTTCCCCGTTGGGACATCGGTAGGCGATTTCGAGCACCCCGCGTGGTTCACGGCCAAGCTGGCGCGCCACCGCCTCCAAGTCGACGCGATCAACCACCGGGAGCCGTCGGACTCGGCGGCGCCGGTGCGGGTGTCGCTGCTGGCGGCAGGTGCGGCGCATCGGCGATGGTGTGCCACAGCGACGTGTACCAGGGTTCGTTCTTGCCCTGGGTTGCCGCCTCACTGCCGGGTTGCGGAGCCACCGCAGCCGACGGGGGCAGCTGCACCTGGAACGGAATGTCCCCGGGCTTAACAAAGCCGAGCCGCTCGCGCGCCTGGGCAGCGATGTACGCCGGATCGGCCAGTTGTCCCTTGCGCTGTTCCAGTTCCCCGATCTGGTGGCGCAGGGCGGCCTCCGTCGCGGACAACTGGGCCATCTCAGTGCGCTGGGCAAAGTAAGTACGCACCGGCCCGGCAATGGTCAACGTCAGCACGCATACCACCGCGGCCAGAATGGCTGCGCGTCGCGCGGTAAAGCCCAGCCGCTGATCGGACCGCTGCTCAACAGACTCCGTGAACGACCGCTTGATCGGTTCGACGACATGTTCCTGCAGCGAGTTCGTGTGACGCGAATCATCGGGCGCGGTCTGCGCAGGCTTGGAGTGCGGCTTGGACGCGGGTTTGGAAAGCGGCTTGAAATGTGACTGCGCCGAACCGCTTCCGCGACGGCCCCGAGCCGAATCGCCGGGCTTCCCCGGCCGTGAGGCCGGGGAGCGACGCTTCGGATCGGGCTTGGCGGGCAAGCTACTTCGCGTCCACCGCAAACCGTGGGAACGCCAGATCACCGGCGTACCGGGCCGCATCTCCCAGCGCCTCTTCAATCCGCAGCAGTTGGTTGTACTTGGCGACGCGTTCACTGCGCGCCGGGGCGCCGGTCTTGATCTGACCGCTACCCACCGCCACCGCCAGATCGGCGATCGTCGTGTCTTCGGTCTCCCCACTGCGGTGGCTCATCATCGTGCGATATCCACTGTGGTGCGCCAGCGCAACCGCGTCGAGCGTCTCGGTCAACGTGCCGATCTGATTCACCTTGACCAGCAACGCATTTGCCGCACCACGCTCGATACCTTCTTCGAGGCGTTCAGGATTGGTGACGAACAGATCGTCACCCACGATCTGCACCCGGTCACCGATCGCTGCGGTCAACGCGGACCAGCCGTCCCAATCGTCCTCGGATAGCGGGTCTTCGATGGAGACCAGCGGGTAGGAGCCGAGCAACCCAGCGTAGAACTCAGCCATCTGCTCGGCGGTGCGCGTCGAGCCCTCGAAGCTGTATCCCGTCCCGTCGGTGTAGAACTCGGTCGCGGCGACGTCCAGGGCCAGCGCGACGTCGGCGCCCAGCCGAAGGCCAGCCGACTCGATGGCGCGGCCGATCAAATCCAGCGCGGCGGTGGTTCCGGCGACATCCGGGGCAAAACCGCCCTCGTCGCCCAAGCCGGTGGACAGCCCCTGCTTCTTCAATACCGACTTCAGCGCGTGGTAGACCTCGGCGCCCCAGCGCAACGACTCGCTGAAGCTCGGCGCACCAATCGGAGCCACCATGAATTCCTGGACATCAACACCGGTGTCGGCGTGCGCGCCACCGTTGAGGATGTTCAGCATCGGCACCGGCAGGATGTGCGCGTTGGGTCCGCCGAGGTAACGGAACAGTGGCAGCGCCGCCGAGTCCGCGGCCGCCTTCGCGACCGCCAGCGAGACGCCCAGGATGGCGTTGGCTCCGAGTCGCGATTTGTCGGGCGTGCCGTCAAGGTCTACCAGCGCCTGGTCGACCAGACGCTGGTCGTCAGCGTTGAGCCCGATGACCGCCGGGCCGATCTCGTCCAGCACGGCCTGAACGGCCTTCTTGACCCCTTTGCCGCCGTAACGATCCCCACCGTCGCGCAGTTCGACCGCTTCGTGCTCGCCGGTCGAAGCGCCGGACGGTACCGCCGCGCGGGCGAATGTCCCGTCGATCAGGGCAACTTCGACTTCGACGGTCGGGTTGCCGCGGGAGTCGAGGATCTCGCGGGCTCCGACCTGCTCGATAATCGGCACTGGATTCTCCTTCGTGTCCTGGCAGCCTTCAGCCTAAAGCCTGGGCTTCCGGATCATCCTGCTACAGCGGATGACCCGCCGCGTAGGCGGTCGCCCAGTCCCGAACCGCCCGCGCGTAGACGCCGGAGTTGTTGTAGGCACGCAGCGCCGTGATCCAGCCACGCGGCGTCGCGAGATCCTTTCCACGCCAGCACAAATAACCTGCGGCCGAGAGCGCTGCATCATCGATGTTGTCCGGGCTGGCGACGCCGTCGTTGTTGGCGTCGACACCATACAAACGCCAGGTCTCCGAAATGAACTGCATGGGCCCCATCGCCCGCTCGACGCCGTCGTCGCCGTCCAGCACACCCGCGTCTGTGTCCACGATGCGCAGCGTGTCACCGGTTCCGTCGAGTCGAACACCGCGGATGGGGGGCCGCACATCCCCGTTGGCCTCTATTGTCGCGCCACGGTAAGTGCCGTTATGGCTCTCGACCTGCCCGATACCCGCCAGCGTCGTCCACGCGATATTGCACTTCGGGTTTTCCACCTCGGCGACGCGAGCGGCGTAGGCGTAGGCCTCCAATGCGATGACGGGCATCTCCAACTTAGGGGCGCGCTGCTCGGCCCACTCGCGCAACTGGTCAGCGGGCCGACCCACCGCGTGCGTGTCCACCGGAGGCACCGGATCCCCCGCCGGCGGCGGCACCCCCTCAGGAATGAAAAGACTGAGTTGCCAGGTGCAACTTGACGCCAACAGCATCGCGGTCGCCCCTATCACGGCGACCGCGCGCAACCAGCGTCTCGGCGACACAAACTCTCCCTGTTGGTCTCCCCATGCGGCCTCTAATCCCGTTCGGCCTCAAACATCGTCCCATGTGTTTGATGAGTGGCCCCTCGAGTGCGCCTTCCAGCACATATATTTGAGATCGATTACAGCTTCTTAATGGCGTCTCAACAGCATGTATGTGGAAAACCCCTGAGTCACCGCAAACATCGCCGCTAGCGTCGGCCCTTGCGTTTCTTCGGCCGGGACTCCTTGGGAACCTCAACCGGCTCGGCTGCGGCTTCCGGCTGCTGCGGTTCGGGCTGCTCATTGGTGGCCAGCTCACCAAGCGGCCAGTGAGCGCGCCACTCGTCCTCGGTGACGAACCCGAGCGGCGTCACATCAAGCTCCTCGGCGACTCTGTCGCCTCGACGCGTGGCAGCGATCGCTTTCTCCACCCCCCGAACCGTCTCCACGAAGTCCAAAACTGCTGCGCGTAACGTGTTTTCCGCATCGACTTCCGCTGAAAGCGTGATCGTGCTGAGTTCGACGGGTATCAGCTCCGCGGGCAGCCCAGCGTGCTGGACACGTTGAATCACCTTCTGCGCCAACGCCAGTGCGGGCTGTCCGGTATGAACGTCGTCCAGGACCGATCCCCGGGCCTTCGCCAACCTCTCCGCGGCCTTGGCTTCCTCCCACTGAGCTAACTGATCTTCCAGCGAAATCGATTGGCCCGCAAGAACTCCGGGCACTCGGTTGCCGAGTTTGCGGATCAGGGTGTCGGCGACGTCGTCGATGGTGAACGGAAGCAGCGCCGCGTCTTCGGCGATACGCGCGTGGAAAAGCACCTGCAGCAGCAAGTCGCCGAGTTCTTCACGCAGTTGGTCGACGTTGCCGCTGTGCACGGCATCCAGCAACTCGTAGGTCTCTTCCAGCAGGTATCTGCGCAGCGAGTCGTGGGTCTGCTCGCTCTCCCACGGTCCCGCGGTGCGAAGTTTGTCCATCATTGCCACCGCATCGATCAATCGCTCCCCACGCTGACCCGCGGGCGCCGAGATCAGGCGCGCCCCAGCGGCCAACCGTGCGGTGACGGCCGGGTGGTTGGGATCCGACGACAGCAAAACCGGAGCGTCCTCCCCCGTGTGCGCCGGATGCGCGTCGGGCAGCGACCAGGGCACCGCGATCGGCATCTCCTCGGTGTATTGCACACGGCCGCTGAGCAGCTCGATCGCTTCGATGGGCACCAGTGCCGGGCGGCGGGGGTCGACGAGGACGACAATCATCAAGCTTGCCGCTCCTTACTCGACGTGGGCCTGGCCGCGTCGTCGGGGCTCTGTATACCAATATCTTGCTGCGGTTTACCAGCGAGCGCAGTCACCAGATCAGCCACCATCTGCACCAACTCGACGTCGCGGATGTGTCCGGCGCCGATGCCGCCGGCCCGCGGAATGGGCACCTGCACCGTCGACGTCGTCGCGCGGTACCTTCCGCCGGGATACATCCGCGCAAGGCGTACCTGCGCGGAATCGGGCAACGTCAACGGCGAAAGCCGAACCGTCGTCGCCGACACGGCACTGACCTCGGTAATCCCGGAAGCTCGGCACAACAGTCGTAGCCGCGCCACCGCCACCAGCCGCTCGGCGGGCTCGGGTAGCGGCCCATAACGGTCGATCAGCTCCTCGACCACGGCCGCGATGTCGCTGTCGCCCGTCGCGGCGGCCAACCGCCGATAGCCCTCCAATCGCAGCCGGTCACTAGCGATGTAGTCCGGCGGCAGGTGCGCATCGACCGGGAGGTCGATGCGCACGTCCTTCGACTCCTCAGGCGTGGTCACCGTCTGACCGTCAGCCGCCGCCCGGTAGGCCTCGACGGCCTCGCCGACCAGCCGCACATACAGGTCAAAGCCGACGCCGGCGACGTGCCCGGATTGTTCGACGCCCAGCACGTTGCCGGCGCCGCGAATCTCGAGGTCCTTCATCGCGACCGCCATGCCCGCGCCCAGCTCGTTGTTCTGCGCGATGGTCGCCAAGCGGTCATAGGCAGTCTCGGTCAGCGGCGTCTGCGGCGGATACAGGAAGTACGCGTAGCCGCGTTCTCGACTACGGCCCACCCGCCCGCGCAACTGATGCAGCTGGGAGAGACCGAACGTGTCGGCACGCTCGACGATCAGCGTGTTGGCGTTGGAGATGTCCAGACCGGTTTCCACAATCGTGGTGCACACCAGGATGTCGTATTCGCGGTTCCAGAAACCTTGGACGGTGGTCTCCAGCAGGTCCTCGGGCATCTGCCCGTGCGCGACGACCACTCGCGCCTCGGGCACCAGCACTTTCACCCGCGCGGCAGCCTGGTCGATCGAACTGACCCGGTTATGCACATAGAAGGCCTGCCCGTCGCGCATCAGCTCCCGGCGCAGCGCTGCCGCAATTTGCTTATCGTCGTGCGGGCCGACGTAGGTCAGCACCGGATAGCGCTCTTCGGGCGGGGTCAGGATGGTCGACATCTCCCGGATGCCGGCCAGGCTCATCTCCAGGGTTCGCGGAATCGGAGTGGCGCTCATGGTTAATACGTCGACGTGGGTGCGCAACGCCTTGATGTGTTCTTTGTGCTCGACGCCGAACCGTTGCTCCTCGTCGATGACGACGAGCCCCAGATCCTTCCAACGCACCCCGGTCTGCAGCAGCCGGTGCGTACCGATCACCACGTCCACCGAACCGTCGGCCATGCCGTCGACCACCGCGCGTGATTCGGCCGGGTCGGTGAACCGGGACAGTCCCTTCACCGTCACCGGGAACCCGGCCATCCGGTCGGTGAAGGTCTGCAGATGCTGGTCGGCAAGCAGGGTTGTGGGCACCAGCACAGCGACCTGTTTGCCGTCCTGGACAGCCTTGAAAGCCGCCCGCACCGCAATCTCGGTCTTGCCATAGCCGACATCGCCGCAGATCACCCGGTCCATCGGGATCGGCTTCTCCATGTCCGACTTGACCTCGGTGATCGCGGTGAGCTGGTCCATTGTCTCGGTGAAGCCGAACGCGTCCTCCATTTCGGCCTGCCAGGGCGTGTCGGGCGCGAACGCGTGACCGGGGCTGGCCTGCCGCTTGGCGTATAGCGCCACCAATTCTCCGGCGATCTCGCGCACCGCGCGCCGCGCCTTGGTCTTGGTGTTGGTCCAGTCACTGCCGCCGAGCTTGCTCAGCGCGGGCGCCTGGCCGCCGACATACCTGGACAGCTGATCCAGCGAGTCCATCGGGACATAAAGCTTGTCGGCCTGCTGACCGCGTTTGCTCGACGCGTACTCGAGCACCAGGTACTCGCGTCGGGCACCACCGACGGTGCGTTCGACCATCTCCACGAACCGGCCGATGCCGTGTTGGTCGTGCACCACCAGGTCGCCGGCGTTCAGCGCCAGCGGGTCCACGGTATTGCGCCGTTTGGCCGCGAGCCGCTTGCCCTCGACAGCGGTGGCGCGACTGCCGGTTAGGTCTGCCTCGGTAATCACGACCAGGTTGGCGCCCGGTATCACGACCCCGTCGTGCAGCGGACCCTTGAGCACGCCTACCACGCCGGCCTTGGGCGCTTGGCCAGGTTCGAGCATCCCTGCGGGAATGTCGGATTCGGCGAGGCGCTCCACCACGCGATGTGCGGTTCCGGTGCCGGGCGCAACCATTGCGGCGTAGCCGCCGGTGGCGACGTGTGCCCGCAGCATGGCGAAGATGCCGTCGATATCGTGCTGATGCCCTCGCGCGGACGGCGCGGACCGGATGTCCAGCTCGACGGCCGACTCGTCGGACAGCTGACTCAGCGTCCAGCACGGATGCCCGCTCGCGGCGGCCGCGGCCCGCACCTCGTCCAGTTCGGCGAAGCCCGAACCGCCCAGCTGCTCGACGTCGACGGGAGCGTCGGTACCCAGGGCCGCCACCGACCACGACGCCTCCAGGAACTCCCGGCCGGTCTTGATCAGGTCGGCGGCGCGGGTGCGCACCTTTTCCGGGTCGCACACCAGCACCGGCGTTCCGTCGGCGAGCTGATCAGTCAGCAAAGCGTGATCTTCCGGCCTTAAGACGGGTAGCAGCGCTTCCATGCCGTCGACCGGGATCCCCTCGGCCAGCTTGGCCAGCATGTCGACGATGCTGCCGGTCACCGTGTTCTCGGAGACTGGGTGTTGTCCTGCGAGTACGCCCGCACGCGCTCTCACATCGGGGGTGAGCAGCAGTTCCCGGCAGGCGACCGCGACCAGCGTGTCGACGTCGATTTCCGGGATGGACCGTTGGTCGGCAACCGAGAACATCCGCATCTCGGTGATCTCGTCGCCCCAGAACTCGACCCGCACCGGGTGCTCGGCGGTCGGGGCGAAGACGTCCAGAATGCCGCCACGTACGGCGAACTCGCCACGTCGGCCGACCATGTCTACTCGGCTGTAGGCCAGCTCGACAAGCCGCTGGACCACCTCTTCGAAGGGCGCCTCGTCACCGACGGTCAGCGTCAGGGGCTCGAGCAGGCCCAGTTGCGGCGCCATCGGTTGCAGCAATGAGCGCACCGCCGTCACCACCACCCGCAGCGGCGGACCCAGGCGGGCGTCGTCGGGATGGGCCAGCCGGCGCAACACCATCATTCGGGTGCCGACGGTGTCGATGCCGGGCGAGAGCCGCTCGTGCGGCAGCGTCTCCCAGGACGGGAAGGCGGCGACGGCGTCGCCGTAGACACCCCGCAGCTCGGCGCTCAGGTCGTCAGCTTCTCTACCGGTGGCGGTGACCACCAGTAACGGGCCCTGCTGGGCCAGTGCACTGGCCACGAAAAGTCGCGCGCTGGCTGGGCCGACCAGCGGCAATTGGTCTGGACGATCGGAGGCACGCTCGATGAGCTGTTGGAAAGTTGGTGCGCTCAGCGCCAATTCGACGAGCCCCGCGATCGGGGAATCTGGGCGTGCAGCCCCCGGTGCGGTCATGATCTCGCCATTCTAGGGGCGGCCGTTCGAGCGTTGATTCTGCGCTGCGGGCGCGACCTACTCGAACTTTTCCGCCCCAGACGCAGAGTCAATGGCTGCGGTGGGAGCTACCAGGGCATGTTGGCCCAGGAGTAGAAGGCTCCGGTGCCCACGTCATGCACGCCATAGGAGTCCCAGTAGTAGTCGTGGCAGACGCCCCCGTCCCAGGGGACGGGCCGCCCGGCCGGGTTGGGATCGCCGGGGCACCAGGTGGTGCAGGCTTGCAAACGCGGGCAGTTCCCTTGCTCGGCCTGGGCGATAGGCGCGCCTAGTTCGGCGCCGCCCCACAGCAAGGCTGTTGTTGCTAACCCCAGCATTGCTGCCTTGATAGCGGGGATTGACCGGTTCATGGTGGTTCCTTTCCTGGCTGGTCCCGTGCGGGTCGCCACCCAGCAAGTGGATCGCGCCCATGCTGCTACCGATCACAACAGCGGGCACTTGCGAAGTTCTTGCGCCGGAGGCTATTCGTCCTGCAGCTGCGGGTCGGCTTCCAAGTGAGTCAGGCCGTTCCACATCAGGTTGACCAGGTGCGCGGCCACAACTTCTTTCTTGGGTTCCCGGGTGTCCAGCCACCACTGCGCGGTCATCGACACCGAGCCCACCAGCGCCTGGGCATACAGCGGCGCCAGGCCCGGGTCCAGGCCGCGTCGGGCGAAGTCACCGGCCAGGATGGAGCTGACCTGGCTGACGGCATCGTTGAGCAGGCTGGAATAGGTGCCTGAACTGATAGCGGCGGGCGAGTCACGAATCATGATGCGGAAGCCGTCGGTGCGTTCTTCGACGTAGGTGAGCAACGCCAGCGCGACCCGTTCGACGCGGACCCGGGACCGATTGTTGGTCAACGAGGACGTGATGCCGTCGAGCAGCGCCGACATCTCCCGGTCGACCACGACGGCGTAGAGACCCTCTTTCCCGCCGAAATGTTCGTAGACGACGGGCTTGGACACGTTGGCGCGTTGGGCGATCTCTTCGATCGAGGTGCCGTCGTAGCCTCGTTCGGCGAATAGCGATCGGGCGATACCGATGAGCTGATGTCTGCGCTCGCTACCGGTCATCCGGGCGCGCGGGGTCCGCGCTTCCCTGTCCTTATCCCTGTCCTTGTCCGGGCTTCTCTCCGGTGCGGCCACGTCCCTCAGCGTATCGGCAGCCAGTGTGCGTTTGCGGCTTCGAGTGGGCGTTTACCGCGTCGAGTGTGCGTCCAGGGCGTCGAGTGTGCGCCCGCCGCGTCGAGTGTGCGCCCAGGGCGGAAATTTCGCGATTTTCCAACCCTGGTTGCACACAGAAAGCCGACGATGCACACTCAACTGCCTCCCGCCGCAAGCGGCCGATAGCGGGGCAAAGGACTCGACCGCCTCCCGCCGCGCGCGGCCGATAGCGGAGTCGGACTAAAGTCTCATGGGCGGCTTCCGAGCCGCTGATGAACGATCCGTCGTGGTGTAATCGGCAGCACCTCTGATTTTGGTTCAGATAGTTCAGGTTCGAGTCCTGGCGACGGAGCTACAGCGGCGGTCTTTTTGCAGCGAGCGTCCACAAAATGTCAATCTTGACGGCGTGTCGACGTGCAGACATGCACGCTCAGCGGGGTAAGAGGAGGAGTTGATGACGTTTCGTGGTGACACCGCGGTCCTGGTCTTGGCGGCCGGGCCCGGCACCCGGATGCGGTCCGACACCCCCAAGGTGCTGCACACCCTCGGCGGCCGCAGCATGCTGTCGCATTCGCTGCACGCGATGACCAAGCTGGCGCCGCAGCACCTGATCGTCGTGCTGGGCCATGATCACGAGCGCATCTCCCCACTGGTCGCCGAGTTGGCCAACGACCTGGGCCGCACTATCGACGTCGCCCTGCAGGATCAACCGCTGGGCACCGGACATGCCGTACTCAGTGGCCTGTCGGCCCTGCCGCAGGATTTCGCGGGCATCGTCGTAGTCGCCGCGGGCGACACCCCACTACTGGACGCCGACACGCTGGCCGACCTGACCGCCACCCACAGCACCACCGAGGCAGCGGTGACCGTGCTGACCACCACGCTGGGCGACCCACACGGCTACGGCCGCATCCTGCGCACCCAGGACGACGAGGTGATGGCGATCGTCGAGCAGACCGACGCGACGGCCTCGCAACGAGGGATCCGCGAGGTCAACACCGGCGTATACGCATTCGACATCGCCCCACTGCGCTCGGCACTGGGCCGACTGAGCTCCAACAACGCCCAGCAGGAGCTCTACCTCACCGACGTCATCTCGATCCTGCGCCGCGACGGCCACACCGTCAGCGCCCGCCACATCGACGACAGCGCGGTCGTAGCGGGCGTCAACAACCGCGTCCAGCTTGCCGAACTGGGCGCCGAACTCAACCGCCGCATCGTGGCTGCCCATCAGTTGGCCGGTGTCACCGTGATCGATCCGACGAGCACCTGGATCGACGTGGACGTCACCATCGGCCGCGACACCGTCATCCACCCGGGCACCCAACTATTAGGACGCACCCAGATCGGTGGCCGCTGTGTCGTCGGACCGGACACCACGCTGACCGACGTCAACGTCGGCGACAGCGCCACGGTGTGCCGCACCCATGGCACGTCGTCGACCATCGGCGCCGGCGCCACCGTCGGCCCCTTCACCTTCCTGCGGCCCGGCACCGTGCTGGGCGACGACGGCAAGCTGGGCGCGTTCGTCGAAACCAAGAACTCCAACATCGGCACCGGGACCAAAGTGCCGCACCTGACCTACGTCGGGGACGCCGATATCGGCGAGCACAGCAACATCGGCGCGTCCAGCGTGTTCGTCAACTACGACGGCGTCACCAAACGACGCACCACCATCGGCTCACACGTGCGCACCGGTTCCGACACCATGTTCGTCGCGCCGGTCACCGTGGGCGACGGCGCGTACACCGGCGCCGGAACCGTGGTTCGCGAGGACGTCCCGCCGGGTGCGTTGGCCGTGTCGGCCGGCCCGCAGCGCAACATCGAAGATTGGGTACAGCGCAAGCGGCCCCAGACGGCAGCAGCAGAGGCGGCGCAGAAGGCCGCGGCGGAATCAGATCAGACGCCGTGACACAACCTGGGTATAACCCGAACGCAGAACCAGGCGCTTCGCCATCGTACGATGGTGCCTTCCTTTCAGATCCCGACACGGCAAGGGCAGCCCGGTGAGCCACGACTGGACCGATAATCGCAAAAATCTGATGCTGTTCAGCGGCCGCGCCCACCCGGAGCTGGCCGAGCAAGTAGCCAAAGAGCTCGACGTGCACGTCACCGCCCAGACGGCGCGGGAGTTCGCCAACGGCGAGATCTTCGTCCGCTTTCACGAATCGGTGCGCGGGTGCGATGCGTTCGTCTTGCAGTCGGCGCCGGCGCCGGTCAACCGCTGGCTGATGGAACAGCTGATCATGATCGACGCGCTCAAGCGTGGTAGCGCCAAGCGGATCACCGCCGTCATGCCGTTCTACCCCTACGCCCGTCAGGACAAGAAGCACCGCGGCCGCGAACCCATTTCGGCACGGCTGGTGGCCGACCTGCTCAAGACCGCCGGCGCCGACCGCATCGTCACAGTCGACCTGCACACCGATCAGATCCAGGGCTTCTTCGACGGGCCGGTGGACCACATGCGCGGCCAGAACCTGCTGACCGGCTACATCCGCGACAACTATCCCGACAGCAACATGGTCGTGGTCTCCCCCGACTCCGGGCGGGTCCGCATCGCCGAGAAGTGGGCGGACTCCCTCGGCGGTGTGCCGCTGGCCTTCATCCACAAAACCCGGGACCCGCGGGTGCCCAACCAGGTGGTGTCCAACCGCGTGGTCGGCGAGGTGGCCGGACTCACCTGTGTGCTGATCGACGACATGATCGACACCGGCGGCACCATCGCCGGAGCGGTCAAGCTGTTGCACGACGACGGCGCCAAGGACGTGATCATCGCCGCCACCCATGGCGTGCTGTCCGATCCAGCCGCCGAACGACTGGCCGGTTGCGGTGCGCGCGAAGTGATCGTGACCAACACGTTGCCGATCGGCGAGGAGAAGCGCTTCCCGCAGCTGACCGTCCTGTCGATTGCACCGTTGTTGGCCAGCACGATACGTGCGGTTTTCGAAAACGGTTCGGTCACAGGGCTATTCGACGGGGACGCGTAGATGGCTTCGGACGCGGTCATCTACCACAACCCCAAGTGCAGTACGTCGCGCAAGACGCTGGACTTGTTGCGGGACAACGGTTTGGAGCCTGAGGTCGTTCAATATCTGAAGACGCCGCCTTCCCGTGACGAACTGGTGCGCATGATCGACGACGCCGGCATCGAGGTCCGTGCCGCCGTGCGTAAGCGCGAGTCCCTGTACGACGAACTCGGGCTGGCCGACGCGAGCGATGACGAGTTGCTGGACGCGATGGCCCAACACCCCATCTTGATCGAGCGGCCTTTCGTGGTCACGTCGAAGGGCACCCGGTTGGCCCGCCCGATCGACACGGTGCGCGAAATTCTGTGACGCTCAGAGTTCTACGCGCTTGTGCCGCTGCGTTCGGGGTGGCCGCGTTGACGTTGTCTTCCGTGGCATGCGGTCCGAAAACCGCTGACTATCAATCGATCTGGACCACGTCGTCGACAACCAGCACTTCACCGGAACCGACCGAGCCACCCGTCCCGCTGTCCAAATACCTGGAAGGCGAAGGGGTCCTCGGAGAGTCGGTGGCGCCGAGCGAGCTGACCGACCTGACGGTGTCGATCCCAACCCCTGCGGGCTGGAAACCGCGCGCCGGTGACCCGAAGGGGTCCAAGGCGGTCATGATCTCCAAAGGCGACAACTACCCGGCGGCATTGCTGGTGGTCTTCCGACTTCGCGGGCAGTTCAAGCCGGCCGAAGCGATCAAGCACGCCAATGCTGATCTGCCGCAAGGCTTTCACCAACTCGACGCCTCCATGGCCGATTTCAATGGTTTCCCCTCGTCGATGGTGCAAGGAACCTATGAGCTCAAGAGCGCGCGGATGCGCAGTTGGAACCGGGTGGTGCTGCCGACTAGTGCCCCGCCGGCAAACCAGCGCTACCTGGTGCAGTTGATCATCACCAGCCTGGCCGATCAGGCCGTGTCGGAGAGCAACGACGTCGAGGCGATCATCCGCGGGTTCGTGGTGGCCCGCAAGTAGGCGCGAGCACTAGTGGCGACCGGCCTCCTGCACCAGTTGCACGCGCGACGTCAGGCCCAGCTTCGCGTACACGTGCGTCAGGTGGCTTTGCACGGTGCGCGGTGAAATGAACAACCGCGCACCAATTTCTCTGTTGCCCAGGCCATCTGAAACTAGTCGCACCACGTCGAGCTCCATCGGGGTCAAAGAACTCCAACCGGAAGCGGGCCGTTTGCGTTCGCCTCGACCGCGTTGGGCGTAGGCGATCGCGTCTTCGGTCGACAACGCGGCACCTTCGGCCCATGTGGCGTCAAAGACGTTCTCACCCAGTACTTCCCGAACTCCTGTCACCGTCGATTCATAACCGGCTTGATACATGGGCAAGCGCGCTTGGCACGTGCGTTCCCGCACGCCGTGGGGGCAACCCAGCAAGCGCGCCGCATATGGGTGGTTGCCCTGGTCGGCCGCCAACCGAGCCAAACATTCCAAGACGTCGGGCACTCGGAAGTATGTGTGAGTACGCGCGGCGATGGTGAGGGCTTCATGCCCGTCTCGCTCGGCTTGGTCCGGCTGGTTTTGCGCTAGTGCAATCATGGCGCGCGCCGACAATGCAATGCCCTGGTGGCCACCGAATGTCGCCGCAACGGTGTCGTCGGCCCAGCTACGGGCGGCAGTCAGATCTCCCGATGCCAGCGAGGCCTCGGCTAGTGGGTTGAAGGTCCTCAGAAATGCATCCCGGACCGGGACTGTACGGCTCCGGCATTCTTGTGCTGCCTGCACGGCCGCGTGGGTGTCGCCCGCTGCCAGGGCGGCGTTCGCCCACACTCCGTACACCGCATCTCCATAAAACCCGCCTATCGCCTCCGCATCTGCCAGCGCCGAACGCGCTGCTTTGTCGGCCGCAGCTGCCTCGCCCTGGTAGGCAAGCACATTGGTGTACGTCACCTGCGCAAAGACGGTCAAGGTGACAGCTTCGGCAGCGCGTGTCTCGTCGACCAACCCTCGCAGTAGCTCCGTCGCGGCAGGCAGGCGCCCGAGCAGCCCCAGTGCGGCCCCCAACCAGACCCGAGAACCGTAGGAGGCGAACGAATCACCTAACGCCTCAGCGAGATTCGCGCTTTCTTCCGCGACAGCGACCGCCGCCACCGGCTCTCCTGCGTATACGTACATGGCGGCTTGGTAAGCGAAAATTACGCTCAAACTCCAACGGTCGTCGCGGGCGCGAGCGAGTTCGATCGCCTCGGTGAGGTAGGGCTGGCCGACCTCGGAGTTGTCGAGAGCTCCCATCCCGCAAGCCACGAGAGCATGGATGATGAGTGTTGGATCTCGCAGCTGTCGCGCTTGACTCAATGCCTCCTGCGCTCGGCTCAGATCTGTTGGCAGTCCGGCCCAGGCGGCCAGGTCGCAGCGATCAGTCAGCGCATGCACCCATACCGCCGGTTCGATCGCCGCCTGCTCTTTCAATGCGTCGTCGAAGCCGGCAAGGGCTTCGCGTATTCGCCCACTTCTTATCCAGAACCTGTGCAAGGAGGAAAGTAGCCGAAGGGCTGTCCCGGGTTCCGCATTCTCCCGACTCCAGGCGAATGCGGCCCGCAAATTCTCGATTTCGGTTCCGGCCCATTGCACCAAGCGATCATCGAGGCGGGGACTCTGTGCATGCAGGCCGACGGCCGTGGCCGTGTAGTAGTCGCGATGACGGTTGCGGACCTGGTCGGCCTCGCCGGACTCACCGAGCTTTTCCTGCGCGTATTGGCGCACGGTCTCCAACATGCGATAGCGCATACCGGTGCCGGTCTCGGTGGCGACCACCAAAGATTTGTCCACCAACAGGCTTAGCTGATCAACGAGTTGGTAAAGCTCCACGTCGTTCTCGACCCCGACGGCTTGGGCGGCGTCGAGGTCGAAACCGGCCGCGAAGACGGCCAGCCGCCGGAACAAGACTTGTTCGGGCTCGGTCAACAGCGCATGCGACCAATCCACCGATGCCCGAAGGGTCTGCTGGCGCCGCACCGCGGTCCGCGCTCCCCCGGTCAGTAACCGGAACCGGTCGTGCAGACTGTCCAGAATCTGCTGCAACGACAACGCCCGCACCCGCGCTGCGGCCAGTTCAATCGCCAACGGCATGCCATCGAGCCGCTCACAGATATCCTGAGCTAGTGGCGAATTGTCTTCGCTTACAGCAAATTCCGGCCGCGCCCGGCGAGCACGATCGGCGAACAACTCCACAGCTTCGCCGGCGACCGGCAATGACGGGACTCGCCAGCTCAGTTCGCCCGGCAGCCCCAGTGGCTCACGGCTGGTCGTCAGAATGGTCAAATTCGGGCAGGCGCCGAGCAATTCCACAACCATGGCCCCCGAGGCATCGAGCAGGTGCTCACAATTGTCCAGCACCAGAAACATTCTCTTCGCACCGAAGAACGAGAGCAGTAAATCCATCGTGGAGCGACCAGGCTGATCGGGCAGACCCAACGTGCGCGCGACTGTCACCGGGACGACCGCGGGATTGGTGATCGGCGCCAAATCGACGTACCAAATCCCCTCGCAGAATTCGGCGGTTAACTGGCCGGCCACTTCGACCGCCAGCCGGGTCTTACCAGCTCCCCCCGCACCCGTCAACGTCACCAAGCGGTTCTCGGACACCAGCAGACGCAACTCAGCCATTTCGGCCTGGCGCCCAACGAAACTCGTCAGCTGTGCCGGAAGATTGTGTGAGACAACAGCACTGCGCACCCGCAACGGCGGGAACTCGTTGCGCAGATCCGGGTGGCACAACTGCACCACCCGCTCCGGACGCGTCACACCCTTGAGGGGATAACTACCCAAGTCGCTCAGCCACACCCCCTCGGGGAGCCGATCTGCCACCAACGACTCGGTCACTCCCGACAGCACCGTCTGACCACCATGCGCCAAGTCCCTGATCCGCGCGGTGCGGTTGATCGTCGGCCCCGCATAGTTGCCCTCATCACGCAACTGAATCTCGCCGGTATGCAACCCAATTCGAATCCGGATCGGCGCCAACGGAGCGCGCTGCAACGTCAGCGCACACCCCACCGCGTCGCTGGCCCGAGCGAACGCGACCACGAAGCTGTCGCCTTCGCCCTGCTCCACCGGACGCACCCCGCCATAGGCGGCAACGGTCTCGTCGACGGTGCGGTTCAACAGGGCCAGTGCGGCGGTCATCTGCTCGGGCTGGGTCTCCCACAACCGCGTCGACCCTTCGACGTCGGCTAGCAGCAACGTCACCGTCCCGGTCGGTAGCAGCTCGCTCAACCCCAGCTCGCTCCAGTTCAGCTCCACGTGTTGGCTCATGGTAGCCAGCATCGCGGCCAACAACGCGGATTACATCCGCGCAACCGCGCACTTCCCCTGCGTGAGCAGGTCCGCATCCCGGCGGGCACGCTGGTGCTGGCGAACACCGCCTCGGCCAATCGCGACCCGGAGGCGTACGACGACCCGGAACGGCTCGACATCAGCCGGACCCCTGAGCGTCCCCCTGGAGTTCGACACCGGAAACTAGAGCTATGACCGACTGGACAGCAGCAGATCTTCCCTCCTTCGCCGGACGCACCGTCGTCATCACCGGCGCCAACGGCGGCCTGGGCGCGATAACGGCCCGCGAGTTGGCCGGGCGGGGCGCCAGGATCATCATGGCCGTCCGCAACACCGACAAGGGTGCCGCGGTTGCCGCAGAGATGAGCGGCGAGATCGACGTCCGTCAGCTCGACCTGCAGGATCTGTCGTCGGTGCGGCGCTTCGCCGCCGGCGTCGAGGATGCCGACATTCTGATCAACAACGCCGGCATCATGGCCGCGCCGTATTCGTTGACCGTCGAAGGATTCGAGAGCCAGATCGGCACCAACCACCTCGGGCACTTCGCGCTGACCAACCTGCTGCTTCCGAAACTTCGCGACCGCGTCGTCACCGTCTCCTCGATGGCGCACTGGCCCGGTCGGATCAACCTGGCCGACCTCAGCTACACATCGCGCCGCTACTCGCCGTGGCTGGCCTACAGCCAGTCCAAGCTCGCTAACCTGCTCTTCACCAGTGAACTGCAGCGTCGCCTCGATACGGCCGGTTCTCCGCTGCGGGCGTTGGCGGCCCACCCTGGCTACTCGCATACCAACCTGCAGGGCGCTTCGGGGCGCAAGTTCGGCGACGCCGTCGTCTCGGCCGCCACCCGACTGGTCGCCACCAACGCCGATTTCGGCGCCCGGCAAACGTTGTATGCGGCGTCTCAGGACCTACCCGGCAACACCTTCGTCGGTCCCCGTTTCGGCTACGTCGGCCGCACCCAACCGGTAGGCCGCAGCCGGGCCGCCCAGGACCCGGCGACCGCCGCCGCACTTTGGGAGTTGTCGCAGCAGCTCACCGACACCGAATTTCCACTCTGACGGTGCCCAATCCTGCGTCAGCGGTGCGGCCCACTCGAACTTTTGCGCCATAGCCGCAGAATCAACGGCCCCCCAGAACTGCGCAATTTCCGCTCCACGGCGCTGATGCGCTAACCTGGCCGGGCGTCACGGCGAGGGTGGCTGGTCATTGACCAGCACCGTTATCGACGGAGACCGGCATTCTGTCGCGATCCTGGCCGTGCCTAAACCACAGGAGCGACACATGGCTAATAAGACCGCTGTTAACCAATTGACCGTCACCGTGCGTACCGAGACCGGCAAAGGCGCATCCCGCCGGGCCCGCCGCGACGGCAAGGTTCCCGCCGTCCTCTACGGCCACGGCAGCGACCCACAGCACCTCGAGTTGCCCGCACACGACTTCGCGGCCGTGCTGCGTCACTCCGGCACCAACGCGGTGCTCACCCTGGACATCGCCGGCAAAGAGCAGCTCGCGCTGACCAAGGCGCTCGACATACATCCGATCCGACGCACGATCCAGCACGCCGACCTGCTGGTGGTGCGGCGCGGCGAGAAGGTCACCGTCGAGGTCAACGTGATCGTCGAGGGCGAGGCCGGGCCCGACACCCTGGTCACCCAGGACGCCACAGCCATCGAGATCGAGGCCGAGGCCCTGTCGATTCCCGAGCAGTTGACGGTTTCCGTCGAGGGCGCCGAGCCCGGCACCCAGTTCACCGCCGGGCAGATCGAACTGCCCGCCGGCGTCAGCTTGGTCTCCGACCCGGAGCTGCTGGTGGTCAACGTGGTGCAGGCGCCGACCGCCGCGGACCTCGAGGACGAGGGCGCGGGCGAGGAAGGCGAAGCCGCCGAGGGCGCAGCCGACGAAGCAGAGGCCGCGACCGGCGAGGCCGGCGAGGCCGAAACCGAGTCCGAGTAGCGCGACGTGGCCGGACCGCTTTTGGTGGTCGGCCTGGGCAATCCGGGCGAGACCTACGCCCGGACCCGGCACAACCTCGGGTTCATGGTTGCCGACGTGCTTGCCGCCCGGCTGGGCGGAAAGTTCAAGGCGCACAAGCGTTCCGGTGCCGAAGTGATCACCGGTCTGCTGGCCGGCAGGTCGGTGGTGCTGGCCAAGCCGCGCTGCTACATGAACGAGTCCGGCCGCCAGCTCGGCCCGCTGGCCAAGTTCTACTCGGTGCCGCCGGCCGACATCGTCGTCATCCACGACGAACTCGACCTGGAGTTCGGCCGCATCCGGCTCAAGCTCGGCGGTGGCGAAGGCGGCCACAACGGGCTGCGCTCGGTGGCTTCCGCGTTGGGTACCAAGGACTTTCACCGGGTGCGCATCGGGATCGGCCGCCCGCCGGGACGTAAGGACCCGGCGGCGTTCGTGTTGGAGGCCTTTACTGCGGCCGAGCGGGCAGAGGTGCCCACGATATGTGAACAAGCAGCTGACGCAACGGAATTGCTGATCGAGCTGGGGCTGGAGCCCGCCCAGAACCAGGTGCACGCCTGGTAGCGCGCCCGTCTAACCCCGCCGAGCAGACGCAGAATCGCGTGAATCCCGTCGGAATTGTGCGATTCTGCGTCTGCTCGCGAAACTAGGTGACGAGCGTGACCGAGTTGGCGCGGCGCAGCTTGCCCGACGGCGTCTTCGGAATGGTGCCGGGGCCGAGCACCACCACGTTGCGTGGCCGCACGTCGACCTCCTTGACGACCTCGTGGGCCACCTGGTGCTCGATGCGACGCACCTCGGCCGGGTCCTCGAAAGCATTCGATTCAACGGCGACGGCGAACGACTCACGCGAATGTCCGGCGTCCAGGCGCACGGCTACCGCGCAGCCGGGGCGGACACCCTCGACGCGGCCGGCGGCCCGCTCGATGTCGGTCGGGTAGACGTTGCGTCCGGCCATGATGATGACGTCCTTGACGCGGCCACACACCACGACGTGTCCGTCGTCGGTGAGGTAACCGAGGTCGCCGGTGTCATACCAGCCGTGCTCGTCCTGAGCCGGCAAGAAACCGCCCATCGTGATGTAGCCGGGCGTCAGCGACTCGCCGCGCAGCTCGATGACCCCGACGCCGCGGGATGGCATCAGATTGCCGTCCTGGTCGACGACGCGGGCCTCGAGATCCTTCAGCAGGGGCCCGAGGGTGGCCAGCCGGCGGGTGTTGCCCTTGGTGGCGGGAACGGCCCGGCGCAGCGCGGCCAACAGATCGGCGTCGACCTCGTCGACGACCAGACCCGAGTTGCACTTCGAGAACGACACGGCCAGCGTTGTCTCGGCCATCCCGTAAGCGGGCAGGATGGCCGACGAGCGCAGGCCGAACGGCTTGCCGGCGTCCAGCAGGTCCTCGACGTCAGCCGGTTCGACGGGCTCGGCGCCTGACAGCGCAAAACGCAGCGTCGACAAGTCGAACTGCCCGGGCTTGGCCTGCCGGCGCAACCGCTTGGCCAGCAGCGCGTAAGCGAAGTTGGGCGCCGCGGTCATGGTGCCCTTGTACTTGTCGATCAACTTGGCCCACAGCAGCGTGTCGCGCAGGAAGTCCATCGGGGTGACCTTGACCAGCTCCGCGCCGAAGAACATCGGAATGGTCAAAAAGCCCACCATGCCCATGTCGTGGAAGCAGGGCAGCCAGCTGACCATCACGTCTTTGTCGACGTCGTACTCCGCGCCGATGAACATCGCCTCGGCGTTGGAGTAGATGTTGCGGTGGGTGATCTGGACCGCTTTCGGTGAACCCGTGGATCCCGAGGTCAGCTGCATCAGCGCCAGATCGTCCTCGCCGACCTCGACCGGGTCGACGGGCTCCGAGGCCAACAGGTCGGCGACGGTCAGAACCTTGATGCCTTTTTCCTCGAGGACGGGGATGGCCACCATGAACGGCTCGGAGACCACGACGGCCTTGGCCTCGATCATGCCGATGACGGTCATGGTGTCCTCGGCCCACACGGCCAGGTCGGTACGCGGGGTGGGCTGGTGCAGCATGGTCAGGCTCGCGCCGCGCATCCACAGGCCTTGTGCGGTGGGGGCAATTTCGACCGGGAAACCGGCCAGGACGCCGACGGCGTCGCCGCGGCCGATGCCAGCGGCGGCCAAGCCGCCCGCGATACAGCGCGCGCGCTCGTGCACTTCGCCCCAGGTGTGACGGACGGGTTCGTGAGGTTCACCGGTGACCATGCCCGTCGTCGCCGTGCGGGCATTACGGAACATCTTCTCGGTAAACCGGCTCACGCAAACCTCCTCGGTTCCAGCGCTTTCCCCACGGTCCGAGCATTTATGTTCCACCCGCCAGATCTCACTTCGATGCAGGCGCGCGTACACGTTGGGGAGCGTTTAGGTCTCGATTTGGTGATGAGCTTTTCTTAGCGCTACTCGCCACCGCGGATTATCTTAAGCAACTCTTAAGTAACTGCCAAACGGTGACACGATATGAGTTCGATGTCACAGTCGCAACAGACCAGTCACGGCTCCGTCGCGGGCGCGGGCACGACGCGCGCGCCCGGTACCGGTCCAGCCGCGACGCGCACGGTGCGGCACACGCCGGCGCCGGAAAGCTGAGTGCCGACTTCAACAGCCGAGTCGGCCGAGGCGCACAGAAACGCACAGGTCGGGCCGGAGCCGGACACGATGCCGGCCAGCGCGCCCGCGTCCACTCCCGCACGCAGCGCCCGGCGCAACGCCGGATCCAGGCTGACGGCGGCCGCCTGCATCTCGTTGCCCAGCAGCGGCGCCAGCTGCTGCGGATCGCCGGCGGCCAGAGCGGCCAGCACCGGCCCCGGCTCGTCCAGCCGGGGCGGATCCCCTACCTCGCGGAGCCGGTCCAGCTCGGCGTACACCGCCGGGGTCAGCAACCCGCTGTCGGCGAACGCCAGCACCCAGTGGAAGGTGTTTCGCGACAGCACGGTCGCCAGTTCCTCGCCGCGGCCGGTGCCCAGCGCGGTGCCGCCGTGCAGCGCGAACGGCACGTCGCTGCCCAGCTGCGCGGCCATCGCGCGCAAGTCGCGACGAGGGAGGTTGAGTTCCCACAGCGAGTTCATCGCCACCAGGACCGCGGCCGCGTCAGCGCTACCGCCGGCCATGCCGCCGGCCAGCGGAATGGACTTGTCGACCAGGATCGAGACGTCAGGAGCTCGGCCGACGTGTTCGGCCAGCAATTCGGCCGCCCGCCAGGCGAGGTTGCGCTTGTCGGTGGGCAGCTTGTCCGCGCCCTCGCCGACGTTTTCCAGCGAGAGCACGTCGGCATTGCGGACGGTGACTTCGTCGAACAGGGAGACGGCGTGGAACACCGTCGTCAGCTCGTGGTACCCGTCGTCGCGGCGATCACCGACAGCCAGGTACAGGTTGACTTTTCCCGGCACCCGAACGGTGACCGACCCGGTGGGCACCCACAATTCGGCGGTGGAGCCGTCAGACATCCTCGACCACCGCAGCAGACTATCGTGCCAACCCTCGCTGTGCCCTCAACCGTTCCCTAGCCGGCCGAGGCTTGCGCCGTATTCGCGGCTGGGCCCGCCCCGCCCGAGCGCTGGTAGAGCCGCACGAAGTCCTCGATGGACAGCGTCTCACCACGTCGGGCGGGGTCGATGCTGGCCGCGAGCAACCGGTTCGCCGACTCGTTGCCCGAACCGGCCCATTCGACGAAGGCGTTGCGAGAAGTCTTGCGGCGCTGGGCGAAAGCGATATCCACCAACTGGAAAACACCGGTGCGGAAGGCCTCGTCAGTGGGCCAGGGGGAGGACTCGTAGCGGTCGATGCGAACCAGGCCGGAGTAGACGCGGGGAATGGGCCAGAAGACAGTCGGCGAGACGGTGCCGCACCGACGCACCCGGCCGTAGAAATTCATTTTGACGCTGGGCACGCCGTATTCCTTGCCGCCGGGCACGGCCGCCAGGCGTTCGGCGACCTCGGCCTGCACCATCACCGTGACGGTGCGGATGGAGGGAAACTCAGCCAGCAGATGCAGCAGCGCGGGAACCGCGACGTTGTAGGGCAGGTTGGCCACCACTGAGGTGGGTTGGGGGGCCGGCGCAGCGGACAAGGCCCGGGCGAGATCTTCGTTGCGCAGCGTCAGCACATCTTGCTGCAGCACGCTCAGACGCTGGGCTTCGCTGTCGGAGCGCTCGGCGACGGTCTGCGGTAGTCGCTGCGCCAGCACCGGGTCGATTTCGACGGCGGCGACCCATGCGCCCCGGTCCAGCAGGGCCAACGTCAGAGACCCCAGCCCCGGTCCGACCTCGAGAACCACATCGGACTTATCGATACCGGATGCAGCGACGATTCGCCGCACCGTGTTCGCGTCGTGCACGAAGTTCTGTCCGAACGACTTGCGCGGCGTGAAGTCGAGCTCCCTGGCCAACCGCCGGATCTCGGTGCGTCCGAGTAGCCGGACGGTCAGCGCGCACCCACCCGTCCACTGCACACCGGCCAGGCGCCCCAGCCCTGGCGCTGCCGGGTCACTTCGGCGATGGCGATCTGCTCTTCGCGGGTGGCCAGGTCGGCGCGCGCCGCGTAGCGCAACCCGCCGTTGGCTTCCCAGGTCCCCTGGTCGAACTGCACGCCGCCGAAGAACCCGTTTCCGGTGTTGATCGCCCAGTTGCCACCGGCTTCGCAGCCAGCGAGCGAGTCCCAGATGCTTCCGTCGCTGACGGGGGGCACCTCGGTGCCCGGCTTGGTGCCGACCCGCAGCACGGCTTCACGGGCGGGTGTCACCACCGTGTTGGCGATCGGCAGGCGACCAGTCTCCACACCGTTGACCTGTGCCACCGCGAACGTGACGTCCTGAGTGCCTGGGACGCCCGGGTCTTCAACGACCTCGCGGCTCATGTTCATCTCCGGGTCCTCGATGCGGCGCGCCGGCGGCGGCAGCGGCATGCGCTCGGTGACCCGCTCGATGCGGTTGCGGGTGACCCTGATCTGCATTCCGTCGACCACCGGGGCGGCCGGAGCGGGCACCACCTGGTCGCTGTCCTCCAGCGGTGCGCCGGCCGCATCCAGCAGCCCGGCCACATTGGGCGCCGGTAGGTGCACGGTGCGGATCACACCGCCGTCATCGATTTGGACCGTCTTGGCGCTCACCACCGGCAGCGCCATGCCCGCCAGCGGAACGCGGCTGGCACGGGAAGCGGCAGCCGGCGCGGTGTCGGTCATGGCCAGCTGCGCCAGTGCCTCGTCCACGGTGGAGGCGGTGGTCCACACCTGCCGCGAGTTCTGGCCGTCCAGGGTGATCTCCAACGGCCGACTGCGCCGCAACACGATGGTGTCGGCGTCTCCGACGGTCACATCGCCCGCTGGGTACAGGTCGTCGCGCTCGTCGACGGAGAAGCCGTTCTCTTCGATGATGTCGATCACCCGCGACTTCATCGTCGAGACCTTGATCGACGTGCCATCCACGGTCAACGTCACGGTCTTCGACGCGGACACGGCGAAACCGCCGGCGAAAGCGAGGACCAACAACAGGGCGCCAACCAACAGGCGCAACGCGAGGGATTCAGTTTGATGAAGTTTAGTAATCAGATTCAATGTCTATTCCCGGTCTAATCCCAGTTAGTTCCGACCTACAGCGAGCCTTACGTAGCAACTACTCAGCAACGTCTCCACGACGTCTAAACGACGAGCCACCGACCATATTCAGCTGAAATGACAAAATGGGCCCAGAGGCCCACCCGTTCGATCACAAGACGGTAACGAACCGACCAATGCTGAGCAACTCGGGCACGCCCCGAACCAGCCCAAGTTAGGGCCGATTAGGGGTTATGACTCTGGAACCCGAATCCAGGCCATAAGCCCGACGGGCATTGCTGGTGGTGATTTCAGCCAATTCCTCCGGACCACGATTTACCAGCTCAGCAATGGCGCGGACGGTATATGGGAGGCAGTACGGTTCGTTCGCTGCGCCGCGGTAGGGGTGCGGAGTCAGAAATGGCGCGTCAGTTTCCACCAGAAGTTGGTCCGGCGGTATCAACGGAACGGCTTCGCGCAGGTCACGCGCGTTACGGAAGCTCACCGTGCCGGACAGACTCAGCAACCATCCGGCGGCCACGCAGGTGCGAGCCATCTCACTATCTGAAGAAAAGCAGTGAAATATCACAGTCGGCGGCGCGCCCTCAGCGCGCAGCACGTCGAGCACCTCCCGGTCGGCCTGGCGATTGTGGATCATCAGCGGCTTACCGGTGCGCTTGGCCAGGTCGATGTGCCACGCGAACGCCTCACGTTGCACTTCCGGTTGCGCGCAGCCGTCGAGCCGACCGGGCCAGTACATGTCCATGCCCGTCTCACCGACGGCCACCACCCGCGGATGAGCCGCAAGCCGCTTGATCTCGGCGCGCGCGGCCTCGTCGAGCGCGTCTGTTCGGGTCGGGTGCAGTGCCACCGCCCCGTACACCCGTGGGTCCCACTCGATCGCGCGGGTCACCCACCGCGCCGAGTCCAGATCGTCAGCGATGGTGACCATCGCGACCACCCCGACGGCCGCGGCTCGGTCGGCGACCGCGACCACATCGGCGTCCTCGACGGCGCCGCAGGCATCCAGGTGGGTGTGGGCATCTATCAGCGGTCGCAGGGGTTCCGGCGCGGGAGGCGGTTCTCGTTTGGAGCTCACGCGCACACGATAGGTGCACCCAATAGGGTGAGTCGCGATGAAGCCTTACTACGTCACCACCGCGATCGCCTATCCCAACGGCGCGCCGCACATGGGTCACGCGTACGAGTACATCGCCACCGACGCGATTGCACGATTCAAGCGGCTGGACGGCTTCGACGTGCGCTTCCTGACCGGGACCGACGAACACGGCCTGAAGGTGGCGCAGGCCGCCGCGGCCGCCGGAATCCCCACCGCGCAACTGGCCCGCGCCAATTCCGATGTGTTCCAACGCATGCAGCAAAAGCTCAACATCTCCTTCGACCGGTTCATCCGCACCACCGACGCCGATCACCACGTGGCATCGAAGGAACTCTGGCGTCGCATGGAGGCCTCCGGCGACATCTATCTCGACAACTACGCCGGCTGGTACTCGGTGCGAGACGAGCGATTCTTCGTCGAATCGGAAACCCAACTCCTCCCAGATGGCAGCCGCATCGCGGTGGAAACCGGAACGCCGGTGACCTGGACGGAGGAACAGACCTATTTCTTCCGGCTCTCGTCATACGCCGACAAGCTACTAGCGCACTACCAGGCCAACCCTGACTTCATCGCGCCCGAAACGCGCCGCAACGAAGTCGTCAGCTTCGTCTCGGGCGGTTTGGACAACCTGTCGATCTCGCGCACCTCGTTCGACTGGGGTGTGCAGGTGCCCGGACATCCCGACCACATCATGTACGTCTGGGTCGACGCGCTGACCAACTATCTGACCGGCGCGGGCTTCCCCGACAGCGACTCCGAACTGTTCCGCGATTACTGGCCGGCCGATCTGCACATGATCGGCAAGGACATCATCCGGTTCCACGCCGTGTACTGGCCGGCGTTCCTGATGTCGGCTGGAATCGATTTGCCGCGAAGGGTTTTCGCGCACGGCTTCCTGCACAACCGGGGCGAGAAGATGAGCAAGTCGGTGGGCAACATCGTCGACCCGGTGGCGTTGGTCGACACGTTCGGAGTGGACCAGGTGCGCTATTTCGTGCTGCGCGAGATCCCGTTCGGTCAGGACGGCAGTTACAGCGACGAGTCGATCATCACCCGGATCAACACCGACCTGGCCAACGAACTGGGCAACCTGGCCCAGCGGTCGTTGTCGATGGTGGCCAAGAACCTCGATGGGGTGGTGCCCGAGCCCGGCGAGTTCATCGACGCCGACGCCGAACTGCTCGCTACCGCCGATGGTTTGTTGAACCGGGTGCGGGCCCATTTCGACAGGCAGGCTTTGCATTTGGCGCTGGAAGCGATCTGGCTGATGCTCGGCGATGCGAACAAGTACTTCTCCGCTCAGCAGCCGTGGGTGCTGCGCAAGAGCGAGTCGCCGGCCGATCAGGACCGGTTCCGAACTACGCTCTACGTCACCTGCGAGGTGGTCCGCATCGCGGCGCTGCTGGTCATCCCGGTCATGCCCGACTCGGCCGGCAAAATGCTGGATCTGCTGGGTCAATCCCAGCAGCGGCGGACATTTGCGGCCGTCGGCACCCGGCTCGCGCCCGGTACGGAATTGCCGTCGCCCACAGGGGTGTTCCCCCGCTACCAGGTGCCCGAATCCGAATAAGCCATAATCGGAAAGTGGAGCGAAGACGGAATCGGCAACCCGCCCAATCGCCAATGACCACTCTGAAGCAGTTGCCTGCGCTGGTGGTGCTGGAACGGATTCCGGTACCGGTCCTCGCGATCGGCGACGACGGCAGCATCCTGTTCACCAATACGGCGTTCGCTCAGATGGTGGGCTTCGAACCGGAAGAGGTTCTGACGCTGCGCTTCCACGAAATCTTTCATCAAGCCCCCGAGTCGGACTCGTCGCTGCTCTCCTTCGTGCACGCGTTGGCCAACATGGTGGTCGAGTTGGCACACAAAGACGGCTCGGTGGTCCGGGCGCTGATGAGTCGGTCGGCGGTCATGCGCGCGGACGACAAGTTTGCGCTGGCAGCGTTCCAGGACCTGACCGAGCAGCTCTGGGAAGAAGAGCGCTGACCGAGTTGGACCCGGCAACCGGGCCCGCTCTGAGATTTCAGAGACCGTGAGTATCGCTCTAGGCGATTGTTGATACTTGTAGTACGGTTTTATGGGTGATCAAGACTCGCCAAGATTTGGAGTCGTACCTCGCTGCGGATTTGCATGCGCAGGGACTTGACCGTTGGCGGCACCGCTACCGGATCATGCATCGCGCACCCTACTTTCAGCGGATGCTGCGCAAGACGGAGTACTGGACCAACACCGCACGGACGCCGTTCGGACATTTGGTGGCCGCGTACTTGCGGCTGCGGTTGAAGTTTCTCGGCGAGAAGCTGGGTTTCGGCATCCCCATCAACGCATTCGGGCCCGGTCTCTCGGTTGCCCACGTGGGCTGGGTACACGTGCACCACCGGGCAAAAGTCGGTGCGAATTGCCGAATCCATCAGGGCGTGACACTGGGCGAAGGCCGTCCGGGTGAGTACCCCAGCATCGGCGACGACGTCTTCATCTTCCCGGGCGCCATGGTGATCGGTGTCGACGTCGGCAGCCGGGTCGGCATTTACGCGGGAGCGGTGGTGACCAAGCCGGTGCCCGACGACGTCGACGTCGCGGGCGTTCCCGCCCGCATCATCAGGGACCGCCGTCCCAGCCGTCAGCCCGTCGCAGCTAGCTGATCTCCGGCGTCCCGGCCGCCGCGGCCGAGGCGCTGGGCAGCGAATGGCGCATCGTTTCCCGAGCCAGAAACTGCCTGAAGTAAGGCAGCGACGCTTCGGCCGCGATCCCGGGAAGCAGCAGAATCCATAGTTGACTCAGCCGTACGGCAAGGTCTTCGAGCAGGCCTTCACCGCTGCGGCTTCGCGACGTCGCGATGGACAGCAACCGAGTCCCGACCATGGCTCCCACGATCGACTCGCTGAGCAGGTCCGGGTCGACGTCCTCGCGTAGGTCGCCTTCGTCGATCGCCTCGCGGGCCTGGCCCGCCATCTCGGCGACCCATCCGCTGCAGCAGCGCGCGGCGGCATCGTTGAACCCGGCCAGGGCGGCGATCAGTTGCTCGGACGCGCGCGCTGTCTTGTCGGTGCTGAGCACGCTAGCGATCGCGAACGTGCCATGGATCATGTTTTCCAGCGCCGGCGTGGCCGACCCGCAGACACTGCGGAATGCGGTGAGGAGAACCTGGGCGCCTTCGTCGATGATGTCGGAGGCGAGCGCTTCTTTAGAATCGAAATGGTGATACAGCGCGCCCTTGGTCATGCCGGTGCGCTCGATAATGGTCCCCCACCCGGCAGCCGCGTAACCGACCTCGCTGAAAACATCGATCGCCGCGTCCAGAATTTTTCGCCGGGTCACCTCGGATCGAACTTGGCGCGCCATTGCCAATGCCCTCCCCAGTGATTCAATCCGGTGTAGGCTCCGGACCTCCGCGTCTCGTTCTTCCTGGTCAGCGGGTAAAGCGTAGCAGCCGCCGGCCGGGCGTTCTCGATCGTTCGTACCAGAATGTTCCTCGGCGGATCACCCGGCAGTCACCGCGGCCGGGGCTGCTTTCACCGCCAGCGCGGTACGCCGCCGCAGGAATTGTTTGAAGTAGTCAATGCGGTCCTGCTGCAAGATGGCCGCCAAGACCAGACCGCAATTCTTTTCCAGGTCGAGCAGGTACTGCTTCGGGTCATCCAGATCGCCGGTTTGCCGCAGCCCCATGTACATCGACACGATCAGCCGCGCGACGTCTCGCGGATCACATCCCGGCGCGACGTCACCCTCATCTATTGCGCGCTGGACAACGACGGTAAGCATCTCGATCCAGCCGCCCAGCACCTGCGACTGCTGACCCGCGGTGCGCCCCACGGATTCGAGGAGGTGTGCCGCTGCCCTGGCCACATCCTTGGTGGTGTCCCGAACCGCGGCTAGATAGCAGAAGTCGATGAGGGTTTCCAGGCCCGAAAGCTGCCGGGCCAACAGGTCGTCGACGGCGGCCCGCCCTTCGGCCGTGTGCTGGTCGATGATGGCCACGGCCAGCGCGTGCTTCGAGCGGAAGTGGAAGTACATCGCACCCTTGGTCAATTCAGCCTCGGCGAGGATGTCGTCGAGACCGACGTCGTGGTAGGCGCGGCGGGCGAATTGATGTGCAGCGGCTCGCAGGATCTGCTGCCGGGTGGTGTCTGCTCGTCCGTCGGCCGGTTCAGTCGACACGTCGCGATGCCTTCCTTCTCGAGCAGGGTGGCCAGTTGGTGTGTCGCGCGGCCCTCGCGCACCACCTGAGAGGTTAGCAAGTCACCGCCGACCTGCGCGGATCCACGCGCAACTGGCTCTAATTAGACAGTTTTCAATACTACTAGTTATTTTCTGGGCTATACACCGTTCTAAAAGTATGTATAGTGACGTTCTAGATGGATTGTGGTTTGACCGGGCGGACTAAATGGGTCTATACCGCCGGGTTTGAGCGCAATTACATTCCGGAGCCCTCCTAGGGGTCGAACGTTCGGGTGAGGAGAGACGCATGTCGTTCGTGAAGACGCAGCCGGAGGTTTTGTCAGCCTCGGCCGGGACCTTGGAAAACATCGGCTGCGCGGTCAGCAGCGGAAGTGCTGCCGCCGCCATCCCCACCACTGCCGTGGCGCCCGCGGCCGCCGACGAGGTATCGGCCCTGACGGCCGTGCAGTTCGCCGCCCACGGCCAGATGTACCAGGCCGTGAGCGCGCAGGCTGCCGCAATCCACGAAATGTTCGTCGAGGTCCTGCGGACCAGTGCCGGCTCGTATGCCGTCACCGAAGCCGCAAACGCCGCGGCCGCGTCCTGATCAACGGCTGACCAAACGGGGGGAAGCAATGGACTTTGGGGCACTACCACCGGAGATCAATTCCGCGCGCATGTACGCCGGCGCAGGAGCGGCACCGTTGCTGACCGCCTCCATCGCGTGGGACGAGCTGGCCACCGAACTGACGTCGGCCGCCTCGGCCTACTCGTCGGTGATCACGGGCCTGACTGCCGGCCCGTGGCTGGGGCCAGCAGCGATTTCCGCGGCAGCCGCCGCCACGCCCTACGCGGTGTGGATGGGCGCGACGGCCGCACAGGCCGAGGACGCTGCCAGCCAAGCCAGGGCTGCGGTGTCCGCTTACGAAGCGGCCTATGCGGCAACAGTCCCACCAGGGGTGATCGCGGCGAACCGGGTCCTGCTGGCGACGCTGGTGGCGACCAACTTCTTCGGTCAGAACTCCCCCGCGATCGCGTTCACCGAGGCTCACTACAGCGAGATGTGGGCACAGGACGCCGCCGCCATGTACGGCTATGCGGCAGGTTCGGCTTCCGCTACGACACTGACCCCGTTCGAGACGCCGCCGCAGGTCGCCAATCCGGCTGCGGCGGCCGCACAGGCCTCCGCCGTCTCGGGCGCCACCGGCGAGGCAGCGGCGACGCAGACCACGCTGGCGTCGCTGGTGACCTCGATGCCGACCGCGCTGCAGGGGATGGCGACGCCCGCCTCACTCACGTCGGCGGCGTCGCCGGCCGCTGCAATGGGCATTCCGCTCAGCACGTCCAGCGGCGACATGTCCAACTATCTGAACATCGCCGTAATGCCTCTCTTCGCGCTGAGCAGCCTGATGGGCATTGCCCAGACCATGCAGGGCATGGCCGCGACCGCCGCGCAGCAGGCCGCTCAGGTGGCGGCCGAAGCCGCGGAGGTCGCGGCCGGGGCGGCTGGCGCGGGTGCAGAGGCGGCCGGCGCCGGAGCGTTGGGCGCGATGGGCCAAGCAGCCAGTTTGGGATCGCTGTCGGTGCCTCCGGCCTGGACGAGCGTCATCCCGACGGCCCATCTCGCCGGCGTCAGCTCAGCACTGCCCGGCGGCAGCCCGGGTGCCATGGGTGCCGTGCCACCGAGTTTGTTGGGCGGGATGCCCCGAGGCGCTGCGACCCAGGGCCCAGGTGCCGGCCCCCGCTACGGCTTGGTGCCCACGGTGATGGCGCAACCGCCGTCTGCCGGGTACGGCGCCATTCTCTGAGTCTGGGGCCGAAACGATGGGGACGCCGACTATCGCCGATCCGAGTATCGCGGATCCGACCTGCCACGGGGTCGCACGGATCGCGTTGCGACTTCGCCTACCACGCCTGACAAACTTCCAGTCACTATTTCCGCTTGGTTTCATTCTAATAGTTTGTAATAATGGTTCTAACTAAGCTTGCAGTATGTCGGCCGCGACCGTCGGTCGATTGAGTACCCGCCACGAGCGGTTTGCACGGCCCGAAAGGGCGCGGGGATGAAGGGGGCAAAGCGATGAAGGTCGTACTTTTCTGCGGGGGCTACGGCATGCGGATGCGAAGCGCGGACGGCGACCTCGTCCCCAAGCCCCTCCAGATGGTCGGGCCGCGGCCGCTGCTGTGGCACGTGATGCGTTACTACGCGCACTACGGCCACAAGGAGTTCATCCTGTGCCTGGGCTACGGACAGCAGCTCGTGAAGGACTTCTTCGTCAACTACCGCGAAACCGAATCCAACGACTTCGTCATGCGCGGCGGCAAGGTCGAGCTGCTCGACTCCGACATGTCGGACTGGACCATCACTTTCGTCGACACCGGCTTGGAGTCGCCGATCGGCGAGCGGTTGCGCCGGGTGCGCAAGTATCTCGGCAAGGACGAGTACTTCCTCGCCAACTACGCCGACGTGCTGACTGACGCACCGCTGGACACGATGATCGATCGTTTCCACGCCAGCGCGGCGTCCGCTTCGATGCTCGTCGTACCGCCGCAGTCGTCGTTCCACTGCGTGGACGTCAGCACCGACGGCGATATCAAGGAGATCGCACCGATCGCAAAGTTCCCCATCTGGGTGAACGGCGGCTACTTCGTGCTGCGCCAGGACGTCATCGACCTGATCCCCGAGAACGGCGACCTGGTCGGCGACGCGTGCATGCAGTTGGCCGGAACCGGACAGCTACTCGGCTATCAGCACGACGGGTTCTGGAAGCCGGCAGACACGTTCAAGGAACGCGCCGAACTCGACGCCGACTACAACCGCGGCATCCGTCCGTGGGCGGTTTGGGACCAGGCTGCCCTGGCGGAAAAGTCGGCATGATTCCCCTGACGTTCGACGCAGGCATCGGTTCCATCGCGGTTGTCGGCGCCCACTGCGACGACATCGTCATCGGCGCCGGCGCCACGCTGATGCAGATTGCGCGCGGCAATCCCGGTTTGGTCATCCATGCCCTGGTACTCACCGGTGCCGGCACCGACCGCGAAATCGAGGAAAAGAACGCCTTCGCCGCCTTCTTCCCACAGGCAGACGTCCGGCTCACGGTGGCAGACCTACCCGACGGGTTGTTGCCGGAGCATTGGGGATTGGTCAAGCGGCGACTGGCCGACTTCCGCCGCAGTTGCGAACCGGATCTGGTTTTCGGGCCGCAGCGCGACGACTACCACCAGGATCACCGGCTGCTCGCCAAGCTCATGCCCACCGAGTTTCGCGCGCATCTGGTGCTGGGTTACGAAATCCTCAAGTGGGAGTCGGATCTGCCGAATCCCTCTGTGTACGTGCCGATTTCGGACGATGTCGCGCACGAAAAGGCGAAACTGCTGACGCAGTGCTACCCGTCGCAGACCGGCCGGGACTGGTTTGACGACGAGACGTTCCTGGGTTTGATGCGAGTGCGCGGCGTGCAGAGTCGTGCCCGCTACGCCGAGGCCTTCGTGCTGGAGAAGGCCGTTTTGAATCCGATCGTCGGGGGCTCACCCGCCTGAGCGGCGAGTGCGAATCAACAGAGGGGACAACAGGAATCCGATGAAATACACACCCACCCACGTCGCGGGCGTCACGATCGTCGACATCGAGCCGCATCACGACCACCGCGGGTTTTTCACCAGGATTTTCTGCGCCGACGAATTCGCCGAGCGGGGACTGATTCCCGAGGTCGCGCAGACCAGCATCTGCTTCAACCAAACCCGCGGCACGGTGCGGGGTCTGCACCGCCAGGTGCCACCGCACGCCGAGGCCAAGCTGGTGCGCTGCATCCGCGGCGCCATTGCCGATGTCGCGGTGGACGTTCGCCCCGAGTCGCCGACCTACGGCAAGCACGTCATGGTGGAACTGAGCGCAGCCAACCACCGTGCGCTGTTCCTGCCGCCGTATGTCGCGCACGGGTTTCAGACCCTTACCGACGACACCGAGATCCTTTACCAGATCAGCGGCCCCTACCAGCCCGGCGGCGAAGAGAGCTTCCGGTGGAATGAGCCGCAATTCGGCATCGAGTGGCCGTTGCCGGTCACGGTGATTTCCGAAAAAGACGCCAGCTGGCCGCTTTTGGCCAAGCCACTCTTCCCGCCCCAGAGCGAGGCGTCGTGACTGTCCGTTCGGTGAGCGCAGCTTCCGAGGCGCCGGTGCGCATGGTCGTCAGCGGCAGCATCGTCGACCGCTGCGAAACCGACGAGGTGTTGTCGATCATCGGTGCCCGCCTGGGAGCGCCATCCGATCGTGGCTTAGCGGTGGGGTCGGTGAACCTCGATCACCTACACCACTTCCGCACGGTCGGGGCCGGGCCCACCGGCTTGACGGAATGGCTGCTGCTGGCTGATGGCATGCCGATCGCCTGGCGTGGTCAACTGCTGACCGCCAAGCCGTGGCCCCGGGTCACCGGCGCCGACCTGCTCCCCGCGGTCTTGGCGCTCGCCGAAACCGGCGGCCACCGAGTCGGGTTTTTCGGGGGCAGCAATCACACCCACCAGCTGCTGAGCGAGCACCTGCGGCAAAGCTACCCCGCGCTGGCCGTCTCGGGCATGTGGGCGCCGAGCTCGAGCGACGTCGAATCAAGTTCGGCCGCTTTGTGTTCGGCAATCCGCGCGGCACGCACCGACATTCTGGTCGTCAGCCTGGGCAAGCCGCGCCAGGAACAGTGGGTCGACCGCCACGGGCACGCGACCGGCGCACAAGTTTTCCTGCCGTCGGGCGGTGCCATCGACTTTCTCGCCGGCATGACCCGCCGCGCCCCGGACTGGATGCAGCGGTCCGGGCTGGAATGGCTGTACCGGTTGACTCACGAACCGCGCCGCCTGGCCCGCCGCTACCTGATGCAGGGACCGATAGCACTGCTGCGTGCCGCCCGCGCCCAACTGATCTGCTACCCCGGCATCCACTACGCCGGGCTCCCCGTCCGTGAGCAAGTCGAAACCCGCAGTGCCGCTGTAGAAGCAGCGTCTGCATGACTGAGGGAGCGGCCAGCATGACTGCCACACTGCACGCCAAGGCCGGCGTTTCGCCCATCCGCCCGGCACCCGTCGCGCTGCCCGCACCAGCCGTTCCCCGTTGGCAGCAACGGTATTCGAACAGGCTGCGTATCACCGACTCGCTAATCGTCTGCACGGCAGTCATGCTCGCGCAGTTTGTCCGGTTCGGCGACTCGCCCAACATGTCCGGCTACCCGGGTCCGGTGATGACGGGCTTCTCCTGCGTGTTTGCGGCGCTGTGGCTTTCCTCGATCGCGGTGTTCCACACCCGTTCCCCGCGAATCATCGGCTCCGGCATCGACGAATACCGGCGCATCGCCAGCGCCTCCTTCTCCGTGTTCGGCATCATCGCCATGGTCACCCTGCTCGCGAAGATCGAACTGGCCCGCGGCTACCTGGCCGTCGCACTTCCCGTCGGCACCCTGGGATTGCTCACAAGTCGCAATCTGTGGCGCAAGTACGTGTGGCGCAAGCGCGCCCAGGGGCAGTACCAGACGATGGTCCTGGCCATCGGCGACCGATCCGGAGTTTCACACCTTGCCCACGAACTGATCCGCAACCCGAAAGACGGTTACGTCGTTGTCGGCGTTTGCATCCCGGGCTACGGTCCGCAGCGCGGCGAAGCATTGAAAGTGCAGGACCGAGAGATCCCGATCCTCGGGGACGAATCCAATGCGCTTGCGGCCCTGGGATACTGCGGTGCCGACACCGTGGCCGTGACACGCACCGAACATTTCGGGGTGCACCGGATCCGCGAACTGATGTGGCAACTGGAAACGATGGACGTAGACCTGGTGGTCTCCCCCGGTGTGATGGATGTGGCCGGAGCCCGGTTGACGATGCGGCCCATCGCGGGATTTCCATTGCTGCACGTCGACAAGCCGCAATATGAAGGGACGCAACGCATCCAGAAGCGTGCGTTCGACTTCTGCTTCGCACTGGCCGCCCTGCTCATGACCGCCCCGCTGCTCGTGGCCGCCGCCGTCGCGATCAAGCTGACCAGTAAGGGGCCCATCTTCTACCGGGCCGAGCGGATCGGCTTGGACGGTCAGCCCTTCACGATGTTGAAGTTCCGCACCATGGTGGACGGTGCCGATACGCAGATCGAACACCTGCTGCCGTTGAACCAGGGCGCCGGCGGCATGCTGTTCAAGATCCACCAGGATCCGCGAGTTACCCAGGTCGGAAAGATACTGCGGCGCTACAGCATCGACGAACTGCCGCAATTCATCAACGTGCTCAAGCGGGATATGAGCGTTGTCGGTCCGCGGCCACCGCTGCGTCGCGAAGTGGAGCACTATGACGGGGAGGTGAAGCGGCGACTGCTGGTGAAGCCCGGCGTGACCGGGCTGTGGCAGGTGAGTGGTCGCTCCGACTTGTCCTGGGAGGACTCGGTTCGACTCGATCTGTCCTACGTCGACAACTGGTCGATGGCAGGCGATCTCGTCATCATCGCCCGAACCCTCAAGGCCGTCCTGGCCAGCGACGGAGCTTATTAGATGAGAGGCGGCACCGTGATCGAGCCGACGGCGGCTGAGGTTTCCGAGGCTTTGCAAGAGCCCCGGGAACCGTCGGCTCCGGCACCTGACGTGCCCCAGTCGCGGATTGCGCACGCGTTCTCGATCCAGCTGATCTGCCGGGTGCTGGGCATGATGGCCTCGGTGGTGTCGGTGGCGATGACAGCGCGCTACCTGGGGCCCGGCCGGTACGGCCAGTTGATGGTGGCGGTGGCCTTCATCGGCATGTGGACGAGCATGACCGATCTGGGCATCAGCACCGTGATCGTACGCCGCGTCACCTCCGGGCGCGGCGAACTGGAACGCTTGGTGCGCGTCAATAGTGGTCTGTCTCTTATGTATTGCGTTCCGCTGGCAATGCTCGCGACGGTCACCGGATGGCTCATCTATCGCGATGCCGACGTGCGCGTCATGCTGGTGGTGCTCTCGGGTCAGCTGCTGCTGTTGACGATGCGGACGCGCTTCGAGCCGGTCTTCCTGTCCACCGTGCGCTTTTCTGCGGTAGCCATCTCCGACGTCGCAGGGCGGATCGGCACACTGGCCATGGTCAGTTGGCTGGTGACAAACCGCGAAGACGTCATCTGGTTCGCGGTCGCACAACTGATACCACCGATTGTGCAACTGGCGATTCAGGGTGTGGCCGCCGCGCGGCACATCTCGGTGCGGCCGGTGTTCTCGGCGCGCGAGTCCACCGACCTGTTGCGGGAAAGCCTGCCGCTCATGGGCGTAGCCGTGCTGGGGATTCTCTACTGGCGGGCCGACGGCGTCATTCTGTCGTTGCTGAGCAGTCACGCCGAGATCGGCGTGTACGGGTTGGCCTACACGATCGCGTTCAACACCGAAGCTTTGTCGGTGTTCTTTCAGAAGTCGACGTTGTCGACGGCCACTGCGTTGTACTCGCGTGATGTGGGCGCCTACGTCGCGTTCCTGCGCCGCAGCGTCGAATTGATGTTCTTCGTCGCGGTTCCGGTCGCGGTCGTGGGCACGATGCTGGCCGCGCCCTTGATCGAGCTGTTCGGCGACGAGGCCTTTGTCAGCCGCGGGGCTCCTACCCTCGCGCTGTTGCTGATCGCCGCCGCGCTGCGCTTCGTCACCGGAACGCTGGGCCAGGGGCTATTCGCGTGCCACGAGCAACAGTTCTTCTTCCGAGTGTTCGTCGCGACGCTGGTGGTCAACGTGGCTCTGAACCTCGCCCTGGACTGGCGATTCGGCGCTATCGGCGCCGGTATCGCGTTGGTGTGCACCGAACTGTTCGGCATGACGGTCGCAAGCTGGCGTCTCGGTGCCCGCTGCGGGTACCGCATGCCGGTAAATTTCCTTGTGCGCCTGCTGATCCCGACGGTGCCCACGGTCGCGGTGGTGCTCCTGCTGTCCGGGCAGCACGCGGTGGTCGTGCTCGGTGCCGCCGCGGCCACTTACGTCTCGATCAACCTGGTGTTCGGTCCGGTCAAGTGGTCGATGTTGACCTCGCTATTGCAGAAACAGGTAACCGCATGACAACCGCGACGGATCGCGCCTATCTGAAACGCCCGGCGCACAATACGATTCCGCTGCAATCCGAACGGCCGCTCTCGGCCCTGATCGTGACCTACAAGAGTCACGACCTGGTCGAGCAGTGCCTGGCCAGCCTCGCCGAACATGCGCCGGAGCTGCCGGTCTACGTCTATGAGAACAGCGGCGACACCTACCCCGGCCGCGAGGAACTCGCCGCCCGCCATCCCCACGTGCACTGGGTACTGGGACCGGTGAACCTCGGCTTCGGCGGTGCCTTCAATGCACTGGTGGAGCACACACCGGACGGCACGGATCTGCTGCTACTCAACGCCGATACCCGGCTGACCGGGCCGCTGACCCGGACCCGCAAGCTGCTTCGGCAACCAGGCGTAGCGGCCGTGTCACCACTGATCCAAGACTCCGGAGCACCCGGGCCCAAGCGATGGGACATCGCGACGCGCCGCCGGACGCTGACCCGCGCGCTGGTTGCCGCTGCCGGATATTCGGACAAGTTCCGCGGCACCCCGCTTTCCCACCTGTATCCGCACCAGCCAAGTGAAACAGTAAGCATCGATGGCTACGTGGCCGGTATCTGCCTGGCCATCAACCGGTTGGCCTGGAACCAGATCGGCGGATTCGACGAGGAGTTCTTCCTCTACGGCGAAGAGACCGACTGGCAGGAGCGGGCCAGCGCGGCGGGCTGGCGCATTCTGCTGGCCAACGAGTTCGACGTCGACCACGGCAACCCGGCGGCCGCTGACGGACCCCGCGAATCCGGGTCTGCGCACGGCGCGGAGGTCTCTACCGTGGAGCGATGCCGAAATCGGGACCTGTTGCGCGCCAACATCGCACTGCTACTCGAACGCCAGGACGGTGTCCACTACGCCGATTCCTACCTGGCCGGCACCTCGTTGCTGGAACGATTCCAGCGGTCCAAACGCGATGTGCGCAAACGCGTCATCGCTTCCCGGGCTACCGACAAACCCGCCATAGTGATCACTACGAACCGGCTGGTCTACGGCGGCGCCGAGCGTCAAAAAGCCTTGTTGGCAGCCGAATTGGACCGGCGCGGTTACCCGGTCACCATCGTCTGCATGCAGCGGTTCGGTCCACTGATCAAGGAGATCCCGCACAGTGTGCGCGTGGTGCGCCAGCCTTGGTGGGCGCCGATGGTCGACCTCCCCGCGGGTCCGGCAGTGCTGATCAGTGGCGACACCAACACCGAGACCGGGTTCGCCACATTGTGGCGGGCCGCGGCCAAACAGCGGCGCTGGTTGGTGGCCCCGCACGTGCCACCGGAGGCCGATCGACCGATCTACTCCCGGCCGCTGACCGCCGCGATGCGCCGTGCCGACGGCTTCATCGTTCTCGCGCACCGGCATTGGGACATGCTCACACCCCACCACCGGCTAGACGGCACCCCGTTCGTTGCACCCAACGGAGTAGATGTAGCCGCGCCGACCCTGCGGGTGCGTGCGGACGGCGCGCCCCCGCACCTGGTGATGCTGTCCCGCATCGTCGAGCACAAGAATCCGCACCTGCTCATCGAGGCGCTCGGCGAACTGGCGGACTTGCCCTGGCGGCTCTCAATTTTCGGGGACGGACCCGACCGCGAGGCGCTGGAGTCTCGCACGCCGGCCGCGCTGCGCGACCGCGTTCAGTGGCGTGGATGGTCGCGCGGACCCGGGCCGGCGCTGGCCGACGCCGATCTGTTGTGCGTACCCAGCCGCTCCGAGGCGTTCCCCTTGGTGATCCTGGAAGCCATGGCCCGCGGGGTGCCGGTGGCCGCCTCCGCGGTTTGCGCGGTACCGGAAATGTTGGACTTCGGCAACGCCGGATTCGTCGTCGAGCCGGTATCGGTATCGGCATGGCGCGACCAACTGGCCGAAATCCTCTCTGCCCCAGACGCGTTGCCTGAAGTCGGACGGCGGGGCTACGAGCGGCTGCAAAAGCACTACACCGTGTCGGCGATGGCCGACGCGTACCTCGAGGCGATCAACCAGACCTGCCGAACTACAGAATCGAGAGTGAAATGAAGTGCCGCCTGTGCGACTCCGAACGCATGCTCAGTGTGTTGGACCTGGGTGCGACGCCTCCGTGCGAAAAGATCTTGGCCGCAGCGGAACTCGACCTTCCCGAGGCTACCTACCCACTGCATCTGCGGCTGTGTGAGGACTGCCTGCTCCTGCAGATTCCAGCGCTGATCACCCCGGAAGAGACCTTCACCGAGTACGCGTACTACTCCTCGTATTCGGACAGTTGGGTCGAGCACGCCGAGACCTTCGTCGATCAGACTGCCAAGCGTCTCGGGCTGGGGCAGGATTCGTTTGTCGTCGAAGTCGCCAGCAACGACGGGTATCTGTTGCAGCACGCGGTCTCTCGTGGCATCCCGTGCCTGGGGATCGAGCCCTCGTTGAACGTGGGGGCCGCCGCCACCGAGCGCGGGGTACCGACGGTGTCAGAATTCCTCGACGAGGCGGTGGCGCGGCGCATCCGCGACGAACACGGGCCGGCAAACCTGGTGGTGGCAAATAACGTCTACGCACACATCCCGGACCTGCGGGGCTTTACCCGGTCGCTGCGCGGTCTGCTCGCCGACGACGGCTGGCTCAGCATCGAGGTGCACCATGCGCTGAACCTGGTCACCCTCGGTCAGTTCGACACCATCTACCACGAGCACTTCCAGTACTACACCGTGTTTTCGGCCATCAACGCACTCGCCAGCGCCGGCCTGGCCGTCGTCGACGTCGAACTGCTGTCCACCCACGGCGGATCGATCCGCGTGTGGGCCCGGCCCATCGAGGTCGCGCAGGGGCACACCGAGCGGGTCGAGAAGATCCTGCGCATCGAGGAGGCCGCCGGACTGCATAGCCCCGACGGTTACCTGCAGCTGCGGCACCGCACCGAAAAGATCCGGCACGACCTGTTGCGTCTTCTGCTCAAGTGCCGGGCCGACGGAAAGCGTGTCGTCGGGTACGGCGCTCCGGGCAAGGGCAACACTCTGCTCAACTACTGCGGCATCCGCACCGATCTGCTCGAGTACACCGTCGACCGGAATCCCTACAAGCACGGCCATTTCACGCCGGGCACCCGAATTCCGATCCACGACCCGGAGATGATCGCCAAAGACCGCCCAGACGTGGTGCTGGTGCTGCCCTGGAACCTGGAGACCGAACTCACCGAACAACTCAGCTACGTCACCGAGTGGGGTGGCCAGATCGTCTACCCATTGCCCTCCCTGCACGTGGCCGCCTTCGATGAGTAGCTGCCGGGGGTGTGGCGGCGCTGAGCTGACCCGCGTGCTCGACCTGGGCTATATGCCTGCGGCCGATCTATTTCCGCCTTCGTCCGCGCCGATCAGCGCGCAGGAATCGGCACATGAGCTGGCGATGGGTCTATGTCCGACGTGCGGGCTGGCCCAACTCGCCGACGACGACACGGTCACCTCGGAGCCGCGCGGCATCGAACCGCAGGCGTTGCGCGAACAAGCCGTTGATGCCGTACAGCGGGTCGCCGCCGCGGGCTGGCTGCGCGGCTACACCGTGCGCGAATTCGGTAGCCCGCACGGTGGTTCGTGGCTCCCGTTGCTGGCCGAACGCGGGTTCGCGGAGGCTGACATTGCCGATGTGGTGCTCGACTCGTTCGGCGTTATGCACGATGCCGATCAGCGGACGGGCTTCGCGCTGCGCGCGAAAACGACCGCACCGAACGGGGTCTTGCTGGTGCAGTTCCCGTCGCTGATGACGATGGTCGAGCAGGGGCAATGGAATGCGTTGCGCCATGGTCATTTCGGTTATTACTCGCTGACCGCGTTGCGCGGGCTGCTCGAAGCTGCCGGCATGAGCGTGGTGACGGTGTGGGAGTTCGACCTGTACGGCGGCACCTTTCTGGCCGCCGCGGTGCACGGTCATGCCGATGCCGACGCGCGGGTTGCCGACATCCTGCAGCGGGAGAGCGAGTTCGGTGTCACCGATCCCGCCGTTCTGGGGCGTTTGCAGGACGCTGTCGACCGGCATGCCTCTGGTCTGCGGGACTGGCTGGTGGAGCAAGCGCGTGAGGGCCGCACGGTTTACGGCTACGGCGCCGGCTCGCGGGTGACAGCATTGTTGAACATCGCCGGGGTGAGCAGCGCGCTGCTCAAGGGCATCGCCGACGGCTCGCCGGCGAAGCAGGGCCGCAGAATTGCCGGCACGGATGTTCCGATCATCTCTCCCGAGCAACTCATCGCCGCCGATCCCGATCGGGTGTTGCTGACACTGCCGGATCTGTATGACGAGGTGCGGAAAACGTACCCGCAGTTCGAGGGTCGCTGGTGGGTCGATCGTGGCGCGTTGGGGAACCAGTAGCGATCATGAATTCTGCTCGGATACTGTGGCTTTCGCCGTGGATGCGGCCGTTGGCACGCGTCCAGGCCGAGGCGCTGCGACGCCACGGAGCGGACGTGCTGTTGGTTACCTCCGACCAGCATCCGGAGTCTGATGCGCCCCGCGATTACGAGTTGGTGCTCGATCCCCGGTTTCGCACGGCGGCAACGTGGCCGGCGAGTTGGTCCGCGTGGCGCCGTATCCGCGCGTATCGCCCCGACGTCGTGATCACCGAACTGGTCCGCGATCCCCGATGGATCGCACTGGCCGGCGGGGCCCCGCGCATTCAACTGGTGCACGACGATCGTCCCCATGACGCCGACGAGCAGCGGCCCTCCTACGAACTGGCCGTGTTCGACCGTTGGGGCGCCCGTTCGGCGGCCACCGTCACCTACAGCGAGTACGTCGCCGCCGGCGTCATGGCGCGACGTGACGTAGCGGGCACGCCGGTTCACGTAGTGCCGCTCACCAGTGACCTCGACCCGACCTTGGTGCCCGAACCTGTTGGCGCGCAGGGCCGCCGCGACTTCGTGATGATCGGCCGGCTGAACCCATACAAGAATGTCGATGTGGTGTTGCGGGCATGGCAGCGACATGTGCACGGAAGTGGTTGGCGCGGTGACAAACTGGTGTTGATCGGCGACGGATCGATCTCAGATCTACCCTCGCACACCGAGTGGCGAGCGGGCCGCTACCGCTACGCCGATGTGCTAGGCACTCTGGCCCGGGCCAAGGGTTCGGTGGCGCACTACACCCGGGCGTCGCAGAGCGGGGTGCAGGTGCTTTCCATGCAGCTGGGCGTGATGCCGATCGTTTCCACCAGCGGTGGTCTCCCCGAATACCAACCGCCGATCTGCCCGCCGGTGGGAGTTGACGATATCGACGGGCTGGCAGCCACTTTCGACGCGCTAGCCGATCCGGCCATCGCAGCTCGACGTGGGGCCGCTGCGGCGCAGCACTACGCGCAGCACTACTCGGTCGACCGTGCCGCTCAGCGACTGTTGGACGTGGTCGACGAGGTGCACCGAACGCGCGCACTTCAATCCCCCTCGTCGTCATCAGGTTTCATGGTCCGCTCCGGATGATGCATGCAGTTGACGCGTGGGCGTCCGTGTTGGAGCTGTTCGGGCGGTATCCATTCGGTTTGGCCGTGGGCGTTTCTGCGGGTGATGTATTTGCGTAGCTCGACCAGGC
>NZ_LZLS01000193.1 GCF_001673365.1 Mycobacterium asiaticum
CTCCACATCCGGCAATGGCGGTGCCGGTGGCGCCGGCGGTATCGGCGGGAAAGGCGGGACCGGCGCGGCCGGCATCGAGTCGATTGACCCGACTCTGGATGGTGGCGCCGCCGGCCAGGGCGGTGTTGGTGGCCAGGGTGGTCTCGGCGGCAATGGCGGCGGCGTGACGCTTGGAAAGGGAACTGTCGGCGTGGGTGGCGCCGGTGGTAACGGTGGTGCTGCCGGTATCGGCGGGAGGGGCGGCGACGGCGCCGCCGGCACCGCCGCCCACATCGACGGCAGTGCAGGTGGTCAGGGCGGTAACCCGGGTACGGGAGGAATCGGCGGTAACGGCGGCTCCGGCTCTGTCGCCGGTGGCAAGGGCGGCGCGGGCGCTGCGGCCACCTTGGGCGGTGACGGCGGCGACGGCGGTAAGGGCTTCGCTGCTGAAGCCGGCTCCAACGCAGACGGTGGTGTTGGTGGCACCGGTGGTGCCGGTGGTGCGCTGGGTAACGGTGGTACCGGCGGTGTTGGTGGCGCCGGCGATGGCACCGGCGCCGGCGGCGCCGGTGGTCACGGCGGGGACAGCGGAGCGCAGGCCGGCAACGGTGGTGCCGGTGGCGTCGGTGGCGCCGCTGGCGCAACGGGTACCGGCGGCATCGGTGGTACGGGTGGACTCGGTCAATCACCGTTGGGTGTCGGCGGTGCCGGTGGTCACGGCGGTGCCGGCGGTGTGACCTCTGGTGACGGTGGCGCCGGTGGTACCGGCGGTGTCGGCCAGGCCGGCGGTGGCGCCGGCGGCGATGGTGGCGATGCCGGAAAGAGCGGCAACGGTGGCGCGGGCGGCACTGGTGGCGCCGGTCTGGTGGGCAAGGACGGTACGGCCGGGGCCGGCTCGGGCGGCAACGGCGGTGACGCAGTTGCCGGCGGCTTCGGTGGTGACGGTGGTAACGGCGGTGCCGGCGGCACGGTGTCCGGCAACGGCGGGGCCGGCGGTACGGGTGGCGCTGGTGCACAGGGCGGTACGGGTGGCAATGCCACCGACTCGACGAACCCGACCACGGTTGGCGGTGCTGGTGGCAAGGGTGGTGCCGGCGGCCAGGGCGGTGCCGGCGGTGACGGTGGTAAAGCCACCGCAGGCACCGTGGGTGCTGCCGGAGACGGCGGGGCCGGTGGTGCGGCGGGCCTTGGCGGCAACGGCGGCAAGGGTGCCAACGGCACGGCGGGCAACGTCAACGGCAGCGATGGCGGTAAGGGTGGTGACGCAGGCCTGGTCGGGACCGGTGGCGCTGCGGGCACGGGCTCGACCGTCGGCAACAACGGCGCTAACGGCGCCGACGCCACCAACAGCGGCCACGGCGGCGCAGGCGGCAACGGTTACGACAACCTCGCGAACACCTCCGGTGCCAACGGCGGCAACGGCGGCAAGGGTGGTGCCGGCGGCTCGCACGGTGACGGCGGTAGCGGCGGTAGCGGTGGCAACGGCGGGACCGGCACCGCCGGTGCCAGCGGCGGCGCGAGCGGCGTCGGCGTCGGCGGTGGCGACGGCGGCCGGGGTGGCGACGGTGGTGCGGGCGGTGCTGGCGGATCCGTCCTTGGTGACGCGGGTAATGGCGGCGAGGCCGGAAACGGCGGTAAGGGCGGCCAGGGCGGTAACGGTGGGAACGGAAACAACGCCGCTACCGGTGGCGTCGGCGGTAACGCGGGCGCCGGCGGCAAGGGTGGAGGCGGCGGAAACGGCGGCGCCGCGGGTACGGCCACGTTTGGCAACAACGGCACGGCCGGTAACGGCGGTGACGGCGGTGACGGCGGTAACGCCGGGACCGCCGGGACCGGCGGTAACAGCACCGGCAACCGCACCGTCGGCGGTGTCGGCGGTAACGGAGCCGCCGGTGGGGATGCCGGCCATGGTGGTACCGGTGGTGACGGCACCGCGACTACTGACGGTGGCGCTGGTGGTAACGGTGGCAAGGGTGGCATTGGTTCCGCCGGGGGTACCGGTGGCAATGGTGGCGGTACGACCGGTGGCGCTGGTGGCAATGGTGGTACCGGCGCTAAGGGCGGCGCCGGCGGTAACGCGGGTGCCGGTGGCGATGGTCAGAACGGTGGCGTCGCGGGTAACGCTGGGGACGGTGGCAACGCCGGCAACGGCGGTGCCGGTGGAAATGCCGGTGCTGGCCAAACCAGCAACACGGCCGCTAACAACGTCGGACGTGACGGTGGCGTCGGTGGCAGCGGTGGTGTGGGTGGCGCCGGTGGCAATGGTGCGTCCGGTGGCACCGCGATCGGCGGCGGCACTAACGGCGCCGCGAGTGCCGGTGGCGACGGTGGTACCGGCGGCACTGGCGGCAACGGCGGTACCGGTGGCAACGGCGGCAACGCGAGCAGTAGTACCACCGTCGGCGGGCACGCCGGCAACGGTGGCGCCAGCGGTTCCGGCGGTGCCGGTGGTGCCGGCGGTAAGGGTGGTGCCGGCACCGACACCACCGCAGGCGCAGCCGGTGGTAATGGCGGGCAGGGCGGCTCAGGCGGCCAGTCAGGTGCCGGGGGCAACGGTGGTACTGCTAAGGGCACCGCGCTCGGGGGCAACGGTGGCAATGCCGGCACGGCCGGCTCGGGCGGCGTCGGCGGGGCCGGCGGTGTCGGCGGCGACGGCAACGGCGGCGGAAACGGCGGTAACGCCGGAAACTCCGGCAACGGCGGTCAGGGCGGCAACGGCGGCACCGGTGGTGCTCCGAACACCGGCACCGTTGGCGGTAACGGTGGTTCCGGCGCCAACGGCGGCGCCGGTGGCAACCACACCAACGGCGGTACGGGCGGAACAGGCCTGGGTGGCGGCACTAACGGTGGCACGGGGACCGCGGGTACTCCTGGTGCGGGCGGCGGCGGCGGTGCCGCAGGCACTCCCGGTGCGAATGCCACCCCAGGTAATGCGGGTGTCGCCGGTCCCAACGGGACGTAATAACTCAACCCGTCCTACCCGGTAATACTCCACACACGTCGAACAGCGATCGTCTGAAATGAAGGAAGAGGTCTGAGCCGGTGAGCTTTCTGACTCTGCCCCCTGAGATCAACTCCCTGAACATGTTGGTCGGCGCGGGGTCGGCGCCGATGGCGTCGGTGGCGTCGGCCTGGGATGGCCTGGCTGCTGAGCTCGGTTCGGCGTCGTCGTTCTTTGAGGGGGTCACCTCGGGGCTGATCAACGACGC
>NZ_LZLS01000194.1 GCF_001673365.1 Mycobacterium asiaticum
TGGCTATGACAGCCTGATTTGGCCCCAGGGGGACGGCTTGATGTGGCCCCACTTGCTCGACACGCCGGGGTAGTTATGACGGCTTGATTTGGCCCCACCTGACCGTGGTCAGTGGTCTATGGATTTTCTGGACCGCTGGTCACGGAGGTGAGGTTGAGATGGTGAGGTCTCGGGTGGAGCAGTTCGCGGCGATTCGTCACGATCATCGGGTTGAGGGCCTGTCGATTCGGGCGCTGGCGGATAAGCACGGGGTGCATCGGCGTACGGTGCGCCAGGCGTTGGGGTCGGCGGTCCCACCGCCACGAAAGACTCCGCAGCGGGTCGCGCCGCGGCTCGATCCTTACAAGGCGGCGATTGATGCGATGTTGGTCTCGGATCTGGATGCGCCGAAGAAGCAACGGCACACGGCGCGAAGGGTTTTGGCGCGTTTGGTCGATGAACACGACGCTGTCGGCCTGTCGTATTCGACGGTGCGTGACTACGTGGCCAAGCGTCGCCCGAAGATCCTGGCCGAGGCCGGCAAGCCGTTGGAGTTGGGATATGTGCCCCAGACCCATCCCCCGGCCGCCGAGGCCGAGGTTGACTTTCACGACCTGTGGGTCGTGATGGGCGGGGTCAAGACCAAGACCGCGCTGTTCACCATGCGGCTGTCGTATTCAGCGCGGGCAGCCCATCGGGCGTTTTTGACCCAGGGCCAGGAGGCGTTTTTGGAGGGCCACGTCTACGGGTTCGACCGCCTCGAGGGAGTGCCGGTGGACAAGGTCCGCTACGACAACCTCAACGCCGCGGTCAAGCAGGTGCTGTTCGGTCGTTCCCGCCAGGAAAACGAGCGTTGGATCGCGTTCAAATCCCATTACGGCTTCCAGGCCTGGTATTGCCAGCCCGGCCATGAAGGCAGCCACGAAAAGGGCGGCGTGGAAGGCGAAGGCGGGCGGTTTCGGCGCAACCACTGCGTGCCCATGCCGGTGGTCGACTCCATCGACGAACTCAACGCCCTACTGGCGGCCGCCGACGACGCCGACGATCAGCGCCGTGTCGGCAACCGGGCCACCAGCGTTGGCGATGACTGGGCGTTGGAAAAGACGCTGATGGCCCCGCTGCCCGCCGAGCCGTTCGACACCGCGTGCACGTTGACGCCGCGGGTGGACCGCTACGCCCAAATAATGGTGCGCTGCAACCAATACAGCGTCCCAGCCCGGTTCATCGGGCACCGGCTGCGGGTGAAACTATCGGCTTCGACGGTGCTCGCCTACGACCGTAATACGGTCGTGGCACACCATCAGCGTGCGGTCGGCAAGGGCGCCAAAGTCCTTGTTCTGGACCACTATCTGGAGATCTTGCTGCGCAAGCCGGGTGCTCTGCCCGGGGCTACCGCGCTGGCTCAAGCCCGCGCGGCGAAGGTGTTCACCACCGAGCACGAGGCGTTTTGGCAAGCAGCCCGCAACGCCCACGGCGATGCCGAGGGCACCCGCGCCCTGGTGGAAGTTCTGCTGCTGCACCGCCACCTCGACCACGTTGTGGTGCTCGCCGGCATTACGGCCGCCTTGTCGGTGGGGTGCACCGCCAGCGACGTGGTGGCGCTGGAAGCCCGCAAAGCCGCTGAGCACCACCATGCTGCCGCCGGCGTTGATCGGGATCGGCAGGTGGTGGTGCTCGCCGAGCATCGCCCGGCCAGTCTGCCGGCCGACCTGCGGCCACTGCCCACCGTTGACCACTACGACAGCCTCTTGGGAGAAAACAGCTCATGACCGCCCGACACGGGGTCACCGACCAAGCCGCCACCGCCGCGATAGAACAAGGCACCCGGATGCTGCGCCTGCCCACCATCCGCGACCGATACACCGAGATCGCCACCGCCGCACAACGCGAGCACATGTCGTATCTGGGGTTTCTGGCCGAATTGGTGATCGCCGAATGCGACGACCGCACCCAGCGCCGCGCCCAACGACGTGTCCGCGACGCCGGGTTCCCCCGCCCAAAACGGTTAGAGGAGTTCACCTTTGACGCCAATCCCGCCATCAACCCCGCCGCCATCGGGCATCTGGCCAGCTGCGACTGGATCAAGCAAGGACACCCGCTCTGCCTGATCGGTGATTCCGGCACCGGCAAAACACATCTGCTGATCGCGTTGGGCACCCTGGCCGCCGAAACCGGCTACCGAGTCCGGTACACCCTGGCCAGCAAGCTGGTCAACGAACTGGTCGAGGCCGCCGACGACAAGCATCTGAACAAACTGATCAACTACTACGGGCGCGTCGATCTGCTCCTAATCGACGAGCTGGGCTACCTGCAACTCGACCGGCGCGGAGCCGAACTGCTGTTCCAAGTCCTCACTGAACGCGAGGAACGCTCCGCTATCGCCATCGCTTCCAACGAACCCTTCTCAGCCTGGACGAAAACCTTCACCGACCCCCGGCTCTGCGCGGCCATCGTCGACCGGCTGACCTTCGCCGGCCAAATAATCGAGACCGGCACCACCTCCTACCGACTCGCCCACGCCCGCAACACCCGCAAGCCAGCCCCTACCCGCGGGGCCACTTCAAGCCGTCACCCCGGGGCCACTTCGAGTTGACACAGCCA
>NZ_LZLS01000195.1 GCF_001673365.1 Mycobacterium asiaticum
CCCGCGGCAGCGCGCTGGGCCCGCGCGGTGCGGAATCAGTCAAGGGCGGCTACGACATGACCGCGTTCTGGTGCCGGGCCGGAACCGCGGCCACCATCACCCCGATGGGCTATGAGGGCATGATCAATCCGCCCGGTCCGGCCTACGGTGACACCATCTCGGGCACCAACCTCGCCGGCGGCATCGCCGCGGCGCTGCTCAAACGTGAGCGCACCGGTGAGCCGTCGATCGTCGACGTGTCATTGCTGGGCAGTGGACTGTGGTCACTGGGACACACGGTCGCGCTGACCAACCACCTCGGCCAGCTGATGCAGGCACCGCCACCCGGCATCCACGGGTCGCCGATCAACCCTCTGGTGGGTGTCTATCCGACCGCCGATGGACGCTACATCTCCTTGGTGATGATGCAGCCCGGCAAGTTCTGGGCCGACGTGTGCCGACACATCGACCGTCCAGAACTGATCGACGATCCGCGTTTCGCGGACGCCGAGACGATCGCGGCCAATACAGCAGATGCCGTTGAGATCTTGACCAAAGTGATCGCAACCCGCACGCTTGCCGAGTGGAGCGAACGCTTTGCGACGCTCGCGGGACCGTGGGCGCCGGTGCAGGACACCCTGCAAGCGGTCGACGACGCGCAGATCCGTGCGAATGAATACGTGGTGCGCGCAGGCGAACTCGACCTGGTGGCCAACCCGGTGCAGTTCGACGTCACCGCACCGCAGACCGGCCCGGCTCCCGGATTCGCCGAGCAAACCGACGAAATCCTATTGGAATTGGGACTCGACTGGGACCGCATCATCGAACTCAAGACCGCCGGCGCGGTTACCTAAGAGCTTCGAGGACTGCGAATGGCCGATAACGGTTGTGCGATTACCATTCTCACCGGGAGTGGTATGAGTCATAATCGCCAAACGCGTCCAGACGTGGGGGTCCGGGTGGCCGGCATGGCTGGGAGGCGGCAGCTCATGCGACCGAACGGAGTAGTCGGCGTGCGGATGGTAGCGCTTGCTGACGGTGTCATAACGCCGCGATGTTCGCGGACGGTGGCATCCGCGGACCGTAACGAGTTGACGCACACCGTAATTGGCGCAAGCGTCAAGTCCACGATCCGGAGAGGATCTCAGACACATGGGGAATAAGGGGGCGGAGCGCTGGACCCCGGGCATCGTATTGGGGCGAGGTTCCAAACCCATGGAAGCCGTTGGCGCGCTGTTTGCCATGTCCGCGGATGCCATCAAGTTTGCGTTCCGCCGGCCCGTCCAGTGGCGTGAGTTCCTGGAACAGTCCTGGTTCGTGGCACGGGTCGCCCTTGCGCCAACGTTGTTGGTGGCCATCCCGTTCACCGTGTTGGTCAGCTTTACCCTCAATATCCTGTTGCGGGAACTCGGTGCCGCCGACCTGTCGGGCGCAGGCGCCGCGTTCGGCGCGGTCACCCAGGTCGGTCCGCTGGTAACCGTGTTGATCGTGGCGGGAGCCGGTGCCACGGCAATGTGCGCTGACCTGGGTTCGCGAACCATCCGCGAAGAGATCGACGCGATGGAAGTGCTGGGCATCAACCCGATTCAGCGTTTGGTCACACCCCGCATGTTGGCTTCCGGACTGGTTGCATTGTTGCTGAACAGCCTGGTCGTCATCATCGGCATTCTGGGCGGCTATATCTTCTCGGTGTTCGTCCAGGACGTGAATCCCGGCGCGTTCGCCGCGGGCATCACCCTGTTGACCGGCGTGCCCGAGGTCATCATTTCTTGTGTCAAGGCAGCACTTTTCGGCCTGATCGCCGGACTGGTCGCGTGCTACCGGGGGCTGACGATAACCGGTGGCGGCGCGAAGGCCGTTGGCAACGCTGTCAACGAGACGGTCGTGTACGCGTTCATGTCGCTCTTCGTGGTCAACGTTGTTGTCACCGCTATCGGTATCCGAATGTCGGCCAAGTAGATGAGCCGGGGGCAGACGATCCTGAAGGAGGTGTAAGCACTCATTGTGGCGCTGCGAGCCGTCTATCCGCGTCTGACGCGACAACTGCAGAGGCCGGTCGGAAGCCTGGGCCGAATCGGCGATCACACGCTGTTTTACGGCAAGGCGATCGGCGGCATTCCGTTCGCGGTCACCCGCTACGGCCGCGAGATCGTTCGTCTCATCGCCGAAATCAGCATGGGTGCTGGCACTTTGGCGATGATCGGCGGCACACTCGTGATCGTCGGCTTCTTGACCCTGGCCGCGGGCGGCACCCTGGCGGTGCAGGGATACAGCTCGCTGGGCAATATCGGTATCGAGGCGCTCACCGGGTTTCTCGCGGCCTTCATCAACGTTCGCATCGCGGCGCCGATCGTCGCGGGAATCGGATTGGCGGCCACGTTCGGTGCCGGGGTGACTGCGCAACTGGGCGCCATGCGGATCAACGAAGAAATCGATGCGCTGGAATCCATGGCTATTCGGCCGGTTTCGTATCTGGTCAGCACCCGGATCGTGGCCGGCATGCTGGCCATAACTCCGCTCTACAGCATTGCCGTTACCCTTTCGTTTTTGGCCAGCCAATTCACCACGGTGGTCCTGTTCGGGCAGTCGGGCGGTTTGTACCAGCACTACTTCACGACATTCCTCAACCCGATCGACTTGCTGTGGTCGTTCTTGCAGGCCGTGTTGATGGCGATCACCATCTTGTTGATCCACACCTATTACGGCTTCTTCGCTTCGGGTGGTCCGGCCGGTGTCGGCGTCGCCACGGGCAACGCGGTGCGAACCTCGCTGATCGTGGTCGTCTCGGTGACATTGCTAATCTCCTTGGCCATCTACGGTTCCAACGGCAACTTCAATCTGTCCGGGTGATGACGATGGGGGAGGTGAAAAGAGTCCAGTGACATCACATGTGCCGGCGGGCCGCCATGGCCCCAGCAGCAGGGGCCGGTCGCACAGCTCCGGCCGACCGAAGCCGCGCAGTTACGCACGCCCACTGATGGGCCTGGCCACGATCGTCGTCGTCCTGGCGATTGTCGCCGTCGCCGTCGGACTGTTCCGCGGTGATTTCACCGAAAGCGTGCCCGTCACCGTCGTGTCCGACCGCGCCGGGCTGGTGATGAACCCGGAAGCCAAAGTGAAGATGCGCGGCGTCGTGGTGGGCAAGGTCGATTCGATCGAAGAGCGCCCCAACGGTCAGGCCGTTCTGCACCTCGCCATGCAACCGTCGGCAATGCATCTCATTCCACGCAACGTACTGGTGGATATTGCCTCGACAACGGTTTTCGGCGCGAAGTTCGTCCAGTTCGTTCCCCCCGAACAACCGTCGCGCGAGACCCTGCAGCCCCACCAGGTGCTGGACGGCAAGGGCGTCACGGTGGAGATCAACACCGTTTTCCAACAGCTCACCAGCGTGTTGTCCAGCATCGATCCCGCCAAACTCAACGAAACTCTCGGTGCCATAGCGGCGGCGTTCAATGGCCGCGGCCAAAAGATCGGCCAGGCCCTGTCGGATCTGAATGCGTTTCTGGCCAAACAAGATCCGGCCCTGCCCGCGCTGAATCACGACCTGACGGTGCTGCCCGCGGTCAGCAATGCCTACGCCGACGCGGCGCCGGACCTCATCCGATCGGCGGAGAATGCGACCCGGATCAGCAAGTCGATTGTCGAAGAGCAACAGAACCTGGACGCGTTTCTGATCAGTTCGATCGGCTTGGCCGACATCGGCAACGAGGTCATCGGCGGCAACCGGCAGGGGCTGACCGACTCCCTGCATCTGCTGTTGCCGACCACTAACCTGACCAACGAGTACCACGAAGCACTGTGGTGTGGTCTGTCCGGTTCGCTGGTGAACCTGCACGCCCCGAACCTGCCCGAACCGATGATCAAGGTGCTGGTCTTCCTCGGCTTCGGTGCCGAACGCTATCGCTACCCCAGCAATCTGCCCAAGGTTGCCGCAACTGGCGGTCCGCAGTGTCAGACTCTTCCCGTCGTACCCTTTGACGTTGCACCGCCGTTCATTGTCGCCGACGTCGGTGCCAACCCGCAGGAGTATGGGAACCCGCAATTGCTGCTGAACTCGGACGGGCTCAAACAACTGCTGTACGGACCCATCGACGGGCCGCCGCGTAACTCGTTCCAGGTAGGACAACCCGGATGAGCGGCTCACGCGGAATGCTCATCAAATTCGGCGCTTTCGCGCTGGTGATGGTGCTGCTGACGATTTCGCTGTTCTTCATCTTCGGTCAGTACCAAACCGGTTCGAAGACAGAGTATTCGGCGGTTTTCACCGATGTGTCGCGGCTCAAACAGGGACAGACGGTGCGGGTGGCCGGGGTCCGAGTCGGCACGGTCAACAGTGTCGAGTTGCGGGCGGACAAGAAAGTTCTGGTGAAGTTCGACGCCGACCGCGATGTGGTGCTCACCAATGGAACCCGGGCCGTCATTCGTTATCTGAACCTGGTCGGGGACCGCTACCTCGAACTACTCGATGGTCCCGGGTCCACCCAGCAGCTGAAGGAAGGTGCGGAGATCCCGATCGATCGCACCGCCCCGGCGCTGGATCTCGATCTGTTGTTGGGTGGACTGAGGCCAGTTACCAAGGGGCTCAAGGCAGAAGACGTCAACGCGTTAAGCGCATCGCTCATCGAGGTATTCCAAGGCGAGGGCGCCACCCTGCAGTCGCTGTTGTCCAGGACGTCGTCGTTTTCAAACACGTTGGCCGACAACGGTGAAACGGTGCAGGCGCTGATCGACAATCTCAACACCGTGGTGAACACCGTCAACACGGAAGGCACCAAGTTTTCCGGCGCAATCGACCGGCTCGAGCGCCTGATCAGTGGGCTGAGCTCCGATCGCGACACCATCGGCGCCGCGATCACCGCCCTGGACAACGGAACCGCGTCGATCGCGGATCTGCTCACCCGCGCGCGCCCGCCATTGGCCGGCACGGTGGATCAATTGAATCGGCTGGCCCCGCTGCTGGACAACGACAAGAACCTCATCGACGTGTCGCTGAAGAAGTTGCCCAACAACTATCGCAAGCTGACCAGACTCGGTGCCTACGGCGCGTGGTTCCCCTACTACCTCTGCGGCCTGGCGTTGCGCGTGTCGGATCTGCAGTACCGAACGGTGGAAGTGGGTGTGACCCACCAGGTCACCGGGAGGTGCGCGGAACCCGATGCTTAAATACCGCGGAACACACCTCATTCGCGCCGGATTCATCGGCGCGGTGCTGATCGTGCTTGTGATTGCCGTCGGGTTGTCCCCCGACGCGCTACTGCAGCGGGCCACCTCGGTTCAATACCAAGCGGTGTTCGCCGACGCCGGAGGACTGGTGTCCGGCAATGACGTGACCGTCTCCGGGATCAAAGTCGGCAGTGTCTCCGGAATGACTTTGCACAACGGCGACGTCCTGGTCACCTTCACCGTCAAAGGCGCGGTGCAACTCGGCTCCGACAGCACCGCTCACATCAGAACGGGCTCGCTGTTGGGCCAGCGGGTGCTCACCGTGGAATCAACCGGCAGCGGCACCATGCGACCGATGTCGGTCATCCCACTGTCTCGCACCTCGTCTCCGTATTCGCTGTCCGAGGCCGTCGGAGACTTGGCGACCGACATCGCCGGGACCAACACCGACACCCTCAACCAGTCCCTCGACACCCTGTCCACGACGCTGAATCAGATTGCGCCGCAATTGGGTCCGACGTTCGACGGGGTCACCCGGCTTTCCTCGACACTCAACGATCGCAACCAGACGCTTAGTCAGTTGCTCAAGGGCGCTGCCGACGTCACCCACATCCTTTCCGAACGCAGTCAGCAAGTGAACACCTTGATCCTCAACTCCGATCTTCTGCTTTCCACCCTGGTGGAGCGCCGGCAGGCGATCGTGCGGCTACTGGCCAGCACCTCGGCGGTGGCCAAACAGCTGACCGGACTGGTGCACGACAACGAAGCGGAGTTGGCGCCGACGCTGGCCAAGCTGAACTCCGTGACGGCGATGCTGCAAAGCAACCGAGACAACCTCGCCCAGGCGATACCCGGGCTGGCGAAGTTCGAATTGACCCAGGGCGAGACGGTCTCGAGCGGGTTCTACTACAACCCGTTCATCCCGAACTTGTTCACCCTGCAGTTCTTCCAGTGGTTGTTCGACTACGCCTTCGGCTTCCGTGCCTACGGCGCCCCGGGGCAGCCGCCGGACAACGCCGGACCGCGATCGCTGCTGCCGTTCCCGTTCAACCAGAACCCCGGAGGGTCGCGATGATGCGGCGCAAGGTTCTGCAGATCGGGCTGGCGATCCTGTTGGTCGGCCTCGTAGTAGTCGGCGCGGGAGTCGCGATTCGCAACACTTTCTTCCGGCCCACCACGATCACCGCCTACTTCCACACCGCTACCGCGATCTATCCCGGTGACGATGTGCGGGTCTCGGGTCTCAAGGTCGGCACCATCGAATCGATCGAGCCCGCCGGCACCCAGGCGCGGATCGTGATGCACGTCGACCATGGCGTGTCGATTCCGGCGGACGCCAAGGCCGTGATCGTTGCCCAGAACCTGGTGGCCGCGCGCTACGTCCAGCTCACCCCCGCTTACCGGTCGGCGGGCCCCACCATGGCCGACGGCGCCGTGATACCGGTCAAGCGAACGGCGACGCCGGTCGAGTGGGACGAGATCAAAGACCAATTGATGCGGTTGGCAACGGATTTCGGTCCTAACAGCAGGGTCTCGACGCCTTCGGTGTCCCGGTTCATCGACGCCGCGGCCAACGCGCTGGGTGGCAACGGCGACAAGTTGCGCCAGACTTTGGCTCAGTTGTCAGAGCTGGGACGGATTTTCGCCAACGGCAGCGGCAACGTCGTCGACATCATCAAGAATCTGCAGACATTCGTTGGCGCGTTGCGGGACAGCAACGTTCAGCTGGTGCAGTTCAACGATCGGCTGGCCACCCTCACCAGCGTGCTCGATGACAACAAGACGAATCTCGATGCCGCCCTAACGGATCTCTCGGTGGCAGTCGGGGAGGTGCAGCGGTTCATCGCAGGCACGCGTGAGCAGACGGCCGAGCAGATCACCCGGTTGGCCGATCTCACCCAGATTCTCGTCGACAACAAGATGGCACTGCAGAACGTGTTGCACGTGGCGCCGAATGCATTGGCCAACGCCTACAACGACTACGACCCGGATGTCGGCAACGTCCGCGGTGGGGTGGGTGTGCAGAACCTGAGCAACCCGACGTGGGCGTTCTGCTCGCAGATCGGCGCGCTGGAGAACGTCACCTCGGTCGAGACCGGCAAGTTGTGCGGGCTGTATCTGAGCCCGGCACTTAAGGTGTTCAACCCGTTGACCTTCTTCAATTTCAACTATCTTCCGATTCCGGTAAACCCCATCCTGGCACCGGCATTCGACCCGAAGAACGTCGTCTATACCGAGCCACGCCTGGCGCCCGGCGGGGAAGGCCCCAAACCGGTAGCGCCCGAACTGCCGCCCGCCGTGTCGGCCTACACCGGATTGCCAGGTGACTATCCAGAGGCACCGCCGCCGCCCGGCCCGCCCGCACGCATACCGGGAGCGGCGATGCCCGAACCGCCGCCGCCAAGTGTGCCGCCAGCTGCTCCGCCGGATCCGATGCCGGCACCGGCGAGCGTGCCGGAATTGCTTCTGCCCGCGGAAAGGCCGCAGCCATGACCGCCCGAGTTGTGTTGCGACGCATCGCAATGGTGCTCGGCGTACTGGGCTGTGTGATGCTCACGGCGACCGGGTGCGCGTTCAGCGGCTTGAACTCGCTGCCGCTGCCTGGAGCGGTGGGACGCGGTCCAGACTCCAACGTCTACCATGTGGAAATCGCGAACGTCGGTACCCTGGAAGCGAATTCGCCGGTAATGATCAACGATGTCATCGTCGGCAGCATCCGGAAGATGACGGTTAAGGGCTGGCACGCCAATGTCGAAATCTCGGTGCAGTCCGGCACCAAGATTCCGGCCAACGCGGTGGCCAGCGTAGGGCAGACCAGCCTGCTGGGATCGATGCATCTGCAATTGAATACGCCGTTGGGTCAGCAGCCGAGCGCAGCCAAGCTGCAACCGGGTGCGACGATCCCGCTGAACCGGTCCTCGACCTACCCGTCGACAGAGCAGACGCTGTCCTCACTGTCGGTCGTTCTCAACGCCGGAGGATTGGGACAGATCGGCGACATCATCAACAACTTCAACGCCGCCCTGTCCGGGCGCGCGAGCGATGTTCGCGAGCTGCTGAACCGACTCGACAGGTTCGTCGGGACCTTCGATCAGCAGCGCGACAACCTCGTCTCATCGATCCAGGCACTGAACCGCCTTTCCGGGACACTCGCCGGACAGCGTGACGTCATCACCCAAGCGCTGAACAAGATCCCGCCGGCGCTGGACGTGCTCAACCGGGAACGGCCCCGACTCACAAGTGCGCTAAATAAACTCGGAACGTTCGGCAACACGGCCACCAGGCTCGTCAACGAAGCCGGATCCGATTTGGTCAACAACTTGAAAAACCTCGAACCGACTATCAAGGCGCTCGCCGACGTCGGGCCCGATCTGGACGCAGCAATCTCCTACGCCCCGACTTTTCCGTTCACCCAAGGATTTATCGACCGCTACATACGAGGCGACTATGTCAACGGGTATTTCGTCATCGACCTGACGAACGCCGGTCTGCGTAAGAGCATCCTGCGCGGCACCCACTGGGAACGGATAGGCGCAGAAGGTGTTCCGGTGCCCGGTGATCCGGAGTACCTGCAGTTCCGGTATGGCGCGTTGCCCGGTGCGCCCGGGTCCTTCGCACTGCCCGGGCCCCCGCCGGCGGCCGCACCGGCGCCCGGCCCGCCCGCTGCCGCACCGGCGCCCGGTCCGCCGTCCGCTGCCGCGCCGCCGCCGGATCAAGATGCGCCACTGCCTGGTGGGCTGCCACCTGCGGTCGCGCCAGCGGAGGGGAGTGGCTAAATGCTGACCCGCTTTATCCGCATCCAATTGGCGGTTTTCGCGATCGTCGGGATCGTCGGCCTGTTCGTGATGGTCGTGTTCTACATCCAGGCCCCGACGTTGCTCGGCATCGGCAAGATGACCGTCACACTGGAACTGCCCGAGTCCGGCAACCTCTACCGGTTCAGCAACGTGACCTACCGCGGAGTGCAGATCGGCAAGGTGACCTCGGTTGAGCTCACCGCCCACGGCGCGAAAGCCACTATGAGGCTTGATAATTCGCCGAAGATCCCGGCCGACCTCGAGGCAGAGGTCCGCAGCATTTCCGCGGTTGGTGAGCAGTACGTCGACCTGCTGCCGCGAACTGACTCGCCCCCCTACCTGCGTGACGGCTCGGTGATCACCGCGAAAAACACCAAGGTGCCACAGCCGATCGGGCCGGTGCTGGATCAGACCAGCGCGCTACTCAACAGCATCCCGCAGGGCAAGCTCACCCAGTTGCTCGACGAGTCGTTCAAGGCATTCAACGGAGCCAGTTACGATTTCGGCTCGCTGTTCGACTCTTCGGCGCGAATCTCCGGGGACCTCAACGGCGTCGCCGACCAGGCCCGCAGCTTGACCGAGGACACCGGGCGGCTGCTGGACAGCCAAGCTCAGACCACCGACGACATCCGGCGCTGGGCCCGCAGCCTTGCCGGGGTCACCGGGCAGTTGGCGACCAACGATCCGCAGATACGTACCGTCCTGCAACGCGGACCCGAGGCTTTCAACGAGGCGTCCCGACTGCTCGATCAGATCAAACCGACACTGCCGGTGCTGCTGGCGAACCTCACCACGATCGGCCAGATCGGGGTGACTTACCATGCTTCGCTCGAACAAGTGTTGGTGCTGTTGCCGCCGTTCACCGCCGCTATCCAGTCATTCCTGGGCTCCAAGAGCCCGTCCGGATTGGCCACGGGCGCTTTCAATCTCATCATCAGTGACCCGCCGGCCTGTACCGTCGGCTTCCTGCCGCCGAGTCAGTGGCGGTCGCCGTCGGACACCTCAGTTATCGACACGCCAGACGGGCTGTACTGCAAACTGCCGCAGGATTCCCCGATCGGGGTGCGGGGCGCCCGTAACTACCCCTGCATGGGACATCCCGGCAAGCGCGCGCCGACCGTCGAAATCTGCGACAGCGACAAGCCTTTCATTCCGCTGGCCATGAGACAGCACGCGTTCGGTACCTATCCGCTGGACCCGAACCTGCTCGCGCAGGGCATCCCTCCCGACGACCGGGTCAACTGGAACCGGGAGAGGATCTTCGGCCCGGTGGAGGGCACCCCGCTGCCTCCCGGAGTGGTGCCACCGCCCGCCGGAGCGCCGGTAGCACCCGGAGTCACCCCACAGGCGCCGATGGGAGAGGTGGCTTCGATAGCGCCACTTGATATGGCACCGGGCGCAGCCCCCGCCCCCGCCCCCGCACCCGCTTCGGGCGGGCCGTCAGCCGCGCCGAGTGCGTTCGGCGGCAACGGATTACCATCGGGTCCTTCACTGGCCTTCGCGCAGTACAGCACCGAGACCGGCAGTTACATGACCCCCGACGGCCAGGTTTTCCGCCAGACGGATCTCATCCCCGCGAAGGCACCGAAAACCTGGAAGGACATGTTCGCCACCTGATCGGCGACAAACGGGCCGGTTCAGCTGATCCGGTCCAGCCGGAACGGTTGCTCGATATATAGCGGGGCGTTGGTGCCACACGCGCCACTAGGGCCGGTGGTGTGTTCCCGTCCAGCGAAAACCGGTGAGCCAAGGACATTGTCGCCGGTTTCGGGATTCGCCGGATAGAAGTAGAAAACCTCGTGGCCGACGAATGAGGTGCCGTCCGCACACACCTCCCAGTTCGGGATCTCGCGCTTGACATACCAATTGAGTCCGTCGTGCATCACCATTGGTGCACTCCAGCCCTGATCGCTGACCACCTTGCCGCTGCAGTCCTGGGCGGTCGCGCACGAGGAGGTGATAGTCCAGGTGCTCCGCACTACGTCTTCGTCGTGATACACGGTCCGGGTCCTGGCCCAGTCGCCAACCATCGTGGCGGTGAATGTTCCGTTCACCGAGGGGTCGTAGGCCCGCGCCGCGGGCGCCATCCCCACCGCACCGACCAGGCCGACGGCTGCCGCCGCCGCGCATACCGCGGCGCTTATCGAACGCATCACTTGCTACTCCTCGACGCGCTGCATACCGGCATTCTCCGGTAAGGCCCAAAATTCGCTTCGAGAGAAACGCGAGGTGCGTTCACGCACTATCGAATTTCTCAATAAGCCACGAACCGTTGACCTTTTTCAACGTAACCCGAAGGCTGTTCGATGTCACTACTGGCTCCGGCTTTTCCTTACTCGCAGTTTTCTGCTTCACAAAGACAAGCACGACAGCCGAATTCGGATGCAGTTCGGAGACGGCCGCTCGGACCACGGTGGCGGTGGTGGTGACCTGTGCACGCTGCGTCGATGGGCCGACAATTTGGTCGGCGAATTGCTGGTAATAGGGCAGATAATTCTCGGTGACGCGGGATTTGGCGTTAGCCAGATCCCGGCTCAGCGTGGCGGGAGAGTAGGACAGTAGCGCAACGGCGCCATCGCTGGCGGCACTGATGACCTGACGAGTCACCGCGCGGTCGGTCTCCATATCGGTGCGGTAGACAAGCTGGAAGTAACCGGCAGCGAAGGCCGTCGTGCCGACCACCAGAACCGTCAGCAGAATTGGGCGCCACCGCGCCAGCCAACGACGGGGCAGGCTCCGCTTCACCCGCGTTCCGCTGCTCGAGACCGTCACGGCACAAACTCGATCTTGGAAACCTTGAGCGCGCCGGCATCTCGCTCCACGTCGACCACCAGGCGCCACGTCCGGATTTCCGGCTTGTCCTTATCGGGTTTGGTCAGCTCGGATTTGGCCGCGACCAGCACCACGGCCGAGTCCTTGGTCATGGACTGCACGGCCACGGCCTGCACACTGACCTTGGTGACCACCTTGGATTCCTGGAGCGCCCGGACCATGTCCTCGGCACCCATCAAAATACCGGCCTTGAACTGCCCGGTGGTCGAGTCGGCGAAGCGCTGCATGTCGTCTCTGGCCTTGTTCGGGTCGATCGACATCATCGTCACCACGGCGTTGCGCGCGGTGGCGGCGAACTGCTCGGAGCGCTGATCGTGCTGCACGACGCGGTGGTGATGCCAGAGCAGGAAACCGCTGCCCGCCAGCGCCGCGCAGGCGACGAGGATTGCGGCGGCAACCGCGGCGGCTTTTCGACCGGGTCGGTGCGGTCGCCAGCGCCGCGCCGGTACCGACTGATCTTCGTCTTTGTGTTCGTGTTCGTCTTCGTCTGGGTCGGTTCCATCGTCCGCGGCCGCGTCGGCTTGTTCCCGCAGCAGCGTAGCCCGGGTGCGGGCGGCCTCGGCGCGCGCTTCCACCGCGGCCAAGTCGTCCTCAGATTCCTCGACTGGCTCGGTGTCGAGCGCTTTGGCTGACGGCTTGCGCGGCGGCATGAACACCTCCTCACCCCGCAACTACGAGTCAGTCACATTATCACCGACAGGAGTCGGTGCCATGGCCGGCGGGGACTGCGGGATGGCTTCTCCGAAAGGGAGAATTTTCTTACCGGCTGCGCCCAAGGTAATGAATTTTTTGTGCTGCTGTGGCAAATTAAGCTAGTGCGATTCATTGTGGCTGCGGTCGCCGTGTTGCTGGCCCTTGGCGGGCTGGCGACACCACAGGCGGCCGCCGACCCAGTCGGCTGCGACTACCCCGATTGCACGCCGGGGATCGCCGGGCACCAGGTGCTTGGCGCACCATGCGACAACACCACCTATTACGTGTTCGGCACCGCCGACTACTACGTGTCTTTCGCTACGGAACCGGGGCGATTGATGTTCTGCGGATCGCCGAGAAGGTATGAGCCCCGATGGTTCCGGTCCCCGCCGATGGTCGGTGTCAAAGTCGAGAATTCCTCGTGCGTGGAGTACCCGGAGTATTACGTGGCGCAGGCGCCGGATGGACTCTTCCTCGTCTGCAATCCCCATGACGGCAAGAAAGTCTGGGAGCGCGGGGACACCTGAGCTAGGGCCGGTTGTTCGGAATATTGGGCTGATCCTGGAAGGGTCCGGGTCCGAAGTAGTCGCGGTCATGGATTGTGCCGTCCATGTCGCGATGATGCGCGTCGTGGCAGGTGGTCGGATCCCATTGCGGGCCCCACGCCGCCGCATCGAAGGGCTGGCCCGGGCACCAGTGGTATCCCACCCATGGCCACGGCGGGTCATCGGCCGAAGCGGCGGCCGCGCTGGCCAGTCCAAAACCGGTGGTAACCAAAGCCGCTGCGATAGCCAGCCGCCTGACACAGTCCATAAGAGCACGGTAACCGCTATGCCCCGTTGTGAAAACGGAACGGACAGAATGCGATAGATCCACCGTTGCTCAACCCGAGTCGAACAGCCGCATGGTGATCCGCAGCAACTGCGCGCGCAGCCTCTCGTCATCGACATCGGCCACCAGTGGATGCATCACACCGACCGCGATCGCGCCCGAGAGCATGGCCGCTGATACTCGCGCGTCTTCGCTGGCGTCTTCGCCCAGTGTGGGGACCAGCACGCCGTAGAGCCGGGCGATGAATTGTTGAAATTGTTCGTGCTCGGCCAGCAGTCGCACCACCACCGGGTCGAACTGCAGTGTGCTTGCGGCGCCCCGTCTTTCGATGGCCAGATCGATGACCCTGTTCAGCAACACCTCGCGGGCTTTGGTGCCGTGTTCGTGCGCCTCAGCGGCCTCCAGCGCCTCTTCGAGCCCGCCCAGTTCGCGTTCGGTGAGCGCGATGACGATCTGCTCTTTGGTCTTGAACTGGTGGTAGACGGCCGCTTTCGTGACGCCGATCGCGTCGGCGATCATCTGCAACGAGGTGCCCCCGACGCCGTGTTCGGCAATCAATTTCAGGGCGGCGTCGAGTATCCGGACCTGCGCGGCGGTGCGAGGGATGAAGCGGAACTGGCTCCGGGACTGCGTCTCGACCACACCTGCAGCCTAGCCGATCGGCTATTGACCTCCAATAGCCGATCGGCTAGTTTCGCTGACGAGCCTGCCGCGCGATGTCGTACGGGGAAGGAGTCGGCGATGCCGGACCCACAAACAAGGACGGGCACAGACCAAGCTGAGCCGCCGTCGCGAGTTGGGTTGCGGCGTAGCGACGGTGAGCTGATCCTGCTCTGGACATTGCCGGTGACGGTGATCGTCTGGATCGCGGCATTCTTTCTGTTCCCGGGCTTCAATCCGCCGATGTCACCCAGTCTGTCGGCGGAGCAGGTCGCCGCGTTTTACCGCGACCCGGCGCACCTCCCCCAGATCCGCTACAGCATGATCGTCTTCAACTGGTTCGGCGTGTGCCTGGTCCCGATTCTGTGCCTGATCGTGATGCAGATCCGCCGGATGGCACACCGCACGCCAATCTTCTCCTACGCGATGCTGGGTTGCGTCGCAGGCGGTCCCAGCTTGTTTCTCGTCGCGAACGTCTGTTGGCTGTTGGCTGCCTTCCGCCCGGAACGCAGCCCTGAACTGACGCAGTTGCTCAACGACTTCGCCTGGATCACCTTCACCATGTTGGTTCCTTTTCTGATCGCCCAGAGCGTGATCCTGGCCGTGGCAATCTATTTCGATGATCAGCCTCGGCCGGTATTCAGCCGGTGGGTGGCCCACTTCAACTTCGTCATTGCCGCCGCGCTCGCACCGGCAGCATTCGTCGGACTGTCACTGTCCGGCCCGCTGGCCTGGGACGGGGTGTTGTCGTTCTGGGTGAAGAACGTCGCGATCGGGGTCTGGGTCGTCGTGATGGGCATCGTCCTGGCCCAGGCGGTGTACCGCGAACGAGCCGAGACCCAAAGGCACGGAGAAGAATTGGACGTCGCGTGAGCACCACGGCGGTACCGGCGGAGCTCGTGGCGGGGCAGCCCGCAGGTCCTCCTTCGGGCTGGTGGCATCAGCGGATCGCCTGGCATTTGCGGCACAACCCAAAGCGCGAACTGTGGCTGGCATGGTGGACGCTCGTTGTCTTCTACAACCTCTTCTTTCCGATGATCTTCGTCTTGGCGCGCGTCCAGCCGCCGCCGCAACCCACCGCGGATCTGGCGACGCAGGTGGGTTGGTTCCACGAGCGCCACCTCGGAATACCCGTGGGCCTCGGCGTCATTTTCGCCATCACCGGCATGACCGCCGTCAACAACGCCCTCATCGCGTATTCGATGCGGCGCATGTCGATCAGCCGCGCGTTCGGGTACTCCTACCTGATCATCTACTCGCTCAGTGCACTTCCCGGCTTGCTACTGCTCTGTATCGCACTGATCGTCGCAACGCTGCGGCCGCAGCGCGATCCCAAGGTGATCGGCTGGCTTTACGACTTCGCCTTCCTGTCCTTCGACGGAACCATGGGAGTTTTCCTGATCGGTTCGCTGATCTGGATGGTCGCGATTCTGATCGACAAAAACCGGGTGTTTCCAAAGTGGTTCGGCTATCTCAACCTCTGCAACGCACTCACAGAAGTCGTCGTGGCGCCGTGCTGGCTTTTCGGGCGCGGTGTGTTGGCCTGGAACGGTCAGATCGCCTGGTGGCTGGACATGGTGGTCTTTGGCATCTATCAAGTCACGTTCGTCGTCATGCTCTTCCGGATGATCCGGCGCGAAGACTTCGGCGACGGGCCGCTGCCGGACCTGCCCGCAAAGCGGGTGAGCGCGTCATGACCGCCACGACGGACCGTCACCAGCGCACGTTCGTGCCGGGCCAGCCCGACATGTGGGCGTTCGTTTTGTTCGAGAGCCTGGTCTTCACAGGGTATTTCGGCTTCTACCTCTTCTACCGAACCCGAAGTCCCGAGTTATTCCTGCATTCCCAGGCGCATTTGGACCTACGCGTCGGTGTCTTCAACACCCTTATCCTGCTGCTCAGCTCCTGGTCGGTGGCGCGCTGCGTGCAGTCTGCGCGTTCGGGCGCTCACCGGGCCGCGCTGCGGGACGTCTTCGTCACCGCCGCGCTCGCCGCAATCTTCCTGTTTTTCAAGGTGTTTGAGTGGGCCCGGCTGGTACACGCGGGAAACGGCCCAACCAGCAACGACTTCTTCACGTATTACTTCTTTCTCACCGGCATTCATTTTGTGCATCTGCTGATCGGGTTCGTCGTCCTGGGCATCATCGTCTACCGGCTTCGCGGGGCAAGGCGCGGAACCCAGGAATCCCAGGTGCTGGTCGAAACCTGCGCGACATATTGGCACACAGTCGATTTCCTCTGGGTGCTCATCTTCGCGCTGTTATACGTGGTGAGGTGATAGGTGAACTTCAACAAGAGACTGCTGGTGGTGTGGGCGGTACTGGCTGCGCTCACCTTGGCCTATCTGTGGATAGACCACTCGGCCGATGGGTCGTTCCGGTTCAACGTGGTGGTTACCTCGAGCGTCATCGTGATCGCACTCATCAAGGTGCGCATCATCTTTCGTGAGTTCATGGAGGTCAGGGAAGCCCCGGTGGTACTGCGCCGGCTGACCGACGCGTGGGTGCTGCTGATCGGGGCCGGAATGTTCGGCAGCTACTTCGTGGGGCTGGCGATTCACTGACCCCCGGGGCGCCTACTGGGGTGTGAACGTCAGGTGCAGGTTGTTCAGCCCCCGCAGAATGTAGGTGGGCTCGTAGGTGAACCGGCGATCGTTCGGCGAACCGTGCTGGGCCTCGTCGAGTTGGATGTCGGCCATCCGGTCCAGGATGCGTTCGATGGAGACGCGGCCCTCCACCCGCGCGAGCGGCCCGCCCGGGCAGGAGTGCACGCCGCGGGCGAACGCCATGTGCTCGCGCACGTTCTTGCGATCAAGACGGAACTCGTGCGGGTTCTCAAACCGGCGGGGATCGCGGTTGGCCGCGCCCGGCAACACCATCACCACGGTGCCGGCCGGAATATCGACGCCGCCCACTTGGGTGGCTCGGCGCGCCAGCCGCGAATCGCTCTTGACCGGACTGTCCATCCGCAGCGACTCCTCGATGAAGCCCGGGATCAGGCTGCGGTCGTCACGGAGCTGCTGCTGGATCTCGGGCCGGTCGCCGATCACTTGCAGTGCGGCACTGAGCAATTTGGCCGTGGTCTCCTGTCCGGCTGCGAACAGGAACGTCGCCGAACGAACCACGTCGATCACCTCGGGCGTCGACCCGTCCGGGTACTTCGCGGTTGCCAGCGCGGTCAGCACGTCGTCGCGCGGCTCCGCGCGTCGGTCCTCGATGTAGAAGGAGAACTTCTCATCGAGCCACTCCAACGGATTGACTCCCACCGACTCGTGGTCCAGTGCCCCGACCCGCCCCGGCCGATCGGCGCCCAAGACGACACGGAACTCTTTGTGGTCTTCCTCTGGGACGCCGAGCAGATCGGCAATTACCAACGTGGCAAACGGCTTTGAGTATTCACTGATGAATTCGCACTTTCCGTTGACGAGGAACTCGTCCAGCTGCCGGTCGGCAAGGCGCCACATGAACTCCTCGTTCTGCTTGAGCCGGCTCGGTGTCAACAGCCTGCTCAAGATCGACCGCGCCCGACTGTGATCGGGCGGGTCCATGGTGACCATGTGCTCATACATCGGGAACTTCTCCCGATGCTCATCGATCTGTGCGTTGATGTCGTCGCCCTCGGGTTCGAACGGCAGCGGCGGAAAGGGACCGCCCAGCGCAACGCAGTTGGAGAACGAATCGGTGTCCTTGTAGACCGCGGTGGCCTCCTCGTATCCGGTGACGGCTATGACCCCGTAGTGGGGTAGCCGCAGCACCGGGTTCTGACTGCGCAGGTAGTCGAAATACGGATGCGGGTCGGGGACCAGTGCGGGGTCGGTGAAGAAGTCGATGGTGTCGAAATTGCTCATAGCGTGCGTCCTCCCGAAGCCGGCCCCAAGTGCGGGTTGCCAAATGCTGAGTCGGCGACGAGAGCTGGCGCCGCCAGAATTAATCTGCTGAGCACTTGCTTAGCATGGCAGTATTGTCGTGGTCAAGGTCACACGCAGGGCCGCAAGGTCTCGGGTGGCTACGATCGGCGTGACCGCGAGGCGAGCGCGGAGTACGGGGGACGGCATGACATCGGCCCGCAGGATTGGGGCGCCGGACGCGAAGAATCGCGGCTTGCTGCTCGATGCTGCCGAGAAGTTGATGCTCGAGGAGGGCTATGCCGCGGTGACCTCGCGACGCCTCGCGAACAAAGCCGGGCTCAAGCCGCAACTCGTGCATTACTACTTCCGCACCATGGAAGAGCTGTTCCTGGCCGTGTTTCGCCGCCGCGCCGAGGAAGGGCTGCAGGCGCAGGCCCGGATTTTGCAATCGCCGCAGCCGCTGTGGGCGTTGTGGCGGTTCGGCACCGATCCGGGCTTCACCCGGATATCGATGGAATTCATGGCGTTGGCGAACCACCGCAAAGAAATGCGAGCCGAAATCGCTTACTACGCCGAACGTTTCCGCGAGGAACAATGCCAAGCCGTCTCGGCGGCGTTGCAGCGCTATTCGGTAGCCGGTGAGGATGTGCCGCCGCTGGTATGGACCGTGCTCATGACGAGTTTGTCGCGGTTTCTGGTACTCGAACGGGCCCTGGGCATGTCGGGAGGACATGCCGAGACCATGGAGTTCGTCGAAGAGCATCTGCGCCGGCTGGAAGGCGAGCCCCAACCGATGACGGACATGCCGTCGGCCTGGGTGGTTCACCAGGTGCGCAGCGAGCAAAGCGCGCCCCGATCTCCGTCCTTGGACACGACAACCGCGCCGTCAACCGACACCGTGCAGTGAAATCCCGGTGAACCTGGTTGCCGCTGGGTGCTGACGCTGACCATCGCCCAGTGGGCCGGATCCGCCAGCATCACCAGTTGGGACCACGGCCTTCCCGGCGCGATATCGGCCTGGATATTCGGTGTGAACGTGTACGGGTTGTGGCTGTAGTCGGCAAACACCGCTGGGTCTTGGTCCTGGTAGTAGATGTCGGCGTAGACCGGGTTCTTCGCCGTGATGGTGTAGACCACCTGATGCATCGGCGGGTCGTCGGCCTGTGCGCGACCAGGGTTCAGCAGCAGGGCCAGCGGGAGCGTGAGGGCCGCCCCGGCACGCACGCCCAGTTGCTTTGTTGCGGCGGTCGTCATATCGCTCCTCCGGCTGCTGGGCGCGGATTGGCTGTGCGGTTCATGACCCGTTCTGCCGCTTGCCAGTGCGCGTCGCCAACCCACAGCCGTGCAAACGATGCTATCGCCTCATCAGCAGAAACGCCCCCGATTACTCGCTTTATCTCGGCCGCTGGACGTCGGGCCAGCGAATTGGCGACCGAGCGCCAGCCCTTGTCGGCCGACTCGAAAGATGCACGCGGTAACACCAAGTCCACCAAGCCAATTCGTTCGGCCTCGGCGGCCTCGAGTGCGGTTCCCGTGCCCGCCAACAGCAGTGCGCGGCTCTTACCGACCAGCGCTGCCAGCCGTTCGGCGCCGCCCCAGGCCGGCATGATCTCCAGCTGTACTTGATTGAAGGCGATCTTGATGTCATCGGCGGCCACCCGGATATCGGCGGCGACAGCAACTTCGGCGCCACCTCCGAACGCGTGGCCGTTCATCGCCGCGATCACCGGAGCCGGGAACGCTGCCAGCCGGTCGCACACCGACCGCATCCGTCGTGCCATCGCCGCGGCGTCCTGCTCGGTGCGCAATGCGCTCAGCTCTTTGAGATCTCCGCCCGAGACGAAGGCCCGGTCGCCGGCACCCTTGATAACCAGCGCTTGCGCGCCGGCGGCCGCATCGATTGCCTCGTCCAGCTGGCCCATGGTCTCTAACGAAATGGCGTTGCGCGCGTGCGGGCGGTCGATGGTCAGGACCGCGACCCCGGTGCCGAACTCGTCGAACTCCAGGTCGACCATGGTCATTTTCTCCTCGGACGAGAACAGCGATATTGGCATTCTCGCTGACGGAGAATAGCATCATCGGTGCAGGTCGCAGAAGTTGTGTAGGAGGTGCCAGTGCGGAACCGAATGTCGGCTGCGACGGCGGCGGTGATGGCGGCAGCGTTCGCAGCGGTCGCGCTCGGCGGTTGCAGTGCGCCCTCACAGGGGCAACTCGCCAGTACCGCGACGGCGACCGTCAACGGAACCGAGGTGCGCCCCGGTGTCGTCCGGTGCTACCAGCAGGAGTGGTATCGAACGATCGCACTCGGCAACGACGAGTCCGGTGCGACCGTCGTCATCGACCAGCGCAAGCATCCGGCCACGACGGTCTCCGTGCGCTTCCACAACTTCGGCGGTTTCACCGGTACGACGACGGCTGCGCCCGGCGGGGGCGGCGCGGCCGAGACCCGTTTCGATGGCAGCAATTTCTTGATTTCGGGCACGGTCAACGGAGCGACGACCGCCAAGCCGACGGAAGCGGTGGCCGCGGACTTCAAGATCAAGGCGACCTGCTGAACCGGCGAGCAGACGCACAAGTACCTCTTTTCGGATCCGAACGGGTGCCTTTGCGTCTGCTCGGCGGGCGTTGCTAACGTTCGGGTAAGAGAATATGATTCTCACTAATTGCGAAGGAGGATTTCATGGGGCAGTTGTCGCATCGGGAGGACGTGCCGTTTCCGATCTTTGACGCGGATAACCACCTCTACGAGCCGCCGGAGGCGCTCACCCAGTTCCTACCCAAGGAGTACAAGAACCACGTCCAGTACGTACAGATCAACGGGCGCACCAAGATCGCCATCCGGGGTCAGATCAGCAACTACATTCCCAACCCCACCTTCGAGGTAGTCGCACGGCCGGGCGCCTGGGAGGAGTACTTCAAGTACGGCAACCCGGACGGCAAGAGCAAGCGCGAGCTGTTCGGTGAGCCGATGCGCGCGATCCCGGCCTTCTTCGAGCCCGGACCGCGGCTGGAAAAGATGAACGAGCTGGGTCTGGACCGCACCCTGATGTTCCCGACCCTGGCCAGCCTGCTCGAGGAACGGCTGCGTGACGACCCGGTCGCCATCCACGTCCTGATCCATGCGCTCAACGAGTGGCTCCATGAGGTGTGGGGCTTCAACTACGAGAACCGCATCTTCACCACGCCGGTCATCACCCTGCCGATCGTCGAGAAGGCGATCGAGGAGCTGGAGTGGGCGGTCAAACGTGGTGCCCGCTGCATCCTGGTCCGCCCGGCTCCGGTCCCCGGATTCCGCGGCCCGCGGTCGTTCGCGGTGCCGGAGTTCGACCCGTTCTGGGAGCGGGTCGTCGAGTACGACCTGCTGGTCGGCATGCACTCCAGTGACAGCGGCTACTCCCGGTACACCTCGGAGTGGGATGGCGCCGAACAGGAGATGCTGCCGTTCCAGACCAATGCGATGGGCATCCTCAACGAGTGGCGGCCGATCCAGGACGCGGTGGGCTCTTGGGTCATCCACGGCGCGCTGTACCGCCACCCGAAGCTGAAGGTCGCGATCGTCGAGGCCGGTTCGAAGTGGATGACTCCGTTGCCGGACGGCCTGGCCGAGGTATTCCGAAAGGCCCCGGAAGCTTTCCCGAGCGACCCGGTCGAGATGGTCAAGAACCGCATCCACGTCAGCCCGTTCTTCGAGGACGGCATCGACGACCTGATCAACCTCGTGGGTGTGGACCAGGTGTTGTACGGATCGGACTGGCCGCATCCAGAAGGGTTGGCGGAGCCGACTTTCTACGTCAACGCGCTATCGCACCTGTCGGTCGACGACCAGGCAAAGATCATGGGCGGCAACCTCGGCCGCCTCGTCACGGTGTAGAGCCCGGTGACGATGCAGACCGGGCAGCGGTCTGAGGAGGAGGCGGGCAATCGGATCTGGCCCGGTGACGATGCAGACCGCGCAGCGGTCTGAGGAGGAGGCGGGCAATTAGGCCTGACCCCCTCCCGTGGCAAACCATCCCCGAGATGGTCTTGAGCGCGGCGGACCGCTTCGGCGATGCGGAAGCGGTCGTGGACGGTCCGCTGCGCTACACCTTCAACCAGGTTGTCGATCGAATCCGTTGTGCGGCAGGCGCTTACGCTGGCCTTGGGATCGGCAAGGGCGATCGGGTGGCCATCTGGGCGCCCAACTGCGCCGAGTGGATTGTCGCGGCCTTCGGATTGCTCACGGCGGGCGGCGTTTTGGTGCCGGTCAACACCCGCTTCAAACCCGCCGAGGTCGAAGACATCATCGTCCGCAGCGGGGTGAAGGCTGTCCTGGTCCAGTCGGGGTTCCTGGATCAGGAGTACTCGTCACCCGCCGGGATCCCGCTGATCGACCTCAAATCCGATTTCCTTTCCAGCGGTTCGCCATTCGAATGCCCGGTGAGTGGCGACGACATCTCCGACATCATCTTCACCTCGGGCACCACGGGACGCCCGAAGGGCGCGATGATGAACCATCGTCAAACGCTGCGCATGTATGAGGAGTGGGCAACGCTGGCGGACCTGCGCAACGGCGACCGCTACTTGCAGATCAACCCCTATTTCCACACATTCGGGTTCAAGGCCGGGCTCGTCACGTCCTTCTTGAGGGGCGCGACCATGTTGCCGGCGGCGGTCTTCAATGTGGATACGGTGGTGGATCTTATTGCGCGCGAACGTGTCACGATGCTGCCCGGCCCGCCAACGCTTTATCACTCGCTGCTGTCGATCCACGACAAGGGCAAGCTGGCGACGCTGCGGGCAGCGGTGACCGGCGCCGCGGACATTCCGGTCGAACTGGTCCGGCGCATTCATGACGAGCTGCCGTTTCAAACGCTGATGACCGGTTACGGTCTCACCGAAGCGGGCAACGTGACGTTGTCAAGGCCGGGTGACTCCTTCGAGGACGTGGCCACAACAGCCGGGCTGCCGTGTGCAGATGTTGAGGTGCGGGTCGCTGATGACGGTGAGGTGCTGGTCCGCGGTTACGGGGTCATGCAGGGCTATCTGGACGATCCGGCCGCGACAGCGGAAGCGATCGACGTCGACGGTTGGCTGCACACCGGAGATCTGGGACGTTTGGACGACTCGGGGCGGCTGCGCATCGTCGGCCGCAAGAAGGACATGTTCATCGTCGGTGGCTTCAACGCCTACCCGGCCGAGATCGAGGGCTTCCTGCTGAAGCACCCGGCGGTCGCTCAGGTAGCTGTGATCGGGGTGCCCGACGATCGGCTCGGGCAGGTCGGCAAGGCTTTTGTCGTCAAGAATGGCGCTGTCGGCGGTGATGAATTGATCGCCTGGTGCCGCGATCAGATGGCCGGATTCAAGGTGCCGCGATCGGTGGAGTTCCTCGAGGCCTTGCCGCTGAACGCGACCGGGAAGGTGGTCAAAGACCTGCTTCGCTAGGCCCGGCGCGCCCCGGATATGCCCGAAACGAGAATGTTATTTCCACTGCGTGTGCGCGGTGTCTGGCCGTTGTTTGCAGCAAGCCGGGGGTCCGATGCGGCAAAGAGTGATAATGTGCCTCTCGGAGGGTTCTCCCGAAGGGAACGGTGCTGCGCGTCCGATATGGTCGCGCGCTCTCGCCGCTGCCGAGTAGGGTGGCCCACGGCGACGCCCGGCGCATCCCGCGCGGCATCGGAATAAGTGGATAGGTTCGTTCCGATACCGTCGGCGGCACAGAGGGTTGTGTCAGCGACGGGTAAGCGGCAGAGGAGTTTGGAGATTGAGCAACGAGCAGCCTCGTTCTCGAACCGGTGAGCGGAGACTGGGGTCCGCCACGATGCTCCGGACACGGTGTTGGTCGCGGTGAGCAAGGGCGACACCCCGCCCACTGCCGCGGAAATGAGGTCTCTGGCCGAGCAGGCCGAGGCTGAGGCCGCCGAAGCCGAAGCTCTTGCGGCCGCCGCCCGCGCTCGTGCCCGCGCCATTGCGTTGCGCCGCGAGGCCGAACTCGTCGACGCCAAGAAGCCTGGCCGACAGGGCGCGTCGGCAAAACCGGCGGATTCCGTTGCGACCGAGGTGCGCACCGCCCGGAAGGTGGAGCTGGAGAAGAAGGAGCCTGCGGCCGAAGCGGAAGCCACCGAGCCCGAAGTTGCCGAGGCAGACAATGGTTCGGATGCCGTTGAGCCGGAATCAACGGCGACAGAGCCGGTTTCTGAATCTTACGAACCGGGCCGGCCTCGGCTCGCCCAGCTGAAGCGTCCGAAATGGTCCGCGGTTGCGGCCGTGCTTGCCGTCGTCGTCGCTCTCGTCGCGCTGGGGGCGAGCGTGGAAATGGCCGTGCTGCACAAGAAAGCGGTCCGCGAGCGCGCGCAAGTCGCCGAGTACTCGGCAGCCGCGCGCCAAGGCGTGGTGACCCTGACGTCACTGGACTTCCAACACGCCAAGCAGGGCGTGCAGAACATCCTGGAAGTCTCCACCGGAACGTTCAAGGACGATTTCCTCAAGATGGCTGACGACTTCACCAACGTCGTCACCGAATCCAAAGTTATATCCCAAGGCAGCGTCCAAGCCACCGCGGTCGACCTCGACACGATGACCGACAACTCCGCGGTGGTCTTGGTCGCAAGCACCTCGGAAGTGACCAATGCGGCTGGGGCCAAACAGGATCCACGGAAGTACCGGCTGATCGTGACGGTCACTCGTGACGGCGGCCAGCTCAAGATGTCGAAAGTGGAGTTCGTCCCGTGACGGTAGAGAAAGCGCCTGTCGCCGACGACATCGAGGAAACCGAAGCCGCTCAGACCGAAGAGGCCGAAGCCACAGCGGACGTCGAGAAGGCACCGCCGGGACGGCTGCGGCGCTTCACCCGTCGCCCGAAGCGGTCACCGGGCAAGACAAGTCGACTCTGGGGCAAGATCGGTGTCGGCGCACTGGCCCTGTTGGTGGTCGTGTCGCTGGGCGTGCTGGGCTGGCTGTTCTGGTTCTCCTACCAACCTGATCGCGCGGTCAACGCCGACGCGGCGAAGGCGGCGATCACGGCTGCCAGCGATGGAACGGTAGCCATCCTGTCGTATGCGCCCGACACTCTCGAGCACGACTTCTCCACCGCCAGATCGCATTTGACCGGCGATTTTCTGTCGTACTACGACCAGTTCACCCAACAGATCGTCGCTCCGGCAGCCAAACAGAAAGCGGTGAAAACTACCGCGGTAGTGCTGCGGGCCGCGCTGACCGAGTTCCACCCTGACTCGGCGATCGTGCTGTTGTTCGTCAACCAGAGCACCCAGAGCAAGGACCGGCCGGAGCCGACGATGACATCCAGCAGCGTGCTGGTCACGTTGACGAAAGCCGATGGGAAGTGGCTTATTTCGCAGTTCAATCCGGCGTAGGGGTGCGATGAGCGACGGCGACATTCATTCGATGGTGATCGCGTCGGATTACCGGATTCCGGATCCGACCCGGGTGTGGCCGTTGTTGGAACGCAATCGCGAGGCTCTCGCCGACATCGGTGCTCACCACGTTCTGGTCTACGCCTCGACACATGACTACGGGCGCGTCCTGGTGATGATCGGCGTGCACAGCCGCGAGCCCATCGTGGAACTGCTGCGCTCACGAGTCTTCTTCGACTGGTTTGACGAGGCCGGCGTTGAAGACATCCCGGCGGTGTTCGCCGGTGAGATCGTGGAGCGTTTCGTTGCCACACCGCTGGCGGTCCCGAAAGCCCCCGGTGTGGTGCTGGCCGCGTTCGCATCGGTGGACGACGTGTCCACGTTGGGCGCCGAGGTCAGGCTGGCGATGGACCGCTTCGCCGCTGCCGGTGTCCGAAAGACCTGGGTTTTCCAGGCTTTCGACGATGCTCAGGAAGTGCTGATTCTGCAGGAGTTTCCCGACGAGGAGGGCGCGCGGCAGTGGATCGACCACCCGGACGCCACCGCGCAGTGGATGCGCGGTGGCGCGGGAGTGGGCGCCTATCCGCCGCTGTTCGTCGGCCGGTTTTTCGACATGATGCGGATCGACGCGGACTGACCGATGTTCGTGTGCCTGTGCTACGGCATCACCAGTCAGATGGTCGCCGACGCGGTAGCGGACGGGGCGACGACGACCAATCAGGTCGCGTCGGCGTGCGGCGCGGGGGCCGATTGTGGGCGCTGCCGTCGCACCGTGCGGGCCATCATCACGTCGTCGAGCACGACAGGCTCAGTGTGCCTTCGGCTGCATAGGCCCGACGAGTTGCCCTAGCAACGGCGGGATTTCGAGCCGTGGCAGCACTACTTCGACGAACACCATCCGGTCCTGGTGCTCGGCGGCCGCGGTGAGCGCCTCGTCGAGTTCGCCATAGGTCTGCGCCCGAAACGTCAGGTGATTCGCTACCCCCAGGGCGTTGGGCACGTCGGTCCAGCGCCACGCCACAATGTCGTTGTACGGAGCTGTTTCGCCATGGATCGCCCGCTCGACGGTGTAGCCGTCGTTGTTGACCACCACGATGACGGGGGAGAGCCCCTCGCGCGAGAAGCTGCCCAGTTCCTGCACGGTCAACTGCGCGGCGCCGTCGCCGATCAGCAGCACCGTGCGGCGATCGGGATGGGCGACCGCCGCGCCGAACGCTGCAGGCAAGGTGTAACCGATTGAGCCCCAAAGGGGTTGGCCGATGAACGTGACGCCCTGGGGAAGGACGTGATCGGCCATCCCGTAAAACGAAGTCCCCTGATCGGCCAACACCACGTTTCCTGGCGTCAGTGCGGAGCAGAGCCGGTCCCAGACCATCGACTGGGTGAGCGGTTCGTCGCGCGCGGGCGTGGGTCGCGGCGGCTCGGTTGGCGGCGGCGCGACGGCCGGCGAACTGACGTTGCGCTCGGTGAGGATTGCGGTCAGTGCCGTCAGCGCGGCAGTCATTTCCAGTGGCGCGAACACTTCGTCGGCCACGCTGCTCTGGTACTGGCCGATGTCGATGGTGCGGGTCGGGTCGATGCGCTGGCTGAAGAAGCCGCTGACCATGTCGGTGAACACCACCCCGGCCGTCACCAGCACCGGGGCCTGTTCAATCGCGGTACGCACCCGTTCGGCGCTGGCAGCTCCGGCATAGATACCGAGGAAGTTGGGTGAGCTCTCGTCGAGCAAGCTCTTGCCCCACATCAACGTTGCGTGCGGCACCACGTCGGCCGCCAGCAGAGCTTCGAGTTCGGGGACCGCCTGCAGGCGATGAACCAACAGATCGGCGAGCACGGTCAGCTGCTGGTCACCGAGCAGTTTGGCGGCAGCTTCGGTGAACATCGTCAACGCCCGCGGGCTGGTGCCGCCGGTGTAGCGGGGCAGCGGCGCGCTGGGCGGTTCGGTGGGGAAGCGCGCGACGTCGGTGGACAGCAGAAGGTAGCCGGGCCGCTTCTGCTCTCGCACCTCGCTGAGCACTCGGTCGATCTCACGGCAGGCCGTTGCAGGCATGAGATTAGCTTGGGCGCAAGTGATTTCGCGACTGATCCGGAAGAAGTGCTCGAAGTCGCCGTCGCCGAGGGAATGGTGCAACGCCCGTCGGGTGGCCTGAGCGTCCTTGGAAGGGCCGCCGACGATGTGCACTACGGGTACGTGTTCGGCGAAACTTCCCGCGATCGCGTTGGTAGCGGACAGTTCACCCACGCCGAATGTCGTTACCACAGCGGACAAACCACGCAGCCGGCCGTACCCGTCGGCGGCATAACCTGCGTTCAGTTCGTTGGCGTTACCGACCCAGCGCAGCTTCGGGTGGGCCACGATGTGGTCGAGGAACGCCAGGTTGTAGTCGCCGGGCACTCCGAAAATCTCGGTGACGCCGAGTTCGGCAAGCCGGTCGAGGAGGAAATCGCCGACGGTATAGACGGGTTCAGTCACGCAATCGACCGTACGCGCAAAAGAGACTATTCCGCGGAGGCATTCCCGCGATATCGTGCGGGCCATGGCAATCAAAGAATCCCGCGAGATCGTCATCGAAGCCAGTCCCGAGGAGATCCTGGATGTCATCGCCGATTTTGAGGCGATGCCCGAGTGGTCCGAACCGCATCAGAGCGCCGAGATCCTCGAGACCGGAGCCGACGGGCGTCCCAGCAAGGTCAAGATGAAGGTCAAAGTCGCGGGGATCACCGACGAACAAGTGGTCGCCTACACGTGGGGCGACAACCAAGTGAGTTGGGAGTTGGTCAGTTCGGCCCAACAGAAGGCCCAGGACGGAAAGTACGTCCTCGTTCCCAAGGGGGACTCCACCCTGGTCAAGTTCGACCTCCTCGCGGATCCGAATGTGCCGCTGCCCGGCTTCGTGCTCAAGCGGGCCGTCAAGGGGACGATCGACTCGGCCACGAAGGATCTGCGGAACCGCGTGCTGAAGGTGAAGAAGGGTTAAGTAGCCGCGTGGTCGGTGAGGGTCCGCTGGCCGGGGTGCGGGTCATCGAACTGGGCGGCATCGGGCCGGGACCACACGCCGGAATGGTGCTTGCCGATTTGGGCGCCGACGTGGTGCGGGTGCGTCGGAAGGCCGTGGCGATCGCGAGCGCGGCGGAGCCGGGCGAAGCGGGTCGCCACCATCGGGCCGTGGCGATCGCGAGCGCGGCGGAGCCGGGCGAAGCGGGTCGCCACCATAAGACCGGCCTTCGAATGCCTGCCGAGGACCGCGATCTCCTGCACCGCGGCAAGCGAATCGTCGACCTGGACATCAAGGCGCAACCCGGGCTGCTGCTGGAGTTGGCGACGAAAGCCGACGTGCTGCTGGACTGTTTCCGGCCCGGTACCTGTGAGCGTCTCGGCATCGGCCCCGACGACTGCGCGTCGGTCAACCCCCGGCTGATCTATGCGCGCATCACCGGCTGGGGGCAGGACGGGCCGCTGGCCACCACGGCGGGTCACGACATCAACTACCTGTCCCAGACCGGCGCCATGTCGTCGCTCGGTTACCGCGACCGACCGCCTATGCCGCCGCTGAACCTGGTGGCCGATTTCGGCGGCGGCTCGATGCTGGTGCTGCTGGGTATCGTCGCCGCCCTGTACGAACGGGAACGTTCGGGCCGGGGCCAGGTGATCGACGCCGCGATGGTGGACGGGGTCAGCGTGCTGGCCCAGATGATGTGGACGATGAAGTCGACCGGTGCGCTGCGCGACGAGCGCGAGTCGTTCCTGCTCGACGGCGGCGCCCCGTTCTACGGCTGCTACGAGACCGCCGACGGCAAGTACATGGCCGTCGGCGCCATCGAGCCCCAATTCTTCGCCGCGTTGCTGGCCGGGCTTGGCTTGGCGGCCGATGAGGTGCCCCGGCAGTCGGACGTCGCCGAGTTCCCGCGCATGCGCGAGTTGTTCACCGAGAAGTTCGCCAGTCGCACCCGCGACGAGTGGGCGAAGGTTTTCGCCGGCACCGACGCCTGCGTGACGCCGGTGCTGACCTGGCATGAAGCAGCCAACGACGCGCATCTGACGAGACGTTCCACCGTGATCACCGCGCATGGTGTCCAACAGGCCGCGCCGGCGCCCCGGTTCTCGCGCACCGCGGCCGGACCGGTTGGTGCGCCGCCGGCCAGGACCACCGCGCTCGACGAAATCGGGTGGTAAGCGACTATTTGCTCCAACAGCGCCCGAGCGCGCTGCAGCGTTGCTAGCTTGAACTCGGTGGCCGTAAAAGCATCACGAGAATTCGTCCTCGATGCGCCCCAGGAAGTGGTCATGGAGGCGCTGGCAGACGTCAGCAACCTGACGTCTTGGTCGCCCCTGCATAAAAGCGTCGAAGTGATCGACTATTACCCCGACGGGCGGCCTCACCACGTGAAGGCGACGGTCAAGATCATGGGTCTGGTCGACAAAGAGATCCTTGAATATCACTGGGGCCGGGACTGGGTGGTATGGGACGCAGACAAGACTGCCCAGCAGCATGGGCAACATGTCGAGTACAACCTCACGCCCGAGGGGCTCGACAAGACACGGGTGCGGTTCGATCTCACGGTGGAACCGTCGGGACCGATTCCCGGATTTGTCGTCCGTCGGGCCAGCGAGCACATCATGGATGCCGCGGTCAAAGGCCTGCAGGAGCGTGTGATGGGCGAGATCTCGGGACAGGACACATCACGACCCGCCGACCGATAACTGATTGCTAGTTTGAAGAGCAGTGGCAATACAAGCATCTCGCGAAGTCGTGATAGACGCTTCGCCGGACGTGATCATCGACGCACTTGCCGACATGGCGGCGGTGCCGTCGTGGTCGTCGGTACATAAGCGGGCCGAAGTAGTAGAAACCTGGCCGAACGGCCGTCCGCGATTCGTCAAGGTCGTCATCAAGGTGGTCGGCATCGTCGACCGGGAACTGCTGGAATACCACTGGGGCTCGGACTGGGTGGTCTGGGATGCCAAGAAGACCAAGCAGCAACACGCTCAGCACGGTGAATACAACTTGAGTCGGGAGGCCGACGACAAGACGCGGGTGCGGTTCACGATCACGCTCGAGCCATCGGTACCCCTGCCAGAATTCCTAGTCAACCGGGCCCGCAAGAAGATCCTCGATGCCGCGACCGAGGGCCTGCGCCGTCGGGTGATGGGGACTACCCCGCGTTGTCTCTGAGCGCGGCCAGTCGGTTGATCGCCTCGTCGAGGGTGTCGTCGCGTTTGCAAAAAGTGAAGCGCACCAGGTGGTTCCACAGTTCTGTGTGTTTGCCGGCCGGGTCCAGGAATGCCGACAGGGGGATGGCCGCCACGCCGACTTTTTCGGGCAATGCCGCACAGAACGCGGTGCTGTCGTCATAGCCCAGCGGACGTGGATCGGCGCATAGGAAATAGGTGCCGTGGCTGTCGTGCACCGCGAAGCCGATCTCGGTCAGTGCGGACGCCAGACGATCGCGTCGGGCCTGCAGCGAACTACGCAGTCTCCCAACCCAACTGTCCTGGGTGTCTAGCGCCAGGGCCACCGCGGGCTGGAATGGCGCCCCACCGACATAGCTCAGGTATTGCTTGGCCGCACGCACCCCGGCGATGAGTTCTGCAGGGCCGCAAGCCCATCCGATCTTCCAGCCGGTGCAGTTGAACATCTTGGCCGCACTCGAGATGGTGATCGTGCGTGCTGCCATACCCTCGAAGGCGGGCAGCGGCAGGTGACGGTAGCTGTCGTAGACCAAATGCTCATACACCTCATCGGTGATCACCAAAAGGTCTGCCGCCACTGCTATTTCGGCGATCGCCTGAAGTTCGGAGCTGCTCAGCACGGTTCCGGTGGGGTTGTGCGGCGAGTTGACGATCATGGCACGTGTGCGGGGCGTCACCGCGTTTCGCAGTGCGTCGACGTCCAGCGCGAAGCCACGCCCATCGGCGACCAGCGGCACCGTCACCCGGTGCGCGCCGGCCATTGCCGCGACCGGGGAGTAGGAGTCGTAGAACGGCTCGATCATCAGGACCTCGGAGCCGGGTTCGACCAGGCCCAGTACCGCGCTGGCGATCGCTTCGGTGGCGCCGACGGTGACCAGCACCTCGGAGTCCGGGTCGTATTCGATGCCGAAGTGGCGCTGCCGTTGCGCGGCGATGGCCTGACGTAGCGGCGCGATGCCCAGGCCGGGGGGGTATTGATTGACGCCGTCGGCGATGGCTTGCTGGGCGGCTTGGAGCATCTCCGACGGGCCGTCCTCGTCGGGAAAGCCCTGGCCGAGGTTCACCGCGCCGATGCGCGCGGCCAGCGCCGACATCTCGGCAAACACCGTGGTCGCGTATGGCTGCAGCCCTCGCACCGTCATGGTGGACGAGCTTAAGGCGCGTGCGAACGTCACGCTGGCGTGGCATTGGGCGTCCAGGACCACGCCAGCGTGACGCTCGGCGTGGCTGAGCGCGCTCTGACCTGCGGCTGCCCGCCCAACCAACAGGTTGGCCGAGGACCCTGTTAGGGTTCTTTACCTGGACCTAATCTTAAAGGCGGTCCAAACCCTCCCTTTTGGAACAGGAAATCGACATGTCCGAAGAAGCCTTCATCTATGAGGCCATCCGCACGCCGCGCGGCAAGCAACGTAACGGCTCGCTGAACGAAGTCAAGCCATTGAGCCTGGTCGTAGGTTTGATCGAGGAGCTGCGCAAGCGCAACCCCGACCTCGACGAGAACCTGATCAGCGACGTCATCCTGGGTTGCGTCTCGCCCGTCGGTGACCAGGGCGGCGACATCGCCCGCGCCGCGGTGCTGGCCTCGGGAATGCCGGTCACCTCCGGCGGCGTCCAGCTCAACCGGTTCTGCGCATCCGGCCTCGAAGCCGTCAACACCGCCGCACAGAAGGTGCGTTCCGGCTGGGACGACCTGGTGCTGGCCGGCGGCGTGGAGTCGATGAGCCGTGTGCCGATGGGCTCCGACGGCGGCGCTATGGGACTGGACCCGGCCACCAACTACGACGTGATGTTCGTGCCGCAGGGAATCGGTGCCGACCTGATCGCCACGATCGAGGGCTTCTCTCGTGACGATGTGGACAACTACGCGCTGCGCAGCCAGGAGAAGGCCGCCGAGGCGTGGTCAGGCGGCTACTTCGCCAAGTCCGTGGTGCCGGTCCGCGACCAGAACGGTCTGCTGATCCTCGACCACGACGAGCACATGCGCCCCGACACCACCAAGGAAGGCCTGGGCAAGCTGAAGCCGGCCTTCGAGGCGCTGGCGGCCATGGGCGGGTTCGACGACGTGGCGCTGCAGAAGTACCACTACGTCGAGAAGATCGACCACGTCCACACCGGTGGCAACTCCTCGGGCATCGTCGACGGCGCCGCGCTGGTCATGATCGGTTCGGAAAAGGCTGGGGCGGCCATCAACGCGACCCCGCGTGCGCGCATCGTTGCCACCGCGACCAGCGGTGCCGACCCGGTGATCATGCTGACCGGCCCGACCCCGGCCACCAAGAAGGTGCTGGACCGGGCGGGCCTGACCGTCGACGACATCGACCTGTTCGAACTGAACGAGGCATTCGCCTCGGTGGTGCTGAAGTTCCAGAAGGACCTCAACATCCCGGACGAGAAGCTCAACGTCAACGGCGGCGCCATTGCGATGGGTCACCCGTTGGGCGCCACCGGCGCCATGATCCTGGGCACCATGGTCGACGAGCTGGAGCGGCGCAACGCCCAGCGCGCGTTGGTCACGCTTTGTATTGGCGGCGGCATGGGTGTCGCGACGATCATTGAACGAGTCTGAGAGGTTTCGAACAGCAATGGCTGACAACACAATTCAGTGGGACAAGGACGACGACGGCATCGTCACCCTGACCCTGGACGACCCGTCGGGGTCGGCCAACGTCATGAACGAGGCCTACATCGAGTCGATGGGCAAGGCAGTGGAACGCCTTGTCGCCGAGAAGGATTCGATCACCGGTGTGGTGATCACCAGCGCCAAGAAGACCTTCTTCGCCGGTGGTGACCTGACGTCGATGATCCAGGCCGGGCCCGAGGACGCTGGCCAGTCCTTCGACACCGTCGAGACGGTCAAAAAGCAGCTGCGCACGCTGGAGACGCTGGGCAAGCCCGTCGTCGCCGCGATCAACGGGGCGGCCCTCGGTGGCGGTCTGGAAATCGCACTGGCCTGCCACCACCGCATCGCCGCCGACGTCAAAGGCAGCCAGCTCGGTCTGCCCGAGGTGACCCTGGGCCTGCTGCCCGGTGGTGGCGGTGTGACCCGGACGGTGCGGATGTTCGGCATCCAGAACGCGTTCGTGAACATCCTGTCCCAGGGCACCCGGTTCAAGCCGGCGAAGGCCAAGGAAATCGGACTGGTCGACGAATTGCTGCCGACGGTCGAGGAATTGGTGCCGGCCGCCAAGGCTTGGATCAAGGCCAACCCGGACTCGCACGAGCAGCCGTGGGACAAGAAGGGCTACAAGATGCCCGGCGGTACCCCGTCGTCGCCGGGGTTGGCGTCCATCCTGCCGTCGTTCCCGGCGCTGTTGCGCAAGCAGCTCAAGGGTGCACCTATGCCCGCGCCCAAGGCGATTCTGTCCGCCGCGGTCGAGGGTGCGCAGGTGGACTTCGACACCGCCAGCCGCATCGAGAGCCGCTACTTCGCCTCGCTGGTCACCGGCCAGGTCGCCAAGAACATGATCCAGGCGTTCTTCTTCGACCTGCAGACCATCAACAACGGTGGTTCGCGGCCCGACGGCATCGAGCCGGTCAAGATCAACAAGATCGGTGTGCTCGGCGCCGGGATGATGGGCGCCGGTATCGCTTACGTCTCGGCCAAGGCCGGCTACGACGTGGTGCTCAAGGACGTCTCGTTGGAGGCTGCTCAGAAGGGCAAGGGCTACTCCGAGAAGCTGGAAGCCAAGGCGCTCGAGCGCGGCCGTACCACGAAGGAGAAGAGCGAAGCGCTCCTAGCGAGGATCACTCCGGCCGCCGACCCCGCTGACCTCAAGGGCGTCGACTTCGTCATCGAAGCCGTCTTCGAGAACCAGGAACTCAAGCACAAGGTGTTCCAGGAGATCGAGGACGTCGTCGAGCCCAACGCGGTCCTGGGTTCCAACACCTCGACGCTGCCGATCACCGGTCTGGCGACCGGCGTCAAGCGCCAAGAGGACTTCATCGGGATCCACTTCTTCTCGCCGGTCGACAAGATGCCGCTGGTGGAAATCATCAAGGGCGAGAAGACCTCTGACGAGGCGCTGGCGCGGGTGTTCGACTACACCCTGGCCATCGGCAAGACCCCGATCGTGGTCAACGACAGCCGCGGCTTCTTCACCTCGCGCGTCATCGGCACCTTCGTCAACGAAGCGTTGGCGATGCTCGGTGAGGGTGTGGAGCCGGCGTCGATCGAGCAGGCCGGTTCGCAGGCGGGATACCCCGCTCCGCCGCTGCAGCTGTCCGACGAGCTCAACCTCGAGCTGATGCACAAGATCGCCCTCGCCACTCGCAAGGGCGTCGAAGATGCGGGCGGGAAGTACGAGCCGCACCCGGCCGAAGCCGTGGTGGAAAAGATGATCGAGCTCGGCCGTTCCGGGCGTTTGAAGGGCGCCGGCTTCTACGAGTACCCCGAGGGCAAGCGGTCCGGATTGTGGCCGGGCCTGCGGGAGACGTTCAAGTCCGGTTCCGCGGAGCCGCCGCTGCAGGACATGATCGACCGGATGTTGTTCGCCGAGGCGCTGGAAACCCAGAAGTGCCTGGACGAGAACGTGCTGACGTCGACGGCCGACGCCAACATCGGATCGATCATGGGCATCGGCTTCCCGCCGTGGACCGGTGGAAGCGCGCAGTACATCGTGGGCTACGAGGGTCCGCTCGGCCGCGGCAAGGAAGCCTTTGTGGCCCGGGCCCGCGAGTTGGCCGAGAAGTACGGCGAGCGCTTCTTGCCGCCGGACTCGCTGACGTAGCGGTAGCGCGAGCAGCAGCAAAAGCGCCCTGGGACAATGCGTTCCAGGGCGCCTTTGTGTTTGCGCAAGGTCGCGGCACGCGGGGGCATGTAGATATTTGCCCGGCTCGCAGCGACAACCCCCGAGACAGCGCGGTTTGAGCTTTTCGCGTTTAACCGGCCGGCTGCAGCAGGTAGTAGCGGCCCGGATTTTTGCCGTTGTGGTCCAGTGATGGTTCGTCGCCGCAGGACAACACGGTCCAGCCGGGCGTGAACCGTCGCCGTATCTCGGGCAGGTCGATCCCACGGACGCCCGGCGAACCGCCGGGAACCATCGCAAAGATGAGCAGGCGGGTGTCTGCTGACGCCACTGCCGTGACCTCGCGAACGTAGGCGTCGCGGTCGTCGTCATTCATGCCATGCAGGCATCCGCTGTCGACGATCAACCTGAAATCCCGGCCCACGCCGGCCGAACTCAACCGGGTGACGTCCGCCTGGACGAAGCTGACCTCGACACCGTCCGCAATGGCTTTGGCCCGTGCCTTGTCGAGCGCGCGGGCCACATAGTCCACTCCGGTCGCCTGCCACCCGCGCTTGGCCAGATAGATGGAGTTGTCCCCGGTGCCGCAACCGATGTCAAGAGCGGATCCCGGAGCAAATCCGTTGTCTTCGACCAACTCTCGAAGCTTGGCACCGATCGGGTGACCGTCCCAGGGGACGAAGCCCAGCCGGTACAACGTCCGATACTGCAGGTGTTTGAGCCGGTGACTGAGTGCCATCGGCGCTCAACTTGCGGCAGCGAGGCGGCGCCACTGCTCCCGGGGGAACGACCGGGGGTCGGCTTCCAGCACCTGGACGCAAACATGATCGGCGCCGGCGGATTGATGCTCGGCCACTCGGCGCAGGATCGCTTCTTCGTCGCCCCACACGATGATCGCATCGAAGAGCCGATCGCTGACCTGCGACAGGTCATCGTCGGAGAATCCGCTGCGCCGCAGATTGTTGGCGTAGTTCGGCATCGCCAGATAGCCGCGCAGCCAGTCGGTTCCGATGCTTCGTGCCTCGTCGGCGTCGTCGGTCAGAATTGCGGTCTGTTCGGGCAACAGCAACGGGCCCTTGCCCAAAGTCGCACGAGCAGAGGCGGTGTGCTCGGGGGTGACGAGGTAGGGGTGCGCGCCCCGGGCGCGGGTGGCCGACAACTCCAGCATCTTGGGACCGAGTGCGGCCAGCACCCGCCGATCGGCGGGCACCGGTTGTGCTGCTGCGTCCAAGCCGTCCAAGAACGACGCAGTCGCCGCCAGTGGCTTGCGGTACCGGCCCGGGTTACCTGCGTCGATCAGGGGTGCGTGGCTGACCCCGATGCCGAGGAGGAAGCGGTCGCCGTGCTCGGCGGTCAGTGCGGCATAGGATTCGGCGACGTCGTCGGGAGAGTGCATCCACAGATTGAGGATGCCGGTGGCGATCACAGTGCGCTTGGTCGCCGTCAGGAGGCGGCCCACCGCATCCAGCACCGGTCCGCCGACGTCGGGAATCCATAGCGCGGTGAACCCGAGCTCGTCCAATTCTGCTGCGGCGTCTGCGGCTTCGGAGGCGTCACCGTAGCGCAGTTGACTGCTCCACACGCCTAGACCGGACAACTCCATCAAGCTATTCCTTCCGTCTGCGACCCTGCTTACATGTTGCCAAACGTCGCCGTGCGCAGAAGATCGCCCCGAACCCGGCGTTGACGGCGACGGTCCGCCAGCGCGGGGCCGGAACGCCGTCGCGGCAGCGTTAGAGTGCCAGTTATGCGCTTCGGTCTTTTCATCCCCCAGGGCTGGCGAATGGATCTCGTCGGCATCGAACCCGAGCGGCACTGGGAGGTGATGCGCGAACTGGCCACGTATGCCGACGGCGGTGCCTGGGATTCGCTGTGGGTCTACGACCACTTCCACACCGTCCCAATGCCCAGCGACGAAGCCACGCACGAGGCCTGGTCGTTGATGGCGGCCTACGCCGCGGTTACCCCGCGAATCAAGCTCGGCCAGATGTGCACCGCGATGAGCTACCGCAATCCCGTCTACCTGGCCAAGGTGGCTGCCACCACCGACATCATCTCCGGTGGCCGCGTCCAGATGGGTATTGGCGGCGGCTGGTATGAACACGAGTGGCGCGCTTACGGTTACGGCTTTCCGTCAGCGGGGGTCCGACTGGCCCGGCTTGACGAAGGCGTGCAGATCATGCGCGACGCCTGGCGAGACGGGAGGGTCAGCTTCGACGGCAAGCACTACCAGGTCGACGGCGCGATTGTCGCGCCGAAACCATTACAGGACAACGGTCTTCCGCTCTGGATCGCCGGGGGCGGTGAGAAGGTGACGTTGCGGATCGCGGCGCAGTATGCGCAGTACACCAACTTCACGCCGGAGCTGGAGGCTTTTGCGCACAAGTCCGAGGTGCTTGCCCAGCACTGCCGCAACCTCGGCACCGACTTCGACGCCATTGTGCGGTCGGCCAATTTCACCGCCGTGGTCGGCACGTCGGACGCCGAGGTCAAGGATCGGCTGCAGCGGGCGCGCGATCGGTTGGCCGACTACGTGCCCGAAGCGCTGGCCGATTCGATGGTGGCCGGGGTCGCGGATTCGGCGACGGGCACGCCAGAACAGGTCATCGAGCGGCTGACGAAGCTTCGCGGCCTCGGCTGCGAATACGCAATCTGCTACTTCCCGGAAGCTGCCTACGATCGTTCCGGCGTCGAGCTTTTCGAACGTGAAGTGATTCCCGCCCTGAGCTGACCGCCGCTAATCGCCGATGCGCGTGATCGTTTCGGTATAGGACGTGTTGACGGCGCACGCCCCGGTCTGTTCCTGGTGACCCTGTCCGTTGAGTAGCTGGACCGGATCCTGCGGCGGGTTCGGTAGGGGAAACCGGGCCGTGGCGCTGAAATGCGTTGTGCCACCGGCTGGGCACGCATAATCGGATTCGGCGTTCAACGTCCAGCCGCCGGTGGCGTATATCAGTGGTGTGTCGCCGGCGGGGCCGTGGAAATAGCTCATGCACCGCTCACCCGTGCGCAGACACGCGGTCGCGACAGCGGCTTCGCCCGGCTGCGCGGGCAGTCCGTTGGCGAAGCTGCGCAGCAGGCTGTACCGGCCGTGCAACGCCGCGGCTGGCGAGGACACCCGCGGCGGCACACTGGCCGGGTCCGCAACAGTATCTACATCGAGATCCCCTGTGCGCGTGAAAGTTACCGGTCTCTTGTCCCGGCAGGTATTGGAGGTCGTCCGGGTTAGCTCGCCGGTCAAAGTCGTGCCGTCAGGACCCGGTTCTAGCGTGAAAACCTGCCAGAATTCGGACCGGACGGCTCGACACTGGTCGGTCACGACAGCCACAGCCACCCAACGGCCGTCGATCTCGTCGAAGACGATCGGGGTGGCCAACCCGCCACCGCCGGACAACTGCGAAGCCGTCGCGATGCAGTCGGTACCCCGCCCGCGTTGCTGGCATGCCGAGCGCAGCCCGTAGCTGACCGTCGCAGGTCCGGCTCCTCTGCCGTTGCCATCGAGATCGGTTGCCGCGCCGAGATTTACCCGGTAGGCCCCGTTCAACGGTCCGGGAGTCGGCGGACCCGGGGTTGGCGTCGGGGTGGACGTCGATGTCGGCGCCGCGCTGACCGTAGTGCTTGGCGCGGCCGTCGATGGCGCCGTGTTGCGCTTGTGGGTGAAGGAGATCCCGGCGAAGACACCGCCAGCGGTCAGCAACGCGACAACCGTGAGCGCCCCAATTAGGACGCCGGACCGTTTGCGCGGGGCCTTGCGAACCGGTGCCGGCACGGTGGGGGAGCCGACAAGGTAAGCGGGCGCGGTGTTTTGACTTGCGGAGTGGACGTGGCTCTGTAGTTGTGTCGCGAACTCGCCGCAACTGTCGAACCGTCCGGACGGTTCCTTGGCCATGGCCCGGATGAAAACCGAATCCAGTCCGGCCAATTCAGCACGTCGCGCACTGATTGACGGTGGCGGCGCGTACACGTGCTGGGTGATGACCACCGTGGGGTTGGCATCCGGATACGGCGGCGCACCGGTTAGCAGGTGAAATGTCGTGCAAGCCAAGGCATATTGATCGGCTCGGCTGTCGACCGGATCACCGCGGAGCTGTTCGGGTGCTGCATAGGACACCGTGCCTACTGCCACGTTGGTCTCGGTCAGGCCTGCCGAATCGTCGATGCGGCGGGCAATCCCGAAATCCGCGAGATAGGCCCGCCGACCTTCCCCGTCCGCGTCGGTCAGTAACACGTTGGCGGGCTTGACATCACGGTGCAAGAGACCGCGGTGATGGGCGTAGTCCAACGCCGAGGCGACCGCCTTGACGATCGGAATCACCTCGTCGACGGGCATTCCTGACTGGTAGCGCTCGTCCAACAGCCGAGCGGCGTCGGTGCCGGGCACGTAGTCCATCGAGATCCAGAACTGGCCGTCGTACTCGCCACGGTCTTGGATGCCGACAATGTGCGGGTGCGACAACCCCGACGCCAGATCGGCCTCCCGGGTGAACCGCGCCCGGTACTCCGCGTCGTCGGTGTACTCGGTGGGCAGGACCTTCAGAGCGTCTTGACGCGCAAACCTCGGGTGCGTCGCCAAGTACACCGTGCCCATGCCGCCGGCACCCAGCACTCGCAGGACGGTGTATCCGGCGAACTGTTGGCCGATGTGCAGCACCATGATGCTAATCGCCTGTGCGCGTGAATACTTCGTCGAAATCGATGTCGACCGCACAGGACCCGGTTTGCGCCCAGTGTCCGTGGCCGGACAGTGCGGTGATCGGATCCTGCATGGGCTGAGGGAGCGGAAACGTCGCGCTGGCACGCAATGTCGCCGAATTGCCGTCCGGGCATTTGCCCTTGGTCAGGTCGTCCCACGTCCAACCGCCGCCTGCGAAAAGCATTGGTACGTCACCGGATTTGGAGTGGAAGTAGCTCATGCACCGGTCGCCGGTTCGCAGGCAGTTCGTCACGATCCCGGAGTCGCCCAAAGGTTGGGGCTGCCCGCCGACAAACGTCCGGGCGAGTTTGTAGTGTCCACGAAACGCTTCGGCGACTGACGTCACCCGCGGCGGGAGGGTAGCCGGGTCGGGAAGGCCCGAGGGTGGGTCACCGGTGCGGGTCAACGTGACGGTTCGCTTTTCCTGACAGTTATTGCGGGCGGTGCGGGTTTGCTCGCCGGCGAGCGTGCCATCGGGACGTGCTTGCAGCGTGAAAACTTCCCAGATCTCGCTGGTGTATTCGTTGCAGGGGTGGGTGGAAAGGGCTACGGCCACCCAGCTTCCGCCGAGCAGGTCAAATACCATCGTCGATGCGAACGCGGTCTCGCCGCTGAGCCGGGACGCCGTCGCCACACAACCCGCGCCGCCGCACACCGACCGCACGCCATAGGTGGCGGTGGACGGCTTTGCGTCCGGCGCCGGGGGGTCGTCCAGATTGCCGACCGGACTGAAATCGGCGCGGTAGGTGCCCGTGAACGGCCCCTGGGCCGCCGCGGGCGTCGCGCCAACAGGTCCCGCGCTGGCCGAGGGGGCCGGAGCGCTCGCTTGCTTGTCCGGGCGGGTGAGCTGGACGCCGACGAAGACAGCGCCGACGACCAGTAGAGCGACGGCCAGCAGCGCGCCGATCAGTACCGCTGGCCGCTGCGACCACAGCTTGGAGCTCTGCTGAGCCGGTGCCGGGAGTTGAATTGAAGGCTGAGTGTGCTGGGCGTGCAACGCAACCGGGGTGTCGTAGTTATACGGCGTCAGGTGCTTGCTCAATTCCAAGGCGAAGTCGCTACAGCTGGGGTATCGGCTCGCCGGATCTTTGGCCAACGCTTTGGCGAACACCGGATTCAATCCGGACATCTCGGGACGACGAGCGCCGATGGCCGGCGGTGTGGAACTGACATGGTGAGTGATCACTACCGTCGGATTGGCATCCTGAAACGGCGGAGCACCGGTCAGAAGATGAAAAGCGGTGCAGGCCAACGCGTATTGATCAGCGCGACCGTCGACGGTGCTGCCCATCAGCTGCTCGGGTGCAGCGTAGGCGACAGTGCCCACCGCCATGTTGACGCCGGTGAGGCCGGATGAGTCGTCGATGCGGCGCGCAATGCCGAAGTCGGCCAGGTAGATCCGTCGAGTCTGTCCGCCGTCGGGCTCGGTGAGCAGGATGTTGGCGGGCTTCACATCTCGATGCAGTAGGCCGCGATGGTGGGCATAGTCCAGGGCTGAGGCGACTGCGGAGATGACCGACACCGCTTCGTCGACGGGCATGCCGCCCTGATAGCGCTCCGCCAGGAGATGCGAGACGTCAGTGCCGGCCACATAGTCCATCGAGATCCACAGCTGGCCGTTTTCCTCGCCACGGTCATAGATCCGCACGATGTGCGGATGGGACAGTCCGGCGGCGAGATCGGCTTCCCGGGCAAACCGCGTGCGGTACTCCGGTTCGTCGGTGTACTCGGCAGGCAGGACTTTCAACGCGTCCTCGCGCGGCAGCCGTGGATGCGTCGCCAAATACACGCGACCCATGCCCCCGGCGCCCAGCACCCGCAGGATCGTGTAGCCAGCGAACATCTGGCCAACCTCAAGCGCCATGGGCAAATCGTAAATGCTGGGCATTTCCAATGGCAGTGACAACGTAAGCGGCCGGTCCGTGTCTTGGAGAATGTGATTTCCACTTTTATGGAATACCGTTGTACGGTCTGGTCAGTCGCATTTTCTCGCGTCCGACGGAGGATCCTCGATGCAGCAAAAGGCACTGGCCCCGGATATCTCGACCTGGCCTGACGAGAACCCGCAGCTGATCGGCAGTCGATGCGACGGCTGCGGCGCCACTACTTTCCCTGTGCAGCAGTGGTGTCCGCGCTGCAGTGTCGGCGAGATGAGCGAGGTCTTGCTGCCACGGCAGGGCACTTTGGTGGCATGGACCACCCAAGGGTTTCCGCCGGGCGCTCCCTACGCGGGCCCGGTCGGCAAGGAGTTCGTGCCGTTCGGTGTTGGACTGGTCCAACTCGGTGACGTCATTCGCGTGGAAGGCAGGCTGACCGAGAACGACCCGGCCAAGCTCCAGTTCGGCCAGCAGGTTGAACTCACCTTCGTGCCGTTGACCACGAATGCGGACGGCGAAGAAGTTCTGACCTTCGCGTTCCAGCCGGTCTAGTGGCGATCGCGAACGCGGCGAAGCCGGGTGAAGCGGGTCGCCACCATTCAGCAGTGGCGATCGCGAACGCGGCGAAGCCGGGTGAAGCGGGTCGCCACCATTTGGACCCCGTGGCGATCGCGAACGCGGCGGTGCCGGGTGAAGCGGGTCGCAATGCTCGTAAGAGAGGAGCCCTCTAATGACTAATGACGTTGCCATCATCGGTGTAGGCCTGCACCCGTTCGGCCGGTTCGACAAGACCGCCATGCAAATGGGCGCGGAGGCGATCCAGGCCGCCCTCGTCGATGCGGGCGTGGAGTGGAAGGACATCCAGTTCGGCTTCGGCGGCAGCCACGAAGTGTCCAACCCCGATGCCGTGACCCGCTTGGTCGGCCTGACCGGCATCACGTTCACCAACGTGTTCAATGCCTGCGCCACCGCCGCCAGCGCGATCCAGCAGACGGCAGACACCATTCGATTGGGCAAGTACGACCTCGGCATCGCCATCGGCCTGGACAAGCACCCGCGCGGCGCGTTCACCGACGATCCCGCCAAGCTGGCTTTGCCGCAGTGGTATGCCGAGAACGGGCAGTTTGTCACCACCAAGTTTTTCGGCATGAAGGCCAACAAGTACCTGCACGACCACAACATCTCCCAAGCCACCTTGGCCAAGGTGGCCGCCAAAAACTTCCGCAACGGTGCCTTGAACCCGAATGCGTTCCGGCGCAAGGCGATTTCGGAAGAGGAGATTCTCAACTCGGCTGTGCTCAACTACCCGTTGACCCAGTACATGTTCTGCGCGCCCGACGAAGGGGCCGCCGCGGTGGTGATGTGCCGGGCCGACATCGCGCACAAGTTCACCGACAAGCCGGTATATGTGCGCGCCTGCGAGATTCGTACCCGCCGTTACGGCGCCTACGAAGTGCACGCCACCTTCGCCCCGCTCGACGAAGACGTGTCGCCAACGGTGTACGCCGCTAAGGCGGCTTACGAGGCCGCGGGCATCGGACCTGAGGACGTCGACGTGGCGCAATTGCAGGACACCGACGCCGGCAATGAGGTCATCCACATGGCCGAAACGGGGTTGTGCGCCGACGGCGAGCAGGAGAAGTTGCTTGCCGACGGTGCCACCGAGATTCACGGCTCGATGCCCGTCAACACCGACGGCGGTTTGATTGCCAACGGCGAGCCCATCGGCGCCTCCGGGTTGCGGCAGATGCACGAATTGGTGCGACAGTTGCGCGGTGAGGCTGGCGAACGTCAGGTGCCGGGTAACCCGCAGGTCGGGCTGGCACAGGTCTACGGCGCTCCGGGGACGGCGTCGGCGACCATCCTGTCGCTCTAGCGCGCTAGATGGCCGGGCCCAGCAGGTCGTCGGCGTCCCGAATGACGTAGCCGTAACCCTGCTCGGCTAAAAATCGCTGCCGATGAGCGGCGTATTCGGCATCCAGGCTGTCGCGCGCCACCACCGAATAGAAGATGGCGCCCCCGCCGTCGGCTTTGGGACGCAACAACCGGCCGAGCCGTTGCGCCTCCTCCTGGCGGGACCCAAAGGTGCCCGAAACCTGCACCGCCACAGATGCTTCCGGTAGGTCGATGGAGAAATTGGCGACCTTCGACACCACCAGCGTGGCGATCTCCCCGCGCCGGAACTGGTCGAAGAGGTCTTCACGCTCGCGCGTCTTCGTCGAACCCTGAATCACCGGGGCATCGAGTTCGGCCCCAAGTTCGTCCAACTGATCCAGATAGGCGCCGATCACCAACGTCTGTTCACCGGGATGATTCTTCAGAATCGATTTGACCACAGCGATTTTCGTGTGCACCGTCGAGCACAGCTTGTATCGTTCCTCGGGCTCGGCAGTGGCGTACATCATCCGTTCGTTGTCGGTCATGGTGACCCGGACTTCCACACACTCCGCCGGCGCGATCCAACCTTGTGCTTCAATGTCTTTCCACGGCGCGTCGTAGCGCTTCGGGCCAATCAGGGAGAACACGTCGCCCTCCCGGCCGTCCTCCCGGATCAGCGTGGCGGTCAGGCCCAGCCGTCGCCTGGATTGCAGGTCGGCGGTCATGCGGAACACCGGCGCCGGCAGCAAATGCACTTCGTCATAGATGATTAGGCCCCAGTCGCGGCTGTCGAAGAGTTCCAGGTGCCGGTACTCACCCTTGGTGCGACGCGTGACCATCTGGTACGTCGAGATGGTGACCGGCCGAATCTCCTTGCGCTCACCCGAGTATTCACCGATTTCGTCCTCGGTCAGCGAGGTGCGCGCCACCAGTTCGCGCTTCCACTGCCGGGCCGCAACGATGTTGGTGACCAGAATCAGTGTCGTCGCTTGGGCTTTGGCCATCGCGGCCGCGCCGACCAGGGTCTTGCCGGCGCCGCAGGGCAGCACCACGACGCCGGATCCGCCGGCCCAGAACGAGTCGGTGGCCAGCTGCTGGTAGTCACGCAGCTCCCACCCGTCGGGCTCCAAACTGATCGGGTGCGCCTCGCCGTCCACGTAGCCCGCGAGATCCTCTGCGGGCCAACCGATCTTGAGGAGCATCTGCTTGACCCGGCCGCGCTCACTCGCGTGTACCATCACGGTGTCGTCGTCGATACGGGCACCCAGCATCGGCGCAATCTTCTTGTTGCGCAGCACTTCCTCAAGCACCGCGCGGTCCAGGCTCACTAGAGTGAGGCCGTGCGCGGGGTGTTTGATCAGTTGCAGCCGGCCGTAGCGGGCCATGGTGTCGACAATGTCGACCAACAGCGGCTGCGGCACCGCGTACCGGGAGAAGCTGACCAGGGCGTCCACCACCTGCTCGGCGTCATGACCCGCGGCGCGCGCGTTCCACAGCGCCAGCGGCGTGATCCGATAGGTGTGCACGTGCTCTGGTGCGCGTTCCAGTTCCGCAAACGGCGCGATCGCGGCACGCGCCGCCCCGGCCAGTTCATGATCCACTTCCAGCAGCACCGTCTTGTCCGACTGCACGATCAACGGTCCGTCACTCATAAGTCCCATTATCCGTCGGTGGCCGACATCACCGATGTGATGCGGTGGATGGCGAAGTCGCGCAAGCGCCCGCTGGCCGAATCGAAGGCCACCAACTGGCCGCCTTTGACGACGATGGGCGACACCACCCGCTGGGTGGCCACCCCCGCCGCGTCGAGATAGCCGATCAACACCGTGTCGTGGTCTTTTGCCGCCCGTTGCAGCACTGACATGGCGACGGCCGGGTCGGCGCGGATGTTGCCGAACGGGGCGGCGGTCACCTTGCGCAGTACCGAGACGATCGCGTTGAGGGCATCGCTGCTGGGCCGAGGTGGCGGCCGGTATGACCGGTACTGCTGCGGCGCGGGTACCCGGGCGCCGCGGGCCCGCACGTCGACGATGGCACCGGTGGAATCCTCGGCGGCCGGCGCAAAACCCGCGGACCGCAGCGCGTTGAGCACCTCGCCGATCGACGCCGGTGATACCGCCACCGTCGGAGCGAGCGCGCGCAGGTGCAGCGGCTCGGCGGCCGGCGCAGCCACCGCCTGAGCCAAAAGCGCCGGGTCCTCGCAACGCACGAAGGAGGTGGCCAGACCGATGCGAAGTTGGCCGTGCCGGCGCGCGACGTCGTCGATCAAGTACGTGAGGCCTTGCGGCACCGCGGTTTTGGAATGGCTGGCGAAGAACGCGTGCATCCAGTCGCGGGTCTTGCCGATGTCCAGCGCGTGCCGAATCGACTGCTCGCTGACCCGGTACACCATCGCCGCACCGGCGGATTCCACGGTGGCCACGGTGGCCAGGTCGTCGGCGAGGTCGCGTTCCAACGGACCCGGGACCACTACGGTCAAGTCGGCCTGGACCAGGAAGTGGTCGATCGGCTTGGGCAGCGCGCGCGTCATCGCGTCGACGACGGCGGCGGAATCGTCGTCGTCCAGCAACGCTCGACCGGGCGTGCTGATCGCCCCTCGTCCCACCAAGCCCAAAGCATGTGCCTCGGTCAGCAGGTCGGCGACCGGGTCGGGCTGCAGCCGTCGGGCCCAGCGCGGGCGTCGCCAGATCAACGCCGCGGATGCGGTCTGCGCATCGACGCCGGCGCCGCCGGGCAGCCCGGTCAGCATGCCCAGCAACAGTCGTCGATCCAGCGGTGCGGCGGTAGAGAACAACGAATGCGACAGCGCGCCATACGGTTTGCCGTCGGGTCCGCGGCTGCCGATCAGGGCCGGCCGGCCCGGCAGGTCAAGCCAGGTGCTGGCCAGCAGATACCACCGGTCGGCGGGGCTCAGTGTGCTGAACCGGTCGGCGGTTGTCGTCGGCGCCCAATACGGTCCGTCGCCGTAGGAAGGTTCGGGATCTGGCAGCCCGCTGGCGATCAGCCCGGCCGCCGACACGATCTCGAGGAGCAAGCCCAACCGCAGCTCGTCGATTCCGGTGACTTTGGCCAGCCGTTTGAGTTCACGAACTCCCAGCCCGCCGCTGCGCAGCTCGGCAACCGGTGCCGCACTGAGGCTTTCCAGCAGTACGTCAACTTGACGGAGCAGGTCGATAACCGCTCCGGCGGCCACGGCGTCGGCATCGCCGACTTTAGTGGTCGACACCACCGGGTCGGGCTCGGCCAGTTGCATCGGACCGGGTTTCTCACCGCGCAACACCTGGGCGACGTGGCGGGGCAGGATCACCGTCTCGGCGTCGATGCGCCGCAGCAACCCCGTAGCCAACAGCTGGGGTACTGGCCTGTCGGGCGGAGCTCCGGGCGCGGCGTCGCGGGTGCGACCCATCGGGGACCCTTCGAGCAGCTTGTCCAGAACGTCGCGCTGCGCGTCGTCGGTCGCGGCGATCAAGGCCTCGATCTGGTCTCCGGTGTGGGTGCGATCCTCGAGCGTGACCTGGCCGGGATGCCATGGCAGCGCGGCACCGGCGTCGGCGGCCACCCGTATCGCGGTTTCACCCCAGGCCAAGGCACGTTGCTTGAGGTCGTCCAGGGCAGCGGCTACCTGGGCCTCCAGATCGTTCGAGGCCGCCGGAGTGACTTCGCCGATCAGCGCCATCAGCTTGGCAACCGGCACCGGTTCGGTATCGGCCTGCAGCACCAGTAAGGCGTCGAGGACCGCGAGCCGCAAAAAGTCGAGGTCGTCGGTGGCAGCCTTGACCGACTGACGCGCTTGGGCGCGCGCGGCCAGTGCCGCGATGCTGCCAGGTGGCGGCTGGGCAAGGTCCGGCCGCAGCTCCAACAGCAGAATCAGCCGCTCGTCGGGCAGATCGGCCAGCCAGGACCCCAGCGGGATATCCGGGGTGTGGTCGGTCATCGGTGATCAAGCCTAGGCCCGACCCGGAGCCTTCCGCCGCCGACTATCCACGGACCTGTCAGAATGGGGGGCGTGGCTGACACCAAGGCGCGTAAAGCGAAGTACGTGGACAACGGCTGGCCGACCACGGACCCCGACGACCACGCGGTGAGCGAACTCGTAACGGATCGCACGGGTGCGCTCTCGCCGTTTGGTGAAGTGGTGTTCCCGTTGCCTGCCGACGAGCTGCCCTATGTTCATCCGGTGACGGTCGCTACCTGGTAGGTCACCGGGATGTCCGGAGATGGCGCCTCTGAGAAGAACGCTGAGGCGCCCGTGTCCGCGTTGTCGCACCTGGATGAGCAGGGAGCAGCGCACATGGTCGACGTCACCGAGAAGGCGACCACGAGGCGGGTCGCCGTCGCCGCTGGCGCCCTGCGCACCTCTGCAGACGTCATAGCGCTGATTTCCACCGGTGGGTTGCCGAAGGGGGATGCGCTGGCCACGGCGCGAGTGGCGGGCATCCTGGCTGCCAAGCGCACCAGTGATTTGATCCCGCTGTGCCATCAGCTTGCGCTCACCGGTGTCGACGTCGACTTCGCCGTTGGCATAGCGGATATCGAGATCACTGCCATGGTGCGCAGTACCGATCGAACGGGGGTGGAGATGGAGGCGTTGACCGCCGTCAGTGTGGCGGCCTTGACCCTGTACGACATGATCAAAGCGGTCGATCCGGCGGCCCGCATCGACGACATCCGAGTGCTGAGCAAAGCGGGCGGTCGCAGCGGAAGTTGGGTCAGACGATGAGCCGGTCAGCACGCGTAATCATCGCCTCGACCCGCGCTTCGGCCGGTGTCTACACCGACAAGTGCGGTCCCATCATCGCGGAATGGCTTGAGCAGCATGGGTTTTTGCCCGTCTCACCCCGGGTCGTCGCCGACGGTAACGCGGTTGGAGAGGCCCTGTATGACGCCTTGGACGACGGGGTCGACCTGATCATCACCTCCGGCGGCACTGGAATATCGCCCACCGATAACACCCCGGAACAGACCGTGGCGGTCCTGGATTACGTCGTCCCCGGGGTAGCCGACGCGATTCGCCGTGCCGGCGAGTCGAAAGTGCCGACGTCCATGCTGTCGCGCGGGGTGTGCGGGGTGGCCGGGCGGACGCTGATTGTCAACCTCCCGGGGTCGCCCGGTGGCGTCAAAGACGGTCTCGGGGTCCTCGCCGACATACTGCAGCATGCGCTGGACCAGCTCGCCGGCAAAGATCACAACCGATGACTCTGGTGCTGCGCGCCGCAGTGACCGAGCAGCCGATTTCTCTCGCCGAGCACGAGGCGCTGGTGGGTCACCAGTCTGCCGGCGCGGTCGTGGGCTTTGTCGGCATGATCCGGGACCACGACGGCGGACGTCAGGTGGTTCGGCTGGAGTATTCCGCGCACCCGACGGCCTCGGCGGTCTTTGCTGAGGTGGTTGCCGAGGTCGCCGCGGCGGCCAGCGGGATCCGGGCCGTGGCTGCCAGCCATCGCATCGGCGTGCTGCACATCGGGGACGCCGCTTTGGTGGCGGCCGTGGCCGCCGATCACCGAAAAGCCGCGTTTGCCACCTGCGCGCAATTGGTCGACACCATCAAGGCTCGATTACCGGTGTGGAAGCACCAGTTCTTCGAAGACGGGTCCCAAGAGTGGGTGGGCTCGGCCTGACCCCCGACGGGCTCACGCGCCAACAGACGCAAAGCACCCGACACGCCATGCGTGCGAGTGCTTTTGCGTCAGTTCGCGGTACTAGCTGACCAGTGCGTCGAGCGCGTCGTTGCCGGCCACGTTCTGGTCCACGATCGCCTGCCACAGCTGCCGGGTGTAGCCGACAGAGGCAACCTGGTGGATCTCCACGGGCCCGGCGGGCTCGGCCACGTCAGCCGGCGCCGGCGCGGGCACGTCAGCCGGTTGCGGCTCGGGCAGGAAGCCGGTCTCGACGACCGCCGGAGCGGGAGCCGGGAGGTCGGCCGGAGCAGGCGGCAAGTCGCCCGGTGCCGGGGCCAGGTCGGCGGGAGCCGGAGGCAGGTCACCCGGTGCCGGAGGCAGGTCTGCGGGAGCCGGAGGCAAGTCGCCCGGTGCCGGGGCCAGGTCGGCGGGTGCCGGAGGCAGGTCGGCCGGTGCCGGAGGCAAGTCAGCCGGGGCTGGCGGGAGGTCGGCGGGTGCCGGGGCCAGCTCGGCCGGTGCCGGCGGCAGGTCGGCGGGTGCCGGAGGCAGGTCGGCCGGGGCTGGCGGGAGGTCGGCGGGTGCCGGGGCCAGTTCGGCCGGTGCCGGAGGCAGGTCGGCGGGAGCGGGCGGCAGGTCGGCCGGAGCCGGGGCCAGACTGAGGTCGTTGCCGGCCATCTGCACCTCAGGCGCCGGAACCTCTACGGGCGGCGGCAGGTCCGGAATGGCCTCGCCGTTGACTTCTGGGGCGTCCACCGGCTGGTTGAACGCAGCCGGCTCGGGAAGAACGTTGCGCGGCGACGGGCCCGAGAGGCCGGTGCCGCACACGGGCCAGGCGCCGCGGCCCTGAGTGGCCAGCACGCGCTCAGCGATCGCAATCTGCTGGTCCTTACTGGCCAGCTGGGCGGACGGAGCGAACTCGCCGCCGCCGTGCGAGGACCAAGTGCCGGCCGCGAACTGCACGCCGCCGTAGAACCCGTTACCGGTGTTGATCGCCCAGTTGCCACCAGATTCGCAACGGGCAACCGCATCCCATTCGGCGTCGGTGGCTGCCGCGGCCTGGCCGGCCATGGCGATGCCGCCGCCGCCCAGCACTGCGCCGGTAAAGGCGATCTTGGCGACGCTGACGCTGGAGGTA
>NZ_LZLS01000196.1 GCF_001673365.1 Mycobacterium asiaticum
GGCGGTTCTGGCGGGATCTTGTTCGGCAACGGCGGAATCGGCGGAGCCGGTGGTGTCGGCGCCGCAGCTGGTTTGACTGGTGGTGCTGGGGGCATCGGCGGAAACGCCGGCATGTTCGGTGCGGGCGGCGTGGGCGGCGCCGGCGGCGCCGGCGGCGCGGGTGATCAGGTTCTGGGCATTCACGGCGGTGAAGGCGGCGTCGGCGGTCGCGGCGGCAACGGCGGGGCAATGTTCAGCACCGCCGGTGCCGGCGGCGTCGGTGGCGCCGGGGGTGCCGGTTACACCGGCGAGCAAGCCACGGGCGCGGGCGCGACGGGTGGCGCCGGAGGCAACGGAGGCAATGGCGGAGCGGGTGGTGCCGCCGGTGGCACCGGCATGTTCGGGGCCGGTGCCGCGGGCGGCGCGGGCGGTGCGGCCGGACTCGGCGGTGACGGTGGTAGCGGCGGCGACGGTGGCATCGGCAACATCCACGGCGGCGCCGGCGGAGTGGGCGGAAACCCGGGCGTTGGCGGTGTCGGCGGCGCGGGCTCCCTCGGTGGGCCCAACGGCGCGGCCGGTGCGGCGGCCACCAGCGGCGGCAACGGCGGAGCCGGCGGTGCGGGTCTCAGTGCCGCGAGCGGATCGAACACCACGGGCGGTAACGGCGGCGCCGGTGGTGACGCCGGTGTGGTCGGCCACGGTGGTGCCGGTGGTGCCGGTGGCTCGGGTGACGGCAGCGCCTCGGGCGGGAACGGCGGGAAGGGCGGCGTGGGCGTCGTCGGTGGGACCGGCGGTCTCGGCGGTGACGGCGGTGCGACGGGCAACGGCGGTAACGGTGGTGCCGGTGGTGGTGGAGCGGTCGGCGCCACAGGGGCGAACGGGGCTACCCCGGGTGCCGCGGGCGGTACGGGCGCGGTCGGCGGTACCGGTGGCGTCGGCGGTGCCGGTGGTCGCGGCGGTGCTGTATCAGGCAACGGCGGAAACGGCGGTGCCGGTGGTATCGGCGGTCTTGGTGGTGGCGGCGGTGCCGGAGCCACCGGTGCCGACGCAACCGTCGCCGGAGCCACTGGCGGGACCGGTGGCCTCGGCGGAAATGGCGGTGTCGGCGGCCACGGTGGCAACGGCGGTGCCGGAGGAGCCGCGCTCGGCAGCGGCACCGGTGGTGTCACCGGTGCCGGCGGCGCGGGTGGCCAAGGCGGGGCGGCCGGGCTCGGTGGCGACGGCGGCGTCGGCGGGGCCGGCGACCAGATTGTGCGTAACGGCGGTACCGGCGGCCAGGGTGGCAACCCCGGCAACGGCGGCGTCGGCGGTGCCGGCGGCGTGAACGGCGCCGGAACCAGCGCGGCCGCCTCCGGTGCGGCAGGGACCGGGGCGACCAGTGGCGGTAACGGCGGTGCCGGCGGCGCGGGCTGGAACGCGATCGTCCCAGGTGCGCACGGCGGTAACGGCGGTGCCGGCGGTGCCGGCGGGTACGTGGGCGACGGCGGTGCCGGCGGTGCCGGCGGCAACGGCGCCATCGGCGCCACCGGTACCGACCCGACGCAAAGCGGTGGTGCTGGCGGGACCGGCGGCAATGGCGGTACCGGCGGCGATGGTGGGTCGGCAGGTACGAAGGCCGGCTTCGGCGGGACCGGCGGAAAGGGCGGCACCGGTGGGCAGGGCGGCACCGGCGCGACCGGGGCCGACGCAACCGACCCGGCGCAGATTGCCGGCACCGGTGGAAAGGGCGGCACCGGTGGGCAGGGCGGCACCGGCGGTAAGGGTGGCAACGCGCCGAACGCGCTCGGCAACCTGGGCGTCGGCGGTGACGGTGGTAACGGCGGTGCGGCTGGGCTGGGCGGAGACGGTGGCCACGGCGCGCACGGCACCGCTGCCCTCTTCGACGGTGGCGCGGGGGGTATCGGCGGAAACCCCGGCACCGGCGGCGCTGGCGGAAAGGGAAGCACCTTCGGCTCGGCCAGTGGCACGGATGGAACGGGCGGTGCTGCGGCGACGAGCGGTGGCAACGGTGGCGTCGGGGGCGACGGCTACACCGACCCCACCCTCAGCGGCCTCAACGGCGGTCAAGGTGGCGCCGGCGGTAAGGCTGGCGCCGTGGGTACCGGTGGTGCCGGCGGCAAAGGTGGCAACGGTGCCCAGGGTGTCACGGGTGCCGCCGAGTTCGAGACCGGTGGGACCGGCGGCGTCGGCGGTAAGGGTGGTGCCGGCGGGCAAGGTGGCTCCACATCCGGCAATGGCGGTGCCGGTGGCGCCGGCGGTATCGGCGGGAAAGGCGGGACCGGCGCGGCCGGCATCG
>NZ_LZLS01000197.1 GCF_001673365.1 Mycobacterium asiaticum
GGGGTTGACCGACGACGCACTGCGCACGCTGATCCTGTTGGTGCTGGACTCCGGCGCCCAGATCCGCGGCGAGAACATCGGCCTGACCACCGTCTACCGCACACTGCAGTCCATGGCTACTGCCGGAATGGTCGACACGCTACGCACTGACACCGGCGAGTCGGTCTATCGCCGGTGCTCGGATCAGCATCACCATCACCTGGTTTGCCGCAGCTGCGGGTCCACCATCGAAGTCGGCGACCACGAGGTCGAGGCCTGGGCGGCCGAAGTTGCTGCCAAGTACGGATATTCCGACGTCAGCCACACCATCGAGATCTTCGGCACCTGCTCGGATTGCCGCTGACTTACGCCGCCGAACGTGAAACTGGCTACACGTTCGGCGCGAGTCAGACCGTCAACTCGCCGCGGATCTGGGCGCCGGAGTCCAGCACCAACAGGATCAGCGTGCGCAGTGCGTCGTCGGTCAACCCCGCGCCGGGAAAGTTGTACCGCAGCATCACGTCGGCCGTCTTGGCAGAACCCTTGCCCTTTTCCAGCAATGCAACCGAGCCGAAGTTCACTTCCCGACCCTGCCTGGCCACCTGATCGCTGATCTTTCTGCTCAGCGGAAGATCCCACGCCAGCACCTGGGTCAGCGACACCAGCTCAAGGTCCTCGAGGATCGGCACTATCCGCAACGACGCGATGGTCCCGTTGTGTCGCACGGTAAGCGCGCCGTCGGATTCGGCGTCGACGGAAAGAACATCACCCAGTATCGACGCCAACCGATCCTGCAAAGACTTCATCATGCGCTCCCAAATCGTCGATTGCGTGACGCGTACTCCTCGCACGCCGCCCACAGATCGCGACGGTCGTAGTCGGGCCACAACTTGTCTTGAAACACGTACTCGGCGTACGCCGATTGCCACAGCATGAAGTTGCTGGACCGGTGCTCGCCCGAGGTCCGCAGAAACAAGTCGACGTCGGGAATGTCGGGTCGCTGCAGGTGCCGGGAGATGGTCGATTCACTGACCCGGTCCGGGTTCAGCCGCCCGGCGGCAGCCTCGCGGGCGATGCGCCGAGCGGCCTCGGCGATCTCGGTGCGGCCGCCGTAGTTGACGCAGTAGTTGATGGTGATGACGTCGTTGTTCTTCGTCACTTCCTCCGCAACCGCCAGTTCGTTGATGACGCTGCGCCACAACCGCGGCGCCGACCCCACCCACCGGATCCGGACCCCCATCAGATTGAGAATCTCGCGGCGTCGTCGTACCACGTCGCGGTTGAACCCCATCAGGAAGCGGACCTCCTCGGTGGACCGCTTCCAGTTCTCCGTAGAGAAGGCATAGAGGCTCAGCCACTTGATTCCGAGTTCGACTGCGCCACAAGCGATATCGATAACCACGGCTTCGCCCATCTTGTGGCCGTCGGTGCGGCGCAGCCCACGTTGGGTAGCCCAGCGGCCGTTGCCGTCCATCACGATTGCGACGTGATTGGGCAACTGAGCGGCCGGGATCCGCGGCGCGACAGCTTTGGACGTGTGCTGCGGCGGCCGACGCGGTCCCCCGTCCGGGGCCGGCGGCAACTCGGGGAAGACGACGGGCCAGGTCGAGGTATCAGGAAACGTCGGATAGTCGTCAGGTGCCGGGGGGAGTTGCGGAAATTCGGTGGACGTCAGCTTTCGGTCGGCTTTAGCCACACTCGCTATCCTGCCCGATCAGCCTGGCACTCATCTGGTCGCGGTTGGTAGACCGTGCATCTGGCTGGTAGACCCGCTCCACCAGGGGCAGCGTTTTGAGTTGCCGCTCCAGATGCCATTGCAGATGTGCGGCCACCAGGCCGCTGACGTAGCTGCGGTGCGCCGGGGGCGATTGCTCAGCGGCCTCCCAATCGCCGTCGTGCAGCGCTGACATCAGCTCCAGCACGCCCAACGGCGGGGTGGTCGCTCCGGCCGGACGGCAGTGTGTGCACACGCTGCCCCCGGCAGCGATGTGGAACGCGCGATGCGGGCCCGGCGTGGCGCAGCGGGCGCACTCGGTCAGTGCCGGCGCCCATCCGGCGGTGCCCATGGCTCGTAATAGATAGGCGTCCAGCAGCAGTTCGCGGGGGCGACGCCCGTCAGCCACTGCCCGCAGCGCACTCACCGTGAGCCGGTGCAGCGCCGGGGCGGGCGCGCGTTCCTCACCGGCAAGACGTTCGGCGGTTTCCAGCATCGCGCAACCGCAGGTGTAGCGGCCGTAGTCGTTGACGATGTCGGTGGCGAACGCGTCTATCGAGACAACCTGGGTGACGATGTCGAGGTTGCGGCCAGGGTGCAGTTGCGCGTCGATGTGCGCGAAAGGTTCCAATCGCGCGCCGAATTTGCTGCGGGTGCGTCGCACGCCTTTGGCCACCGCACGGACCAGCCCGTGCTCGCGGGTCAGCAAGGTGACGATCCGGTCGGCTTCGCCAAGCTTGTGCTGACGCAGCACAACAGCCCGGTCTCGATACAGCCGCATCACAATAGTTTTGCACCCCAGCGCGACATCGCGGGTATCCGCGCCGATAGTCTCGTACCCCGTGGTTGGCGCTTCTGGGTCTGTTTCTGGGGTCGATTTCGGCTCCGGCAACCGGCGCTTGCCCACATTAACCGACCTGCTCTACCAGCTGGCGACCAAGAAGGTCACGTCCGCCGAACTGACTCGCCGCGCACTGCACGCCATCGACGTGAGCCAGTCCACGTTGAATGCCTTCCGGGTGGTGCTCACCGAGTCGGCCCTGGCCGATGCCGCCGCGGCCGACCGGCGCCGGGCGGCCGGGGACACCGCGCCGCTGCTGGGCATTCCGATCGCGGTCAAGGACGACGTCGACGTTGCTGGGGTGCCGACCGCATTCGGCACCGACGGGTACGTCCGCCCCGCCACCCGCGACAGCGAGGTGGTTCGCCGCCTCAAGGCGGCCGGCGCGGTGATCGTCGGCAAGACCAACACCTGCGAACTGGGCCAATGGCCCTTCACCAGCGGCCCCGGCTTCGGACACACCCGCAACCCCTGGTCGCGCCGGCACACTCCGGGTGGCTCGTCGGGCGGCAGCGCCGCGGCGGTGGCCGCGGGCCTGGTCAGTGCCGCCATCGGTTCCGACGGTGCCGGCAGCGTCCGTATCCCGGCGGCGTGGACGCATCTGGTGGGCATCAAGCCGCAGCGCGGCCGCATCTCGACCTGGCCGGATCCTGAAGCGTTCAACGGCATCACCGTCAACGGCGTGCTGGCCCGCACGGTGGCCGACGCGGCGCTGGTGCTGGACGCGGCATCGGGGAACGTCGAGGGCGACCTGCATAAGCCGCCCCCGCTGACGGCATCGGACTACGTCGGCATCGCGCCCGGTCCGCTGAAGATCGCGCTGTCGACGGGAATGCCGTACACCTTCTTTCGGGCCAAGCTGCATCCGGAGATTCTGGCGGCGATTCAGCAGGTGGGCGAACAGCTCGAACAGCTCGGCCACTCGGTGGTGAAAGGCAACCCGGACTACGGTCTGCGGTTGTCGTGGGACTTTCTGGCCCGGTCCACCTCCGCGCTGTGGGCGTGGCAGGAGCGCATCGGGGAGAACGTCACCTGGGATGCCCGCACGTTGTCCAACATGCGCACCGGCCACATGCTTTCCCAGGCGACCCTGCGTACCGCGCGTCGTCACGAGGCTGCGGATCAGCGGCGGGTCGGATCGATCTTCAACATCGTCGACGTGGTGCTGGCGCCGACCACAGCGCAACCGCCACCGCAGGCCCGCGCCTTCGACCGTCTCAGCGGCGTGGCCACCGACCGCGCCATCATCGCGGCCTGCCCCTACACCTGGCCGTGGAACGTGCTCGGATGGCCATCCATCAACGTGCCCGCGGGGTTCACCTCCGACGGGTTGCCGATCGGGGTGCAACTGATGGGGCCGGCCAACAGCGAAGGCATGTTGATCTCACTGGCCGCCGAACTGGAAGCCGTCAGCGGCTGGGCGGCCAAGCAGCCCGAGGTGTGGTGGAACACCGGCAACAGCACTCCCCCGATTCACAGCGTCCCGACACCGTTACCGAGGCGTCGCTAGCCTGATTTCTCGTGGAATGTACTGCGATAGCTCTGCGGGGACACACCCGCGACGCGTCGGAACTGTTCGCGGAAGTTGGCCGCGGAGGCGAAACCCACTCGGCGCGAGATGCTTTCGATGCCGTCATCGGTTGCCTCGAGCAGTTCCTGGGCATGCCGAATCCGAACGCCGTTGACCCACTGCATGGGTGTCTGCCCGGTCTCGCGTTTGAAGCTGCGATTGAGCGTCCGCACGCTGGTGGACGCGTGCCGTGCGATATCGGTGAGGGTCAGGGGCCGTCGCGCGTTGGTCTCGATCCAGGCCAACACGGCATCGAGTTCGGTGTTGGCTTCGCGGCGGTTGCGGATGATGAACTGCGCCTGACCGCCGGTGCGGTGTAGCGGGGCGACGGCCAGTCGGGCCGCGTCGGCGGCCACGGCCGAACCGTAGTCCCGCGCAATCATGTGCAGGCACAGGTCCAGGCCCGCGGACGCCCCCGCCGAGGTGAGGATCTGACCTTCGTCGACGTACAACGCATCGGCGTCGAGCCGCACGCCCGGGTAGGTCGCGGCGAATAGCTCGGCCGCCATCCAGTGCGTGGTCGCACGCTTGCCGTCCAGGATGCCCGCAGCGGCCAGGGTGAATGCGCCACTGCATATTGACGCGATGCGAATTCCGTTGTGGTGTGCGGCTTTCAAGGCGGCGATGACGTCGTCGCACACGCCCTTCGTCACGTCGTTGCGACCGGGCACCACGATGGTGTCGGCAGCGGCGAGTTCCTCGAGGCCGAAGTCGGTGGTGATACCGATCGGTCCGGCACTCACGACGGGCTCGGCACCGCACACCCGGATGCGATAGCCGGGCTCGCCACCACCCAAGCGGACTCGCCCGAACGTCTCGATGGCGATGGCCAGATCGAACGCGATGACATCCGACTCGGCGAGTACTGCTACCGCGTGCATAGCTTGGCAATATACCGGCGCATCATGGCTATCCTGCCACTAGCCGTCCGCACGCCGACTGGACAACATGTGTGCCATGCATGCCCAACTAGTGCTTTACGACGGGTTCGACCCGCTCGACGTCATCGCGCCGTTCGAAGTGCTCGCTGCCGGTAGCGATTTCGTGGGCGGCGAATTGGAAGTGTCGTTGGTCTCGGCGGAGGGTGCCCGCAGCGTGACCAGCGGCACCCGCGGCCTGGCGCTATCGGCAACCGCCGCAATTGATCCGGCCAAGAGCGGCGCGGTGCTGCTGCCCGGCGCCAGCGGGCCTATCGACGGCGACCCCGACGACGGCGTCGAAACGATTCCGGTGTTGCTGGCGCGGGCAACGCAGACGAAGCTGATCCCGTTGTTGGAGCAGGCATTCGGAAATCCGGACATCACGGTCGCAGGGGTGTGCGGTGGGTCGGTGATCATGGCGATGGCCGGCCTGATCGAAGGGCGCAACGCGGTTACCCATCACCTCGGAATGGACTTGCTGGACGCGGCCGGTGTGCACACCGTGGCAGCGCGCGTGGTCGACGACGGGGATCTGGTCACCGCCGGCGGCGTGACGTCCGGACTGGACCTGGCGCTGCACCTGCTGGATCGGTGGTACGGACCGCGCGTGACGCATGCGGTCGAGGGGCTTTTCGAGTACGAACGCCGCGGCGTGGTGTGGCGCAATACCGGACGAGAACCAATGGAGGTTTGAAAAATGCTCTCCGACCCGCAGGGCGACTGGGATGTGACGATCAAGACCCCGATCGGCACACTCGCAGTGCAGTATGCCTTCACCCAGCAAGCGACGGGCCTGTCCGGTACCGCCACCTACCAGGACGAAACGGTTGCACTACAGGACATTTCAGCCAGTCCGACCGCCGACGGAACACGGTTGACCTGGCGGCAATCGGTGAGAAAACCGCTACGACTCAACCTGAACTTCGACGTGGTGCTCAACGGCGACGTGATGAGCGGATATTCCCGCGCCGGTCGGTTACCGCGCACAGCGGTAACCGGCACACGCCGCTAAAATCCCAGCCGGCCAAGCTGTTTGGGATCGCGCTGCCAGTTCTTGGCGACCTTGACCCGCAGGTCCAGGTAAACCTTTGTGCCAAGCAACTTTTCGATCTGATTGCGAGCCGCGGTGCCCACCTCCCGCAGCCGCGTACCGCCCTTGCCGATCACGATGCCCTTCTGGCTGTCCCGCTCCACGAACAGCACGGCGTGCACGTCGATCAGGTCGTCACGTCCCTCCCGCGGCTCGACTTCCTCGATCACCACCGCCAGCGAATGGGGCAGCTCGTCACGCACTCCTTCCAGGGCGGCCTCGCGGATGAGCTCGGCCATCAACACCTCTTCGGGCTCGTCGGTCAGTTCCCCGTCGGGATAGTAGGCCGGTCCGGGCGGCAGTGCGGCCGCCAGCACGTCGGTCAAAACGTGAACCTGCGCGCCGGAAACGGCTGACACCGGCACGATTTCGGCAGCGTTGGGGACCAGTTCACTGACCGCGACCAGCTGCGCGGCGACGCGGTCTTTGGGCACTTTATCGATCTTTGTCACGATCGCCACCAGGGTGGTTTTTGGAGCGACCGAGCCGATCTGCTCGACGATCCAGCGATCGCCCGGACCGATCGGTTCGTCGGCCGGGATGCACAAACCGATGACGTCAACCTCGGTGTAGGTGTCGCGGACCAAGTCGTTGAGTCGCTTGCCCAACAGGGTGCGCGGCCGGTGCAGGCCGGGGGTGTCGACGAGGATGATCTGAAAATCCTCCCGATGCACGATTCCGCGAATGGTGTGTCTGGTGGTCTGGGGGCGCATCGAGGTGATCGCCACCTTCGCACCCACCAGAGCATTGGTCAGCGTCGACTTGCCGGTGTTGGGTCGGCCGACCAAACAGACGAAGCCGGAACGGAACTCAGTCATCGTCGTCGCTCGTCTCCGACTCGACCGGGCTGAGCAGGACGGTGCCGATCCGTACCCGGCCGCGGTGATCGCGTCCGCCCTCGGCCTGCAAACGCAGACCGTGCGAGACCACCTCGGCACCGGGCAGCGGAACGCGTCCCAGTTCCAGGGCCACCAGGCCACCGACGGTGTCGACGTCGAGATCGTCGTCGAACTTCACGCCGTACAACTCGCCCACGTCCTCGATGGGCAGCCGTGCCGAGACCCGAAAGCGCTTGTCGCCCAAGTCTTCCACCGGCGCGGTCTCGGCCTCGTCGTATTCGTCGGCGATCTCACCGACGATCTCCTCGAGCACGTCTTCGATACTGACCAGGCCCGCGATGGCGCCGTACTCGTCGACCAGCAACGCCATGTGGTTACGGTCACGCTGCATTTCGCGCAACAGCGCGTCCAGTGGCTTGGAGTCCGGCACGAACACCGCGGGACGCATCACCTGCCCGACAGTGCTTCCGCGGCCCCCGTCTGTCGAGTAGAACGTCTGTCGGACCAGGTCTTTGAGGTACACAACGCCCAGGATGTCGTCGACGTTCTCGCCGATCACCGGGATGCGGGAGTGCCCGCTGCGCACCGCCAGGGTCATCGCCTGCCCTAGTGACTTGTCGGCTTCGATCCAGACCATCTCGGTACGCGGCACCATCACCTCACGGGCGGGGGTGTCGCCGAGTTCGAACACCGACTCGATCATCCGGCGCTCGTCGGCCGCGACGACGCCGCGTTGCTGGGCCAGGTCGACGACTTCGCGCAGTTCGATTTCGGAGGCGAACGGGCCGTTGCGGAAACCGCGACCCGGGGTGAGCGCGTTGCCCAGCACCACCAGCACCCGACTCAGTGGCATCAGCAGCCACGAGATCACCTGCAGCGGTAGGGCAGTCGCCAGCGAGATGGAGTATGCGTTCTGCCGGCCCAGCGTGCGCGGGCCGACGCCGATCACCACGAAACTGGTGATCACCATGATCGTCGCCGCCCCCAGCAGCGCCCAGTCCAAACCGAAGTTGTCGTAGAGGAAGACGACCAGGAGCACCGTGGCGGTAATCTCACACGTAATCCGCAGCAACACAACCAGATTGATGTAGCGAGGCCGGTCGGCCATCACCTTGAGCAGCGACCGTGCGCCGGGCCGCTCGGCGCGCACCAATTCGCGCACCCGGGCCAGCGACACCGTGCTGATCGCGGCGTCCAACGCGGCGAAGATACCGCCCAGACCGATCAAGGCGATCGCACCGAGCAGTTGGTAGACGCTGGTCACGGCTGGTCGAAATACCTTGACTTGTCCAGCAGTCGGCGGTCCCGCTCGTGCTGGCGGTCATGTTGGTAGGCCTCGACCTGCTGGGCGACCCACTCCTCGAGCAACCGGTCCTGCAGGGCGAACATCTCCCGCTCTTCGGTGGGCTCGCCGTGGTCATAACCCAGTAGGTGCAGTACACCGTGAATGGTCAGCAGGGCCAGTTCATGGCCGAGGCTGTGCCCGGCCGCGGCCGCTTGCTTGGCGGCGAACTCCGGGCAGAGCACGATGTCGCCCAGCATGGCCGGGCCGGGGTCGGGTGCGTCGGGACGACCGCCCGGTTCGAGCTCGTCCATCGGGAAGCTCATCACGTCGGTTGGCCCGGGCAGGTCCATCCAGCGCATGTGCAAGTCGGCCATTGCGGCGGTGTCCAGCAGCACCATCGACAGTTCGGCGGCGGGATTGACGTCCATCTCGTTGATGACGAAGCGGGCGACGCTGACCAATTCGGTCTCGGACACGTCGATGCCCGACTCGTTGGACACTTCAATGCTCATAAGGTGCTCACGGGATCATCATCGACGATTGCGGATCCCCGATGCCCGCCGAGCCGCCCGGTTCATTCCGGAACCCGGCTCCTCGTATCGCGCGTAGGCGTCCACGATCTCCCCGACCAGGCGATGGCGGACGACGTCCTGGCTGGTCAGCTCGGCAATGTGGATGTCGTCGATGTCCTCGAGGATGTCTACCGCCGCCCGCAAACCGGACCGTGCACCGCCGGGCAGGTCGATCTGGGTGACATCACCGGTGACGACGACCTTGGACCCGAAGCCGAGCCGGGTCAAAAACATCTTCATCTGCTCGGCCGTGGTGTTCTGCGCCTCGTCGAGCACGATGAAAGCGTCGTTGAGCGTCCGGCCCCGCATGTATGCCAACGGTGCGACCTCAATCACCCCGGCGGACATCAGCTTTGGGATCAACTCGGGATCCATCATGTCGTAGAGGGCGTCATACAGCGGCCGCAGGTAGGGGTCGATCTTCTCGCTCAGCGTGCCGGGCAGAAACCCAAGGCGCTCACCGGCTTCCACCGCTGGGCGGGTCAGGATGATGCGAGTCACCTGCTTGGTCTGCAGGGCATGCACGGCCTTGGCCATGGCCAGGTACGTCTTGCCGGTGCCGGCCGGGCCGATTCCGAAGACGATGGTGTTGGCGTCGATCGCGTCGACGTAGTGCTTCTGGTTGAGCGTCTTGGGCCGGATCGTCTTGCCGCGGCGGGAAAGGATGTCGAGGGTGAGGACCTCGGCGGGCGATTCGTTGCCGGTGCCGACGAGCATCGCCACGCTGTGCCGCACCACCTCGGGCGTCAACACCTGGCCGCGGGAGACGATCGCGATCAGCTCCGAGACTGCCCGCTCGGCCAGCGCGACATCGGCCGGTTCGCCGGAAAGGCTGACGGTGTTGCCGCGCACATGAAGCTTGGCGCTCAGAGAGCGTTCCAGGGCACGCAGATTCTCGTCGGCCGAACCGAGCAGGCCCACGACCAGGTCGGGCGGAACGTCGATGCTGCTGCGAACTTGAGCGTCGGGCTGCTTGCCTAGGTCAGCGTCAGCAGCGCGGGTCTCGCGGGGCGTCACGTGGTTACCAAGACCTTCGGGAGTCTGCTTTCTGGCTAGGGGCTGTCTGAATACGCAAGTTCGAGTCTACCGCCGATCTGCCCGCAATCCCTTATCCCCACTGTGAATCCAGCGACGCTTCACCGGCGTGTCCCGTCGTGAAATTCACAGTCGACGCTCGGGGCCCAGCGCGCGGTGAGGACCCCTAGCGCACCGAGTGCCACTGCGGCCGCGGTGGACGTCCGCAGTACGGTCGGGCCCAGGCGGACCGAAACCGCACCGGCAGCGGTCAGCGCGGAGATCTCGTCCGGCGCGATGCCCCCTTCGGGGCCGACTACGAGCATCACTGAGTTCGTCTGTGCCACAGCGATATCGGCGATCCGCTCGGTCGCCGACTCGTGCAACACCAGCACCGTGGCGCCAGCGGCGGCCTCCTCCCGCAACCGCGCGGTCAAGGCTTTCGTGGAGAGCACGCCGTCGACCGGAGGGATGTATGCCCGACGGGATTGCCGCGCCGCCGAGCGCGCCACGGCTCGCCACCGCCGTAGCCCCTTGTCGACCCGGGCCCCCTCCCAGGTGGCGACGCAGCGCGCCGCCTGCCAGGCCAGGAATGCGTCAGCGCCGGCCTCGGTGGCCAGTTCGACGGCGAGTTCGGAGCGCTCGGACTTGGGCAAGGCCTGCACGACGATGACCGGCGGGCGACCGGGTGCGACGGTCCAGCGCTCCAGCACGCGGGCGGTCAAGCCGCCGCGCTCGGCATGTTCGACCGTGCAGCGAGCCAGTTCTCCGGCGCCGTCGCCGAGCACCAATTCTTCGCCCCGGCGGATCCGCCGAACCGTGGCGGCGTGGAATCCCTCGTCGCCGTCGACGTGCGCGAGTCCGCCGGGGTCGGGCAGCGCGTCGACGTAGAACAGCGTGGCCGCCATGTGAGCGGGAAGGCTAGCGGCCGGTGAAGGTCTCGCGGAGCCGACTGAACAGTCCGCCGTTGTTGGCGTGCGCCGAACGGACCTCCGCCACGTCGCGGCTGCGCCGACCCTTCAGCTCGCGCAGCAGGTCGGCGTCGTGGTTGTCCAGCCGGGTGGGAACCACCACGTCGACGTGGACGTGCAGGTCTCCTCGGGTGCTGGACCGCAGATGCGGCATCCCGCGCCCGCGCAGGGAAATCACCGCGCCCGGTTGGGTGCCGGGCGGGATGACGACCTCGCTCGCGCCGTCCAGGATGGCGTCAAAGCTGACGCTGACACCCAGCGCGGCGTCGACCATCGGCACCGAGACCGTGCAGTGCAGATCGTCGCCCTCCCGGGTGAAGATGTCGTGGGCTTGCTCGTGCACCTCGACGTACAAGTCGCCGGCCGGTCCGCCCCCGGGGCCCACCTCGCCCTGGGCGGCGAGCCGGACCCGCATCCCTTCTGCGACCCCGGCGGGGATCTTGACCGTGATATCGCGGCGGGCACGCACCCGGCCGTCTCCCATGCACTGGTAGCAGGGGTCAGGGATTACCACGCCCACGCCACGACAGGTAGGACACGGCCGGGACGTCAACATCTGGCCGAGCAGCGAACGCTGGACGGTCTGCACCTCGCCGCGGCCGGCACAGGTGTCGCACGGGATCGGCGCGGAATCGCCGTTGGTGCCCTTGCCCTGGCACCGGTCGCACAGCACCGCGGTGTCGACCGTGACCTGCTTGGTAACCCCGGTGGCGCATTCCTCGAGGTCCAGGCGCATCCGCAGCAGCGAGTCCGAGCCCGGGCGGACTCGGCCGCTCGGGCCGCGGGAAGCGCCACCGCCGCCGAACCCACCGCCGAAGAAGGCTTCGAATACGTCGCCCAGACCGCCGAAGCCGCCGAACCCACCGGCCGAGGCGCCCGCGCTTTCCATCGGATCGCCGCCCAGGTCCACGATGCGGCGCTTCTCCGGATCGCTCAGCACCTCATAGGCGACGCTGATCTCCTTGAACTTCGCCTGCGCCGCTTCATCAGGGTTGACGTCGGGATGCAGTTCGCGCGCCAGCTTGCGATAGGCGCGTTTGATCTCGGCATCGTTGGCGCCCTTGCTGATGCCGAGCAGCCCGTAGTAATCGCGTGCCACGATTTGCCTTTCCAGGCTTTGCCTAAGCCCTATTACGCCCGCCCCTTACGGGGCCGTCCAAAACTTCTGTAGCGGGTGCGCGGTCATCGGGCACCCAGCACTTGACCGATATACATGGCAACCGCGGCGACACTGGCCATAGTTCCCGGATAGTCCATTCGGGTAGGCCCTAACACTCCCATGCCGCCGTAAACCGTGTCGTTGGTGCCGTAAGCGGTGGACACCACCGAAGTGCCGACCATCTGTTCGGCCTCGGTCTCATGGCCGATGCGCACCGTCACTTTGCCGGCCTCCTGCTGGGCCGCCAGCAGCCGAAGCACCACGACCTGTTCCTCGAGTGCCTCCAAAATCGAGCGCAGCGAACCGCCGAAGTCGGCGGCGTTGCGGGTCAGGTTGGCGGTGCCGCCCAGTAGCAGCCGTTCCTCGGTGTGTTCCACCAGCGACTCCAGCAGCACCGTGGCCGAACGCCCTACCGCGTCGCCCAGGCCGTCACCGCCGTGCAGTCCTCCGGCGAGGTCGGCCACCGCGATCGAGGCCGCCGCGAGTCGCTTGCCGACTAGCGCCTGGCCGAGCATTTCACGCAGGCGGGCGAGCTGATGCTCATCGATCACGTCGCCGAGTTCGACAATGCGCTGATCCACTCGGCCGGAGTCGGTGATCACCACCATCAGCAGCCGGGCCGGGGTCAGCGCGATCACTTCCAGGTGGCGCACGGTCGAGGTGGACAGCGTCGGGTATTGCACCACAGCCACTTGGCGGGTCAGTTGGGCGAGCAACCGCACCGCGCGGCGCAGCACGTCGTCGAGGTCGACGCCGGACTCCAGGAAGCCCTGGATCGCCCGTCGTTCAGCCGAGGACAGCGGCTTGACGTCGTCAAGGCGGTCGACGAACTCGCGGTAGCCCTTCTCCGTCGGAACCCGCCCGGAACTGGTGTGCGGTTGCGCGATGTAGCCTTCGGCCTCCAGTACGGCCATGTCATTGCGGATCGTTGCGCTGGAGACGCCCAGGTTGTGCCGGTCCACCAGGGATTTCGAGCCGATCGGTTCGTGGGTGGCGACGAAGTCGGCGACGATTGCGTGCAGCACCTGAAACCGCCGCTCGTCTGCGCTACCCACCGCCCGCCCCTCCCTGCATACCTGCTCGTCGATTACCGGCCGCGTTCATTTTACGGTCTCCGGCGGATCTGACCTGCCAACCTGTGCGATGCGGTGGCTGGCGCCGCGGTTGCGGCCGCGACGGCGTCACAGCTGCCCCACGCGTCCCCGGTCTGCGGATGGTTGTCTGTTTGCCCGCCTTCGCGCGACTACCGGTGTCGCGCGGAGGCGGGCATTCAAACACCCGTCCCCCGGTTCATCTTTCGCAGACTCGGCCGGCATGGTTGTCTATTTGCCCGGCTCACAGCGACACCGCTAGCCTTTGCAGGTGATCTTCAAAGGCGTGCGTGAGGGCAAGCCGTATCCCGAACACGGGTTGTCGTACCGGGACTGGTCCCAGATCCCGCCGCAACAGATCCGACTCGACGAATTGGTTACCACCACGACGGTGCTCGCCCTTGACCGATTGTTGTCAGAAGACTCCACGTTTTACGGCGATCTGTTCCCGCATGCGGTGAAGTGGCGCGGGATCATCTACCTCGAGGACGGCCTGCACCGGGCGGTGCGGGCGGCGCTGCGGAACCGCATCGTGCTGCACGCACGCGTGTTCGACATGGACATGTCGATGGGCAGCGGGCCGCACGCCTACGCCGAGACGTAAAAACCGCCAAAACCGGCGGGTTTTGGCGGCTTTACGGTGACGAGAATTAGTGCGAGGCAGCCTTCAACAGTTCCATCGCGGAACCGCGCGAGAGCACCCAGCCGCCCTGGTTGACAAACGTGACGTTCTGAGTGACCGGCGGCGAGAGCTTGGGCCCGGAGACGGAGACGTCGGCCGTTGCCGAACCGTTCCCGGCCGGCTGGATGTTGGCGATGCTGAACGACAGCGGCAGCTGGCCGTTCTTGGCCGCCTTCTTGAGCTGATGGTCAGCCAGGTGCGCCTCGGTCCCGCCGATGCCACCCTCGACCAGGTCGCCCTTGTTCGAGAACGACACGTTGGGGTCGGCGAGGCTGGTGAGGATGCCGTTGAGCTGGCTGACGGTTGGCACATTTGCCGGCGCCGGTGCCGGGTCCAGCGGCAGCGGCGCACCGAAGACGACGGGCTGCACCTGGTGCTCGACCGGGCTGACGATGGACGTCACACCTGCGGCGGCGGCACCGATCGCGGCGACGGCCGCGGCACCGATGGCCAGTGACTTGATGGTCATGTCTTACTCCCCCTTGAATCTCACGCGAATGCGCGTGTGGTCGCTGTTACTAATGTTTCGTTTGGTGACCGAGTTGCGTTACAGCCACGCTGCTACACGCAAGAGTGCGGCGACTGTGCCGAAGCTGTGTACCAGCTATGAAACCAGCGTGCATGGCTCGCGCCAAGGGTCTCATCCCTCGGCGAGTACCTCTTCGTCGGTCAACGCTACGACGTCGAGGTAGTGACGTGCAATTACGACCAGTCGGTGCGACGTGCCTCGACCCGCCTCGCGGCGGTCCAGCCGTTCGGCTAAACCGGCCACGGTTCGGGTGGCGAAAAGATCGCTGACCACCGCATGATCCACGTCGAGCCAGTCGCGGACGCGCGCGACGACGGCGGTGGCCAACACCGAATCACCGCCCAGGGCAAAGAAGTCGTCATGGACGCCGACCGACTCAGCGTCCAGCACCTCGGCAATGATCGCGGCGAGTGCGGCCTCGAGGTCGTTGGTGGGGGCGCCGTCCGGGGATCCGTCGACAGCTTCCGATTCAAACAACGCAACGATTGCGCGCCGGTCCGGTTTTCCGTTGGCAGTCAACGGAATTCGGTCGAGAACGTGGATACGGGCCGGGACCATATAACTCGGCAGCACCTCGGCGACCGCCGCGATGACATCACCGGCCGGGTCACCAGCGACCGCCGCCACCAGCTTTGGTGCGCTGGCGCCGACGACGGCGGCGACGGCGTTGCGCACGCCGGGCACGGTACGAAGTGCGCACTCGACTTCGCCCAATTCGACGCGGTAGCCACGAATCTGCACCTGGTGGTCGGCACGACCGAGGAATTCGATGGTGCCGTCCGGCCAGTACCTGGCCAGGTCCCCGGTCTTGTACCAGCGAAGGCCGTCGTGTTCGACGAACCGCTGCGCGGTACGTTCCGGGTCGTTGCGGTAGCCCGCGGCCACGCTCGCGCCGCCCACCCACAGTTCGCCGGGAGCCCAGTCGAGGCAGTCGCGGCCCGACGCCGAAACCACCCGGCAACGAACGTTGCGCAGCGGAACGCCGAACGGCACCGTTGCCCAATGCGACGGCGGTTCGCCGACGACCTCGCACACCGTGCTGTGGATCGCCGTCTCCGTCGCACCGCCGAGCCCCGCGAACCGGCAGCCCGGGACCCGCTCGGCTAACGCACGAGCTAACTCGGCCCCCACCCAGTCGCCGCCGAGGAGCACGGCCCGCAACGAATCGCCCAGACGGTTCGCATCACACTCCAGGATCATCTGCAAAATGCTTGGCACGCAATTGAGAACCGAAACCCGATGCCGGGCAATGAGTTCCACCCAAGCGTCCGCACTTGCGCGCTGCTCGTCGGCCACCGCCACCACAGTGCCGCCAGCTGAGAGCATGCCGAAGATGTCGTACACGGACAGATCGAACTCGAGCGCGGATACCGCGAGCGCCCGATCTGCGCCGTCGACGTCGAACCACTGGTTCAACGCGTCGATCGTGTTCATCGCGGCGCTGTGTGAAACTTCCACGCCTTTCGGAAGACCCGTCGAGCCGGACGTGAACAGCAGGTAGGCAATTGCGGCGGAATCCGGAAAGACGGGCTCCGACAACGGCTCTTGGTGGCCACGCGCCGCCGCTATGGAGATGACCGGGATGCCGGAGTCGAATGCGGCCCCTTCGACGGACAACGCCGCGACGACCTCGGCAGCCTGAAGTATGTTGGCGCGTCGCGCATCCGGTTGGTCGATGCTGATCGGCACATATGTCGCACCGACGGCCAGCACACCGAGGACGGCGAGTATCTGGTCTCTCCCCTTAGGTAACTGGATGGCGACGGCGTCGCCCAGTCCCACACCGGCGGCGCGCAGCGCACCGGCCACCGCGAGCGAGCCTTCGGCCAGTTGCCGGTAGCTCCATACCCCGGCCGCATCGCCGAGTCCCCACACCACCGCGGGATCATCAGGACGAGCGTCTGCATGTTCGAAAAACCCCTGATGCAAACGGCGTCCGGTGACGGGGCCGTCGGTGGCGTTGACCGCGGCGCGCACCTTGGCTTGAGCGCACGGTAGCGGCACGGTCGCCTCGGCATCCCAGCCCACCTCGCCGTCACCGAGGCGTTGCACCGCCTGGGTGAACCTGGCGAACATGGCATCGACCATGTCCTCGGGGAAAGCGGATTCGCGGACATCCCAGTTGATCAGCAGACCGCCGCGCAGTTCGGTGATCTGAGCGTCCAGCAGCACTTGCGGGCCCTGCGAGATGATCCATACCGGTTCGCCGAATGTCTCGATGACGTCCTCCGCGAACAGCTCACCGAGGTCCAGCGCACTGGTGAAGACGACCGGCGCCAGCACCGGCTCACCGCGGTGCCGGCCCAGATCACGCAGTACGTCGAGCCCGGAATAGGCTGCGTGCGAGCCGCTTTCGTACATGGTGCGCTGGACCGAGCGGGCGCGCTCTGCGACCGACATCCGTTCGCTGACATCGACCTCGAGCATGATCGATGACGTGAAGTCCCCGATCACCCGGTCAATGTCAGGATGCACCGGTTCACGTTGAAACAGCGGCACATTGAGCAGGAACCGGTCCTGGGCCGACCAGCCGCCGATGGTGTCGGCAAAGACAGCGGCCAGCGCCACGGCGGGGGTGACGCCGCGCGCGTGAGCGCCGCTTACCAACCTGTCCTTCGCCTCCGGAGACAACCAGTGGTCGTAGCGCACGGTGCGCTGCGGGTTGCTGCGTTGCGCTACCGGCACGGTGGGAAGTTCGGGGGCGCCGGGCATCTCGGGCAGCCGATGCTGCCACCACTGTCGATCGCGGTCGTCGACCGCTCGATCCTGGCCGCTTCGAGTCCGATATTGCCGGTAGCTGTAATCGGGAATCGTCAGCGACGCGCCCCGATACAGCGCGGCCAGATCCGCCACCAGCACCCGATAGCTCATCGCATCCCCGGCCAACATGTCGATATCCAGATGCAATCGGCTACGGTCCGGGTCGTAGCGCGTCAGCGTGATGTCGATGACTTGGCCGTCGTCGATGGCCAACCGCTGATGCGTCTTTCGATCCCGCAACTCTTCTAACGCGGATTCGACCAGGGCCGTGCTCTTTGTGCGCAGGTCGACGACCTCGAACACCGACCGGCCCGGCTGCGCCAGCGTCTGTTGGGTTCCGTCCGGCAGGAAGCGGGTGCGAAGCATCGGATGTGCCGCGACTAAGTCGGCCACTGCCTGCCGCAATCGTTCCGGATCTATTGCGCCACCATCGAATTCGACATAGAGGTGGGCCGCGACACCGCCGAGTTGCTGCTCGTCGGATCGGCCGATCCAGTAGGCGTGCTGCATCGGCGCCAGCGGGAACGGCGCGTCTTCGTCCGACTCGTCATCGCGCTGTTCTGCCCGGGCGGCGGCCGGTGCGTGATCGGAATCCCCGGTGAGCAGGACATGCCACGAGTCGACGGTCGGATTGGCCGCCAAGTCCGCAAAGGTAATGGCCGCACCGCGCTTGCGCCATCCTCCGGCCATCGCCATCATTCGTATTGAGTTGAGCCCCAATTGGATAAGATCATCCTGGTCCGCTACTTCGTCGACGGGGCAGCCGAGTTGGGCCGCGATCGCGGTCCTGATCTCGTCTCTGCTGATCCAGTCCTTGGTGCTCACTGCCCTTCCTTCGTCAGGCCCGCAGCAAGGGCGGCGATACCGCGCTGCCAGAACACCATCAGCCGTTCGATGTCGGACGGCGTGAACAAGGACTCGCTCCAGCGCCAGTTGCTGATCAGTTGCGTGCCGTCCGGGGTATTGGCAACGAACGCACTGATATTCATCGCGAAGCGCAGTGGCAGATCGGGTTCCGGCGCGTTGGGCAGCGCCTCGATGAAAGCCCCCGGGAGCAGTGACCAGGGCTGTTCGGTGGGCTGCTGTTCGGGGGGGCCGCCGAGGTCCAACCGACCCAAATAGCTGAACTGGATTTGTGGTTCAGCGGCGTCCTGCAACTCAGGGATGCGATCCACATAGTGCAGCAGCCCGTAATCCAAACCGTCATGCGGGACTTCGGCGAGATGGGCTACCACCGAATCGACCAGAGCCCTGGCCCTCAATGGATCCCGTTCGGCCTGCTCGATTTCGACCGCCGCCGCGCCGACTCCGAATCGGGCGGGGAAGGCGCTGGTGAACCAGCCGACGGTGTTTGTGGTATCGGTATCCAGGGTCGCATCGGCGCGACCATGACCTTCCAGGGCGACGAGCGTCCCGGCCGCCGGGTCCTGGCCACGTTCCCGCCGCCAACTGGCCATCGTCATCGTCGTTGCGGCCAACAGGAATTCGCGTACTCCCTCACCTTTGGAGAGTGCTGCCAGCACGCGTGCGGTGGTATCGACGGGGGTGACGGCTTGGCTGACTTGCAACGTGGACCAAGCATCCCGGTGCGGATCGGGATGCCGAGCGCCCAAGGCGGCATCGGGTTCGCAAACCACCGACACCCAGTAATCGCGCTGCGCCTGCACTTCGGCAGTAGCGGCTCGTTCCCACATCAACTCACACCAGCGCCGGTAAGAAGTAAACTCCGGCAGCATCTTTGGCGCCGAACCGGCCTGCATGCAGCGCCATGCCTCCGCGAGATCGCCCAGGATGATGTGCCAGGACACCACATCCACGGTGAGGTGGTGGGCGGTGATCAACAGCGCATCCCGCCCGTGGGAGGCCGGCTCGGTGTCGGAGAACCAGATTGCTCGCATCATGGTGCCGGCGTAGGGGTCGATCTCGTCCATCACCCTCGGCCCGGCGGCGGTGATCGAGGCAATCAGTGCGTCGTCGGTCGACTCGGTAAGCCGCTGTTCGGTCAGCACGTCGGCCGCATTGACCACCCCGGGCGCACGCGTCACCAGGCGCGGACCGGCGGAAGTGTCGATCAGAATTGATCGCAGCGTGTCGTGACCGTCAAGCAGTAGCTGCAACATCGACTCGATGGCGGGCCGATCTATGCCGGTCGGCAGCCGCAGCAGCACGGTGTGGGTGAAACGGCGGAAGTTGCCATGCTCGTAGAGCCAGGACACCATCGGCAGCGGGGGCACCTCGCCGTATTCGGCACCGGTGACGGTCGGATCGGAGTCTAGGGCTGCGTCGATCGCCGCGGCAAGTTCGCGGATCGTCGGGGCGGTGAACACCATTCGCGGGCTCAGTGTCAGGCCACGTCGTCGGGCCTTGTGTACCAACGAGATCGCCACGATGCTGTCCAACCCGAACGTGAAGAAGTCGTCGTCGAGGTGCGGCGTCGCGCCGTTGAACTGTTCTGCAAACAGCTCGCACAACTCCCGTTCGGTATCAGTGGACGGCGCCGCGGGACCGCGAGTGTTCTGTGCGAGCTCATCGTTGGCCAGTTGGTCCAGCGCGTGCCCGTCGAGTTTGCCGTTGTTATTCACCGGCAGCTGGTTTAACACCACGATCCTGGCCGGCACCATATACGCGGGCAGCCGTTCGGCGAGCGCTGAGCGCAACCGAGCCGGGTCGTCCTCGTTATCGCGTTGCCACACAACGAATGCCACCAGGGTGGCTCCGGCCTCCCGGCGGACCACCGATACCGCCGCGTCATGTACCGCGTGCAGACCCCGCAACGCTGCCTCGATTTCGCCGAGCTCGACCCGGTAACCGCGAATCTTGACCTGGCTGTCGCCCCGCCCCAGATACGCATAACCCCCGTCTGGTAGGCGACGCACCAGGTCGCCGGTGCGGTACATGCGTTGCGTAGGCCGGAACGGATCCGCCACGAAGCGAGCCGAAGTCATCGCCGACTGGCCGATGTAGCCGCGCGCGAGCTGAGCGCCGGACAGGTAGAGCTCACCAACTGCGCCGTGCGGCACTACCCGCAGCGCCGAATCCAACACGTAGCCGTACGTGCCGGCGTTGGGCGTCCCGATCGTCGGCGTCGGATAGTCCTGTACCGCGGCCACCACGGCCTCCACCGTTGTTTCGGTGGGTCCGTAGCAGTTGTAGACCGCAGTTGACGGTAGGAAGCGCAAGTTGTCCCACAGCACGCTGTTGATCGCCTCGCCGCCCAATGCGAGCACAGCCAGATCGTGGTCCAGCAGTCCCGCCGCCCGAAGCTGGACGAGCATTGACGGGGTGGTGTCGATCATGTCGATCTGTTGGTCGGCGAGGCCTTTGACCAGTTGATCCGCGTCGCGCATCTGGTCGGCGTCGAACAGGTGGATGGCATGACCATCCAGCAGACCGACCATCGGTTGCCACGACGCATCGAAGCTCAAGGACCAGGCGTGCGCGATACGCAGCGGTCGACCGAGGCTTTTCGTCGCCGGTCGGTAGACGCGATAGCGGTGGTCAGCGAAGTAGCCGAGTAGTGCGGCGTTGGTGCCGATCACGCCTTTGGGCTCCCCGGTCGAGCCGGATGTGAAGATGACGTACGCGCTGTTGCCGGGGTGGCGTTGAACCGCAGGCGCGGCAATGTGGTGGCGCGAAATACGTTCGCTCACATCGTGATCGTCGATCACCAAGACCGGAAGCCGAGCTTCGACCAGTGCCGCGGTGCTCACGTCGGTGATCGCCAGCACCGGATTAGCTTGTGCTAGCAGGGATTCGATACGCGCCGCAGGCAACGAGGTGTCCACCGGCAGATAGGCGGCGCCAGCGCCAAGTACACCCAGGATCGCGACGATCGAACGGGCCGAGCGGCGCAGCGCCAGCGCGACAACGGCTTCCGGACCGATCCCGTGTTCCGTTAGCTCACCGGCCAGCCGCGCCGCGGCTGCATGTAGCTGTGCGTAGCTGTAGCGCTCGCCGTCGCTGGTAGACAGGGCAAGCGCCTCGGGTGTCGTCTGGGCCTGCCGCTCGAACAGCTCCCACACCGTGGCATCAACGACGGCTGTATCGGCGAGGTCGCGGTACTCGGCGTGTTCGGCGGCGGTGAGCACGTCCAGCCGGTCGGGGGTCCGGTCGCCGATGTCAGGAAGCTGACACAGTACGGCGACCAGTCGCTCACAGATCTGCGCTCCGGAAAAGTGCGGCAGCGCTTGCTGAATGGCCTCGACGACCACGACCAGTTGATCCTCGATCGTGTGCGAGACCACGGTCAGCGGATAGTGCGTCAGACTCTCACCCGCCACGGGCGTGAACTGAACACCGTCGGCGGTGACCACCGGCCGGATGGCGTCCTCCAGCGGAGCGTTCTCGAATACGAACATCGTGTCGAACAGGGCGCCCCGGCCGTCTCCGCGTTGCAATTCGGACAGGCCGAGAAATCCGATGTCGCGCATCATCGACGATTCGCGTTGCAGCCGCACGCATTGCTCGACCACCGATACGGTAGGGCTCACCTGGTGCACCACCGGCACCGCGTTGATGAACATCCCGACCATGGTCTCCACACCCGGCAGCGACTCGGGGCGGCCGGACACGACGGTGCCGAAGACGACGTCACGACGGTCGGTCAACCGGCTGAGCACGACCGCCCAGGCGAAAAGCACTGCGGTATTAAGTGTTAGCCCGTTGCGCCCCGCCCACTTGCGCAGCCTCGTCGTATCGCCCACCGAGAGCAGCAGGCTCGACTTTTCCGGCACACCTGCCGCGTCATGGCGTTCCTGCGCCAAGATGAGCGGGCCGCTGACGCGTTGCAGATACTGCGTCCACTTCGCGGTGGCGTCCGCCCTGTCCTGGGTCCCCAGCCAGGCGATGTAGTCACGGTAGGGGCGTGGGCTGGGCAGGCCGTCGGTCAAACCCCCGGCCTGATACACCGCAAGCATCTCGGTGAAGAAGACGCCGAGTCCCCATCCGTCCACCAGGATGTGGTGCGCGGTGAAGATCATCCGGCGTCTGGATTCGCCTGGCACCGTGAGCAGTACGACCCGCAGCGCCGGGCCACGGCTCAGATCGAACGGCCGGTGTCGTTCTGAGCGGGCGATGGGGTCGAATTCCGTTGGCGTGGCGACTCGTTCAGTCCACGGCAGCTCAGCGTGGCTGGGCACGATCTGAACGGGCTTGGGTACGTCCCGGTCCCAGAATGCGGCGCGCAGGTTGGGGTGCCGCTCCAGCATCATCTGTGCGCTGCGGCGCAGCAGATCGACATCCAGCGGTCCGTCGATATCGGCGATGAACTGCATCGTGTAGATGTCCAGGCTGTCCTGCGCCAGGCGATACAACGCGAACAGCCCTTCCTGCAAGGGGCTGAGCGCGAGGACATCCTCGATCTGCGGCGGGGCGGTGCTCACCGGGCCCCGCTAATGGTTCTGCCAGGAGGCGGTTAACGCGGCCAGCGCGTCGGCGTCCAGGCCCGACGCGCTCATAGGGGCACTCGACGGTGGAACATCGTGCTCGTCAGACGATTTCGCCGTATCCGCGGTGGCGGCATCGGTTGCGGCAGCCACCTCGGCGATGGTCATATGCTCGAACACCATCGCCGGTGCCAACGCCAGACCTTGCGCGTTGGCGCGGGCCGACATCTGCACGGCGATGATGCTGTCGCCACCGAGGGCGAAGAAGTTGTCTTCGCGGTCGACGTCGGTGATTTCGAGCAACTCCTCCAGTAGGCCGATCAGCGCCCGCTCGGTTTCCGCTGAACCGCCCGTGGCCGGGAGTGCCGAAACAGCCTGCGCGGGGGTCGGCGGTGCCAAGAGTTTGTCCATGACTTCTGTTGGCAGCAGCTGCAGCTCAGAGATCGCCCGGTCCGGTGTCATCACGAACGCATCGAGCACGGCATTGAGGGCATCGGAAAAATGGTGAACCGTCGCTGGTTCATACAGGTCGGCGTTGGCGACGATCCGCACCTCAAGCTCTCCGCCCGTCGTCACGTTCATGCTGACGTTCAGATCCAGCAGGGAGACATCGAACTCCATCGGGAGCGCCACGATCACTGTTCCACCCCCAGCGGTGAGGTCGCGGGGCGCCAGCGCCCAGTCCTCTGCCCGGAAATGAATGGAGCTTTGGAACAGCGGGTGGTTGCGCGATCGCGAGCGCGGCGGGTTGAGGGCCTCGACCAGTCGGTCTATCGGCAATTCCTGGTGCGCCAACGCATCGAGCACCATTTCACGGCAACGCGCCAGCATGGTTCGCAGACTCGGGTCACCCGTCAGGTCGTTGCGCAGCGTCACCACGTTGGCGAATGGACCGTCGACGTTCGTGATGGCCAACTCGCCGCGGGCTGCGACCGGGCTGCCGATGGCGATGTCGGTGCCGCCGCCGACGCTATGCAGCAATACCGCGAGCGCGGCCTCGTAGAGCATGAACTCACTGGCTCCGGTTGCATCCGCGAACTGCGCCAGTCGCCCACGGCGAGGCGCCGGCAGCGTGAATGTCGCTATCTGCGCCCGTCTTCCGATTACCGGTGGGCGCGCGTGGTCGGCAGCCATGGAGATTTCGGCGGGCAATCCGCGCAGCGCGTGGCACCAGAAAGCCAATTCGGACTGCGCCCACTCGCCCGGCACATCGAAGGTATCTCGTTGCCACTGTGCGTAATCGGCGAATTGAAACGGCAACGCATCCCACTGTGGTGCTTGACCGGTCAGTCGCGTCCGGTAGGCCGTGATCAGGTCTTCGTAGATGACACCGAGCGAATTGTGATCGGTGACGATGTGATGGATAAGCACAACCAGAACGTGCTCTTGCGGGCCGAGCACCAGCAGGGTGGGCCTGATCATCGGCCCCGCTTCCAAGTCGAACAGATAGCGGCGCAGGTCGGCGATGGTGTCCTCTACCAGGTCCGCCGCGACCTCGGTGACCGCGAGATCCAACTCTACGTTCGGCCGCACGCACTGATACGGCATGCCTTCGTGGTCGACGAAAACCGTGCGCAACGCCTCGTGTCGCGCCACCACGTCATTGAGGGCGGCGGTGAGCGCGGCAGTGTCCAGCGGACCGTCGATGCGCAGTGATAGCCCGAGATTGAATACGTCGTTGGCACCGCGCATCCGGTGTTGAAACCACATGGCCAGCTGCGAGTAGGACAACGGGGACCGCTCAGATCGACCCACTTCGACCAGCGGCGGTCGAGAATGCGTTGCGGTGCTTGATGATTCGACCAGTCGGCCGGCCAGCCCGGCCGGGGTCGGCGTGTCGAAGACGGCGCGGACGTTACACTCCGCGTCGAATTCCGCTCGGATCTGCGCGACCAGCCGGGCCGCTAGCAGCGAATGGCCGCCGAGGTCGAAGAAAGAATCGTCGACGCCTACGCGCTCAAGGCCGAAGAGCCGTTCGAAGATCGAACACATCCGTCGCTCGGTGACCGTGGCCGGCGCACGGTAGCTGCGCGCCGCGACCGGAACCGCTGTCGGCAATGCCCGCTTGTCCAGCTTCCCGTGCACGGTCAACGGGATCTCCGGGATTACCGCAAACGCACCAGGCACCATGTATTCCGGCAGCAGCGATGCGGCATGTGCGTGTATGTCGCCCAGATCCAACTGCAGCAAGGTGCCTGACTCGCTTGCCATTACGGGCACCACGTACGCAACGAGCCTCGGCCCGACCCCATCTGCCGAATCCTCGGTCAGAACCAGGCTGTGTCGCACCGACGGATGCGTGGCGATCGCCGCCTCGACTTCACCGAGCTCGATCCGAAAGCCCCGCACCTTGACCTGCTCGTCGGCGCGGCCGACGAATTCCAGTTGTCCAGTCCCGTTGCGCCGCACCAGATCACCGGTGCGATACAGACGCATACCGGGGTTGAATGGGTCGGCCACAAAGCGTTGCGCGGTCAGGGCTGGACGGCCGAGGTACCCGCGCGCCAGCTGAGCCCCGCCGAGGTAGAGTTCGCCGACGACTTCCGCGGGCACCGGATGCAACTCCTGATCCAGCACATAGGTATAGACGTTCTGGTTGGGTATGCCGATCGGCACCACACCCGTGCCCTGCGGCCCCTCGACCGGCATGTGCGTGGCGCAGATGACCGCTTCAGTGGGGCCGTAGTGGTTGCGTAATTTGGCGTCGAAGTAGCCGGAGAATTTATCGGCCACCTCACCGGCCAGCGCTTCCCCCCCGACCGGCACCTGGGTCAGTTGCCGCCACTCTTTCACCTGCGGCAGCAGCAACAAGGTGCTCAACATCGACGGCACCATGTGCAGCACGGTGACGCCGTGGCGGCCGATCAGGTCGGCGACGTACGGAATGTCATTGAACGCGTTGGGTTTGGGCACCACCAGGCGCGCACCGATGGACAACGAGGCAAAGATCTCCATCAGCGACGCATCGAAGCTCACCGAGGACGACTGAAACACTCGGTCGGTGGCCGCCAGGTCCCACTCGGCGAGGAAGCCCGACATGTGCTCGGCGATCGCGTGGTGTGGCACCGCCACGCCTTTGGGCTGCCCCGTGGAACCCGACGTGTAGATGACGTAAGCCAGGTGCTCGGGACGCAGCGGGCGGATCCGGTCGGCGTCGGTGGGCGCGTTGTCCGGCATCCCGGCCGCGGCTGATTCCGCCTCACTCAATTCCGGTTGTCCGAGAACCAGTTTGGGGCGCGCATCGGTGACCAGGTACTCGATGCGATCGTCGGGAAACGCCGGGTCGATCGGCAGGTAGGCGGCACCGGACTTCAATACGGCGAACATGGCGACGACGAATTCGACCGAGGTGGTCATGCGTAGACCGACGATGTCCTCGACGCCGACTCCCCGGCTGATCAGCCAGTGCGCCAAGCGGTTTGCCCGGGCGTGCAGCTCGGCATAACTGAGATCGACACTGTCGGATGCCAACGCCACCGCCTCGGGGGACGTGGCTGCGGCCGACTCCAGCGCGGCGAGGATGGTGCTCGCCGGGGTTGGGACGAGTTGACCGTGCGATTGCGCCAGTACGTCTTCGCGCTCTCCGGGACCGAGCAGGTTCAGACTCGCGAGCCGATGTCCGGGTTGGCTGAGCGCGTTGTCCAACAGGTGACGATAGTGCGACAGCATCTGATCGACGAGCGGGCCGGCCAGCACCTCGGTCTGGTATTCGAACTCGACCTTGGTGCCATCTGGGTCGAGCACCACGGCCAGCGCGAGCGGTACCGGAGCGGTGACCGCGCCGAACTCGAGCTGATCGGCGATGACCCCGTCGAACTCCAAGCCCGTCACGCTCTTTCGCATGCTGAAGCCGAGCCGAACCAGCCCGTCCATCCCGTCGTGCCCGGCGGATCGCTGCGGATTCAGCTCGCGCACCACGCGATCCAGCCCGACCGATTGACGGGCGAAGGCTCCCAGGCAGGTTTCGCGCACCGCGTCGACCAGTTCGGCGAAGCTGTCCTGCGGTCGCACGGTGATGCGCAACAGCAGCGTGTTGCCGAAGTACCCGATCGCGCCTTCGGAGCCGGCCCGTCGCTCGGTTACCGGAATGGAAACCAGAAAGTCCGATGCGCCGGTATAGCGACGAATCAGTGCGCCGTACGCCGCCAGCAGAACCATGAACGGGGTCGCGGACCGGGCGCGAGCGAAAGTTTCGAGCTGGCCGACCAAGTCGGTGGGTATCCCCCGGGTTAGCCGTTGCGCCCGTTTGGACGCGGTCAGGGGTGCCGAGCCGGGCAGTTCCAGCGGATCGGGCAACGGCAGCAATGTATTACGCCAGTAATCGACGTCCGCGTCGGACGTGCCGGCGGCAGCCGCCAGCACTTCGACGGCAACATATTGCGCCGCTTGACCATTCGATGCGGTGGCGTGGTACGCCGAATTCAGGTCGTCGAACAACACGGCCCAGGAATCGTCGTCCCAGCAGATGTGATGCACCACCAGCAGCAGGACGAACTCGGTCGGACCGGTAAGCAGCAGCGTGATCCGCAGCGGTAATTCGGTCGTCAGATCGAAGGGACGACCGAATTCATGCTGCGCCATTCCCTCAACAGTTTGCGGCTTACCGGTCAAATCGACTGTTTGCCCGACTATCCGAAAAGGTATCTCGACGTCATCCTGGAAGACCTGGTACGGCTCGCCGTCGGTGCCGAGGCCATAGGTGGTGCGCAAGATCGCGTGCCGCGCAATGACAGTCGCGAATGCGGCGCGCAGCCGCGCCTCGTCGAGGGCGCCGGTCAGCCGGTAGGCGACGCAGATATTCAGCGTCGTGTCGGCGGGATCCATGGCCTGCACGAACCACATCCGTCGCTGGCCGGCCGACAGGGGGTAGTGCTGTCCGGCCGCTGCGCCGGTCAGACTGGGGGGCAGACCGGAAGCCTCGGACGCAGCAGAGCTTGCCCCGCTTTCGGCGATGCGCTTGCGCAGCAACTCGCGGCGGCGCTCCTGCATCGTCTTGGCATCGTGTGCCATGGTCGGTCTCACTCCTGCCATCGGGACGCTCTTCTAATCTGTCTCACACGGCCTGTGGCCAGGAAGCACTTTCCGACGTGAGATAGCCTCCGCGCGCAAAGAACTTGTCGCCACTGTGCTCTACGCCGTCAGCGCTTCGAACCAGGGTTATCACCAGCGCATGATTGTGGCCGCGAAACGCTTCCGGCCCGGATACCACCGCGCCGCCCCCTTCTTGCACAATCACCCGTCCCGTGGTGCCTCCGTACCGGGCTTCGGAGACCCGCGCCTGCAGCACCTCGATCCGTTCACCGCGGTAGAAGGCAAACGGCCGCGGATACGGGTCGGACAAAGCGCGCACGAAGCGCTCGAGATCGGCGGCCGGCCAGTTCCAGTCGATCAAACTGTCGCGCTCAGAGCGCTTGTGGTAGTACGTGCGGGCCGCTGTGTCCTGCGGCCGCCATACCGGAGCACCGGATTCCAGCGCGCTCAGCGCCTCCCGAACCGCGCCGGGAATGAGGTCCATGCCGCGCAACACCAACTCGGTGCCGGTATCGGTGGGACCGATGGGCAGTGCGCGTTGTACCAGGATGTCGCCGGTGTCCAACCCGTCGTCCATGCGGTGCACGGTGAGCCCGAATTCCGTCTCCCCGCTGATCAGCGCCCACAGCACGGGGGAAAAGCCGGTGAACTTCGGCAGCAACGAGTCGTGCAGGTTCAGCGTGCCGTGGGGCGGGAGGTTGTACAGCTCGGGCGGCATCCAGGTGTACCAACTGTTGACCACGATCACGTCGGGTTCGGCTCGGCGCACCAGTTCGATGGTTTCAGCGTCGACCCGGTCGGTCAGATGCACCGGAATGGCATGCTGGCGCGCCAACTCCTCCACCGACTCCGAGAAGATCGCCTTGTAGGACTGCTCGCTGGCCGGATGTGTCACGGCCAGTACCACGTCGTGGTCGAGGTCGATCAGAGCTTGCAGGGTCTTGCGTCCCCAGGTCTGAAATCCGAACGACACGACGCGCATCGCTGTCCCCTCCATTTCGTCACCCGCAGCCCCGTCAGCGGGCACCACTGACCGTCAGCAGATTATGTTAGCCTTCGCTAAGTTGCGCGACCGGTGCGGCACGGCCATGCGCCTGGCGCGGTGAGCGCGGCAACAAGACCACGACTGGCCCGCGGCTAAGTGAATTGCCCACAAGTGCGACGTGAACGACGTCGGTGCGGGAAAATGCGCTGGTGGCAAAAGCGACGCGAGCAAACCCACCGGGTCTGCTGTACCGGCGCGCCACACCCGAACACGATGGTTTTGCGGGATTTCCGGGCACCTTCTCGCTGCGTTCGCTGGACCTCGACCGCGATCTCGACCTGATTCATTGCTGGATGAACGATCCCGAGGTGGCCAGGTACTGGAAAAAGCCCTGGTCAAGGGACCGAATTGCGTCCTATTTGCGCGACCAGCAGCTCAGCACGCACTCAACTCCCTATATCGGCGAGCTGAACGGTATCGCGATGAGCTACTGGGAGCTATACCGTGCCGATCTCGACGAGCTGGCCAAGTACTACGAAGCCCGCGCGCACGACATCGGAATCCACATGCTGCTGGGACCGGCCGAGTACCGCGGCCGGAAGCTGGCAGTGGACCTGTTGCGGGTGATCTCGTCCTGGCAGTTGGACGCCGATCCGTTGGCAACCCGGATCGTCGGCGAACCCGACGCCACCAACGTCCGGCTGATCCGGGCGGGTGAGCTTGCCGGCTTCCGGCGCCTCATGGACATCGAGCTGCCAACGAAGCGGGCGGCCTTAATGGTCCGCGAGCGGGACTGACGTCTGGACGAATACCGAGGTCAGACCCTCTTACCCGGCAGGCCGAGCCTCGACTAATTATGTTAGCCTTCGCTAAGTTGCTGGCTCACGAGATCGTTACAGCCCGGGCACGCGAGGGCACACGAGAGGTAGGACCGCATGCCGCGCCCACTGGGTTGGATCAGGCAGTTCCATCAAGCCGATTCACCCGAAAGTCCGACACTTCTGGTTTTCCCGCACGCCGGGGCAGGAGCATCGGCGTACCGATCCTTCTCCAAAGCGCTGAGCAAGAACTTCCGCGTCCTGGTTTTCCAGTACCCGGGGCGCCAGGACCGGGCGGGCGAACCACCCCTGCTCTCACTACCCGAAATCGCGTCCGGCGCGTTCGACGAATTCGTCACTTCGGAGCACAACCAAGGCGGCCCGATCGTCGCTTTCGGGCACAGCATGGGCGGCTGGGTTGCGTTCGAGTTCGTCCGGATCGCCGAATCCCGGGGCATCGATGTGCACCAACTCAACGTCTCGGCGGCAGTAGCGCCGGGCAATGCGATCACCAAACCGCCGCATCCGACGGACGACGAGTCGATTCTGAATCACCTGACGGCGCTGGAAGGCACGGACTCCGACGTCTTCGGCAACCGCGATCTGATGCGCCTGGCGCTTCCGGTCATCAAGGCCGACTACCGCGCCTGCGACGCCTACTCCTGCGGCGACGACGTCAGCGTTGCCGCCCGAATCCACGCACTCGGCGGCGACCAGGACCCGATCGTCACTCTCGGCGACCTCTACGGCTGGGGCAAGCACACCGACAGCCTCGAAGTCACCATGTTCGACGGCGGGCACTTCTTCATCAACGAACATCTCGACGACGTCGCCGAGTTATTGGCCACGTACGCGCACCGCGAGCAGACGCCGTGACCCTGGCGGCCGCGACCGACCCGGTCGTCATCTCGGGACTGGCCGTCGAGGCGCCCGGTGGCATCGACACTCCCGCCGCCCTGTGGCATGCATTGTGCGACGAGCGCGAGTTGCTGTCGCCGTTCCCCCGCGACCGCGGCTGGCCGGTCGAGGAACTGCTGTCGCTGTCCGAGCTCGACGGCTGGGGACAAGTACCGGATTCCGGCGGATTCCTGGACGGCGCAGCCAAATTCGATCCGCCGTTCTTCGGCATCACGCACCGCGAAGCGCTCGTCATGCACCCTCAGCAGCGCGTCGCGATGCGGGTCGCCTGGAAAGCATTGGAAAACGCGGGCATCAATCCCGCCTCACTCGAGGGTGAATTCGGCGGCTGCTACATCGGAATGTCGATGACCGAGTACGGCACCCGCACTGCGGTGGCCGACTCCTACACGGGTCACCGGACCGTCGGCATGGGCCAACTGGGCGGCGCGGGCCGCATCTCGCACAGTCTGGGATTGACCGGCCCGTCCATGTGCATCGACTCCGCCTGTGGATCCTCCTTGACCGCCCTGCAATTGGCGGCCAACGCGATCGCGATGGACGAGTGCGAATGGGCGCTGGCCGGTGCGGTGTGTGTGCTTGGCTCCCCGGCCGCCTTCTTCGAGTTCGCCAAGCTGCATGCCCTCTCCGACGACGGTCACTGCCGCGCCTACGCCGATGATGCCACCGGCACCGTGTGGGGAGAGGGCGCGGGAATGGTTCTCGTCGAACGGGAATCACGCGCGCGGCAACTCGGGCACCGGATCTACGGACGCATCCTGGCCGTCCGCACCAACCACAATGGCAAGGGCAAGCCGATCCTGGTTCCCCGGGTGCGAGCACAGGAGCAGGTGGTTCAGAAGACGCTCGATGCGGCGGGTATCGATCCCGCTGACATCGGAATGATCGAAGGGCACGGCACCGCAACGCTCGCGGGCGACCCCGTGGAACTGCTGGCGTTGTTCAAGACGTACGGCGCGGGCGGATCCGAGGCGTTGTTGGGTTCGATCAAATCGAACGCCGGTCATGCGCAGGCAGCTGCCGGAATCCTGGGACTGATCAAGCTGCTGCTTGCCGGCGAGCACGGCCACATTCCCCCAACCCTGTTCTCGGACAACCCAACCAAGAAGTTGGACTGGGATCTCACCGGCATCCGCATGGCTAGCAAGCTGACCGAATGGCAGCCCAAAGACGGGGTTCGTTACGGCGCCGCGTCATCGTTCGGCGCCGGCGGAGCCAATGCCCACGCAATCATCGCGATGCCCTGCCAGACCCCGGAGGGTGACACGTGACAGCGTCTGACTACCGGCTGCCCAACGGCGCCATTCCCGTTCTGCTGACATCGGATTCGCCCGACCTGCTCGCGGGCGAGGCCGCTGCCGTGCTGGCCTACGTCGATAATCACCTCGGTGTGACGTTAGAGGCCGTCGCGGGCATGCTGTTCCGCACCCGAGTCGCCCGCAAGCACCGCGCGCTGGCGATGGTGCACGACCGCGATGAACTGATCCTCGCCCTGCAGGCGGTGGTCGACGGACTCGAACACCCCTCGGTGATGCGCACCGAAACAGCGGCCACCGCGCGCCGCCAGGCGTATGTCTTTCCGGGACAGGGCAGTCAACGCCCCGGAATGGCAAAGCTTTTCTACGACGCCATCCCGGCGTTCCGCAGCGAAGTGGACCGCTGCGCCGCCGCCTTTGCGGACCTGTGCGGCGAATCGCCCCTGAATTACCTTCTGGGCGAGAGCTTTGCGAGCACGGAAGCTAGCCAGGACGTCCCGACATTCAATGCCAGCACGGTCCAGCCCGCGTTGTTCGCGCAGATGGTCGGTTTGGCCGCGATGTGGCGGTCATTCGGCGTTGCACCCGCTGTCACGGTGGGGCACAGCCAGGGTGAGATCGCCGCGGCATACGTCTCCGGCCTGATCACGCTGACCGATGCGGTCCGCATTGTGGCGATACGTTCCCGCGCCGCAGACGAATTGGCCCCCGGTGACTACGCGATGGCCGTGGTCGCCGCCAACCGCGAAACCTGCGAAGAACTACTTGCTCGTTGTCCCGGATGGGCTCAGGTTTCGGTGGTCAATTCTCCAAACATGACCGGTGTCTCAGGTGGTCGCGAAGCGGTGCAGAGCCTCGTCGCGACCTGCACCGAACGCGGCATCTTCGCTCGGGTCATCCCGGTGCAGTACCCCGCCCACACCGGTCTGATCAGCGACCTCGACGAGCGCATACGCACCAGCGCGCAACGGGAATTGGAGAACCCGAAGTTCCTGGACACCGACGTTGCCTGCATCGGCGCCACACTCGGCGGTCCCATCACGCAAGAAGTGCCGGTCGACCAGTACTGGTTCTGGAACCTGCGTAACACCGTTCGGTTCGACAAGGCGATCACGGCGGCACTGGAAATCGGCAGCGACACCTTCGTCGAACTCGCCGAACATCCGACGCTGCAGCTGGCAATCCAGGAAAACCTGGTGGCCAAGAGCGGCCAAAGCCCGGATGGCTCGACGATTGTGGTTGGCACGTCCAACCGAACGGCACACGATCTCGACGACTTCACCCGCAATCTGGTGCGAGCGGCCCTGCATGACCTGGACTACTCCTGGGAAGCCCTGGCCACCGAAACCGACGGACCCGCGCCACTTCCGTTGCGCGACTTCCCCAATACGCTGATGAACGAGATCACGCTCTGGATGCCCTACGAGCAAGGCGCCTCGTCCATCGCACGAAAGCCGGCCCCACCGCCGCATGCGGGCACCGAAAGCACGCCAGCACGGTTGCTTGCGGAGAAGTGGGTTCGACTGTCTCGGCGTTCACTGGTGGCACCACGGACCATCGGCATCATCGACCACACCGGTGCTTGCGCGGATCTCGCGGCGGCGCTTTGCGCCGTGGCCGGCGATGTCGGTGCCACGGCACACCTCGTCGGCGATGAGAACACGACTGCGAGAACAGATTTCGATACTTACGTCATTCTCCTTCCGCCCCCGGCGCAGCTTGACGCCGCTGGATCCGTGGCCGAGCTTGCGAACTTCTTTGCGGAGCGGACGTGGTGGCGCGGAGTCGGTGCGGGGGTCACCGACTGCTGGTTGGTGACCGTCGGCGGCGAATCGGTGGTCGCCGACGATTTGGGACCGAATCTCGTGCACGCGGCAGCCAGTGCCGGCTTTCGCAGCATAGGGGCCAGATACCCGGGCACACGTTTCCGGCATCTCGACCTGTTGCCGGCCGGCGCTGTGGAAGCGGTGACGATTCTGGCGGCGCTGCACACCGCGCAGGAGTCCGAACTTGCCCTGCGCGGCGGCGTCTTGTACGCCAAACGTGTTGTGGACGTCGACCTTCCGGCGTCCGGCCCCCAGGACCGACCCGCTCGGCACGTACTCATCGTCGGCGGCACCGGCAAACTCGGCTTGGAATTCTGCGAGCACTTCGCCCGTGCCGGCACGCCCCGGATCACCCTGGTGAGCAGATCGGGCGAAACCGCCGCCGTTGCAGGCAGACTAGCGGACATCCGCTCGGCAACGTCGGCGCAAATACAGGTCGCGGCCTGTGATCTGGCCGATGAAGCGGCGGTGTCGGCGCTGGCGCAGCGCGGGGCGCCGGCCGATCTGATCATCCATGCCGCCGTGGAGTATTCCGGGATCGAGCTAGAGGAGATCACCGCGGACAAGGTTCACCAGGCGTTGCAGGCCAAAGTCGTCGGGGCCGCACGGGTGGTGCACACTTTCCCCCGCACCGAGAACTGCCGGGTGCTGCTGTGCTCGTCGATCTCGGCGAGTGTCGGCGGTCGCGGGTTGGCGCTTTACGCCGCGGGCAACCGGATGCTCGACGCGCTGGCGCAACAGCTCAGCTCGGAAGGCCTGGACTGCATTTCCGTGCAGTGGGGCCACTGGGATGTGCACCTGGACGAGTCTGGTCTGGCCACGCTGTCCAGCCTCGGCGTGGTACCGATGCGTCCGGCCGAAGCGCTTGCGGTGGATGTGCGCACGCTGCCCGGAAACGCGATCGTCGCCGCCTTCGACCTCGACCGAGCCCGGTCGGTGCTGGAAACTTGCGGTCGCAGTTCATTGTTGGCGCAGATCAGTGCCGCGTCGGTGGCAGCGTCCGGGCCGATTGAGCGCTCCGTTGCACCGAGCGAGGCACAACCCGGTCTGGCGGGGCGGTTGGTGGATTTACTCGCTCAAGCCATCGGCGTCGCCAACGCCGACATGATCGACACCGCGGTACCGATGGTTGCGATCGGGCTGGATTCGCTGCAGGCGTTGGAGTTTCGGCGTCGGGTCAAGGCTGAGCTCAACCACGATCTTGAGGTTGCCGATCTGCTCGGCGGGGCGTCGATCGCGGAAGTTCTGGCCAAGCTCGACGCCTAATCGGCGTCCATTAGTCGGCGTTTGATTAGTCGACCCGCAGGCTGGCAGGACGCATGTCGGTCCAGTTCTGCTCGACGAAGTCCAGGCAGTTCGACCTTGTGTCCGTACCGAAAGCTACGTCCCAGCCCGCCGGAACGTCAATCGACGATGGCCAAAGACTGTGCTGCCCTTCGCTATTGACCAGTACCAGAAATGTGCGGCTGTCGTCGTCAAACGGATTGATACTCACCGCTTCTCCCGCTTCGGGACGTCACGGCGGCCGCGTCTGCACCCAGCACCCGGTCAGACAGCAACCCCAGACAGCTCAAGTTCGGGAAGCCCGGCCCCTGGTTGAGTCCAGACAGGTTGGGCAGCACCAGCTTCGGGGTCACACCGGTAACGGCTAAGTCGTGGCCGATCGACTCTTCCAGGCGTTCACCGCTGAGCGGTCCGCCCAACCCCAGTTCCAGCATGTCCAGGGCATCCTGGCTCAACAACGGCAAGAACCACAACGCGTCGGCGCCGGATCCGTCGATGACGAGATCGAATTCGTGCACGCTTTCCCGCATCTCGCCGTGTTCGGTTTGCAGCGTGATCCGGATTCGCTCGTGCTGGTCCACCACGTTCGCGACGCGGCCACGCAGGTGCTTGATGCGCTCGTCGGCCAGGAGCAGCTCCTGCACCCGCGCCGAGAACACGCCCCGGTCGGTTCGGGCGATGCAGTCGCGGCGTTCGGACAACGTCAGGGTGCGCCATTGGGTGGGATCGGAGAACAGCGAGTTCTCGAAATATCCCTCACCCCTGGTGAACAGTGTCGCTTGCGGTGAAATCGCCGTGATAGTCGAAACCCGGTGGTGGAAAAGCTCGTTGAGCATCGACGCGGCGGTCTCTCCGCCGCCGATGACGGCGACATTCTCGGCCACGATCCGGTCGTGAGACGACGTGCGCTCCCAGAACTGTGCGATCGACAGCATCCGGGGGTCACCGGAGAGGATGGACCGTTGCGGCTGACCGGGGCCGGTGATCATCACGGCATCGCAGAACAGGTTCTCTTCGCGGGTGTGCAGCTTCCAGCGCGGACCCTCGACCGCCATCTGAATCAGTTCGCCGTGAACGACTTTCAAGCCGACCATGTCGGCGACCCAACGCAAATACCGTGACCAGGTGTCGTGCGTCGGCGCCGGCCTGCCCCGATCCACCCAACCGACGAACTGGTCCATCGCGATCAGGTAGGCCTGCCAGCTCCACCGCATCATGCGTTCGTCGATTTCGGCATCGCGACCGGGCAGCAGCGCCGACCGGTAGGGGAAGCCGACGTCTTTCTCCGGGCTGGTACCCAAGCGCTGGCGGCCGTCGGTCCAGCCGCCTCCGGCGATCCAATTAGCCGCAACCCCGGAGCGTTCGATGGCAACGACATCGGGCGTTTCGACGCCCAGCTCGCGCAGCACCGCCGCCTTGGCGGCCACGGCTACCGCTTTCGCCCCCGCCCCGACGATCGCGAGAGTCTCAGTCATTTCCCCCCGCAAACCGGCCCGGGGTCGCGTGGTGGCATCCCCCACTCGCCGGCATGCCAGCGATTGATGCCCCTCCCACTACCCCTCCCTCCGTCGCCTTGCTTAGCTCAGGCTCACCTAACTTTCAGTACGCTACCCTATATCCGCGGGGCGCACACCCTTGCCCCGAGGAAGCGATTCAAGTGCCTATTTCCGCTGGCCCGTCGGGGGGTCACCCCCCGCGCTCCGCGTCGCTGGACGGCTTCGTTGCATTCGATCCGCAACGAGCGGCGGCATATCGGGCCGCCGGCTACTGGTCCGGCCGCCCGCTCGATTCGGTGTTACGGCGCGCCGCGACGATGTGGCCAGATCGCCTCGCGGTAGCCGATGCCACCAGCAGCCTGCGCTACGCCGACCTGGATGCGGCGGCGGACCGCGCCGCCGCTGGGTTCGCCGCGCTGGCAATCGCCCCCGGTGACCGCGTGTTGTTGCAACTACCCAACTCGTGCCGGTTCGCCGTCGCGTTTTTCGGGCTGTTGCGGGCCGGCGCGATTCCGGTGATGTGCCTGCCCGGCCATCGGCTGGCCGAATTGAGCCACTTCGCACAGGTCAGCGGTGCGGTCGGACTGGTTGTCGCCGACAGCGCGGGAGGTTTCGACTACCGCGCGATGGCGGAGCGGCTCGTCGCGGCCCATCCCCAGTTGCGCCATGTCGTCGTCGACGGAGACCCGGGACCGTTCCGATCCTGGGCGTCACTACCCAGCGGCGACGTCCCGACCGTGCCGGTCGACACGTCCTCCCCCGCACTGCTGCTGGTGTCCGGCGGCACCACCGGCCTACCGAAGCTGATTGCGCGCACTCACGACGACTACGTCTATAACGCCGTAGCCAGTGCGCAGCTCTGCGGACTCGACGAGACCGACACCTACCTGGTCGCGCTGCCCGCGGCGCACAACTTCCCGTTGGCATGCCCGGGGATTCTGGGCGCGCTGAACGTCGGTGCCACGGTCGTGTTCGCCAACGATCCGAGCCCTGAGTCGGCGTTCGCGACGATCGAGCGCCACGGCGTCACGGTCACCGCGCTGGTGCCGGCGCTGGCCAAACTGTGGGCCCAGGCCTGCGATTGGGAGCCGGTCACACCGAAGTCGCTGCGGCTGTTGCAAGTTGGCGGAGCCAAGCTGGAACCCGAGGATGCTCGCCAGGTGCGTGACGCGTTGACCCCGGGACTGCAGCAGGTTTTCGGCATGGCCGAAGGTTTGTTGAATTTCACCCGGCTCGACGACCCTCCGGAGCGCGTCGAGAATACCCAGGGCCGCCCACTCAGCCCGGCCGACGAGGTGCGCGTCGTCGGTGCGGACGGCCAGCCGGTGGCACCCGGCGACGAAGGTGAACTCCTGGTGCGCGGTCCCTACACGATCAACGGCTATTTCCGCGCCGCAGCCGACAACGAACGCAGCTTCGACGGCGCGGGCTTCTACCGCAGCGGCGACTTGGTCCGAGTCCGCGACGACGGCTACCTGGTGGTCACGGGCCGAGTCAAGGACGTCATCTGCCGCGGCGGGGAAACCATTGGCGCGCAAGACATCGAAGAGCATTTATTGACTCACCCGTCGATTTGGTCGGTCGCGGCGGTGCCGGTGCCCGATCCGGATCTCGGTGAAAGAATCTGCGCCGCTGCGGTTTTCGATGGCCCGTCGGCAACGCTCGCGGAGCTGAATGCGTACCTCGATCAGCGCGGCGTAGCCACTCACGCGCGCCTTGACCAGCTGGTGGTGCTGCCGTCATTGCCCACCACGCCGATTGGCAAGGTCGACAAGAAAGCCATTGTCGCGCAGCTCACCTAGTGCGCGCCTAGTGGCGCGAGCTAGTGCGCGGCCTAGTTGCGCGAGCAGACGCAGAATCGCGTTGGAGCTTTTGCTCCAGCGCGATTCTGCGTCTGCTCGCGCAACCTCGGGACAGCTCGCGCAACCTCGGGACAGCACTTGTGAACTTGCAATAGGAGACGGTAATGTTCACTAAATTCGGGCGGCTGAGCGGAAGACTGCGATGAGGGATGTGGGTTTATTCGGTTTGTTGACGATGGTGTCGCTGGCGCTGCTGCTGGTGTCGGCGTCGGTGGCCTTTGTCTACGTCCGACGGTTGAGCAACCGGACACCAACGCCGATCAGCACAGAGATCGGCAGCGCGAAAATGGTGCTGGACAAACTGCGCAAACAGAAACCGATGTCTGACGACGAACTGGGTTATGCGAGGCAGGTCGTTGCCGACCGCGGGTCCTTGCTGGCCCTGTCGATCCCGGTCACTCTGTTCATGCTCGGCTCCTTCTACGTCTTCGGCAGTCTCGAACACCTGCACGGGGCACCGCCTTCCGAGCGGACTTTCCTCGGTCTGATTCCGATGCTGACCTCCACCAGCCTCGCCCTGCGGATGCTCAGCAGTGCACGGCTGAAAAGACGTCTGCGAGCCCGCGCGTGAGAACGCGTGCAACGAGCAGGACGGTCCTGGCGCGAGCCTGGATGCCATTGGTCGCGGTCGTGGTGATCGGTGTAGGCGCGCTGGGCATGTGGAAGGTGCACCAGATGTCCGAGCCGGCGCCGGTCATCACGGTCAACGGCCCGCAGGCACCCGAGCAGTTCACACCCAAACGACTCACCTATGAGTTGTTCGGCTCCGTTGGCGACGGAGGAAAGCTGGTGTATGTGGACGTCGACGGGCATCCGCATCAGTTCGACTTCGCGACGTTGCCGTGGTCGCACACCGAGACCACCACCCTCACCGTGATCTCGGGCAGCGTCTCGGCACACAGTCGTGGCGGCCGCCTCGGTTGCCGGATTCTGGTCAACGGCGTTGTGCGCGACGAGCAGTCGAGCACCCACGAGGATGCCGACGTCATGTGCCGGGTGAAGTCGGCATGACCCAGCATCGGGCGAAACGACCCCTCATCCCAAGAGCGGTACGCGCTTTGGCGATACCGATCATCGTCTTCTGGGCCCTGCTCGCCATAACGACGAACACTTTCATGCCCCAAGTGGAAAGAGTCGCAGAGGAACTCGCGGGCCCGATGGTCCCGCACTACGCGCCGTCGCAGCGCTCGATGCTGCACATCGGTGAAAAGTTCCGCGAATCGACCTCGACCAGTCTGACCATGGTCGTATTCGAAGCCGACCGGCCACTGGGCGACCAGGACCACCACTACTACGACGACTTGATGCGCCGGCTCAAGCAAGACACTAAACATGTGCAGTACGTGATGGATCTGTGGGGCAAACCGATCACCTCGGCCGGAGCGCAAAGTGTAGACGGCAGAGCCACTTACGTGCTGCTACGTCTGGCCGGTGACATCGGCCAGATCCAGGCGAACCAGTCGGTCGAGGCGGTACGGGACATCGTCAAGAAGGACACTCCCCCACCCGGGCTCAAGGTCTACGTCAGCGGCGCGGCGCCACTGGCCTCCGACACGCTGGGGATCGCCAACGCCAGTCTGAACAACGTCACGATCGTGACGATCTTTTTGATCATCGCGATGTTGCTGCTCGTTTACCGCTCGCTCAGCACGCTACTGGTGCCATTGGCCGGGGTGCTGATCGAGATGCTGGTCGCCAAAGGCATCGTCGCGACCCTGGGACACCTGGGTTACATCGAACTGTCGTCATTCGCCGTAAACATCGTGATTGCGTTGACCCTCGGTGCAGGAACGGATTACGGCATTTTTCTGATGGGCCGTTATCACGAGGCGCGGCAAGCGGGCGAAAGTCGCGAGGATGCGTATTACACCGCCTACAAGGGCGTCACGCCCATCATCATCGGGTCGGGTCTGACGATCGCGGGAGCCTGTTACTGCCTGACTCTGGCCCGACTCAACTACTTCCACACCATGGGGCCGGCAGTCGCGATCACCATGTTGTTCACCATCGCGGCAGCGCTGACGCTCGGCCCGGCGCTGTTGACCGTGGGCAGCCTGTTCGGGCTGTTCGACCCCAAACAGCAGGCGAAGGCACGTTCATATCGCCGCATCGGCGCGAGCGTGGTGCGCTGGCCGGTTCCGATCCTGGCTGCCAGTGCCGCGGTCGTCATGATCGGAGCGGTGTTCGTGCCGACCTACCAAGTGAACTATGACGACCGCGCCTATCAGCCCACGGATGCACCCGCCAACCAGGGTTTCGCCGCGGCGGACCGGCACTTCTCCAAGAGCAAACTGTTCTCCGAAATGCTGATGGTGGAATCCGATCACGACATGCGCAACTCCGCCGACTTCATCTCGTTGGATCGGGTGGCCAAGGCGCTCATTCGCCTGCACGGGGTCGCGATGGTGCAAAGCATCACCAGGCCGATGGGTCGAGCGTTGGAACACGCCACGCTGCCCTACCTGTTCACCACACAAGGAAGCGGGAACGGGCAGCAGCTCCCGTTCAACAGAGAGCAGAACGCCAATACCGATCAGCAGGCAAGGATTCAGGCGAACACCGTCGAGTTGCTGGACCGATTGATCGGCCTGTTCCAACACATGTCCGACGAGATGCACCAAACCGTTCTCACGATGGAGGACATGCAACACGTCACCATGGAGTTGGACGAAGAACTGTCAAATCTGGACGACTTCTTCCGTCCGATCCGCAGCTATTTCTATTGGGAGCGACACTGTTTCGATATTCCGGTGTGCTGGGCATTCAGGTCCCTGTTCGACGCACTCGACGGCATCGACAAGATGGCTGCCGACATCAAGGACGCCGTCGGCTCTTTGGAAGTCATCGACAAGCTACTGCCGCAAATGATTACGCAGATGAAGATCATGCGGGACGACACCATGGCGTTGCAGGCGCTGCTGGTCAACACCTACGGTTCGGCCGATCTGCAGTCCATCCAAACCGATCAGACCTTCGACGACATGATCAACGTGGGCCTCGACTTCGACCGCTCGCGCAGCGACGACTTCTTCTACATTCCCAGAGAGGGTTTCGAGAACGAGGACGTCAAAGTCGGTATGACACTGATGATGTCGCCCGACGGCAAGGCCGCACGATTCATCGTCACCCATGAGGGCGACGCGATGGGACCCGAAGGGGTGGAACACGTCGAGGCATTCCCCGAGGCGATCACCACGGCGTTGAAGGAGACGTCGTTGGCCGGTGCGAGGGTATATATCGGCGGCTCGGGGTCCAATGACAAGGACATCAAGCAATACGCGGCATCGGATCTGTTGATCGCGGCCATCGCGGCTTTTGTACTGATCTTCTTGATCATGATGTTCTTAACGCGAAGTCTGGTGGCCGCCTTGGTGATTCCGGGCACCGTGGCCTTCTCGTATGCGGGCGCATTCGGGCTGTCGGTGCTGGTGTGGCAGCATCTGATCGGCCTGCACCTGCACTGGCTGGTGTTGCCGCTGACGTTCATCATCCTGGTGGCGGTGGGATCGGACTACAACCTACTGCTGATCGCCCGGGTCAAGGAGGAAATCCATGCCGGTTTGAACACCGGCCTGATCCGCGCGCTCGGAAGCACGGGTGGCGTGGTGACGTCAGCGGGTCTGGTGTTCGCGTTCACCATGCTGGCCATGCTCTCCAGCGACCTGCGAACGATCGGTCAGGTTGGTTCGACGGTATGTATCGGCCTGCTGCTCGACACGTTGATCGTGCGTTCGTTCGTGGTGCCGTGCATCGTGCGCATCCTCGGTCCGTGGTTTTGGTGGCCGACGTTCGTGCGGGCGCGTCCCCTACGGCAGCACTCCCGGGCGGCACCGGCGGCGGCCTCCATCTGATCTGGCCTGCAACCCGAGAACCGACGATAATGGCCGAATCGCTAGGGAAGGCGGTGGACCTGTGCAGACACCGGATGGCCGACCAAACGTCGAGATCTGTTTATGGCGTAGTGGGGTCGGTGTTGTCGATGACATCCGACGGGACGGAAATCGGGTGTGGTTCAGCTTCGGACGGCCCGGCGAACCCCCCGAAAACCTTTGGCTGGCACCCGAATACTTCGACCAGAGACTGCGCAACGGAGATTGGGCGGGTATAAAGACGGAAGGCGAAGGGCCGCCCGAACCCGATTGGACGCACTCCGAACTGTGGCGGATGCTTCCCCCTCGGGATGAACCGGTCAAGCATTCGCTGCACATCGAACCGGCCTTTCACTACGGCGTTGGCGAGATCATGGCCACAGTTCATCTAGGTGACGGCCAATCGTTTGCCCGAGTCAGGGAAAGGGACCGCTACCGCACACGCGGCCAATGGCATCTTCCTACGGCCTGGCCGCGGAACACCTACAGCGCGGACCGGCAATGGTCGGACGCCGATGCCCGGCCGCTGCCCTACCAGCTGGAAACGCTGCTGGATTTGTTGCACAGCACCTGGCGGCTGGCCTACTCGATGGTCCGGGACAAGCCGGAAATGTTCGAACCGGAAATCCGTTCAACGTCATGACCTTTCAGGCCCACCCGGCAGCTGCCAAAGCTTGACGCGCCGCCAGCGCGAGGGCACCGGCGCTGTCGTAGCGTTGTTCGGGCTTCTTCGCCATCCCGCGCGCGACGACATCGTCGAAGCCAACCGGGACCCCGACTCGCTCGCTGGGCTGTGGGATTGGCTGCTGCAGGTGGCCGCCGATTACGGCACCCAGGCTGTCGACGGGATAGGGCGGGTCTCCGGTCAGGCATTCGTAGAACACACAAGTCAATGCGTAAATGTCGGCACGGAAAGTCACCATGTCGTCGGTAACGGTTTCCGGGGCCGAGTACGCGTAGTTCATCGGATGGGCAGCGCCAGGGTCGTCGAGGGTCAGCTTGCTGAGACCGGCCAGCAGAATTGCGCGATCTCGATCGGCAAGTATGTTGTCCGGACGGATATTTCGGTGCATCCCACCCTGCGAAGACAACGCATCCAACGCCGCGGCGATCTGGCTCAGCACAGCGACCGCCGATGCGGGCGTCAGCCGGGTGTGTTGGGCGAGAAGGCGATCCAGATCGAGCGCGTCGCTCACCGGCATGACGACGTAGGGCCGTTCGTCGATTTCGCCCCAATCAAGGATGGGCACCAAGTTAGGATCGGCAGCGTGGAGTCGCGCGATGGCCAGAACGTTCCGCGACAGCCGCAGCCGAAATGAGCGATCCGCCGAATGCCGGGCAGAGATGACCTTCAGCGCGACTTTCGCACCGCTGACGGTGTGCTGCGCTTCGTACACTCGGGCGAGCCGCCCGCGACCCAGCAAGCGCAGCAGACGGTATGGCCCGAACTGCGATCCGACTCGGCAGAAGGAGTCGCCGCCGGCGTCGAACTCTTCCTTGAGCCGGGTGAGGGCGCCGGCCATAGTTAATTCGTTTAGTTGCCAAGCACTTTCGTAGTCGACAACGCAGAAGGACGCCGTCGCATCGCGATCAGCGAACCGCACCTGCTGCAGCGAACCATCGCGGTTGCCGAGACAACCGCAGACGGCGCAGCGCGGTGTAACCATCGCGTCAACGTTACAAGTATCGAGGTACGTCGGGAAGACGCCTAAAGTGAACCTGTGTGGCCGGATGATGGGCAGCAAGGCGGGAGCAGGCGACTGCGCGCGGTTGTCGACTTGCACGTGCTGCCGCATCGGTGGCCGCTGGGTATGGGGGTCGACCCCAGCGGCCGTTTTCTGATCGCCGACAGCAATCCGGCGCGACTCTGGGACAGCGCATCCGGCCGCTGCGTGCTGACCATTCCCAACTTCACTGCAGACACCGTGAATTGGGCCTTTTCCGGAACTGGCGATGTCTTGATCACCGGTGGCCGGGACCGTTATGCGCGACTGTGGGACTGCGTTTCCGGCCGGCTGCTTCAGGTACTGCGCGGGCATTGGCGAGGGGTGCGCTGCGTCGCGCTGGGAGCCGACGGACTAACGGCCGTAACGGGTTCCGACGACGGCCGGATGCGCACTTGGGAGGCAACAACCGGACGGCGCCTACAGACGCTGCGCCCGCACGACGGACCGGTCTACTCCGTCGCGGTCGACGGCAGCGGTGCAATTGCGTTGTGCGGCAACAGGGATGCGGTGACGATGTGGGATGCTCGCACCGGCGGTCGGCTACACAGACTCGACAAGCTGGGCGGAATCGCCTGGATCGTGCGCCTTAGCGAAGACGGGCGCAACGCGTTTGCGCTGGCCGACGAGACCATCCGGGTCTGGGATACCGCCACCGGACACCGGATGCATGCCTTTCCGGTTCGTACCGACTGCTGGCAGGCCAGCGCGCTGACCTATCGGGGCGGCGTCGCGGTTATCGGAGGCGTCGACGGAAAGACGACGGTATGGGATGTGCACTCCGGTGAGTTGCTGCACACGCTCGTCGGGCACAGCGGAAAAGTCAGCTCGGTCGCGGTGAGCGCAGATTCTCGAATCGTGCTGACCGGCAGTGCGGACGGGACCGCGCGACTCTGGAATCTGCAATCCGGGCAACGCGTGACGCAGTTCGACGAGCACACCGCATCGGTGGAATCGGTGGCCCTGAGCGCCGACGCTCGGATAGCTGTCACCTGCTCGCAGGACGGGACGCTGCGGGTACGGAAGCTGGACTGGACCACCCAGCCTGGCCAGCCGGGGGAGCCTGCGCAGTAGATAACCGTCGCAGCCGCGCACAACCTTGCCATTGACTAATGTCACCATTTGGTATTGACTCCTTTGTCATGGACGACGAAGTCCCCGACCGCGGGTCGTTGCGCCACGTCAAGCGTTTCATCGTGGACTCCGTGCGGAATACGACTGCGGCGGAGGCGCTTTGATGTTGGGTCCATTGGACAAGCTGCTGAACAAGAAGGTCACCACCCGGGGCGCATTGGCGGTGGTGACCGGCGCCGGCAGCGGCATCGGCGCCGCCTTCGCCATCGAACTCGCGCGTCGTGGCGGCGCGGTCGTCTGTAGCGACATCAACGAGGCGGCCGCCCAACAAACGGCCGATGCGATCATCGAGTCCGGCGCCAAAGCGATTGCGGTGCGCTGCGACGTATCGCAGTTCGAAGACGTCGTCGCCTTGGCCGAACAGGCGCAAGCCTGGTTCGGGGCACCGCCCACCCTGGTGATCAACAACGCCGGCGTCGGTAGCGGCGGCGCGCCCATCGGTGAAGTGTCCCTTGAGGATTGGCAGTGGACGCTGGGTGTCAACCTCTGGGGGCCGATCCACGGCTGCCAGGTATTCACCCCCATCCTGCGCGAAGCCGGTCCGTCCCACGCGCCGCGAGGCATCATCAACGTCGCCTCGGCCGCGGCATTCGGCGCGGCTCCCCGGATGGCCGCCTACAACGTCAGCAAGGCCGGCGTGCTTTCGCTCTCAGAAACCCTGGCTGCCGAATTGTCCGGCACGGCAATCAGAGTCACCGTTCTGTGCCCGACATTCGTTAAGACCAATATCGTCGAATCCGGACGGATCAGCACCGACACCGGCGAGCTGGCCGCCAAACTGATGAGCTGGACCGGGTACAGCGCCGAGAAGGTCGCGCGCGTCTGCCTGGACGCCCACGATCGAGGCGACCTCTATTGCCTGCCCCAGCTTGAGGCCAAGCTCGGCTGGAACATCAAACGACTTGCGCCGGGCGCATATACGCGTGCGGCGGGTTTGGCACTGCGGGTGACCGGTCGCTGAGTCGTCCGTCAACTCTGAAAGGAGGGTCTGGTGACCCGAAAAGGTATCGACATGGAAGCAATGCTCGCCAAGATCAAGGATCGGCAGTGGGCGCTCGCCGATATCGACTGGGATGCGCCGGGGGCGGAAACCATCCGACCCGAAATGCGCCCCAAGCTCAAGGCGTTCATGGCCGATCTGTGCTGGATCGAGAACATCGGCGCCCGCGGCTTCGCTGCGTTGGCCAAGAAGGCACCGAATCCGACCATCGCCGAGATCTACCGGTACTTCCACGCCGAAGAGCAACGCCACGCCAACGCGGAATTGGCGTTGATGAAGCGCTGGGGCATGCTCGAAGACGGCGAGGTCCCCACGCCCAACGTCAACATCCGGTTGGCCATCGAGTGGCTCGACGCCTACTCCGACGACATGCCGTTGTCCGTGCTGGGCACCGTGATTCCGATGCTGGAAGTTGCACTGGACGGCGCGTTGCTCAAGTTCCTGCTGGATACCGTGCAGGACCCAGTCTGTCACCAGGTGTTCGAAAAAATCAACAACGACGAGTCACGGCACATCGCAGTGGATTTCGCGGTGCTGGAGATGATCGGCCATGCCACGGCGCGTCGGCTCGCGATCGAGTTCGTCGGCACCGTGGCCACTCCGGGCCTGATCCTGGGGGCGCTGATGTACGTGCCGCTGCTCAACCGCATTCGCAACGAGATGGCCGGCATGGGCATGGAGACCGAGCGTCTTTTCAACGCCGTCAAGCGGTTCAAGCAACTCGGTGAGCGTGGCGAACGTACCCCGCGGGTGCCCGCGTACAAGGTGCTGAAACGACACGGCGGCTGGGTAGTCAATCCGCGCCACCCCTATCAGCTGTTGGCCAATTCCATGGTCTGGCTATCGGACTTTTATCCCAAACCGCTGCTGCGGCCGATGCCTAGCTGGTCGCGGGAACTGACCCACGAGCCGGCGGCGTAATCATGGGCAAGGCCATGGCCGGCGAACGTATCTACGCCTCGCTCATTATCGGCGCGGGCTTCAGCGGACTGGGCGCGGCGATCCGATTGGCCGAAGCTGGAGTCGAGGATGTCGTGATTCTGGAAAGATCCGACCGGGTGGGCGGAACCTGGCGTGACACCCAGTATCCCGGCGCCAGTTGTGATGTCCCGTCGCTGCTGTACTCGTACTCGTTCGTCAAGAACCCGACGTGGTCGCGAACCTACTCCCCTGCCCCGGAGATCTACCGGCACATCGAAGAGATGGCAACCAGGTTCAATATTCGTCGCCACATCCGGTTCGGCCACGAAGTCACCGCCCTGAAGTTCGACGAAGCCGCCGGCGTCTGGACCGCAACAACCAAGAACCGCAAGCGGTTTCGCGCCCGCACCGTCGTACTGGCCTCGGGACCGCTGTCGGATGCCAGCTTTCCCGACATCCGCGGTCTGGACAGCTATCAGGGACACAAGATCCACAGCGCCCGTTGGGATTCCGACTACGATTTCACCGGCAAGCGGGTCGCCGTGATCGGTACCGGCGCCAGCGCCATCCAGATCATCCCCGAACTGGTGAAGCGAGCCGAGTTCGTCAAGGTCTTCCAGCGCACACCCGGCTGGGTGCTGCCCCGCCTGGATACCGCCACACCGCCCGCGGTACAGGCGTTGTTCGCCAAAGTCCCTGCCAGCCAACAGCTTGCCCGCCAAATGCTGTTCTGGGGACACGAGGCGACCGCGACGGCGATGGTATGGAATACCCCACTCACGTCGCTGGTGGCGCGCCTGGGCCAGGCCCATATCCGCGCGACCGTCAAGGACCCGTGGCTGCGCCGTCAGCTGACCCCGGACTTCGCGCCGGGCTGTAAGCGCATGCTGATCTCCAGCGACTACTACCCCGCGCTGCAGCGGGAGAACTGCAAGCTGATCAGCTGGCCGATCGCGACGCTGAGCCCGGTCGGGATCCGCACCAGCGACGGCATCGAACACCACCTCGACTGCATAGTGTTCGCCACGGGCTACGACGTGCACCTCACCGGGCCGCCGTTCGAGGTAACCGGCCTCGGCGGTCGGTCGCTGGCCGAGGACTGGGCCGGCGGCGGGCAGGCCTACAAAAGCATCAACGCGCACGGGTACCCGAACCTGTTCTTCATGACCGGCCCCAACTCCGGGCCGGGCCACAACTCGCTGCTGGTCTACATCGAAGGCCAGCTCGACTATGCGGTGCGCGGGATCACCACCATCCTGGACAGCGACCTGCGTTATCTCGATGTGCGCGAAGACATTCAGCTTCGCCACAACCGCGACATCCAGCGCCGGCTGACCAAGACGACCTGGATGTCCGGTTGCAGCAGTTGGTATCTCACCAAGGACGGTTTCAACGGCTCGATGTACCCCGGGACCGCCACCCAGTATCTTCGCCAGATGCACAGTTTCAAGATCGGGCACTACGACGCGGTCACCCGGGACGTCGCAGACCGCGTCGGCGCATGACACCCGACCGATCCTCGCGACCCGAGCCGGGCACGATAGCCAGCGTGCTGCACAACGTGCGACGCACGCCGCAGCGGGTTCGTCGCCAATCGCGGGAGTTCGTCGAGGCGGCGGTGACGCAACTCTTCGACGCCGCGGTGCGCCACCCGCACGGCGCCAGCTCAGGTGAGTACCGGATCGAGGAACTGGCCCGGTTGGCCGGCACCACCACCCGCAACATCCGGGTGTATCGCGACCGCGGTCTGTTACCACCGCCGTTGCGGGTCGGGCGGATTGCGCTATTCAACGACACACACCTGACCCGGCTGCGCCTGATCACCTCCATGCTCGACCGCGGCTACACCATCGCCCACGTGCGGGAAATGCTCTCCGCGTGGGAAGAAGGCAAGAATCTGGGCGACGTGCTGGGGCTGGAATCAGCGATCGTGGGCACCTGGACCACCGAGAAGTCACAGACCATGCCGCTGGCCGAGGCGCGCGAACTCGTCGATGACACAACGGCTTTCGATCGCATGGTGGGCTTGCAGATCATCCGCATCGACGGCGACCAGGCCACCATCACCCGGCCCAAACTGATCGAAGCGTTCAACGAGGTCCGCGGCTACGGGGTGAGCGTAGACAAGCTCATTAACCTGCACGAGCAGATCCTGCCCAAAGTCGACGAGATCAGCGATTTGTTGGTACAGGCCGGATTCGAACACGTCGCAGACCGGATCAAGCCCGGCGAAGCGTTGCCCGCCGACGCCGAGGTGGCCGAGCTGATTACCATGCTGGTCCGGTTCCGCACCCAAGCAGTCTCGACTGTCACCGCCACGCTCGCGTCCTCGATCGAGACCAATATCGAGTCACTGGTCAGCCGGCTGCTCTCGGAATACCTGGAGAAGTCAGCCGGGTCCACCCCGGACGGATAGCTCAACGTCCGCTAAAGGTCAGCGTCCCTTCCGTTTTCAGCACGCGGCTGGCCGTGATCCGCTCGGCCTTGCGCGCTTCCCGTTCCAGATAGCGCTGTTTGGATTCTTCGAACTTGTCCGAGGCCTGCTCGAGTTCCTTGATCAGCACCGCGAGGTCGTCGCGCATCCACGCCGCCTCGCCGGTGAAATCTTCGCGTTCGAAGATCCGCCACTTGCGCAACACCGGCATGACCACCTCGTCGAGGTGAATGCGTGGATCGTAAACACCGCCTACGGCGATCACGACGGCCTTGCGCCGAAACTCCGGCACGGTGAACCCGGGCATCTTGAAGTTGCGCAAGATTCGGTGCACCGCGCGCATCGCCTGATTCGGCGCGATATCCAAACCGGCAGCGCTGATGTCGCGGTAGAAGATCATGTGCAGGTTCTCATCGGCCGACACCCTGGCCAGCAGTTGGTCGGCAATGCTGTCGTTGCAGGCTTTCCCGGTGTTGCGGTGGGAGACACGGGTGGCCAGTTCCTGGAACGACACGTACATCACCGAGTCGAATAGGCTCTGCGCGAACATATCTCCCTGCTGATTCTGACCCGGGCTGAAGCCCCGCGTCAGCTGCTCCATCCGCAACTTTTCCAACTCGACCGGATCGACCGCTCGCGTCACCACCAGGTAGTCGCGCAGTGCCACGCTGTGCCGGTTCTCTTCGGCGGTCCATCGATTGACCCACTGCCCCCACGCCCCGTCCATGCTGAAATTCATGGCGATTTCGCGGTGATACGACGGCAGATTGTCCTCGGTCAACAGGTTCTGCACCATCGCCACCTGGGCTGTGTCGGAGAGCTGACTCTGCCCGGGTTCCCAGTCCTGCCCGTCGAGGGTGTGGAAGTTCTTGCCATCCGACCACGGAATGTAGTCATGCGGATGCCACTCCTTGAACAAAGACAAGTGCCGGTTGAGCAGCTTCTCGGCAACGGGTTCAAGTTCTCCGAGCAGTTGGCGATCCGTCATTTCTTTGGACACAAGCACCTCCGAAGCTAGTGGGCCCGCGCTGGCAGGCAGGTGATCACACTGGGTTTTTCGTCCTGGTGCGGATTACGGCGACCCCGCTTTCTTCTGTTCTGGGCGGCATCCAACGCCGTCCGAACATCAGCTTGGTCGGCCGGCGCGGGCGCCAATAGAGCCGAAAGTCCCTGCCCGGGAGGTGCCTTAGGTCACAAACGACCTGGCGGTCTACTGCCGCTCGATCAGATACGGCGCCAGCGTGGAAAGCTTCTCGCAGGTTTCCTCGAATTCACGCTCTGGGTCGGAGGCGGCGATGATGCCGGCACCGGCCCGCAGCCAGGTCCGACCGTCGCGTTCATAAGCCGCCCGCAGTGTCAGCGCGGCATCCAGTCCGCCGTCAGCCGAAAACATCACCACCGCACCGGAATACAGACCACGCGGTCCTTCGTCAAGGCGCAGGATGGCTTCGACGCCGCCGGCTTTGGGAATTCCGGAAGCGGTCACCGCGGGGAAGAGCGCCTCCAGCGCATCCATCCGGTCGCTGGACGGGTCGAGACGGCCGGTGATCGTCGAACCGAGGTGCTGCACGCTGCCGCGTTCACGAACCGCCATGAAATCGGTGACGACCGCGGTCCCCGGCTCGGCGATCTCGGTAACTTCCTGCAACGAGGTACGAACTGAAATGGCGTGCTCGACAATCTCTTTGGAGTCCGATTCCAGGTCATCGCGGGCTTGTCGGTCATGTGCGGGGCCGCGGCCCAATGCGCGGGTCCCGGCCAGCGGTTCGGTGATCACCAGACCGTCGGCCTGCACCGCCGTGACCAGTTCAGGACTGTAACCCAGCGCGCGAATACCGCCGAGTTGCAACAGAAATGACCGCACCGGCGTGTTGTGCCGACGTCCCAGTCGATAGGTGGACGGGAAGTCCAGCGCGAAAGGCACTTGCAGACAACGAGAAAGGATCACCTTGTGGTAGTCGCCCGCGCCGATTTCGCGAACGGCCGTCGCCACCCGATCGCGGTAATCGGATGGGTCGGCGCACACGTCGACCGGGCGCGGGGGCGGCGTCGCAGGCAGTCCGGCACCGAGCAACCGGTCCACCGCCTCGCGCTCGCGGGCTCCGGCACCGAACAACCGAACCTCATCCTGGGTCACCACAATGCGCATGCGGGGCCAGAACACCCGCGCAAGCGGGGTTTGTGGCGCGAGGCGCGTTTGCAGCCCATACCGGTACACCCCGAATTCGAAAGCCACCCAACCGAATACCGCGTCGGTCTCCAACAGCAGGCGGTCGACCGCTTCGCCCAGGACAGCAGCGGGGCGTCCCGACCATTGGAGCCGCCGCATGACACCGTCGCGGATGACGCGCAGTTCGTCGCTATCCAGCTCGACGATGGCCTGCACACCGGCGGCCAACACCCAACGGCCGTCCTGCTCGTACAGCAGGTATTCCTCGTCCACCGGATCCGTCAACACCGCGGCCAACTCGGCCGCCAGATCGGCCGGGTCGATGCCGGCCGGGACGGGAAAGGACAGTGACGCGGTCCTGACAGAACTCGTCTCTACGCCGGCCTCCATCACGCAAGTAAATGTAGCCTAACCTATCGTTGAGCGCGCCCCCTACCCCCGGTGAGTAGGGAATTGCCGATGAGATTCAAATGGATCTAACACGTGCCTAATAGGCTGCGCTCATCGGTCACCGCCGCGTAGTGCCGCCATTTCCCCAGCTAGCTGGGCATAAATGAGGCCAACGCCGGTGTCTCGTCTGCTTACCTTCGGCGCGAAACGTTTCCGCACCATTTAGCTGTCGGCAACCTGCCTGATGAGTCGCGAACCCCGCGCGCTCCTAGCATCGCAACGTGACAGCCGAACCGACTCCACGGAAGGACCATCGCATGTTCGTCATCCGGATGACCGACGGCCAAGAGATCAAAGGCGATTGCGAGAACCTGACCATGCACCAGAAGACCGGCGTGCTCAGCGTGCGCACGGTCGACGGCTTCGAGGAGACCACCACCCACTACTCGCCCGCCGCGTGGCTCTGGGTGACGCACCGCAAACGCGACATCGACGTGAAGTCGTCTCGCATTTCCTCAGTCCGCTGAAAAAGTCCGCTGAAAACGCGCGGAACCTGAATACCCAGTTACCCCAGCACCGTTCGCACCACGGCGTCAGCCAGCAGGCGACCTCGGTCGGTGAGGATCAGGCTGTCGCCGTCGGATACCAGTAATCCGTCCGCCACCGCCGCTTCCGCACGTCCGCGTTCGGCGTCATCGAGTCGGATCAGCGGCAACCCCTGGCGCAGCCGAATCTGCAGCAACACCTCTTCGGTGTGCAACGCGTCCGCGCCGAGTTGTTCGTAGTCGGCCACCGGCAGCGCCCCATCCGCCAGCAGCTTCGCATAAGCGTTGGGATGCTTGACATTCCACCATCGCGTCGCGCCGACGTAGCTGTGCGCACCCGGTCCCGCGCCCCACCACTGGCCGCCATCCCAGTAGCCCAGGTTGTGCCGGCATTCGCCACCCGGCCGGGACCAGTTGGAAACCTCGTACCAGGCCAGCCCGGCGGCCGAAAGGCGCTCGTCGAGCAACTCGTAGCGGTGCGCCAGCACGTCGTCATCGGGCGGAGCCAGCTCACCACTACGAACCCGCCGGGCCATCGCGGTGCCCTCCTCGACGACCAGCGCGTAGGCAGACACGTGGTCGACCCCGGTCTCGATCGCGGTGTCCACCGAGCGAAGCAGGTCCTCGTCGGACTCTCCCGGGGTGCCGTAGATGAGGTCCAGGCTGACGTGTTCGAAACCCAGCTCCAGGGCCTCGCGGGCCGCGGCTGCTGACCGGTTCGGGGTGTGCACGCGGTCGAGCACCCCCAGCAGTCGGGGCACCACTGACTGCATCCCCAGCGACACCCGCGTGTACCCGGCCTCCCGGATCGCCTCGAAGAACTCCGGCCACGTCGACTCGGGGTTGGCTTCGGTGGTGATTTCCGCGCCGGGGGCCAGCGTGAAGTGGTCGCGCACCATGTTCAGCAGCGTCGTCAGCCGCGCTCCGCCCAGAAGTGACGGTGTGCCCCCGCCCACGAACACGGTGTCCACCGTCGGCCCGTCCAGCCGCGCGGCGGCCAGCTCGAGTTCAGCCCCGAGTGCCTGCAGCCAACCGTCCGGGTTGACACCGCCGAGTTCGGCCGGTGTGTAGGTGTTGAAGTCGCAGTAGCCGCAACGGGTTATGCAGAACGGGACGTGGACGTAGAGGCCGAATGCTTGTTCCGACGTGGGCGCCAATACCGGCAAGTCCACCGGCAGCTCGCGAGATGCCATGCCAAATCTTGGCACGCCGTGGCTGCTGAGGCAGTTTTCCCACGTTATTCCCGGTTTTTCTGGCCTCTCCACCCAGCTTTACCAGATAGTTTTAATCACCGTGAAAAGAAATTTGACCTGGTGACACGGTTGGGTGCGATCCATGGCAGAATGGCACCCGTGACCGTCGCCAATTCGAACCTGCGTGTGGTGCTGGTGGCGCGGCGGTATATCGACCTCAAGCGCGTTTGCAGCTGTAGCTGTCTGCCTTGATGTCGTAGACCCAGCCCATCTGTACCCCAACCTGGCTGCCGGATCTGCGCCGCCGGGACGATCGGTGAGCGCTGCGCATGATTCAGGCCCAGCCTGTTCGCGAAGGAGATTGCCGCATGACCACAGCACGTCCCGCCAAGGCCCCCCGCAATGAGGGCCAGTGGGCGCTGGGTAATCGCGAGGCGCTGAACCCCAACGAGGAGATGAAGCAGGCGGGCGCGCCGCTCGAGGTGCGGGAGCGCATCGAGAACATCTACGCCAAGGGCGGATTCGACAGCATCGACAAGAGCGATCTGCGCGGCCGGTTCCGCTGGTGGGGTCTCTACACCCAGCGCGAGCAGGGCTATGACGGCTCGTTCACCGGCGATGACAACATGGATCTGCTCGAGGCGAAGTACTTCATGATGCGGGTGCGTTGCGACGGCGGCGCAATCTCGACGACCGCCTTGCGCACGCTCGGCGAGATCTCGAAGGAGTTCGCCCGCGACACCGCCGATATCTCCGACCGGCAGAACATCCAGTACCACTGGATCGAGGTCGAGAACGTCCCGGAGATCTGGCGGCGACTCGACGAGGTCGGCCTGCAGACCACCGAGGCGTGCGGTGACTGCCCCCGCGTGGTGTTGGGATCGCCGCTGGCCGGTGAATCCCTCGACGAGGTGATCGACCCAACCTGGGCCATCGACGAGATCGTGAGTCGCTACATCGGCAAGCCCGATTACGCCGACCTGCCGCGTAAGTACAAGACCGCTATCTCGGGCCTGCAGGACGTCGCGCACGAAATCAACGACATCGCGTTCATCGGCGTCGACCACCCAGAGCACGGGCCAGGCCTGGACCTGTGGGTCGGTGGCGGTCTGTCCACCAACCCGATGCTGGCCCAACGCCTCGGGGTGTGGGTGCCGCTCGAAGAGGTGCCCGAGGTTTGGGCAGCCGTGACCTCGATCTTCCGTGACTACGGCTACCGGCGGCTACGGGCCAAGGCGCGGTTGAAGTTCCTGGTCAAGGACTGGGGTGTCGAGAAATTCCGTGAGGTCCTCGAAACCGAGTACCTCAAGCGCCCGCTGATCGACGGCCCGGCGCCGGCGCCGCTCGCGCACGCGATCGATCACGTCGGCGTGCAGCGCTTGAAGAACGGGCTCAACGCTATCGGGGTGTCCCCGATCGCCGGGCGGGTCTCGGGCACCATTCTGTGTGCGGTTGCCGACCTGGCCGAGCGGGCAGGCTCGGACCGAATCCGGTTCACCCCATACCAGAAGCTGATCGTTCTCGACGTCCCCGACGACAAGCTCGACGAGGTGCTCGCCGGCCTCGAGGCGCTCGACCTGACCGCCCAGCCGTCGCACTGGCGTCGAAACCTGATGGCGTGCAGCGGGATTGAGTTCTGCAAGCTGTCCTTCGCCGAAACCCGGGTCCGGGCACAGTCTTTGGTGCCTGAGCTGGAGCGGCGGCTGGACGACATCAACTCGACCCTTGACGTGCCGATCACCGTCAACATCAATGGCTGCCCCAATTCGTGCGCCCGAATTCAGGTGGCCGACATCGGATTCAAGGGCCAGATGGTCGACGACGGTAACGGCGGCTCGGTCGAGGGCTTCCAGGTCCACCTGGGCGGCGGCCTCGGTCTGGACAGTGGGTTCGGTCGCAAACTGCGCCAGCACAAGGTCACCAGCGACGAGCTCGGCGACTACATCGACCGGGTTACCCGCAACTTCCTCAAGCACCGTAACGAGGGTGAACGCTTCGCGCAGTGGGCGATTCGCGCCGAGGAGGAAGACCTGCGATGAGCGAGGGGACCAAGCCGTCCGAGGTTGAACTACGCGAGCTGGCCGCCCGCGGAGCCGCCGAGCTCGAGGGTGCCAGCGCGACCGAACTGCTGCAGTGGACCGAGGAGAACTTCGGCGGCATCAACGGACCCCGCGGCTGGGCGACATGCAACTACGTGGTCGCTTCCAATATGCAGGACGCCGTGCTGGTCGACCTGGCCGCCAAGGTTCGCCCGGGCGTGCCGGTACTGTTCCTGGACACCGGTTACCACTTCGTCGAAACCATCGGGACCCGCGATGCGGTCGAATCCGTCTACGACATCAGGGTTCTCAACGTCGCCCCCGAGGAAACGGTGGCCGAGCAGGACGAGCACAGGGGCAAGGATCTGTTCGCCAGCGACCCGGGCGAGTGCTGCCGACTGCGCAAGGTCCTCCCGCTGGGCAAGACGTTGCGCGGCTACTCCGCCTGGGTGACCGGGTTACGCCGGGTGGAGGCGCCCACCCGCGCCAACGCCGCACTGATCAGCTTCGACGAGGCGTTCAAGCTGGTGAAGATCAACCCGCTCGCCGCATGGTCGGACCAGGACATGCAGGACTACATCGACAAGCACGACGTCCTGGTGAATCCCCTTGTCTACGAGGGTTACCCGTCGATCGGCTGCGCCCCCTGCACGGCCAAGCCGGTCGAGGGCGCCGATCCGCGCAGCGGCCGCTGGCAGGGCCTGTCCAAGACCGAATGCGGACTGCACGCGTCGTGACGACACTGTTGTTGACCGCGCACGGCAGTGCGGATCCTCGCTCGGCGGCTAACGCCCGGGCCGTCGCGCGGCAGGTGACGCGGATGCGCCCGGACCTCGATGTGCGGGTTGCGTTCTGCGAACACAATTCACCGGGTCTGGTCGAGGTTCTCGACGAGTGTCCGGGCCGGGTTGTCGTGACTCCCCTGCTACTGGCCGACGCCTACCACGCGCGGATCGACATTCCGCGCCAGATCGCCGAGAGCCGCGCCACTGGGGTGCTGCAGGCCGAGGTACTCGGCGAAGACGAACGACTGGTGTCGGTGCTGCGTCAGCGGATCACCGAGGCAGGAGTTTCGCGCCTCGACGACACCGTCGGCGTCCTGGTGGTGGCCATCGGCTCGTCGAATGCGGAGGCGAATGCCCGTACGGCAGAGGTGGGATCCCGGCTGGCCGACGGAACGAAATGGGCCGGGGTGGCCACTGCCTTCGCCACCCGTCCGGAGCCTCCATTGCCGGTAGCCGTCGAACGGCTGCGACACCGCGGTGCTCGCCGGATCGTCATCGCGCCGTGGTTCCTGGCGCCGGGACGCATCCCAGACCGGGTGCAGCGATTCGCTCAGGAAGCCGGTATCGGGATGGCCGCGCCGCTGGGCGCGCACCGACTGGTGGCCGCGACGGTGCTGGATCGATTCGACCGCGCCGCGGCCCAGCGCCTCGCTGCCTGACGGTGTGACTCGGGCCTCACGGGGTACCCGCGGGCCATGACCGCGATGCCACCGGATCCCGATCCAGCCGCGACACCAGGTCTAGAGCCTGGGGGCGGCGTCTCGCCCGGCTCCACTCCGCCCGATTCCGCGCAAACGTCCGGGCTGTCGGAAAATCAACCGCGTCCCAAACGAAGACTGACACCGCTGGCGGTGGCGAGCATCGTCGCGGTGGTCATCTTCGCGGTGGTATTCGTGGTCGTCGCGCTCGGGATAATCGCGCACATCCCCTGACGCGCCCCCCGCCGCGCGCCGCGCGAGGCCTGACGTGCCGCGAACCCAACGTGGCTGCGAAATCCGCGGCCGAAAATCGCAGCCAGGTTCGGCTCGCGGCCAAACGGGTGGCGGCTCGCGGGGAAGAGTTAGGCCGAAGCCAGCGAAGACTCGTTGACCGGGTGGGCAATTGGCGGGACCCGCGTCGCACGCACATAGACGGTGTCGCCCTCCCGCAACGCCAGCGCCTCCGCGTCGCCGCGGGTGATCTGGGCGGTGAAGGGCCCACCGGAAGCCGCGCTGGTCAGCTCAACCCGGACCTCGAAGCCCAGCGTCACGACCCGATCGACCGTGGCCTTCACGACACCGATCGACGCCGCAGTACCGTCGCCACCCGCGATCGCCATATCCGGGTTGCGGCCAACTCGAATGTCGTGCGGCCGGACCAGCGCGCCGTTCAGCGCCGACACCGCGCCCAAAAACGACATCACGAACGCGTTTTCGGGAGCGTCATACACATCGGTCGGAGAGCCGACCTGTTCGATACGGCCCTTGTTCAACACCGCGATCCGGTCGGCCACGTCCAGCGCCTCGGCCTGGTCGTGGGTGACCAGCACTGTGGTGACATGAACCTCGTCGTGCAGCCGGCGCAGCCAGGACCGCAGGTCTTCACGCACCTTGGCGTCCAGCGCGCCGAACGGTTCGTCGAGCAGCAGCACTTCCGGGTCGACCGCCAGCGCCCGCGCCAGCGCCATGCGCTGGCGTTGCCCACCGGACAGCTGGTTGGGATAGCGGTTCTGAAACCCGCTGAGCCCCACCACTTCCAGCAGGTTGTCGACCTTCTCTTTGATCTCCGCCTTGGGCCGCTTGCGGATCTTCAACCCGTAGGCCACGTTGTTGCGCACCGTCAGGTGCTTGAACGCCGCATAGTGCTGGAACACGAACCCGATACCTCGGCGCTGCGGCGGTACGCGGGTGACGTCGCGACCGTTGATCGTGACGGTTCCGGTGTCGGGCTGATCGAGGCCGGCGATGGTACGCAGCAACGTCGACTTGCCCGAACCGCTGGGGCCCAGCAGCGCTGTCAATGAACCCGCCGGCACGACGAAGTCGACATGGTCCAGTGCGACGAAGTCGCCGTAGTTCTTGTAAGCGTCGCGCACCACGATCGCGTGCTTGCCCTGGTCGGTCACGGTCACATCAATTCTCCTTGTCCGGCCTACTTGCTCGCTCGTGCCCGGCGGGCATCCAGCACAACTTGGACGATCAACACCAATACAGCAACGGCCATCAGCAGCGTCGACAGCGCGTACGCCCCGTATTCGGCCCCGCGGTTGTAGCGGTCCGAAACCAGCAGGGTCAGCGTCTGGGACTGGCCGGGAAGGTTGGACGACACCATGATCACCGCGCCGTACTCGCCCAGTGTGCGGGCGACGGTCAGCACGATCCCGTACGTCAGACCCCACCGAATGGACGGCAGCGTGATCCGCCAGAACGTCTGCCACCAACCAGAACCCAGCGTCGCGGCGGCCTGCTCCTGATCGGTGCCAAGTTCGTGCAACACCGGTTCAACCTCACGCACCACGAAGGGCAGCGTGACGAAGATGCTGGCCAGCACGATGCCGGGCAGCCCGAAGATGATCTTCAGCCCCAGGTCACGCTCGACGAACCCCAGCGCTCCGCCGGCGCCCCACAGCACGATCAACGCCACACCCACGACGACCGGCGACACCGCGAATGGTAGGTCGATGATGGCCTGCAGGACGCCTTTGCCGCGAAAACGGTTGCGCGCGAGCACCAATGCCGTCGGAATCCCGAATATGACGTTGAGCGGCACCACGATCGCAACAACCAACAGCGACAGGTTCAGCGCCGATACCGCCGCCGGCGTGCTGACCCAGTCGTAGAACTGGCCCAGCCCGGGCTGGAACGTGCGCCACAAAATGAGCACCAACGGAATGATCAGCAGCACAACGATATACGCGAGCGCTGTGTAGCGAAGGAAGTAGCGGACGGTGCGCGACGTAGTCACCGGGACATCTCCTCGCGTTTGGCCGCCCGTGCACCGATGATGCGCAGGATCAGCAGCACGATGAACGAGATCGAAAGCAGCACAATGGAGATCGCGGCAGCGCCGACGCGGTCGTCGTTCTCGATCAAGGTCCGGATCCATTGCGACGACACTTCGGTCTTGCCCGGCACGGCACCACCGATCAGCACCACCGAACCGAACTCTCCGATGGCGCGCGAAAAGGCCAGTCCCGCACCGGACAACAACGCGGGTAGCAATGACGGCAGCACGACCGAGGTGAAGATCTTCGGTCCACTGGCTCCCAGTGACGCTGCCGCCTCTTCTGTTTCCCGATCAATCTCCAACAGCACCGGTTGAACCGCACGGACCACGAACGGCAGCGTGACGAACGCCAGCGCGATCCCGACGCCCCATTCGGTGTGCTGTAAGTGCAGCCCCACCGGGCTGTGGTTGCCGTACAGGGCCAGCATGACCAAGCTGGCGACGATCGTCGGCAATGCGAACGGAAGGTCGATGACCGCATCTACCAGTCGCTTGCCGAAGAAGTCGTCCCGCACCAGCACCCAGGCGATCAGTAGGCCGAAGACCGTATTGAGCAACGTCACGCCGGCCGAGATTGTCAGCGTCACCCGGAACGACTCCACCGCCGCGTGCGAAGTGGCGGCCAGCCAAAACGCGTCCCAGCCGCCACCCACGGCCTGCCACAGGATTGCGCCCAGGGGCAGCAGCACGATCACCGAGAGCCATATCGTTGCCACACCGAGGCGCAGGGACGTGCCGCCCGCCCGGCCGCGAGCAAGGGCAGCGGTTTCGGCGTCGGGCTTTTGGTCGAGTTCGGGCCGGATCGCTTCGGGATCTGGGGTCACTGTCACGGTCATCCGGTGGCCTGCGTGTAGATCTTGGTGATGCTGCCCGAGTTCTTGTCGAACAGTTGCGGGTCGGCGGTGCTCCACCCACCGAGGTCGGCGATGGTCCACAGCTTCGCCGGCAACGGGAACTGGTCTCTGAACGCTGCCACCACCGAGGGGTCCACCGGTCGAAAACCGGCTTGCGCCCACAACTTTTGCGCCGCCGCGGTGTACTGGAAATTCTTGAACGCGGTTGCCGCGGCGAGGTGGGTTCCGGTGAGTACCACCGCCATCGGGTTCTCGATCCTGAAGGTTTGCGGCGGGGTGACGTGCTCTACTGGCTTGCCGGCGCGCTCGGCCGCGATGGCCTCGTTCTCGTAGCTGATCAAAACGTCTCCACTGCCCTGGACGAAAACGTCGGTCGCCTCTCGTCCCGACCCTGGACGCAATTTGACATGTTCCCTGACCAATCGGCTGACAAACTCGATGCCGGCTTGACCATTTCGGCCACCTTCGCTCTTAACGGCGTATGGGGCCAGCAGATTCCATTTGGCCGCACCCGAACTCAGCGGGCTGGGCGTGATGACCTCGATGCCCGGACGAAGCAGGTCGTCCCAATCCTTGATGTTCTTGGGGTTGCCCTTGCGGACCACGAAGGTCACCACCGACCCGAACGGAATGCCCTTGGTGGCGTCGGTATTCCAATCCTTGGAGACCTTGCCGGACTTGATCAGACGGGTGATGTCCGGCTCGACCGAGAAGTTCACCAAATCGGCGGGTTTCCCGTCGGCCACCCCGCGCGACTGGTCACCGGAGGCGCCGTAGGACGTGATCACCTGGACGTCCTTACCTTCCTCGGAGGCGTTGAACGCCGGAATCACCTTGCTCCAGCCCGGTTCTGCGACCGAATAGGCGACCAGGGTGACACTTGACTTGGCGCCGCCTGATCTGCCGGCCCCGACGACATCGCTGGGGCCGCCGCTGCAGGCTGCGACCAGTCCCAGTAAGCCGAGAGCAAGCATGCGCGCGACGCGCTGTCGCCTGCGCCTTCTGCGCTCGGAGAACATCTGCGACATTGACTACCTCTCGGTGCGGGACTATCGGATTCGGTCCCGTGCTGTGAAAAGGCGGTCAGTCAGGTTCGACGAAATTCACGAACTCCACACCAAGCCACGCACGGATTTCGGAGTCAGCGACAACAGTGAACGTCGGCTGCAACGCAGCCGATCACAGACATAGCGCAGCCGAACGCCGGAACGTGGCGTTCCAAAAGGGCGGCTGCTGCGCGCATGTCGCGAAGCCTAACAGAGTTCACGCGGCTAGCAATTCGACAGGCTAATCGGTGCGAACAGCCCGATCAGTGCGTAATCCACCAGGTGGCGATCACCAGCACAACCAGCGCGAGCAGGACCAGGGTGACGTGCGAACGCGGCATCGCGGCTACCCGGACGTTTCGTCGGAGTGCCGGACGCGGCGCAACAACTGAATTCCCCCGCCGAGCAACGCGTCCAGCCCCGCAGCCAGAAAGTAAGCCAGGCACAGCACAACCGGCATCACCGCCAGCGCCTGAAGCACGAAAGGCAACCCGGAGAGCCACAGCTCAACGCCGTCCCACCAACTCAGGAAGCCGTTCACCGAGCCCACCCTATTAGCCCTGCCATCCGAAGCCAACGTGGCCGGCTGCGGGCCGAGTAACACCTCGGTTGCGGTGGTGGACGCAGAGCGGGTCGACAGTCGATGATGTTCCGATGGTCTTGCACGCCGATTCCGCTGACTCAGCTAACGACCAGGTCGACGATTTGCCTGCGGTCCCCACCAGCACGGAGCTCAAACCCTTCGACGCGGCGGCCGCGTTGCCCGCCGAACTCGAGACGCCCACGCCCTACATCTCCAATTCGCCGTCGCGCAACCCGTTTCCGCCGATCGCGGACTACGCCTTTTTGTCCGACTGGGAGACAACCTGCCTGATTTCGCCGGCCGGTTCAGTGGAGTGGCTGTGCGTGCCCCGCCCGGACTCCCCCAGCGTGTTCGGCGCGATCCTGGACCGCAGCGCCGGGCATTTCCGGTTGGGACCCTACGGCGTTTCGGTGCCCTCGGCGCGGCGTTACCTGCCCGGCAGTCTCATCATGGAGACCACCTGGCAGACCCACACCGGCTGGCTGATCGTGCGTGATGCGCTGGTGATGGGTCCGTGGCACGACATCGAGCGCCGATCGCGCACCCACCGTCGCACCCCGATGGACTGGGACGCCGAACATATTTTGCTTCGCACCGTCCGCTGTGTCAGCGGCACCGTCGAGTTGATGATGAGCTGCGAACCGGCCTTCGACTACCACCGCGTGGGCACCACCTGGGAATACTCGGCCAACGCCTACAACGAGGCCATCGCCCGCGCCAGCAGGCAACCGGACGCCCACCCGACGATGCGGCTCACCACCAACCTCAACATCGGGCTGGAGGGCCGGGAGGCACGCGCCCGCACCCGGATGAAAGAGGGCGACGACGTGTTCGTCGCGCTGAGCTGGACCAAGCACCCGGCACCGCAGACCTACGAACAGGCCGCCGAGAAGATGTGGCAGACCACCGAGTGCTGGCGACAGTGGATCAACATCGGCAACTTCCCGGACCACCCGTGGCGGGCCTACCTGCAGCGCAGTGCGCTCACGCTCAAGGGCCTGACCTACTCGCCGACGGGGGCGCTGCTGGCGGCCAGCACCACGTCGCTGCCGGAGACGCCCCAGGGCGAACGCAACTGGGATTACCGCTACTCGTGGATTCGGGATTCGACCTTCGCGTTGTGGGGCCTCTACACCATCGGGCTGGACCGCGAAGCCGATGACTTTTTCGCCTTCATCGCCGACGTGTCCGGCGCCAACAGCAACGAGCGCCACCCGCTGCAGGTGATGTACGGGGTCGGCGGGGAACGCAGCCTGGTCGAAGAGGAACTGAACCATCTGTCCGGCTACGACCATGCGCGGCCGGTGCGGATCGGCAACGGAGCCTACGACCAGGTCCAGCACGATATCTGGGGATCGGTGCTGGACTCGTTCTACCTGCACGCACGCTCGCGCGAACAGGTTCCGGAAACCCTCTGGCCGGTGTTGAAGAAGCAGGTTGAAGAGGCGATCAAGCACTGGCGCGAGCCGGACCGCGGGATCTGGGAGGTGCGCGGGGAACCGCAGCACTTCACCTCTTCGAAGGTGATGTGCTGGGTGGCGTTGGATCGCGGGGCGAAGCTGGCTGAGCGGCAGGGCGAGAAGAGTTATGCCCAGCAGTGGCGGGCGATCGCCGAGGAGATCAAGGCCGACATCCTCGAGCACGGCGTGGACTCACGCGGCGTTTTCACGCAGCGCTATGGCGACGACGCGCTGGACGCCTCGCTGCTGTTGGTGGTGTTGACCCGGTTCCTACCGCCCGATGACCCGCGGGTGCGTGCCACCGTCCTGGCGATCGCGGACGAACTCACCGAAGAGGGGCTGGTGCTGCGATACCGGGTGCACGAGACCGACGACGGACTCTCGGGCGAGGAAGGCACCTTCACCATCTGCTCGTTCTGGCTGGTGTCTGCGTTGGTCGAGATCGGCGAGCTGGCGCGCGGCAAGCGGCTGTGCGAGCGGCTGTTGTCGTTCGCCAGCCCGCTGCATCTGTACGCCGAGGAAATCGAACCCCGAACCGGCCGGCACCTGGGCAACTTCCCGCAGGCGTTCACTCACCTGGCGCTGATCAACGCGGTGGTCCACGTGATCCGGGCCGAGGAGGAAGCCGACGGCTCGGGCACGTTCCAGCCCGCTAACGCGCCTGTGTGAGTTCAGCTCCGCGAACTCACCTTGTCCATCATCGTGCGGGTGATGTCGATGGCGCTCGTGTTGAGATCGGCTGTCCCCGGGTCCGACGCACGTTGCACGCTGAAGAACGTAACCTCCACCTCGATAAGGCAATTGGCGCGTAACCCGATGGCGTGAGCTTCGGGTCTGCGTCCACCCGAGGCGCCGGCCGCCTGGACGTACACCGTTGCTGCGGCGACCGAATTCTCAACTCGCACATTGGAGATCTCGTCGCTGTAGTTGAATTGTCCGCCGGAGATGGTCACGGTAGTGCCATTGCACTTCTTCCACTGCTCGCTGAACTTGGCGAACCACGTTGCGGCCTCGGCAACGGAAGGCATTGCCACCACCGCCTCGGCTACGTTGATCACTCGTCCGGAAGTACCTGCGGCCCACCATGTCTCGCGTGCCAGGTTCTTGACCGGGGCATTCTCATAGGTGCTGCGCAGGGTCATTGTCGTGACGCCGGCGCACTCCGGCGGCGACATGTCGCCCAGACCGGGCTGCAACTTTTCGGGGCCACCGAAACGTGGCGGCAGGTTGGCGTCGCTTTTGAACGGCTGGTTGAGCATGCTGCTCAGCGCCGTACCGTCGAGCAACACTTGCTTGATGACCTCCCCTAGCAACGGGTTCGGCTTCAGTCCGGGCGCGGGGTGTGCGGCGCCGTCGATCGCGTTCGTGCAACCGGTGGCCAACAGGAGGACCGCGGCGACAAGCAGCGTTGGCGAAACAGACCAGCGCCATTTCATTTTCGATGCCTTTCTGGTGGTTGGGGCGTCAACTCGTGCCGGATAGCTTGCGCAGCATGGCCTTAACGAGATCGGTTGCCCTGCTGCTGGTTTGGACGTCGGGACGAAGGGCGACGTGCACATCGACGATGACATCGGACTGCACCCCCACGGCCCGCTCGACCGGGGACGGCGGGGTTTGGTGGCTGTCCCAGCTCATGACGGTGGCCGACAGCATCGACCCCTGGGCCTGAACACGGTCGACTCTGGCGTACCACTGGGTCTTGCTGGAGTCCAAGGTGGACATGGTGACCGTGGTGCCGATGCAGTTCTGCCATTGCGGGACAAAGGATTCAAACAGGCGTTGCGCATCGGCGACCGTGGCCAGCCTGACCGCTGCCGCCGTCGCGCCCGAGGCCGCCACATCCAGACCGTAGTTCCAGTAGTCCTGCACGGCCACGTCGCGAACCGGGCCTTTTTCGTAGACGACGTGAAGTGCCGGGTTGGCGGGTCCGATGCACTCGATCGGTGACGCGTCGCGATTGCTGCGAAAACCGTCCGGTAGCAACTCGATCCCGCCTGTCCGCGGTGGCGGGTTCTGCTGCAGGTCGTTGCCGACCGCGGCGCGGATTTCCTCGTCGGTCGGCATGATCTGCAGCAACGGAGTGGTGGTGGTGCCGGAACGCGGCGACACGCGCTGCGCGGTGCCGTCCACGTCACCAGTGCACCCGACCGCCGACAACCCCAGGATCAGCACGGCGACGGCGCGGGCGAAAAACATTGCTGATGCTTGTGTTACTTCTTGGATTTGTCCCCCGAAGTTTCGGTGGACAACGCCGCCACGAAAGCCTCTTGCGGCACGTCGACCCGCCCGATGGTCTTCATCCGCTTCTTGCCTTCCTTCTGCTTCTCCAGCAGCTTGCGCTTACGCGTGATGTCACCGCCGTAGCACTTGGACAACACGTCTTTTCGGATCGCTCGGATGTTCTCCCGCGCAATGATTTTCGAGCCAATGGCGGCCTGCACCGGCACTTCGAACTGCTGGCGCGGAATCAGCTCCTTGAGCTTGGTGGTCATCTTGTTGCCATAGGCCGATGCCCCGTCTTTGTGCACGATCGCGCTGAACGCGTCAACGGCCTCGCCCTGCAACAGGATGTCGACCTTGACCAGTTGGGCTTCCTGCTCGCCGGATTCCTCGTAATCGAGGCTGGCATAACCGCGGGTCCGCGATTTCAGCGAGTCGAAGAAGTCAAAGATGATCTCCCCCAACGGCATTGTGTAGCGCAGTTCCACCCGCTCGGGCGACAGGTAGTCCATGCCGCCGAGCTCGCCGCGGCGTGACTGGCAAAGTTCCATGATGGTGCCGATGAACTCGCTGGGCGTGATGATCGTGGTCTTCACCACGGGCTCATAGACGGTGCGGACCTTGCCCTCGGGCCAGTCCGACGGGTTGGTCACGACAATCTCGGAATTGTCCTCTTTCTCGACCCGGTACACGACGTTGGGCGAAGTCGAGATCAGATCCAGGTCGAACTCGCGCTCCAGCCGCTCGCGGGTGATCTCCATGTGCAACAGGCCCAGGAACCCACACCGGAACCCGAAGCCCAGTGCCACAGAGGTTTCCGGCTCATAGGTCAATGCCGCGTCGTTGAGTTGCAGCTTGTCCAGAGCGTCGCGCAGGTTCGGATAGTCGCTGCCGTCGACGGGATAGAGCCCCGAGTACACCATTGGCTTGGGTTCGCGGTAGCCGGTCAGCGCCTCTTTGGCGCCGTTGCGCGCCGTCGTGACGGTGTCACCGACCTTGGACTGACGGACGTCCTTCACCCCGGTGATCAGGTAGCCGACCTCCCCGACACCCAGGCCCTCGCTGGCCTTCGGTTCGGGCGAAACGATCCCAACTTCCAGCAATTCGTGGGTGGCGCCGGTGGACATCATCGAGATGCGTTCGCGCGGCGTGATTTTGCCATCCACGACCCGGACGTAGGTCACCACGCCGCGATAGATGTCGTAGACGGAGTCGAAGATCATCGCGCGGGCAGGCGCGTCGGCGTCACCTTGCGGGGGCGGCACCTCGCGCACCACGTGATCAAGCAGATCGGCGACGCCTTCGCCCGTCTTGCCGGATACGCGCAGCACGTCGCTGGGCTCGCAACCGATGATGTGGGCGATCTCTCCGGCGTAGCGGTCCGGGTCGGCGGCCGGCAGGTCGATCTTGTTCAGCACCGGGATGATGTGCAGGTCGCGATCCAGAGCAAGGTAGAGATTGGCCAGCGTTTGCGCCTCGATGCCCTGGGCGGCGTCGACCAGCAGCACCGCACCCTCGCAGGCTTCCAGCGCGCGGGAGACCTCGTAGGTGAAGTCGACGTGGCCGGGGGTGTCGATCAGATGCAGGACGTAATCCTGGTCATCCAAGCGCCAGGGCAACCGGACGTTCTGCGCCTTGATGGTGATGCCGCGTTCCCGCTCAATATCCATCCGGTCCAGGTACTGGGCACGCATCGAGCGCTCGTCGACCACCCCGGTCAACTGCAGCATGCGGTCGGCCAATGTCGACTTGCCATGGTCGATGTGAGCAATGATGCAGAAGTTCCGAATCTGCGCCGGCGGCGTGAAGGTCTTGTCGGCGAAACTGCTGATGGGAATCTCCTGGTTGAGCGGTTTGCGGGTCTGTCCAGCGTATCGGTGCGCCACTGCCGGGACACAATTGCTGGTCTGCTGCTGGTCCGGACACGCGGTTATGCTGCGAACATGGCACCGGGTAAGAAGTCGTCCGGCAAGTCGCAGTGGAGAACGTTTCAGCGATTTGCCGAGAACCTGGTCAACGAGGCCCCCAAGGTGGTTCAGCGCCTGCAGAACACGCAGGACACGCTGCGCACCATCCAGCAGGCCGTCAAGGTCACCGCGAACATCATGACGATGGGTCTGCCCGCCCCACCAAACGAGATCACCACTGGGCGGCCGGTGACCAAGACGAGCTTCCCGACCGCGCAGCGGGCCCGCAAAATCGTGTATGCACCGGACCTCGACGGCCGTGCCGATCCCGGCGAGATCGTGTGGACCTGGGTGGTTTACGAGGACGACCCGACCCGAGGCAAGGATCGGCCGGTGCTCGTCGTGGGCCGGGACCGCAGCGTCCTGCTCGGGCTGATGCTGTCCAGCCAGGAACGCCACGCCAGCGACCGCGATTGGGTCGGAATCGGGTGCGGCGCTTGGGATTACGAGGGACGAGAGAGCTGGGTGCGGCTGGACCGGGTGCTCGACGTGCCCGAGGAGGGCATTCGCCGCGAGGGCGCGATCCTGGAACGCGAAACCTTCGAAGTGGTCGCCGCCCGACTGCGGACCGAATACTCCTGGCGCTAGTTGTCCTCTAGTTCCGCGAGCCGAACCTGGCTGTCATTTTCGGCCGCGGATTTCGCAGCCACGTTGGGCTCGCGGAGCGGTGCGTTCAGCCTTGGGTGATGTAGGACTGCAACTGCTGCTGCTCGGCCTCGAGTTCACCCATGCGGGTCTTGACCACGTCGCCGATGCTGACGATGCCGATCAGCTTTTTGCCGTCGAGCACCGGCACGTGCCGGACCCGGTTCTTGGTCATCAGGACGCTAATACTGTCGACTGTGTCGGACTTCGTGCAGGTGGCGACCGCGGCGGTCATGATCTTGGAGACCGGACGCGACAACACGCTGGCACCGTGGACGTGCAACTGGCGGACTATGTCGCGCTCCGAGACAATGCCGACCACCCCGTCGGCGCCCATCACCACCATGGCGCCGATGTTCTGTTCGGCAAGGCCCGCCAACAATTCTCGGACCGTTGCATCGGGGTTGATCGTCGTCACCGCCGCACCCTTGTTCCGCAAGACGTCCGCGATGCGCATTAAGTCCTCCTGCCGATTGTGATCCGATTCACATCAGGCTACGCCAAACGTTTGCGACGACAACGCCAGCAACCCGAACCCGTGATGCAGAGCGGCCGAATCGTCATTCCAGGTTGACCAGGGCTGGTAAAGATGGGCCCATGATCGAGGTCACCCTGCTTGGCACCGGAAGCCCCATCCCCGACCCCAACCGCGCCGGACCCGCCACTTTGGTTCGGGCCGGCGGCCAGGTGTTCCTGATCGACTGCGGACGCGGGGTGCTGCAGCGGGCTGCGGCCGTCGGAGTCGGCGCGGCCGGCCTGTCGGCGCTGCTACTCACCCACCTGCACAGCGACCACATCGCGGAACTCGGCGACGTGCTGATCACCAGCTGGGTCACCAACTTCACGCCCGATCCGGCGCCGCTGCAGATCATCGGACCGCCCGGTACCGCGGAAGTTGTAGACGCGATGCTCAAGGCATTCGGACACGACATTGGTTACCGCATCGCCCACCACGCCGATCTCAACGCGCCACCGCCGGTCGAAGTCCATGAGCACACCGAGGGCACGGTATGGGACCGCGACGGTGTGACGATCCGGGTCGCTCCCACCGATCACCGTCCGGTAGCGCCGACGATAGGGTTTCGGGTCGAGTTCGACGGCGCCTCGGTGGTGCTGGCCGGTGACACGGTGCCCTGCCCCAGTCTGGACGAATTAGCCTCTGGCGCAGACGCTTTGGTGCACACCGTGATTCGCAAGGACGTCCTGACCCATGTTCCGCAGCAACGCCTCGTCGATATTTGCGACTACCACTCGTCGGTGCAGGAGGCAGGCGCGACCGCGGCCCGGGCCGGCGTGGAGACATTGATCCTCACGCACTACGTGCCAGCCATCGCGCCGGGCCAGGAGGAACAGTGGCGGGCGTTGGCGGCCAGTGAGTTCGGCGGCCAGATCGAGCTCGGCGACGATCTGCACCGGGTCGAGGTCAACGCCCGGCGCTGAGCAGCTCGCTAGCCACTATCGACACCGAATATCGGCACGGGCCCGAGCCTGTGCTTTCGAGCCTCGGACGCGGTACGATCCGCTCCTGCCGTTTGCTAGCAAAGAGGTACTGATGTCGTGGTTTGCCGCCGGACCAGAGGCTATGGCCTCTGCGGCGGGCCACCTGGCCGGCATCGGATCCAATATCGCCGAATCCAACGTGGCCGCGGCCCTGCAAACGGCCGGTTTGCCGGCGGCCGCGGCGGACCAGGTTTCGGCGGCCATCGCGGCGTTCTGGGGCGCGCACTCGCAGGGCTACCAACAGATCAGCGCTTCGATGTCGAGGTTCCACGAGCAATACGTGGCGGCGCTGACTGGCAGCGGAGCCAGCTACGCAGCCGCCGAGGTCGTCGCCGCGGGCCCGTTGCAGGACCTGTTCAACGCCATCAACGCACCCGTCCGGCAACTGCTGGGCCGCCCGCTGATCGGCGACGGCGCTGACGGCGTGACGAACGCGGCCGGTATCGGGACGGCCGGAGAGGCCGGCGGACTCCTGTTCGGCAACGGCGGGCGCGGCGGCAACAGCACAGCGGCCGGGGCCACTGGCGGAGCTGGCGGCGATGCAGGCCTACTCGGTAACGGCGGCGCCGGTGGCTCCGGTGGTGCCGCCACCGCGTTGACCGGCGGCACCGGCGGCAACGGCGGGGCGGGCGGCTGGCTGTACGGCAACGGTGGTGCCGGCGGTGCAGGCGGTGCGGCCACCGGGGCCCTGGTGAGCGGCGGCGGCGCCGGAGGCATCGGCGGTGATGCTCTCCTGTTCGGTAACGGCGGCATCGGTGGGGCCGGCGGAAACAGCCTCCTCGGGGGCAGTGGAGGTCCCGGCGGAAACGGCGGCAGCGCCGGCGCCCTGCTCGGCAACGGCGGTCTCGGCGGTGGCGGCGGCACGGGCAACATCTTCGGCGGTCAGGGCGGTGACGGCGGCCCGTCTGGCTTCGGGTTCGGCAATGGCGGCGGCGGGGGCGCCGGTGGTAATGGCAACACGAACTTGGTCAGCTTCGGCGGCAATGGCGGCGGGGGCGGCCGCTCGGCGGTGATCTTCGGCTGGGCGGGCGACGGCGGCAACGGCGGTGCCGGTTTGTTCCAAACCATCAGCTCCGGCGGCAGCGGCGGCGAAGGCGGCGGCTCCGGGCTGCTCGGCTTCGCCGGCCACGGCGGCAACGGCGGCTCGGGTAGCGGATTTGGCGGCGCGGGCGGTCAGGGCGCGTTCATTCTCGGCAGCGGCGGGACCGGCGGAGCCGGCGGTGCGAGCATCGCCGTTGCCGTCGCCGGCGGTCAGGGCGGCGCCGGCGGAGACGCGCGTTTTATCGGCAACGGTGGCAACGGCGGGGCCGGCGGAACCAAGTTCGGCAACGCCGGCACGCCTGGTCAGGGCGGTGCCGGCGGCATCGGTGGCCTCATCGGCCTCAACGGCAGCCCGGGGCCCAGCGGCTGATCCGGTGCCGAATTACCAATTCGTGCATCGGCAGCCCTCCGCTAGGGGTAATAATTAGCGGGGCGAAGGTACGATCTTTTGATTCGTGTCCGCCGTCAGTTGACTTAAGGTTGCCGGATGTCGTGGTTTTCCGCAGGACCAGCGGCGATGGCGGCTGCGGCGAACAACCTGGCCGGTATCGGATCGACAATCGCCGAATCCAACGCCGCCGCGGCCCAGCACACGGCCGGCGTGCCGGCGGCCGCAGCCGATCAGGTGTCCGCCGTGGTGGCGGCGTTCTGGGGTGCGCACGCGCAGGGCTACCAGCAGATCAGCGAGCAGATGTCGGCGTTCCACGAACAGTTCGTCCAAGGTGTGACCGGCGCTGGATCGGCATACGCCAACGCCGAAGCGGCCGCCGCATCGGGGCTGCGGGATACGTTGAACGCGATCAATGCGCCCGCGCGAGGACTGCTGGGCGGTCCGTAGGGCTGAGCGGCGCCAAAGCGCCTTTCATGCGAGCCGAGTGATCTCCACTTCGACATCGAGGTCGGTCGCCCCCAGCCCCGAGTAGATGCCCTTCAGCGGCGACACGTCGGCGTAGTCACGGCCGACCCCCACACTGATGTACTGCTCGGTGATCTCGGTGTCGTTGGTGGGGTCGTAGTTCAACCAGCCACCGACCCACGCCTGTATCCAGGCGTGACTGCGGCCCTCGACTACTTTGCCAATCACCGCGTCGGCCTTGGGGTGCAGATACCCGGAGACGTAGCGGCCGGGAATTCCCATGCTGCGCAACAAGATCAGGGTCAAGTGAGCAAAATCCTGGCACACACCCTTACCCTGCTCCAGCGCATCCAGGCCCGAAGATTGCACACCGGTGGTACCCGGCAGGTAATCCAACTCGTTGCGCGCCCAGCGCGCCGCCGCCACGACCGCCTCGCCGGGCTCATGGTTCTTGATGATCCGCTTGCCCACGGCGCTAACACGTTTGCTGGCAGGCGTGTAGTCGGTGGGCCGCAGCACCTCGTCGAAGCGATCGATGACGGCGATCGACTCCAGCTCTTCCCAATTGGTCTTCTCGATCGGAAACTCCGGGCGCTCAGTTTCGACCACCGACGACGATGTCACGGTCAGCTCGGCATGGGGCGCATGCAGGTCGAACGCGGTGACCGCCGTCCCCCAGTAGTCGATGTAGCGGTAGGACCGGGTGGCGGGAATGGTTTCCACACGGTTGAGCACGACATTCTGACGGGTGTTGGACCGCGGCGTCAGCCGAGCTTCGTTGTAGGACGCGGTCACTGGCGATTGGTAGGCATACCCGGTGGTGTGCACCACCCGCATCCGCCACATCAGGCTTCACCTCGATTCTCAAGACTGTCGATCAATGCTCCGCGCTGTCGCGCATCCGTCCACGCCACCCACGGCGCGGCGTGGAAATACTGCAGTGCCAACGCATCTCCGACGTCGCGGCAGGTCCGTTGCAGGCCGGCCAGGCGATGCTCCAGCGTTTCCAGCAGCACCCCGGGCTGGACGAACTCCAGTTCGCTGCGCGCCTGTCCGAGCAGTCGCTGCGCTTCGGTGGTCGCCCCGATGCGGCTCTGTGGGTTGTGCAGCAACTCTTCGAGATTGTGCTCGGCCAACTTCAGCGAGTAGAACACCGAACGCGGAAACAGCCGGTCCAGCAACATGAATTCGACCACTCGGCCGGCATCCAACGCTCCCCGGTAGGTGCGCAGATAGGTGTCGTGCGCACCTGCTGAACGCAGCAGCGTCACCCACGCCGGAGACGAGGCGCTGTCCCCCACCCGCGACAACAACAGGCGCACCGTCATATCGACCCGCTCGATCGCGCGACCCAGCACCATGAAGCGGTAGCCGTCGTCGCGGGACAGCGTGGAGTCGGCCAAACCGGCGAACATCGCGGCACGTCCCTCGATAAATGCCAGAAACTCATGCGGCCCAAGGCGTTTGGCGGCACGCTCACGCTCGGGCAGGGCGTGGTAGGTGGTGTTGATGCACTCCCAGGTTTCGCTGGACGTGACTTCCCTTGCCGACCTTGCGTTTTCCCGCGCCGCCGAAATCGCGGCGACGATCGAACAGCCGCCCTCGGTGTTGGGTTTGAACGCCACCAGGTCCGTCAACGACCACACGTCGAGCCGGTGCTCGGGCGGTGCGATGCCCAGCACCTTCAGCAGCAGCCGAGACGCCTGGTCGGGGTCGACGCTGGAGTCCTCGAGCAAGTGGTGAACGGCGACATCGAGAATGCGGGCCGTGTCGTCGGCGCGCTCGACGTAACGACCGATCCAGTACAGCGCTTCGGCATTGCGGGCAAGCATCAGCGACCCGCCTTCTGCTGTTGCTGCTGTTGTTTTTGTTCCTGTGGAGGCGGATCGACCAGCGGTTCGCGCGGCTGCTGTATCGGCTGCGCCGGCAGAACGGTGTCGGGGTGCTGCTCGGGCACTGGTCTCGGCAGCGACCGCACCACCTGGGCGCGACCCAACTCGCGGGCGTCCTCAGACGTGCGCGGCGCCAGCACCCAGGTGTCCTTGGACCCGCCGCCCTGGCTGGAGTTCACCACCCGGGAGCCCTCCACCAGAGCGGTGCGGGTCAGCCCGCCGGGCAACACCCACACCTGGTTGCCGTCGTTGACCGCGAACGGCCTCAGGTCGACGTAGCGCGGCGCGAGGTTGCCCTCGATGCGGGTCGGCACCGTCGACAGCTCCATCATCGGCTGCGCGATCCAGCTACGCGGATCTTCGCGAATCTTCTTGCTGATCGCGGCCAGTTCCTTCTCCGAAGCTTCCGGGCCGAACACGATGCCGTAGCCGCCGGACCCCTCGACCGGCTTGATCACCAGCTCGCCGACCCGGTCGAGCACCTCCTCGCGTTCCTCGTCGAGCCAGCAGCGATAGGTGTCCACGTTGGCCAGCAGGGGTTTCTCGCCGAGGTAGTACTCGATGATGGTGGGCACATAGGTGTAGACGAGCTTGTCGTCGCCGACGCCGTTGCCGATCGAGCTGGAGATGACGACGTTGCCGGCGCGCGCGGCGTTGACCAGCCCGGCCACCCCGAGCACCGAATCCGCCCGGAACTGCAGCGGGTCCAGGAACGCGTCGTCGATGCGTCGGTAGATGACGTCGACCTGGCGTTCACCCTCGGTGGTGCGCATGTAGACCTGGTTGTCACGGCAGAACAGGTCACGGCCCTCGACCAGCTCGACGCCCATTTGCCGGGCCAGCAGCGAATGCTCGAAGTACGCGGAGTTGTAGACCCCGGGGGTAAGCACCACGACAGTGGGGTCGGCTTCGTTGGTGGCCGCCGAATTGCGCAATGCCCGCAACAGATGCGAGGAGTAGTCGTCGACGGTGCGCACCCGGTGGGTGGCGAAAAGGTTGGGGAAAACCCGCGCCATGGTGCGCCGGTTCTCCATCACGTAGGACACTCCCGAGGGCGAGCGCAGATTGTCTTCCAGAACCCGGAAGTCGCCCTTCTCGTCGCGGATCAGGTCGATACCGGCGACGTGAATCCGCACCCCGTTGGGCGGCACGATTCCCACGGCTTCCCGATGAAAGTGCTCGCAGGAGGTGATCAACCGACGCGGGATGACGCCGTCGCGCAGGATCTCCTGGTCCCCGTAGATGTCGTCGAGGTACATCTCCAGGGCCTTCACCCGCTGGGTGATGCCACGTTCCAGGCGAGTCCATTCGGCGGCCGAAATAACCCGTGGAACCAGGTCCAGTGGGAACGGCCGCTCCTTGCCGGACAGGGAGAACGTGATGCCCTGGTCGATGAACGCCCGGCCCAGCGCGTCGGCCCGGCCCTTGAGTTCTGAGGCGTCGGTGGGCGCCAATTCGGCGTAGATGCCCTTATAGGGCCCGCGTACGTTGCCCTGGGCGTCGAACATCTCGTCGAAGGCGTTCGCGTAGGCATCTGAGGTGTTGTAGCCCTCGAAAATGCGCTCGGAACGGGCGCGCGACCGCTGTCTAGCTGCGTCGATCTGGCTCGGAAGACTCACCTGTGTCATGCTGCCTCAATTCCCCCGCTCGGGCAGACCCAGAACTCCGCTTTTGGGCGAAAACGTAACCGACTGATAACCTGGGCAGTCGCTGTCGGGATGCACGGGTACCCCGAGCAAAGCCAATTCGAAACGAACTGAGGAACTACACGCGTGGCCAACATCAAGTCGCAGCAGAAGCGCAACCGCACTAACGAGCGGGCCCGGCTGCGCAACAAGTCGGTGAAGTCTTCGCTCCGTACGGCTATCCGCGCGTTCCGGGAGGCCGCTCACGCCGGCGAGAAGGACAAGGCGGCCGAGCTGCTGGTGTCGACCAGCCGGAAGCTGGACAAAGCCGCAAGCAAAGGTGTGATCCACAAGAACCAGGCCGCCAACAAGAAGTCGGCCCTGGCGCACGCTTTGAACAAGCTGGGCTGACCGCCCAGCTTTCGCCGGTTAATCCCCGGCCAGCTCCGCCACCTGCCGCACCGCGGATTCCAACGCGTAGTCCGCATCCACCACCGCACCCTTGACGTTCGCATTGAGCGTGGCTACCAGCCGTGACGCGTGGGCCAACCGCTCCCGCGACCATCGCCGTGCTTGTTTCTGGGCCTTCTGTACCCGCCAGGGCGGCATCTTCAGCTGCCCCGCCAGCCGGTAGGGGTCGCCGGACAACGGCATCACCAGGCCGATCGTGTGGATGGCTTCGGCCAGTGCGTCGGCCAGCACCACCAGGGGCTCACCGCGCATCATCGCCCACCGCAACGCCTCCGCAGCCCCAGCGACATCCCCCACGACGGCCTTGTCGGCGATGTCAAAGCCCTTCACCTCGGCTTTTCCGCTGTGGTAGCGGCGCACCGCGGCGGCATTCACTTCCCCGCCGGTATCGGCGACCAGCTGTGAACAGGCCGAGGCGAGTTCCCGGATATCGGAGCCCACGGCGTCCAGCAGCGCCCGGACGGTGTCCTCGCCGACTTTGACCTGGAGTGATCGAAACTCGCCCCGGACGAAATCGCTGCGTTCGCTGGCCTTGGTGATCCGGGCACAGGGATGCACTTGCGCCCCCAGTGACCGCAACTCGCCGGCCAGTGCCTTGGCGCGCCCGCCACCGGAGTGCACCACCACCAGGACCGTTCCCGCGGGCAGGTCGGCGGCGGCCGATGCGACCAACGCCGCCGCGTCCTTGCCCGCCTCGCCGGCGGACTCGAGCACCACGATGCGCTCCTCGGCGAATAGCGAGGGGCTCAGCAGCTCGCTGAGCTCGTAGGTGCTGACATCCCCAGCGCGCATCCGATTCACCGGTACGTCGGCTATTGCGGACTCGGTGATCGAGCCGGTGCCTGCCCGCTGCCTGGCTGATCGCAGGATCTGTGCGACTGCCCGCTCGATCAGCAGTTCTTCTTCCCCCAGCACCAGGTGCAACGACGAAGCCTCACTCACCCCAAGATGGTGTCATGCGGCCCCGACGTCCGCGCGTGGGAGCGTCGACTCGGCGCTGGCGGCAGCAAAAGTGCTAGTCCACTCGTACTTTTGCACCCTGGACGCAGACTCAACTGCGACAACATGCCCTTCGCCATGCCACGACAACCAGCACGGTGACGCCACCGACGACCAGGAATCCCGCAACACCTCGCGGCACCGCGACGCTGCCTCCGGGCACTGCGGCCGACCAGTGTGCGACGCGCAGCACCCACCACACCTCGGGACCGGTGAAACGGATCAGTAGCTGGCTGCCGGCCGGCCAGAACGGGGCCAGCACCGCCGCCGCACTGCCCAGCACCGTGATCGGCCCGACCACCGGCGTCGCAACCAGGTTGGCGACCACCGCCACCAGGCTGAACCGGCCGGAGATGGCGGCGATGAGCGGCGCGGTCACCAGCTGAGCTGCTCCCGCGACCGCGACCGCGTCGGCCATCGGCTTGGGCCAGCCCCGAACTACCAGTCCGCGCGACCACGTCGGCGCGACGACCACCAGCGCGGCGGTGGCCACCACCGACAGCGCGAAACCGAGGTCGACGGCCAGGTGCGGCGCCACGGCCAACAAGACCAACACCGTCGTTGCCAGCGCCGGAATCGCTTGTCGCCGACGCGAAGTCAACATTGCCACCAATGCGATGGCGCCCATCACCGCGGCTCTCAACACACTGGGTGTCGGCTGTACCAGGACGACGAAGCCGGTCAGGGCCAGCCCGGCCAGCAGCACCGCCGCCCGCGGCCCGATCAGGTACGCCGACAGCAGCACGGCTGCGCACACGATGGTGACGTTGGCTCCGGACACCGCCATCAGATGCGTCATCCCCGCCGCCCGGAACTCGCCGCTGGTCCCGGTGCTGATCAGCGAGGTGTCGCCGAGTACCAATGCGGGCAGCATCGCGGCCTGATCGGCCGGCAACACCCGGTGCACCGCCGCCGTGAATTCCGTCCGGACAATATTCGCGGCCCGATGCACCGGCCCGGCGCGGCCCAGGGTTGGCTGTCCCGTCGCAGTGAGCACCGCGACCGTGAGATCGTGCCGGGTGGGACGAGAGATGCGCGCGGCAAACCGCACCGGCTGGCCAACGGTCAGCTCGTCGAAATCCGAGGTACGCGCGAAAACCGTTACCCGACCGGATATTTCGGTGTCCCGCAGCATCAGCAGGTTAGCCCGGAACATCAACCGACTGCTCCCGGCAGCTAGCGCGCTTTCAGTGGGTACCACCGTCACCGGCGCGCCGGTGCCGAATGCCGCCCTGATCGGGTGGTGAGCGACCTCGTCGGCGCGCAACGCGATCGCGAGCCCGTATCCGGTACCCACCAAACCCACCGCGAACAACCCGGCGCTGATCGCCGCCAGCCGCGCGGCCCGTCGGCGTCGCGCCCACCAGCACAGCGCACCGCAAACGGCGACGATCACGACACAACACCCGGCCAATGTGCTCCCGATCGGTCGCAGCGTGCCCGCTGCCGTGACGAGCCAGCTGGCCAGCGCGGCGGGCACCAGCCGCACGTCCAGACGCTCTGGCGGCCCCGGCGTTGCTCCCGGGCACTTAGACACGCACCAGGGAACGCAGCTTGTCCAGCCGCGCCGGGCCGATGCCGTCCACTTCGGCGAGCTGGTCAACAGTGGTGAACCGGCCGTTGGACTGGCGCCATGCCACGATGGCCGCGGCGGTGACCGGCCCGACCCCGGGTAACGCATCCAGCTGCTCGACAGTCGCCGTGTTGAGATCCAACGGCCCGCTCCTGGGTTTGCCTGTTGCGGTCGGTCCGCTCGACGTGGCCGGCGCAGCGGGGCTGCCTGTCCCGACCGAACTTCCCAGCACGCTCGGCTTCCCCGACGTCGGCGCTAACCCGACCACGATCTGTTCACCGTCGCCCACGGGGCGGGCCATGTTCAGCCCGATGGTGTCGGCACCGTCGAGCGGGCCGTCGGCGGCTTGCAGTGCATCGGCGATCCGCGCGCCCGGCGCCAGCGTGACCAACCCGGGTTTGCGCACCAAGCCGACGACGCTGACCACGACTGGGTGGTCCGCGCCCGGCGGCGCGCCGGGACTCGCCGACGCCCGCGGCCCCGTCGTCGAAACCCGTTCCACCGGTGGCAGTTTCGCCGAGGTGACCGGCGCCGGCCGATCGCCGACCATGGTAAAGATCGTGATGAGCACGGCGAGTGCGGCTATAACCGCCAGCGCGATGGCACCGGTCCGACCAGGATCGGCGCGCAACCGGGACACCCACCCTTGCTGCCCCGAACCGTCTGGCAGCCAACGCGGAAGCAGCGAGTTCGGGTCGTCCTCATCGGATTCCGGACTTTCACATTCTGGATCTGGATCGGCCAGCCGTCGGTGCAATCGTTGTGCGGGAAGTTCGGTACGCATGCCCGTGACGGTAGGCGCGGGCGCCGTCACCACCGGTGTCCGCTGACGCGCCACCAGGGCGGTCTGTGGATGAATTCGAGTCTGTGGGTAAATGCCGCTCGCCGAGCAGGTTTGGCAGCCCACCCCGGGGGTAGCCGGGATCGCATGAGCCTGGCATTGGTTACCGGCGCATCCAGCGGTATCGGTTTCGAACTCGCCAAGCGGTTTGTCGAACACGGATATGACCTGGTAATTGCCGCCGAGGACGCTGGCATTCAACAGGCGGCAGAACAACTTGCGGGCGCCGGCGTCGACATTCGACCGATTCGGGTGGACCTGCGCACCGCCGGAGGCGTGGAAGAACTGTATCGACACGTCTCCGGTGCGGACCAGTACCTTGATGCGGCGGCGCTCAACGCCGGCGTCGGCCTCGGCGGCACTTTGTCGACAGCGCCCTCGAGGACACGTTGGCCGTCGTCGACTTGAACGTACGATCAACCGTCTATCTGGCCAAGCTGATCCTGCCGGACATGGTGCAACGCAACAACGGCAAGGTGCTGTTCACCTCGTCGATCGCCTCGATGATGCCCGGCTCTTATCAGGCGGTCTACAACGCGTCAAAGTCGTTCGTACAATCGCTCGCCGAAGCGTTGCATGACGAATTGCGCGAAACCGACGTCACAGTCACGGCTTTGATGCCCGGCCCAACTGACACCAACTTCTTCCGGCGGGCCGGTTTGGCGAACAGCCGGATGGGTCGCATGAATCAGAAGGACGATCCCGCCAAGGTGGCAAAGGACGGCTTCGACGCACTGATGAACGGTAACCGCAGAGTCGTCGCGGAATCACTGCTCACCAAGGCCATGGGCATCGGCAACAGAGTGCTGCCCGACTCGGTCAAGGCAGCTGCCAGCCGGCTGGTGTCGAGACCGCTGCGAAATTGACGGAGGTGAACCGATGAGTTTAAACACCGATCCCAATGCCCCCGATGCCTCGATCGGGGAGTTGATGGCGCAGCTCTCCGCTCAGACGTCAAGACTTGTCCGCGACGAAATGCGCTTGGCGCAAAAGGAACTCGTCGAATCGGCCAAGCACGCCGGGGCGGGTGCGGGCCTGTTCGGGGCGGCGGGGCTGTTGGCCTTCTTCGGCCTGGCCAGCGTGATAACCGCCCTGGTCGCCGCATTGGCGCTGGCACTGCCGACTTGGGCCGCCGCGCTGATCGTGGCCGCGGCGCTGTTCGCCGCAGCCGGAGGGGCCGCATTGATCAGCCGACGCCAGGCCGAGGAGATAACTCCTGCGGCACCGCAGGCCGTCGCCAGCGTCAAGAAAGACATCCAGGAAGTGAAGGACGCCCGTCATGACCGGAGCTGAGCGAACCCCGAAACCGAGCACACCCGAGCCAGGACCAGATGCCGAGGTCGCCGACATCAAGGCCGATATCGAGCAGACCCGCGCCGAACTGGGTGCCACCGTGCAAGCGCTCTCCGCCAAGGTCGACGTCCCCGCGCGGGCCCGGGAGAAGGCCCAAGCCGCCAAACCCACGCTTGCTCTCGCAGCGGCCGGCGCCGCTGTAGCGCTGGCAGCGCTGCTGTGGTGGCGGCGTCGCCGAAGCTGAAGTCCCGACGCGCGCCGACCCGGTTGAAGATTGCCGCCGCTTAACGCCTAACGTGCAGTGCAGGACTGCCCGGGCGACGGTATCGGCGGTCACCTGAAGACTAAGGAGGCTGCCGATGAAGCTGGCACTCACGCCTGATGAAGCCGCGTTCCGCGACGAGCTTCGCACTTTCTTCACCACGAAAATCCCCGCCGAGATCCGGGACCGGGTCCGCCACGGCCAGCACCTGAGCCGTGCGGAGATCGTCGCCAACCACAAACTGCTGCACGAGCACGGACTTGCGGTACCGAACTGGCCGGTGGAATGGGGCGGGAAAGATTGGACACCCACCCAGTTCCAGATCTGGACCGACGAAATGCAGTTGGCCAGCGTGATGGAACCGTTGAACTTCAACACCAAGATGGTGGGTCCGGTGATCGCCGAGTTCGGCTCGCAGGAAGTCAAAGAACGTTTCCTACCGCCCACAGCCAGTTTGGACATCTGGTGGTGCCAGGGCTTTTCCGAGCCCGAAGCCGGTTCCGACCTCGCTTCGCTGCGCACCACCGCGGTCCGCGACGGCGACAGCTACGTGGTCAACGGCCAGAAGACGTGGACGACGCTCGGGCAGTACGCGGACTGGATTTTCTGCCTGGTGCGCACCGACCCGCAGGCTCCCAAAAAGCAGGCCGGCATTTCTTTCCTGCTGATGTCCATGGACACCCCGGGCATTACGCTGCGGCCGATCAAACTGATCGACGGCGGCGTCGAGGTCAACGAGGTGTTCTTCTCCGACGTCCGGGTGCCGGCCAATCAGCTTGTCGGAGAAGAGAACCAAGGCTGGACCTACGCCAAATTCCTGCTCGGCAACGAACGCACCGGCATCGCCCAGGTGGGACGCACCAAAGTGCGACTGGCCGAAGTCAAGCGGTACGCCGCGCAGACCGGACTGCTCGACGATCCGCTGTTTGCGGCACGATTGGCCGAGGCCGAAAACGATGTCCTGGCACTGGAACTCACGCAGTCGCGGGTAGTGTCGGGTTCCTCGGGCGGTAAACCCAATCCAGCGTCGTCGGTGCTCAAACTGCGCGGCAGCCAATTGCAACAGATCGCGACCGAGTTGCTGGTCGAGGTGGCCGGCGCCGACGCATTGCCGGTCAACGGTGACGGAATCGCTTCACCGCAGTGGGCACAATCCAGTGCACCGACCTATCTCAACTACCGAAAGACGTCAATCTACGGCGGTAGCAACGAAGTTCAACGCAACATCATCGCGTCGACCATTCTCGGATTGTGAGGCAGTCATGGACTTTCAGTTGAGCGAAGAGCAGGCCCTGCTGCGCGACACCACCCGGGAACTGCTGTCGCGCAGCTACGACGCCGAAAGCCGCAACAAGGTGATCGGCACCGACCTGGGCTGGAGTCGCGACGTCTGGAATCAATTGGCCGAAATAGGAATTCTTGGCCTCGGCTTCGAGCCGCAGGAGGCCGGACAACTCGAGATCATGGCGGTACTCACCGAGGTCGGACGTCGGCTAGCGCCCGAACCGATCGTGCACGCGGCTTTAGCGCCCGGATCGCTGATCGCCGAACTCGGCAGCGATGCGCAAAAGGAACTGTTGGACGCGGTCGCCGCGGGCCAACGGCTGCTGGCCTTTGCACATCTTGAGCCGGGTCGCCGCACCGCGACCAGCGCGGACTCCACTCACGCTGTGCGGCAAGGTGATTCGTGGGCCATTAGCGGGCAGAAGAATCCGGTGCTGGCCGGTGACTGCGCCGAGACGCTGGTCGTCAGCGCCGCGCTACCGGATGGCGGTACCGGACTCTTCCTCGTCGACCCCGCGCAGGACGGCATCACCGTAACGCCGTATTCGACGTTCGACGGCCAGCGCGGCGCCCAGATCGACCTCAACGAGGCGGTCGCCGAACCGCTGGGCACGGACGCGGCCGACGCTTCCGAGGCCATCGGCAACGCCATCATTCGGATCCAGTCGGCGCTGTGCGCCGAGGCTCTCGGAGCCATGGAGGAAGCACTGCGCCTGACGACCGATTACCTCAAGACGCGCAAGCAATTCGGAGTAACGCTGAACAAGTTTCAGACGCTCACCCAGCGCGCCGCCGACATGTACGTGTCGCTGGAACTGGCCCGCAGCATGAACCTTTACGCCGCAATGTCGATCGCCGACGGAAACTACGACCCGGTGATCGCCGCTCGGGCCAAATTGCAGATCGGCCGGTCCGGCCGGCACATCGGCCAGGAAGCGATACAGCTGCACGGCGGTATCGGTATGACCGCCGAGTACCCGGTGGGTCACTACACGGCCCGGTTGACCGCGATCGACCACACGCTGGGTTCGACGCAGGACCAGTTGCGGGTGCTCGCCGATCAGATCGGCGACTACGAACTGGCCAAGCTCTGACCCGCTAGCCCTCAGCCGCCGGTGCCGGTAGCGCTGAGTCCCCGACCAAACCCGGCACCAACTCGGCCAGGTACTCAGCGAGCGACCTGATCGTCGGATAGTCGAATACCGCTGTGGCGCTGATCGTGAACGCGCCGCCGAATTGGGCATATAACCGGTTGCGCAGTTCCACGGCCATCAGTGAATCCGTGCCGAGGTCCAGGAACCGGCTGCTGGCCGCCGGCGGTTGCGCAAGCCGCAGGAAACTTTGCACTTCCCGTTGCAGATATTCGGTGAGGAAGTCGGCACGCTGCGATTCGGGCACTTCCTGCAGCTGGCGCAGCACCTCGCTGTCCCCCGTTGCCCCGGCGACCGCGCTGGGCAGCACGTGGTCCAGCAGCGGCGGACGAGTGCCACCGAGCATCTTGGCCGCGCGTTGCCAGTTGGCTTTGATGACGGTTGCCTGCGCGCTGCCGTGCGAGATGATTTCGCTGAGCGCGTTGACCGCCGCGGTGGGCTCCAATGGCATCATGCCCTGCGCACTCAAGTTAGCTTGCGCGGCATGCGAACTGGCCATGCCGCCCTTCGCCCAGGGACCGAAGTTGACGCCGGTGGCCGGCAGACCGAGCGCGGCGCGGTAGGCGACCAGCCCGTCGAGCACCGCGTTAGCGGTCGCGTAGTTCGTCTGGCCCGGTGAGCCGAGCACGCTGGAAGCCGACGAGTACATCACGAAGAAATCGAGATCGTCGTTCTTGGTCAACTGATGCAGGTAATAGGCACCGAAAGCCTTGGGCGCCAAGGTGGTACGGAAGTGGTCCAGGTTCTGCTGGGGCAGCAGCGCGTCATCGAGCACTCCGGCCAGATGGGCCAGACCGCCAAGCGGCGGCAATTCCGACCGAATCCGCTCCAGCAGCGCCGCGACCTGGGTTTGATCGCCGACGTCGGCCGCGAAAGTGTGGATTCGGCAGTGGAAACGCTCGGAGATGTCGGCGATAGCCCGCAGCGCCCCTGCGTCGGGCGCCCGCCGGCTGGTCAACACGATGTCGCCGGCCCCAAGTTGCGCGAGGTGAGCCGCGGTGTGCAACCCGAGTGCGCCGAGCCCACCGGTGATCAGATAGCTGCGGTCGGCGCGCGGCTGCAGCGGGCTGGGCATCTGCAGCACGATCTTGCCAATGTGGCGCGCCTGCTGCATCCGACGGAACGCGGTCTTAGCCTCGGTCAGCGGGTAGATTTCGGCGGGCACCGGCGCGACCTCGCCACTGGCCAGCCCGTCGGACAACTCGCCCAGCAGTCGTTGGATGTGCGCGGGGTCGGCCACGATCGTGCCGTCTAGGGCAACGATTTCATAAGCGATGTCGGGTCGTGCCGCAGCCATCTGTTCGGGAGTCCAGATGTCGCGCTTGGCGATCTCGGCGAACCGGCCGTTTCGCGCGGTCGCCCGTACCGTTGCCGCGACGAAGCCCTCGTTGGTCAGGCTGTTGAGTACCACGTCGACGCCGGCTCCGTCGGTGTCGACGAGGATCTGGTCCGCGAAATCCGTAGTGCGCGAGTCGTAGACGTATTGCACGCCCATCTTGCGTAGCATCGCCCGCTTGTAGTTGCTGGCGGTCGCGAAGACCGTCGCGCCACACTGTCGGGCCAACTGGACTGCGGCCAGTCCGACCCCGCCGCTGGCCGCGTGCACCAGCACCCGGTCGCCGGCGCGTAGCTTCGCCCAGTCGAACGCGAGCCGCGCGGTCAGTGCCGCGGCGGGAATGCTCGCCGCGTCTACTGCCCCCAGTCCCTTGGGCACCGGAGCCAGCAACTGCGCGGGCACGTTGACCCGGCTGGCGAACGCCCCGGGCATGAAGCCGAACACACGCTGTCCGAGTTCGAAACCAGTTACGGCAGAGCCTATTTCACACACGACACCGCACAGGTCGCCACCAATGGGGCCCGGATCGCCCCGGTACAGGCCGAGTACGTTGAGCACATCGCGGAAGTTCAACCCGGCGGCTTCCATCCGGACCTGGACCTCGTGCGGCTCGGGTGCGGCCAGCTCCAGCTCGGTGAGGCGAAGGTTGTCGATCGCGCCGCGTTCGGTCGGTGCCAGCACGTAGTCGGCCGTCCGTGGCATCGGCAGGTGACCGCTGCGTGCCCACGGCAGCAACCGCGGCACCAGGAATTTCCCTTGGCGCAGTGCGAGTTCCGGTTCGGTCGCCGGTGCGCCGAGTAGGCTAACCAGCCATCGCACGGCATCGTCGGACCCGTCGTGGTCGACGAGCCTGCAACGCAGGATCGGCTGTTCGGCAATGATGGTGCGGCCCAGGCCCCACAGGGCGGTCTGCACCGGATCGACCCGCTCGCCCGGTTCGGTCGCGACGCCACGCTCGGTGACGATCCACAAACCGCCGGTGAGTTTGATCGTTTCGTCTGCCAGTGGGCGATGCACGGCGTCGAGCAAGGCGCCGATCTCGGTCTCGAGCCGCGCGGTGAACTCGGCGCTGGACTGCGCGTCGTCGGGTTGTCCGCCAGCGCGCCAGACGATCCCGGAGATCGGCGCGCCGCGCTGTTGAACTTGGGCGAAAGCCTGCTGCCAGTGCTGGCGATCGGCGTTGCGTTGCACGGAGATGCCGTTGGGCAGATCGGCCAGGAGTTCGTCGAATCCGGCGACCAGCCAGGCGCCGTTGACTTGGTCGGCGGGTTCACCGTCTCCACCGCCCTGGGCCGGCTGTGGCACCTCGTGCCAGCCGACGGTGTACAGCAGGCGGGTCGTGTCGCCACCGAGCCCGCGCAGCAACGCCTCTCGCGGCGCGCGCTTGACGGTGAACTCGCGGATACCGCCCAACCGGTGACCATCGCGATCCAGGAAATCGAGGTCGAAAACCTGCGTTTCGCTGTCCAGGCTGCCACCGTGCCAGCGCGCCCGGCAGTAGAAGCGGCGCGGCATCCGCCCGGCTACGTCCACTCGTCCATACCGCAGCGGCAGGTACAGGTCGGCGACGCCGTGTTCGGCCGCCAGCAGCGCCGGGAAGGCCGGGAAGGCAACGCCGGTGCACAAGTCAAGCAGCACTGGATGAATCGGCTCGCTCCCGAGATGCTCGGCGAGTTCATCGCCGACCGCGACATCCCCGATCGCCTCACCGTCGCCGACCCACAGCGACTTCAGCGAAGTAGACCAGGTCGGGCCCCAGGACAGCTCCATGTCGGTGAAGGTCTCGAAAAGCTGCTGAGGACGAGTGCGATTCAATCGCTCGATCGCCACCTCGACGGAATCCGTGGGACCGGCGGCATTTTCGTCGGCGATTTCGTGCGTGTCGATATCACCGCTGACCGCGGTGCCATCGGCGTTGAGCGACCATTCGGCTTCACGCACCCCGTATGGCCGGCTGTGCACCCGGAACTTCCAGCCGCTGCCGTCCTCGAGCGGATGCAGCGTCAGCTGCACCTCACGAGAATTCTTCTCGCCCAATATGATTGGCTCGTAGAAGAACACCTCCTGCACCCGCGCCGGTGTCCCGACCGCAGCAAGGGCCATCGCGGCATACGTCGCACCCGGAACTACCACGGTGCCGTAGATGACGTGATGGGCCAGCCACGGCTGTGTTTTGACCGACAGGCGGCTGGTGTAGACGGCGTCGCCGGAAGCGAGATCTTTTGCACTGCCGAGGATTCCGGAGACGGCAGACCCGTCGGTGCGGATGCCCGAAGTCTTCGGCCAGTACCGGCGGCGCTGGAACGGATAGGTCGGCAGTTCGAGCTTGCGCCCACAAACCTGTTGTACCGCAGCGAAATTCGGCCGATGTCCACTGACATAGGTCGCGGCCAGTGCTTCAGCGAGCTGGCGTCCGGCATCGGTGCCCTTGCGCAGCGAAACGATGGCGCGCGGCGGTGCCGAGGACTCCGGCCAAACCTGCAACGCCGCCGCCGTCAGAATCGGTTGCGGCCCAATCTCGACCACCACCGAGCAGCCCATTGCCGCTACGGTGCGCACACTTTCGGCGAACTGCACCGGCTGGCGGGAATGCCGACGCCAATACTGGGCGTCCAGTGGGGTTTCCGAGGTCAGCACCGCGCCAGTGCGGTTGCAGACCAGCGGCAGGGTCGGCACGGCGAACTGCAATCCCGAGGCAAAGGACTCGAATTCGTCGAGCACCGGGTCCAGCAGTGCCGAATGGAACGCGTGGCTGGTTTCCAGCCAGGTGCAACGGATTCCGTCATCGCCGCAGGCAGCGACGATTTGTTGCAGGTCCTCCCCCGGACCGGACAGGACCGTATTGCGACCGTTGTAGGCAGCGACCGAAACCTGTGGGTAGGCCTCGGCGACATCCTCCACCTGCTCGGCGGGGGCAAACACCGCGACCATGCGGCCGCCGTCGGGCAGACTGCCGAACAGCCGGCCGCGTTCGGCGATCAATCGCGCTCCGTCCTGCATGCTGAACACTCCGGCCACGCACGCGGCCGCGTACTGGCCCACGCTGTGTCCGAGCACCACGTCAGGCTCGAGACCCCACGACTGCCACAGTCGGGCCAAGCCCATCTCTATAGCGAAGAGCGCGGGCTGGGCGTAAGAGGTGTGCCGCAGTGTTGCGGCGGCTGATTCCGTCGCTTCGCCACCGAGTTCCCGGTCGGTGTCGAAGAGCACCTCGAGCAAGGGGCGCGGCAGCAGCCCGTCGACGGCTTCCGCGCACGCTCGCACCGTTTCGGCGAAAACCGGTTCAGTGTCGAACAATTCGCGTGCCATCCCCGGGTACTGACTGCCCTGTCCGGTGAACAGCCACGCCGTCGTCGGCGGGTCAGTGCACTCGCCACGTACCGCCCCCGGGCGCACCCGGTTCTCGATCAACTCGCCCAGCAAGTCTCGGGCTTCCTGCACCGAATCGACGACCAGCGCGGCCCGGTGTTCGAAGTGTGAGCGCCCGACCCCGGCGGTGAAGCACACATCGGCGATATCGACCTTCGGATGCGCGTCCAGCCAGTCCCCGTACCGCTGCGCTAGTGCCACCAGGCCCTGAGCAGACCGTGCCGACAGGGGCAACACGCTGACCTGTTGGGTGTCGGGTGCCGACGCGCGGTCGGAACTGGCGTCCTCCGGCGAGTATTCGTCGGGACTGGCCAGCGGTGGCGGCGCCTCTTCGATGAGCACGTGGGCGTTGGTTCCGGTGAAGCCGAATGAACTTACCCCGGCCCGCCGGGTCCGGCCATTGGCCTGCCAGGGCACCGCAGTGTCGACGACCCGCACCGGGAGGGTGTGCCAGGGGATGTGCGGCGAGGGATTTTCGAAATGCAGGTTCTGCGGCAGCACCTCGTGCTGCAGTGCCAATACGACTTTGACTAAGCCGGCGACTCCGGCGGCCGACTCGAGGTGCCCGATGTTGGTCTTTACCGATCCCATCAGCAGCGGACGGTCCGGGTCGCGGCCGGGGCCGTAGACCGCCGCGGCGGCCTGCACTTCGATCGGGTCGCCCAGCGCGGTGCCGGTGCCGTGCGCTTCGAGGTAGTCGACGTCGCGGCCGCCGATGCCGGCGCGCGTCAGCGCCGAAGTGATAAGTCGTTGCTGCGCACCGCCGTTGGGTACGGTCAGACCGCTAGACGCGCCGTCCTGGTTGACCGCGGTGCCGCGGATGACGGCGGCGATCCGGTCGCCGTCGCGCTGCGCGTCGCTAAGCCTCTTGAGCACCAGGATGCCGCAGCCTTCACTGCGCACATAGCCGTCGGCGGCGGCGTCGAAGGTCTTGCATCGGCCGTCGGGTGAAAGCATCCGGGCACGCGATGCGGCGACGATGGAGGCCGGGCTCAACAACACGTTCACCCCGCCCGCCAGCGCCAGGTCGCAGTCACCGGAGTGCAGGGCCTGACAGGCCTGATGGACCGCCACCAGCGAGGAACTGCACGCGGTGTCTACCGCCACCGCCGGACCCTCCAGTCCGAGCGCGAAGGCAACCCGACCGGCGATGGCGTTAAGCGCATTGCCGGTGATGAAGTGGGCTTCGATGCTGTCCACCGAGTCGCCGGACAGCAGGTGCGAATATTCGTTGGCGGCCACCCCCACGAACACGCCACTTCGACTGCCGCGCAACGCCGCCGGTGAATACCCGGCACGCTCCAAGCCTTCCCACGCGATTTCGAGCATCAGCCGCTGTTGCGGATCGATCCATACCGCTTCGCGCGGGGAGATGCCGAAGAACTCCGGATCGAATCCGTCCACGCCGTCGAGATATCCGCCGTAGCGGGTGTAGATCTTGCCCGGCGTCTCCTGGTCCGGGTCGTAGTACTCGTCGATGTCGAAACGGTCGTCCGGAATTTCGCGGATCGCGTCGACGCCGTCGAATAGCACCTTCCAGTAGGACTCGGGATCCGGTCCGCCGGGGAAGCGGCACGCCACCGCGACGACGGCGATCGGCTCATCCGAGGCGGTCGCCGCCGGAGCGGCCGGGGCCCTGGTCGCCTCCGCCGTGGCAGCGGCGGATGCGCCGAGCCCGAGGACGTCGTTGAGCAGGTATTCCGCGACGTCGGTGATGCGCGGGTAGTCCATCGCCAGGGTCGCCGGCAACTCCTTGCCGACGGCCTGCTCGAGTCGGCGGCGCAGTTCCACGGCCATCAGCGAGTCCATGCCGAGGTCGAAAAGCCCTGCCTCTTCCCGGATTTCGGCGCTGTCGGTATGGGTCACCTCCGCGACGGCCGTGCGCAGATGTTCCAGCACGATCCGCTTGCGCTGTTGCACGGGCGCGACCTTCAGCTGTTCGACCAGGCGGGTGGTCCCCGACGGTGTCGGTGCGGATACCAGATCAGGCACCTCGCGTTCCAGGTCGGCCAGAAACGACCGCTTGCCTGCCTGCTGGTAGAGCGGCAGGAAGCGGGACCAGTCGATGCGGGCGACCACACCTTGCGGTGCGGAGGCGGTCATGAATTCGGCCATGCCGGCCAAGGTGTCAGCGGGCGTCATCGCCTTGACCCCACGTTGATCCAGCCGCGCACGAGCTTCCTCGTCGGCCATGCCGGTCGATCCCGCCAGCCAGGGACCGAAATTGATGCTGACCGCTGGGACATTCTGCTCACGCAACCGCCAGGACAACCCGTCCAGGAAGGCGTTCGCCGCGCTGTAGGCGGTTTGGCCGAAGCTGCCCCACACCGAGGCGATCGAGGAGGTGCTGAGGAAGAAATCCAACCGCAGCCCCGCCGTGGCCTCGCTCAAATTCCAAGCGCCCCAAACCTTCCCGGCGAACACTCGGTCGATTTCGGCGTCATCCAGATCACGCAGCACGGTGGTGCCCATTTCGCCCGCCGCGTGCACGACTCCGGCCAGCGGCGCAAGCTCGGACTCCACCGTGGCCAACAGACGCGCCACGTCATGCGGATTGGCGACATCAGCCGCGACAACCCTTGTTTCGCAGCCGAACTGTTCGGCCATCGCGTCGATGCGTTGCTGAGCTTCCGGGCTCGGTGAGCGGCGACTGGTCAGCACCAGTTGCCGGGCCCCGTGCTCGGCCAGGTATCCGGCGATCTCCAGCCCGACTGATCCCAAGCCGCCAGTCACCAGATACGTTGCGTCAGAGCGTAATTCCAGCTGTGCAGCGGTCGGCAGGCCGGTGCACCGGGTCAGCCGCGGCACGTAGATCGCCTGATCCCGCAGCGCGAGTTGGTCTTCCCCGCCCGGCGCGGCCAACTGGTTGACCAGCCGCGACCAGTCGTCGGTCCCGCCCGCGGCCAAATCTGCCAGTCCGCCCCACACGTGCGGATGTTCCAGGGAGGCGGCGCGGCCGAACCCCCACAAGCAGCTCTGCACCGGCGAAACAGTGTCGGTGTCGGTAACCCGTTGTGCGCCTCGCGTTATCAGCCAGATCGGGGTGCGCAGTTCGGCCGCCGCCGCGGCACGGAAGAGTCGACGCGTCCCGGCCAATACCCGGTGTTGCATCCGCAGCAGCGAGCGCATCGATGGTGCGGTATCAGATTCCAGCGCCGCCAGATGCAGGATTCCCAACGACGATTCCTCGGCAGCCAAGTCGCGCAAGACCTGTTGCAAAGCTTGCTCGTCGGCGTCGGAGGCGGGCAACCCGACAACGTGGTACCGGTGGCCGCGGGCGGTCAATGCCTCGACCAAAGGCTGGGTCACCTCGGCGTCGTCACCGACCACCAGCCAGCAGGATTCCTCGCCGGCCCGCCCCGAAGTAGCTTCTATCCAGCGGATCTCGTAGCGCGCATCGGCGATGGACCGGGCGCTGCGCTGCCGGTTGTGTTGTGCGGCAAGCTTGTTCAACGTATCGATGGTTTGCTGGTCGCCGCTCCCCCCGTCGAGCAGCGCCGCGAGTTCCTCGACGCGGCCGTCTTCGAGCAACCGGACGGCCTCGGTGCGGACCCCGTCCGATTCGCCGGCGCTAAAGGTGGGGCGGGTGCGCTTTTCCTTATACCAGTACTCGCGATGCTGGAACGGATACGGCGGCAGGTCCAGCTTGTGCGCCGATACCGGTTGCACAGCAGCAAAATTCGGCACATGGCCCAGGACATATGCGTTGGCGAGGGCTTCGGCGATCTGGCGGCGGTCGCCGGCATTTCGGCGCAAGGAGGCGATGGCCCGCGGTGCGGTCGCCGGGTCCGGCCAGGCGCGCAGCGCCGCGGCGGTGAGCACCGGTTGCGGTCCGACCTCGAGCAGCACCGCACATCCGACATCGGCCAGGGTGGTCACACTCTTGGCGAATTCGATCGGTTGCCGCGCGTGGCGGCGCCAGTAAGCGCCGTCGAGCTTCACGTTCCTGCCCAGCGCGGCACCAGTCCGGTTGCACACCAGAATTCGTTGCGGCGCACGGTATTCGAACTGGCTCGCATACGTCTCGAATTCGTCGAGCGCGGGGTCAAGTAGCGCCGAGTGGAAGGCGTGGCTGGTGTCGAGCCAATCACAGCGGACGCCGTCGGCCGTCAACGTGGCCACCGCGCCGTCCAGATCCTCCGCAGGCCCCGACAGCACCGTATTGGCCCCGTTGTAGGCGGCCACCGATAGCCGCGGGTATTCGTCGGTGAACCGCTCGACCCGCTCGGCGTCGGCGAACACGGCTACCATCCGACCGCCGGCTGGCAGGTTGCCGAACAGGCGGCCGCGCTCGGCGAGCAGCAACGCGCCGTCCTCGAGGCTGAACACCCCGGCGACGCAGGCGGCCGAATACTGCCCGACGCTGTGCCCGAGCACCACATCGGGTTCGAAACCCCATGACTGCCAAAGCCGGGCCAGCCCCATCTCCACTGCGAACAACGCGGGTTGGGCGTAGCTGGTCTGGCGCAGCGTGTCGTCGTCATCCGCAGCGAAAATGACGTCCAGCAACGGCTTTTCGAGCACCGGGTCAACCACCTCGGCGCACCGCAGCACGGTCTCGGCGAACACGGGCTCGGTCTTGAACAGCTCTTTGGCCATGCCCGTGTACTGGCTACCCTGGCCCGGAAACAGCCACGCGGTCTTCGGGGTGTCAGCGCACACTCCCCGAACCAATCCGGGAGCCGGTCGGTCGTCGGCGAGGGCTTCGAGCAATTCGCCGGCGACCTCGGTGGAATTGACCACCAACGCAGCGCGGTGCTCGAAGTGCGCCCGTCCCGCTCCGGCGGTAAAGCACACGTCGGACAAAGCGGTTTCCGGATGTTCGCTGAGCCAGCTTCGGTAGCGTTCGGCAACCTGCACCAACGCAGCCGGGGTGCGGGCCGATATTGGAAGCACGCTGAATCGGCGATCGGCGGGTTGCTCGAGCGGCGCCGGGATGGCATCGGCCGGTGCTTCCTCAAGGATGACGTGTGCGTTGGTGCCGGAGAATCCGAACGAGCTGACGCCCGCGATCCGAGGCCGTCCGTCTCGTTCCCAGCCGGTGGTTTCATCGACCACGTGCACCGCGAGCCGGTCCCACGGAATGTGCGGCGAGGGATCGCGGAAGTTCAGGTGCTTGGGCAGCACTTCGTGCTCGAGCGAGAGGATCACCTTGACCACGCCGGCAATCCCCGCAGCCGCTTCCAGGTGACCGATGTTGGTCTTGACCGAACCGATCAACAGTGGCCGGTCGGCATCGCGGCCCGCGCCGAGTACGGCACCCGCGGCTTGGACCTCGATCGGGTCGCCCAACGATGTCCCGGTGCCGTGGGCCTCCAAATATCCGACTTCGCTGGGCGCGACACCGGCCCGTTGCATGGCTTCGGTGATCACCCGCTGCTGAGCGATCCCGTTGGGCACCGTCAAGCCGCCCGATGCGCCGTCTTGGTTCACCGCGCTGCCCCGGATCACCGCCCGGATGTGGTCACCGTCGCGGACCGCGTCCTCGAGTCGCTTCACCACGATCACACCGCAGCCCTCGCCGCGCACATAGCCGTCCGCGGCGGCGTCGAACGTCTTGCAGCGGCCGTCCGGAGCGAGCATGTGCGCGTGCGAGAACGTGATCATGGTCGCCGGACTGAGCAGCACATTCGCGCCCCCGGCCAGTGCCAAATCGCACTCCCCCAACCGCAACGCCTGGCACGCCTGATGAATCGCCACCAGCGACGAACTACATGCGGTGTCCACGGTGACCGCCGGGCCCTGCAGTCCCAACCGGTAGCTGATCCGGCCCGCCGCCGCGGCCGCCGCCGTCCCGATCGCCATATAGGCTTCGATTTCGGGATAATCCAGCTCGTCGGAAGCCATCCCCAGGTAGTCATGGGTGGACAGACCGATGAACACCCCGGTGTTGGTGTTCGCCAGAGCCGTTGGTGCGGTGCCCGAATGCTCCACCGCGTGCCACGCCGTCTCCAACAGCAATCGGTGCTGAGGGTCCATCAACCTGACTTCGCGGGCCGACAGACCAAAGAACGGCGCGTCGAAGCCCGTGACGTCGTCGACGAAACCTGCGCGGCGAGTGACAACCTTGCCGGGCGCGTCGGGATCCGGGTCGAAGAATTCGTCGGCATCCCAGCGGTCTCCGGGTACCTCCGATATGCCTTCGCGTCCCTGGCGCAACACGTCCCAGAACTGATCGGCATTGGCAGCGCCCGGAAAGCGCACCGCGTAACCGACGACCGCAAACCGCGACGTCTGCTCCGACCGGTCGTCGGCTGTTGCCATTGCGCGTGTCCTCTCTGACTCGACCGCAAACGCTCGATCGCCCTGGGCTGGCCAATATGGCGCGTCGGGCGGCCCCCGCCGTGGCTCCAACCGAGCCCTAGCCGGCAGCATCACCCACCGCCCGGTTGCGCCGCAAAATTATCTTTGACGCAAGTATTGCAAGGAAGAACCCTGCTCGGGGCTGACATGGGGTATTGGTCACCAAAGCGGTGCCGCCCCGGTCCCCACACCAAGCCGCTGGTCCACTTTAACCATCCGCCGCCTACCCGAGCGGCTGTGTCCCGATCACGCACTTCGCCGACGGTGTATGGCCGCGGGTTATCTTGATGGCGCTAGCAGCGGACCTCACCAGGGCGGTCCACGTCGAGGAGAAATCTTGCGTATCGGGAAAATTACGATCGGCTCAATCAACGATTGGACGGTGCGCCCAGGCACAGTCATCTCCTGGCATCCGACGGCCGAGGCACGCGAGAAGGCCCGGCACGCGCCGGTCAGTTCGGTGCCGGTCAGCTACATGCAGGCTCAGCATCTTCGTGGTTGCCATGACCGTCCCGCAGCCGGACTCGACTATTCACGGCAGATCATCGCCACCTGTGAAGTTCCGGGTGAATGCGACATCAGCGTGATGGATCGTGCGCTCAACGCATATCTGCGCCGGCATGACACCTACCGAAGTTGGTTCGAATACAGACCGGACGGCGACATCGTCAGGCGAACCATCAGCGATCCCGACGATATCGAATTCATGCCGATCGACCACGGTGCTATGACCGTCCCACAGATACATGACCATGTCGTGGCTACCCCGAATGCATTCGAATGGGGTTGCTTCACGTTCGGAATCGTGCAGAGCGAAAGCCATTTCACCTTCTACGCGTGCATCGACCACGTCCACGGCGATGCGACGCTCATCGGCATCACCATGCTCGAATCGCACGGCATGTACACCACACTGACGGCAAGCGGCCAAGCCCTCGCCCTGCCCGAAGCCGGCAGCTACGACGATTTCTGCGTCCGGGAACGCGAATACACCTCGACGCTGACGGTCGATACACCGCAAATCAAAGCGTGGATCGACTTCGCCGAGAACAACGACGGCAGCCTTCCCGACTTCCCGCTGCCGCTGGGCGACCCGTCGACCCCCAGCAACAGCGACATGGTCACCGAGATCCTGATGGACCCCGACCAGACCGCCCGGTTCGACTCGGCCTGCACCGCCGCCGGTGCCCGCTTCGTCGGGGGCCTGTTCGCGTGCATCGCTCAGGTCGAACACGAGTTCACCGGTGCTACCACCTATTACGGACTCACCCCACGCGACTCCCGCACCAGTTCGGACAACTTCATGACCCAGGGCTGGTTTACCGGCCTGGTGCCGATCACCGTGCCGATAGCCGCGACTTCGTTCGCGGAAGCGGCGTGGGCAGCACAGGCGTCCTTCGATTCCGGTCTGGACATGGCCAGGGTGCCCTACTACCGCGCGTTGGAGTTGGTGCCGTCGCTGAGTTGGCCTCGCCCCAACTTTCCCGTGACGAACTTCCTGCACGCAGACGCCGCCCCGCTCAACGCCGTCCTCGCCGCCGCCGACATGGGTTATGCGGACAGCATCGGTATCTATGGGGACGGCAGGTATTCGTACCAGCTCACGGTTTACATCTTCAAATACGGCGAGGGCACCGCGATGGCGGTGATGCATCCGGACAACCCGGTCGCCCAGAAATCCGTTGCCCGCTACATGGAGGCGATGAAAGCGGTGTGTGCCCAAGTCGCCGACAGTGGAAACTGGGGACGCGTTGCATAGTGTGGGGTGACTCGAAGACTGCGGTTTCTCGCACTCGCGCGATTCGCGTCCGGGTCGGTGTCGCGGGCGGTGGCGCACGACTGCGAGTACCGGAGGTGGGGACGAGTTGCGACGGCTAGCCGATGTAGTGGTGCGGTGGCCCTGGCTGGTGATCGGGCTGTGGGCCGCGATCGCGGTGACGCTTCCGCTGACATTTCCTTCCCTCAACGAGATGGCCCAGCGGCATCCGATAACCATCCTGCCCCCCAATGCCCCGTCGAGCGTCGCCGCCCGACAGATGACCGAGGCGTTCCGCGAATCGGGTTCAGAAGACCTGCTGTTGGTGGTCCTAACCGACGAGCACGGTCTCGGACCCACCCACGAAGCCGTCTACCGAAAGCTGGTCGACGCGCTGCGTCAGGACACCCGCAATGTCGTGATGGTGCAGGATTTCGTGACCACCCCGGCCTTACGTCCCGCGCTGACCAGCAAGGACCACAAGTCGTGGGTGCTGCCGGTCGGCCTGGCCGGCGAACTGGGCACTCCGAAGTCCTACGCCGCGTTCAACCGCGTCGCTGACATCGTCGAGCACACCGTGAACCAGACGAGCGGAACGCCGCTGAAAGCACATCTCACCGGACCCGCGGCCACCGTCGCCGACCTGACCGCCGCCGGTCAACACGACCGGCTGCCGATCGAGATTGCCATCGGCGTCCTGGTCCTGCTTGTGCTGCTGCTCGTCTACCGCAATCCGGTGACCATGCTGCTGCCATTGATCGCAATCGGCGGTTCGCTCGTGATCGCCCAAGCCGTGGTGGCCGGCGTCTCCCAGTTGACCGGCCTGGGCGTATCGAATCAGTCGATCGTGTTTCTCAGCGCGATAATCGCCGGCGCGGGAACCGACTACGCGGTGTTCCTGATCAGCCGCTATCACGACTACGTGCGATCGGGCGCGGACTTCGACGAAGCCGTCCGCAACGCGCTGCTTTCGATAGGCAAGGTGATCACGGCATCCGCCGCCACGGTGGGAATCACCTTCCTCGGGATCAGCTTCTCGCGGATGGGGATCTTCTCGACCGTCGGTGTGGCGTCGGCGATCGGAATCGGCGTCGCATTCCTGGCGGCGTTGACCCTGCTGCCCGCGATCCTGGTGATTGCGGGTCCCCGCGGCTGGGTCAAGCCCCGTCGTGAGCTCACCGCCCGGCTGTGGCGGCGGTCCGGCGTTCGCATCGTGCGCCGTCCGACTGCGCATCTGGTGGCCAGCCTGCTGGTCCTGGCGATCCTGGCCGCCTGTGCGGGATTGGTGCGCTACAACTACGACGACCGCAAGGCCGTGCCGGCATCAGCGCCCAGCTCGATCGGCTATGCCGCCTTGGAAAACCACTTCCCGGTCAATCAGTCCATTCCCCAGTTCATCCTGATTCGGTCACCGCATGACCTGCGCACCCCGCGCGCCTTGGCCGATCTCGAACAACTCGCTGAGCGGGTCAGCCAACTACCGAATGTCGCCGCGGTCACCGGCATCACCCGACCCACCGGTGTGGTGCCCGAAGAGTTGCGGGCCACCTACCAGGCCGGCGCCATCGGGGCCCGGCTAGGTGGCGCGTCTGACTTGATCAGCGATCACACCGACGACCTCAACCGCCTGGTGAACGGCGCCGACCTACTGGCAACCAACCTCCGGGAGGCGCGCGGACAGGTCAGCCAGATCGTGTCGAGTTTCCAAGGGGTGATCGACGCTTTCACCTCGATGCGAAGCCAATACGGCGGCGACAGGCTGGTCGCGGAAGTCGAGACCGCGACCAAGCTCGTCAACAGCGTCAATGCGCTGGGCAGAGCCATGGGGATGAACTTCACGGCCGTCAAAGACATGTTCGGCTGGATCGGTCCGGTGCTGGCGGCCCTGCAGAACAATATGGTGTGCAACGCCGATCCGTCCTGCAGCAACACCCGGGCCCAGTTCGAGCGAATGGTCAACGTAAGCGGCGACGGCAGCATCGAGCGAATCAACGAGCTGGCCCAACAGATGCAGACCTTCCAGGACCGGCAGACCCTGGAGGCGACCGTGAACCGGTTGCGCGCGACGTTCGCTCAGCTGACCAAGGCGCTGCATGCGGTGGGCCTCGATCAGCCCGGCGGCCTGCAGGGCGGCCTGACCAGACTCCAACAGGGAGCCGATCGCTCCGCGGGCGGCAGCCAGCAACTGGCTGACGGAGTAGAACAGCTCGTCGACCAAGTCAAACAACTGGGTGCCGGACTCGGTGAGGCGTCAGCGTTTCTCTTGGCGATGAAAGACGAAGCGGCACAACCGTCTATGGCGGGCTTCAACATCCCGGCTCAGCTGCTGCAGTTGGACGAGTTCAAGAAGGCCGCCAAGATGTTTGTCTCCCCGGACGGCCACACGGTGCGGTACCTGGTGCAAACCAAACTCAACCCGTTCAGTGCCGAAGCGATGGATCAGATCAACGCCATCACCGCCACCGCCCAGGGGGCCCAACCGAATACCGCGCTCGCGGACGCCACGGTCTCGATGGCGGGATACACCGTGACGCTGCGCGACACCCGCGCCTACTACGACCACGACATCCGCTTCATCATCGCCGTGACCATCCTCGTCGTGCTGCTGACCCTGATGGTGCTGCTGCGTGCGGTGATCGCGCCGCTCTACCTCGTTGGCTCCGTAGTGATCTCGTACCTGTCCGCGCTGGGTATCGGCGTCCTGTTTTTCCAGTACCTGCTGCATCAGCAATTGCATTGGAGCGTGGCGCCTTTGGCATTCGTAGTGTTGGTCGCGGTGGGTGCCGATTACAACATGCTTTTCGTCTCGCGCATGCGTGACGAATCTCCGCGCAGCATGCGCTACGGCGTCATACGCGCGCTGGGCTCGACCGGCGGTGTGATCACGGCGGCGGGATTGATCTTCGCCGCCTCGATGTGCGGTCTGCTGTTCTCCAGCATCAGCACCGTGGTACAGGGCGGCTTCATCATCGGTGTCGGCATACTGCTCGACACCTTCGTGGTCCGCACCATCCTGGTCCCGGCGGTGGCCGCCCTGGTGGGGCAGGCCAGTTGGTGGCCGTCGCGGCCGCGAGAGCGCCGGGTCGGCGCGGGTGGATGACGTGTGACAGACTACGAATCGAGTCGAGCAGGCGAGGTGTAGGGATGAAGAAACTACTCGCGGCGGCTTTCGCGCTGGTAATGGCTAGCACCACAGGTTGTTTCGGCACCGGGGTCGCGAAAGCCGACGAATCGCCGCTGGTCCCGTCGCCGACCGACGAGATGGCCTACGCGCTGGGCGGCGCGCACGTCCTGGGCATTCCCTATGACGAGTACATTCGCCGCGAAGGCGCCGAATGGCTGCCCACCCGTCGCCGGCAGATCGTCGACTACCCCGCAGGGCAGGTCCAGGGGCACGTACTGGGACGGCTGTTCCCCGGCATCGCCAGGCTGGACGAAATGTTGCCCGGGTTGGGCGCGGACGGCCCGAGTGTCGGCGAGTCGGTCGTCGTCGGTGCGGACAATCTCGCCGCGGCGATCAGCGCGGGCGGTCCCGGCACCGTCATCGGCTTGTCCGAAGGTGCGTTGGTGCTCGACGAACTTCAGGCCAGGCTCGCCACCGATCCGAACGCTCCGCCGCCAGAGCACTTGACCTTCAACACATTTGGCGATCCGGTAGCCCGACATGCGTTCGGCGAGAGTTTCCTGACCGCCATGTTCCCGGTCGGCAGCATCGTCCCCGCACTCGACTATGAGGTGCCGCCGCCGGTCGAGAGTCAGTACGACACCAGGATGTTCATCTCCGCCTACGACTCGATCGCCGACTTCCCCGACCGGCCGGACAACCTGATGTCGCTCGCCAATACGTTGGTGGGGCTGATGACCGGGCACACCGCGGTCGCCTTCACCAACGCGAGCATGGTGCCGCCGCAGAACATCCGTACGACGGTCAACTCCCGCGGCGCGAAGACCACCACATTCCTGATTCCCGAACGGCATCTGCCACTGACACTTGCTTTCCAATACCTCGGGGTCGATGAGGAAACGTTGAACAAGCTCGACGCGGTGATGCTGCCGTCGGTCAACGCGGGCTACTCCCGCAACGACGACCCGCTGACCGCTCCGGTCCAGGTGGATCCGGTCAACGGCTACGACCCGGCGGCCGTCACCGCGCCGGCCACGCAGGCCACCTTCGGTGGCGGCGCCGATCCGTTTTCGCAGATTCTGTCCGGTGCGATGTCGGTGTTGAACCGGGCCGGTCACTGATAGTCCCGCCGAGTGTGCGGCTGGCCGCACGTTCGACGCCGAGGGTGCGACTGGCCGCACGTTCGGCGCTGGCAGCAAGGAGTACCCGATGAGCTCCCCCACGAGCACGGCCAGCCCAGACCGTCCGCTGCGTGTCATCCAATGGACGACGGGCAACATCGGACAACGCTCGTTGCACGCGATCATCGGCCGGCCAGACATGGAACTCGTCGGGGTGTATGCGCACGGCGCGGACAAGGTCGGTGTCGACGCCGCCGATCTGGCGGGCTGGCCGGAGCCGACGGGTGTGCAGGCCACCAGCGACATCGACGCGCTGATCGCCTTGGGCGCGGATGCGTGTTGCTATAACCCGTTGTGGCCCAACATCGACGAGTTGGTGCGGCTGCTGGAGTCCGGGGTCAACGTGTGCTCCAGCGCGGCGTGGATCACCGGCGGCAAGCAGACGCCGCAGGACCGCGAGCGCATTCTGCAGGCTTGCGCGAAAGGCAACTCCTCTATTTTCGGCAGCGGCGCCCACCCGGGCATAACGAACATGGTCGGCATGGTGCTCAGCGGCTGCTGCGAGCGCGTCGACGAGATCCGCATCACCGAATCAGTGGACTGTTCGACCTACGAATCCGCGGGAACCCAGACGGCGATGGGCTTTTCGCAGGATCCCGAGACGCCGGGTCTGGCCGAGAGCGTGCGGCGCGAAAGTGAGGTATTCGCCGAGTCCGCCGCGATGATGGCCGACGCGATCGGCGCCCGACTGGACCGGATGACCTTCGACGTCACCTTCACCGCCGCCACCGGCGACACGGACCTGGGTTTCATGAAGATCCCGGCCGGAACCGTTGGCGCCGTGCACGGTTACCACCGCGGCTGGGAGGGCGACCGCAACGTCGTCAGCGTCGGATTCAACTGGACCATGGGCGATCACGTGATCCCACCCAAACCGCTCGAGCACGGCCATGTCATCCAGGTCTTCGGCCTGCCCAACATGCGCACGGTGTTGCACTGTCTCCCGCCGCGGGATTGGAAAGAACCCGGGTTCATGGGACTCGGCATGATTTACACCGCGCTGCCGGTCACCAATGCGGTGCCTGCGGTAGTGGCCGCCCGCCCCGGCATCGTGACACTGGCCGACCTACCGCCGGTCACCGGCAGGGTCGCGCGCTAACAGTGTCGTTCGGCACATTGCAGCCACCCCGAGGAACGCTATCGTCCACTACCGGGCTAGCATACTTAGCCGAGCTAGTATCCCGCCGCGCGGGAAGCAAGCTCCGCGATCTCGCGTTGTGTCCGGGGTCGGTATGTGCAAACCGTTAGCGAGGTGGCGATGAGGACTGTTCCGGTCGCGGGTCCCACTCTTCGTTTCCTGAAAAAGCTTTGGATACCGCTGGTTCTGGTGGTGGTTCTCCCCATTTCCGCGCTTGTCGTGTCGCGGCTGCACAAAATCTTCGGCTCCGAGGACCTCAATGCCAACGCCGGTGCCGGCATCGAGATCGTGCAGTTCAACCCGAAAGTGGTGCTCTACGAGATCTACGGTTCGGCCGGCGCCACCGCCAACATCAACTACTGGGACGCCGATGCCAACACCCACCAGGTCAACAACGCGCCGCTGCCCTGGTCGTTCACCGTCTCGACGACACTGCCGTCGGTGAGCGCCAACATCATGGCGCAAACCGACGGCAGCCGCATTGGTTGCCGGATCACCGTCGACGGGGTGGTTCGTGAAGAAAAGAAGTCCGACGGCGTCAACCCGCAGACCTTCTGCCTGGTGAAATCGGCATGAGCGACCTCAACAGCACGACGCGCGCGAGCACTGACGACACGGCGCCGATCCAGGTCGCCGACGGCCCCGCGGCCAAGCACCACCGGCCTTTAATCCCGCACCTGATCCGCATCCTGGCGGTGCCGATCATCCTGGGCTGGGTGTTGATCACCGTGGTGCTCAACGTCTTCGTTCCATCGTTGGAAGCCGTCGGCGAACAGCATTCCGCGCCGATGACTCCCGTGGACGCGCCGTCCATGGTGGCGATGATGCGGCTGGGTCACAACTTCAAGGAATTCGACTCCAACAGCACGGTGATGATTGTGCTGGAAAGTCAGGGACCACTCGGTGATGCCGCCCACCGGTATTACGACGACCTGATCCGTCAACTGCGCGAACAGCCCAAGCACATTCAGCACATCCAGGATTTCTGGGGCGACCGGCTGACGGCGGCCGGAGCCCAGAGCGCCGACGGCAAGGGCGCTTACGTCATGTTGAACCTGGCCGGCAACCAGGGCACTACCGAAGCCAACGACTCGGTGGAGGCCGTGCGAAAGGTCATCGACAAGAACCCGCCACCGAACGGGCTGAAGGTCTACGTCACGGGTCCGGCCGCGCTCAGTGACGACATGCACGTCATCGGCAATGCCAGTCTGGCCAAGATCACCCTGTTCACCCTGGGCGCGATCGCGATCATGCTGCTGTTGGTCTACCGATCGATCGTCACCACCCTGGTGCAGTTGTTCATGACGTTCATCGCGTTGGCATCAGCGCGCGGGCTGGTCGCGTTTCTCGCCGAAAACAACGCATTCGGACTGACCACGTTCGCGGCCAACATCCTGACCATGCTGGCGATCGCGGCCGGAACCGATTACGGAATCTTCCTTGTCGGCCGATATCAAGAGGCGCTGCGAGCCGGCGAGGACCGAGAAACGGCCTACTACACCACATTTCGTGGGGTGGCCCCCGTCGTCCTGGGGTCGGGACTGACCATCGCGGGCGCTACCTACTGCCTGAGCTTCGCGCGCCTGCCCTGGTTCAACACCATGGGCGCGCCGGTGGCGATCGGCATGCTGGTCGTGGTGCTGGCCGGCCTCACGCTGGGCCCCGCGGTGGTCTTCCTGGGCAGCAAGTTGCACCTGTTCGAGTCCAAGCGGGCACGCAAGCAAGGGCGACTGTGGCGGCGGGTGGGCACCGCGGTGGTGCGTTGGCCCGCACCGGTTTTGGCGGTAAGCACCGCAATCGTGCTGATCGGCATGGTGGCGCTGCCCAGCTTCCACACCAGCTACAACGACCGCTATTACCTGCCGACGTCCGCGCCGTCCAACCTCGGTCAGGAGGCCGCCGACCGGCACTTCTCCCAGGCGCGGATGAATCCGGACATGTTGATGGTTGAAGCCGACCACGACATGCGCAACCCGGCCGACATGCTGGTGCTGGACCGGGTGGCCAAGAACGTGATGCGCACCGTCGGCATTGCCATGGTGCAGGACATCACCCGTCCGCTGGGCATTCCAATTCAGCACAGCTCCATACCATTTCAGAACAGCATGCAAAGCCAGACGACCATGCAGAACATGAAGTTCCTGAAGGACCGGATGGCCGACATCACCACGATGGCCGACCAAATGCAGTTCATGATCGAGACCATGGAGCGCATGTACACGGTGACGAAGGAACTTTCCAGCGCCGCCGACGACAGCGCCAAGACGACGGCCGACACCGCCGAGATCACCAACCGACTGCGCGACCACATCGCCGACTTCGACGACTTCTGGCGCCCGATACGCAGCTATTTCTATTGGGAGCGACACTGTTTCGACATCCCGATTTGCTGGTCGTTGCGATCGCTGTTCGAGTCGTTGGATGGGTTTGACCAATTGGCCGGCCAATTCGACGAACTCACCAAAGACATTCAGCGCACCGCGGCGGCCACCCATCAGATGTTGGTGTTGATCCCACCGATGATCACCACGATGAAAACGACCAAGGCCCTGACACTGACGATGCAGGCGACCTTCTCGGCGATGCTCGACCAGATGGACGAGCTGAGCAATACCGCGATCGTTATGGGGCAGAGCTTCGATGCGTCGAAGAACGACGACTTCTTCTACCTGCCACCGGAAGCCTTCGACAACCCGGACTTTCAGACCGGTCTGCGGATGTTCCTGTCACCAGACGGGAAGTCGGCCCGCTTCTTCATCACCCACCAGGGCGATCCGATGACGCCGGAAGGGATTTCGCGCGTCGACTCAGAACGGCTCGCCGCGCAGGAGGGGCTCAAACAGTCCTCGCTGGCCGATGCCAAGGTCTATCTGGGCGGAACGGCAGCCACGTTCAAGGACATGCACGACGGCGCAAAGTACGACCTGATGATTGCGGTGGTGTCGGCGCTGACGCTGATCTTCATGATCATGCTGTTGCTCACCCGAAGCGTGGTCGCCGCGCTGGTCATCGTCGGCACAGCGGCCAGCTCGATCGCGGCGTCGTTCGGGCTCTCGGTGCTGATCTGGCAGGACCTTTTCGGCATCAGGATCCACTGGATCGTGATGGCACTGTCGGTGATCATCCTGTTAGCTGTCGGATCCGACTACAACCTGCTGCTGGTCTCCCGATTCAGGGAGGAGATCCATGCCGGTCTCAAGACGGGAATCATTCGTTCCATGGCCGGAACCGGTGGCGTGGTGACCGCCGCGGGACTGGTGTTCGCATTCACCATGGCCTCGATGCTCGGCAGCGATCTGCGCGTCCTGGGCCAGTTTGGGTCCACGGTCTGTATCGGTCTGCTGCTGGACACGCTGATCGTGCGCACGTTGTTGATGCCGTCGATCGCCACGTTGCTCGGCCGTTGGTTCTGGTGGCCGCAAGTTGTGCATCCCAGGGGCGACAACGCACTACGTGTCGGGGCGCGAACAAGAGCCTGACCGCCACCGAAATTTGAGCGGCATATACGGCGGCATATACATGGGCGCCGTCACCGGGTAGCTTTTCAATTCGCATCCCAGAGCATTTGCTCGACGGTATGCTTTGACCGCGTCTCGACTCCGTTAACAGTCGGTGTCGGGTGCCGCTGAAAGCGGCAGGTACGGGAGAGGGCTTACATGTCGTTGGTGCTCGTGCGTCCCGAGGTGTTGGCTTCGGCGACAACGGATTTGGAAAATCTTGGCGCGGGACTGAACGCGGTCAACAGAGCCGCCGCCTTTCCTACCGGTGCTCTGATTCCGGCCGCCGCCGACGAAATCTCGACCGCGGTCGCGACGTTCTTTGCCGAGCATGGGCTGCAATATCAAACCGTCGCCAAGCAGTTCGCCACGTCCTACGAGCAATTCCAGCTCAGGATGCTCGAGAGTGCCCGCGAGTTTGTCCTCGCCGAGATCGCCATCGCCCAGCACCTCACCTCGACCGCGTCACACCTGGTCAACGACCCATTCGTGGACGTGACCGGGCGCCCACTGTTCGGTGACGGCGCTAACGGCTACACCACCGCTGACGGCGTGGGAACGCCCGGCGAGCCCGGTGGCTGGTTGATCGGCAGGGGTGGTACCGGCGGAACCAGCGTCCGATACGGAGCCGCCGGCGGCGCCGGCGGGGCCGGCGGATTCTTGCTGGGTCTCGGCGGCACCGGCGGTGACAACCTGTACGGCGGCATGCCCGGGGGCGCCGGCGGATCAGCCGGCCTGATCGGCATCGGCGGTACCGGCGGGGCCAGTGGACCCGGCGGTGTGGGCGGCGCGGGCGGTCGCGGTGGCCTGCTGGGACTGCCGGGCACCGCAGGGATCAGCACGGCCCTGGGCCCGAACCAAACGCTTATTCATCCCGGTCAGTGGGGCAGCCCGATATTGGATATCTCGGTTGGCAGCGGACCACGGCTGCCCGTCACTCTCGACTCCGGCGCCAGCGGCCTTGTGGTCCCGCCGAGCTACGTCGATTTCGCGACCCTCGGTGTGCCCAATGGGTCGGGCAGCATCGTCTACGGGGGCGCGGTTCACGTTGATTTCGACACCTATCAGACGACGTTGAACTTCGGGAATGGAATCGTCTCGGGGCCGACCACGGTCGGCGTCGCGAAGAACGCATTCTTAGTGAGCTCGGGTGCCAATATCCCGGTCAACTCGCTAACGCCTTATCTGGGTGTGGGACAGAACAACGATTTCCCATTCGGCTCGCCGGTAACTGCGACGTTGCCGGGCAACATGAGTGAGGGAACGTTGGTCAACCTGCCGCGCGGCATCGCGCAGTTCGGGCCCAACCCGCTGCCACCCATTGTGGAAATGGACGGGGCCCCGAGAACCGTTGTGCAAGTGCAGATCAACAATGGATTGCCGCAAACCGTGGGCGCCTTCATCGACTCCGGCGGTGAGCTGGGAGCCGTCCCGCAGTCATTGGTGCCGGGCCTGGCGCTAGGTAACCACCTGCCGGCGGGCACGGTCATCACCGTCACCACGATCAATGGTGTGCCGCTCTACACGCAGGTTGTCACCGCCGATCACACGCCTTTTGTTGTGTCATCGGCGACGGCCAACAACTTCTACGTGTTCAATACGGGGTCCTACCCCTTCTCGCAAATGCCTATCTACTTCTGGAACAACGATGCAGTGGGCACCACCGTCTTCGTGCGACAGATCTGAGGCGCGCCGAAACTCAGTCGGCCAGCTGCAGGCACACTGCGAGCGCGCCGTCGCCGACGTGCAACGCAAGCACCGGTCCGAGCGGCGTCACGATCGCAGGTTCACACGCGGGTAGCCGGTCGGCCAGCGCGGCCGCGACATCCTGCGCGCCGTCGGGGTTGGCGACGTGGTGCACCGCAAGTTCGGCCGGATGCTCCCCCACAATCTCGCAAACCTGGTCGACCATCGCCGTGACGGCGCCCTTGGCGGTCCGGATCCGTTGCGCCAGTACGAGTTTGCCGTCGTCGATGTGCAGCAGCGGCTTGAGTGCCAGCGCGGTGCCCAGCCATGCCTTGGCGCCGCCGATGCGTCCGCTGCGGCGCAGGTTGTCCAATCGGTGCACGACCATGTAGGCGTGGGTGCGGTCGATTCCGGAGGTCGCGGCGCGGGCGACGGCATCAAGATCCTGCCCGGCGGCAGCGGCTCGGGCGGCGGCCAGCGCCATGAATCCGGTGCCCATCGCCGTGGACTTGGAATCGATTACCCGCACCGCGGGCCCGAGGTTGGCGGCGGTGAGTTCGGCGGCACGACAGGTTCCCGATAGTCCTGACGAAATATGAACGGCCACAACGCCATCGCCGTCACTATCGGTCAACGCCTGTTGATAGGCGGCGCATAGTTCGGCGGGGGTAGCCGCCGCGGTGGTGGCGTGCCGCTTGTGGATGTCCTCCGGGACGTCGTCCACGCCGTCGCGCAGGTCGGCGCTATCGAGCAGGATGTGCAGCGGGACTTCACGAATCGCCCATTTGTCCCGTAACTCGGCCGGCACCCGCGACGAGGTATCGGTGACCACCACGACTGGCACGGTCAGTGGGACTTCTCGTTCGGCGTCACTCCGGCTTCGGCTAGCGCCTTGAGCATCAGGTCCGCGACTCCCTGATGCGCCTCGAAGTTCCAGTGGATCCCGTCGGGATTTCCGCGTCCACTCATCACCTGTTCGGCGACAGCGGCTTTGAGATCCACCAACGGGACGTTGTGCTCCTGTGCCCATGCGGTGATCGCCGCCACGGTGCCCTCGCGGCCATGGTGCGCTTTTCCGTATGTCTCGGCGATGTGCACCGAGGGCAGTGACGCCACGATCGGGATGCCCGGCCGGTTGAAATCGATTGCGCCGCGCGTCTTCTCGAGATAATGCGCGGTCAGGTGCGGAGGCAGTGCCGCCCTGGCGACCGGTGAAAACCGCGGCTGCAACCAGCCGTAACCGTCGCGGACCCAGCGCCGCAGCCGTGGCGGGCGCACGTAGCGGATGAGTTCTCGGACAGCGGTCGGCCACACCGAGGGCAGCGAGTCCATTCCGCTGGTCGCGAAGATCACCGCCCCCGCTCGGGGCAGGGCCGCCCATGACCGCGGGTCCTGGGTCGCCGCCCACCACACGTCGCGGCAGGTCCATCCGATCCGGCCGATCAGTTCTACATCCCAATTCAATTGGCTGGCAACGATATTGGGCCAGATTCGGGGATCGTCGGCGGGCAGGCCGCCGGTGGGGCCGTAGTAGGACAGTGAATCGGCGAAGATCAGCAGCGTCGGCTTGGGGTTCTCCGAGGACTGTTCAGATTTAGAGGACATCGTTGGACACCTGCGCCGAAGCGTTCCACACGTCCAGCCGCCAGCGGATGTCCTCAAAACTGGCCGTGCAGCCCGCCGGATCCTTCGAATGGCCACTCAACTGCACCCAACTGCAGTTGCGCATACCGCCCAGGATCGGCCAGTTGGCCACCGGCAACTTCAGCAGGGCGGCCGACAGCGCGGCGATCAGTCCGCCGTGCGCCACCAACACGATCGGTCGCTCCGGTGCGTCCGCATCGCCCCATTCCGGTACGCCCGCGACCAGCTCGGCGACCAGCGGCACGCTACGAGCGGCCACGTCGACCCTGCTCTCGCCTCCGTGCGGTGCCCAGCTGGCGTCCTCACGCCACGCCAGCCTTGCCCCCGGGACGTCGGCGTCGATCTGGGCGTGCGTCATGCCTTGCCACTCACCCAGATGGGTCTCCCGAAGCCGCGCGTCGACCTGCACCGACAGCCCGGTCTGCTCGCCCAGCTTGGTGGCGGTGTCAAACGCGCGCCGCAGATCCGAGGACACGATCAACACCGGCTGCAGCTTGCCCAGCACCTCGGCGGCGGCCACGGCCTGGGCGCGGCCCAGCTCGCTCAGATCGGTGTCGAGCTGTCCCTGCATCCGGCTGCCCAGGTTGTAGTCGGTCTGACCGTGCCGGAGCATCACCAACCGGCGCGTCCTCATGGCCCGTCCGCCTCTGCTGCGGTATCGAGGTCCACCGGCACCACCGGGCAGTCGCTCCACAGTCGGTCCAACGCGTAGAAATTGCGGTCGTCCTGGTGCTGGATGTGCACCACGATGTCGCGGTAGTCGAGCAACGTCCAGCGCCCTTCCCGGGCGCCCTCGCGACGAGCGGGCTTGTAACCGGCCCGGCGCATCTTCTCCTCGACCTCGTCGACAATCGCGTTGACCTGCCGCTCGTTGGACGCCGAGGCGATGACGAAGCAGTCCGTGATGACCAACTGTCCGGACACATCGATGACGAGGACGTCGTCGGCCAGCTTGGCGGCAGCGGCGGCGGCGGCCACCGTTGCCATCTCGATCGCTTCCTGGTTTGCGCTCATGTGCTCTTCCCGGCGGTGGCACTGGGGGCCGGGCTTTCGCTCCTCTCGGGAGGTCGGTAGAGGTGTCGCTTGGAGACGTACTGCACGACACCGTCGGGCATCAGGTACCACAGCGGCCGGTGCTTGGCGGCGCGCTCGCGGCAGTCGGTCGAGGAGATGGCCAACGCCGGGATCTCGACCAGGGTCAGCGCGTGATCCGGCAGGTCCGCAAGCACATCTGCGACGTGATCGCGACGAAGCTCGTAGCCGGGCCGGCTGACACCGATAAAACGCGCCGACTCGAACAATTCTTCCCACCCCTGCCACGTCAGGATGGACGCCAGCGCGTCGGCGCCGGTGATGAAGTACAGCTCGGCGTCTGGGTTGAGCGTGCGCAGGTCACGCAGGGTGTCTTTGGTGTAGGTAGGCCCACCGCGGTCGATGTCGACCCGGCTCACCGAGAAGCGGGGATTGGAGGCCGTGGCGATCACCGTCATCAGGTACCGATCTTCGGCGGCCGATACATTGCGGTCCTTCTGCCACGGCTGGCCGCTGGGCACGAACACCACTTCGTCGAGCTCGAAGTTGTGGGCCACCTCGCTGGCAGCAACCAGGTGGCCGTAGTGGATGGGATCGAACGTCCCACCCATCACTCCCAACCTGCGCGGCTGCTTTTGCATGGTTTGCCAGCTTACTGGAGGGGCTGTCGACCAGCGTAAACGCGCTACTGTGGGCATGGCCACAAGCCGGGCGGACGCGGCAGGTCCGTATGCAGCAGGCGGCACGTGGTGGTTTCGCGACGTTCCGACTTATTAAAGATGCAATGCCGTTGGCTGAATGCTCCGAAATAACCGGGTCGATCGTGTAGAAGGAGTTCTGTGGAAAATTCGCTGCCCGCCTCGCTAGACCAGACGCAAGAGTGGAAAGACGCCATGGTTCGGCGGTTCTACAGCCGATCCGTGGTCACCGGCGAGATTTCGCTGCCGGCCGTGCCGAGCCTGCTCGACGAGTACGTGGAGATGTGTAGCAACATATTTGCCGGAGTGGGCAGGAAGTTCAACGACGAGGAACTCACCCACCTGCGGTCGGTGCTGGAATCCCAGTTGGCCGAGGCGTACTCGATCTCCCAGCGGTCCAACATCGTCATCTCCTACAACGCTCCGGTTGGCCCGACGCTGCACTACCAGGTCAATGCCCGGTGGTTCACCATCGCCGAGGCCTACGAGAACTGGATCGCGACCCGCGAACCACCGCTGTTCGGCACCGAACCCGACGCCAGGGTGTGGACGCTGGCCAACGAGGCCGCTGATCCGGCCACTTACCGGGTGCTCGACATCGGCGCGGGCACCGGGCGCAACGCGCTGCCGCTGGCCCGACGCGGACATCCCGTCGACGTGGTCGAGCTGACCCCGAAGTTCGCCGAGATCATCCGCTCGCAGGCCCGGCAAGAAGGCCTGGACCTGCGCGTCATCGTGCGCAACGTCTTCGAGACCACCGACGATCTGCGGCAGGACTATCAACTGATCCTGCTGTCGGAGGTGGTGCCCGACTTCCGGACGACGCGGCAACTGCGCAACCTGTTCGAGCTGGCCGCCAGCTGCTTGGCCCCTGGCGCGAAACTGGTGTTCAACACCTTCCTGCCCCGGCACGGCTACGAACTCGACGGCGCCGCACGCGAATTCGGGCAGCAGGCCTACACCGGGACGTTCACCTGGGAGGAAATGAATACGGCCGCAGCCGGATTGCCGCTGGAACTCGTCGCCGACGACTCGGTGTACGACTTCGAGAAGACGAATCTGCCGCCCGGCGGGTGGCCTCCGACCAGTTGGTACGCCGACTGGGTCAGTGGTCTCGATGTGTTCCCGGTGGGGCGCGACAAGAGTCCGATCGAATTGCGGTGGTTGGTCTTTCGCAAGACCGGCTAGCGGCGCGAGTTTGGAGGCGAGCAGACGCAAGCCGGGCTATACCGGCAGCAACTGGTCGATCACCGCGGCAAGCTGCTTGGCCGACCGGCATTCGTGCATCGTGATGACCTCTTCATAGCGCGGCACCGCCGAATCCCCACTGCCCCATAGGTGTTTAGGCTCGGGATTCAGCCAGTGCGCGTGCCGGGCGGCTTTCACCATGTCTTCGAGCACGTCGGTGGCCGGGTTGCGGTAGTTGGTGCGCCCGTCGCCGAGCACCAGCAGCGAACTGCGGGGCGACAGCACGTTCGGGTGGGCTTGCACGAACGAGACGAACGCATTGCCGTAGTCGGAGTGACCGTCGCGGGAAAAGACGCCGGCTTCCCGGGTGATCCGCTGGATAGCTACGGCCAGATCTGCTTCCGGCCCGAACATGTGCGTCACCTCGTCGGTGGTATCGATGAAGGCGAACACCCGCACGCGCGAAAATTGTTGGCGCAGTGCATGAACCAGTAGCAGCGTGAAATGACTGAAGCCGGCGACCGAGCCGGACACGTCGCACAGCACCACCAGCTCCGGGCGTGCCGGGCGCGGCTTTTTCAACACCACGTCGATCGGCACCCCGCCGGTGGACATGGACTTGCGCAGCGTCTTGCGCAAGTCGATGGTGCCGGCCCGGGACCGACGCCGTCGGGCCGCCAGCCGGGTGGCCAGCGTGCGCGCCAACGGGGCCACTACGCGGCGCATCTGGCGCAGCTGGTCACCGGACGCGCGCAGGAATTCGACGTTCTCGGAAAGCTGTGGGATGCCGTACATCTGGACGTGCTCGCGGCCCAGTTGCTCGGCGGTGCGCCGCTTGGTTTCGGCATCGACCATCCTGCGCAGCTGCGAAATCTTCTGCGCTGCCATGGCTTTGGCGATCTGTTCCTGACTCGGCGAGGGCTCGTCGCCGTAGGGCGCGAGTAGTCCTGCCAGCAGCTTGCCTTCCAGCTCGTCCAGCGCCATCGCTTTGAGCGCCTGGTAGGAGGAAAACGACGGGCCGCGGCTGGAGTTGTATTTGCCGTATGCCTCCACGATTCGGGCGATCATCCGGACCAATCGCTCGTCCATGTCGGCCAGGTCGGGGTTGTCGGCAAGCAGGTCCAGCAGCATCTGGCGCATCGCCTCGACGTCGTCGGGCGGCAGAGCGTCCGGATCGGCCTCGCCGTCGCCGTCCTCCGACACGACCGCCCGTGCGCCCAGTGCCGCCGGGAACCACAGGTCGAACATGGCGTCGTAGGTGTCCCGGTGGTCGGGGCGGCGCAACACCGCGCAGGCCAGGCCTTCGCGCAGCACCGTGCGATCACCCAGGCCCAGAGTCGCCATCACCCGCCCGGCGTCCACCGTCTCTGATGGACCGACCGAAATCCCGCTTGCCCGAAGGGCTTCCACGAATCCGACCAGGTGCCCGGGCAGACCGTGGGGGGCGAGCGGCCGGGAGGGACGGATGCGCCGGGAGGCCATCAGTTCAGCCTTAACTCACCGGTGGCGCGTTGCTGATCGGACTGATGTTTGAGCACCACGCCGAGGGTGGCGGCGACGACGGCGTCGTCGATGGTGTCCATGCCCAGCGCGAGCAAGGTGCGTCCCCAGTCGATGGTTTCGGCGATGGACGGCACCTTCTTCAACTGCATCCCGCGCAAGACGGCGATGATGCGTACCAATTCCTCGGCCAGGTGCTCGGGCAGTTCGGGGACGCGCGACAGCAGGATGCGCCGCTCCAGATCGGGGCTCGGGAAGTCGATGTGCAGGAACAGGCAGCGACGCTTGAGCGCCTCGGACAGTTCGCGGGTGGCGTTGGAAGTCAGCACGACCAACGGTGTGCGGGTGGCGGTGATGGTGCCCAGTTCCGGGACGGTCACCGCGAAGTCCGACAGCACCTCCAGCAGCAGGCCTTCGATCTCGATGTCGGCCTTGTCGGTCTCGTCGATCAGTAGCACCGTCGGCTCGGTGCGCCGGATCGCCGTCAGCAACGGGCGCTGCAGCAGGAACTCCTCACTGAACACGTCGTCTTTGGTCGCCTCCCAGTCGCCGGAGCCGGACTGAATACGAAGTATCTGCTTGGCGTGGTTCCACTCGTAGAGCGCACGGGCTTCGTCGACGCCCTCGTAGCACTGCAGCCTGACCAGCCCGGAACCGGTGGCCTGGGCAATCGCGCGGGCCAGTTCGGTCTTGCCGACCCCGGCGGGCCCCTCGACCAGTAGCGGCTTGCCGAGCCGGTCGGCCAGGAACACCGCGGTTGCGGTGGCGGTGTCGGGCAGATAGCCGGTCTCGGCCAGACGTCGCGAAACGTCGGCGATGTCGGCGAACAACGGCGCGGGCCGCGCGGGAACGCTCATGGCAACTACTCCTTGGATGGCAGGAGGGAGGGGTTAGGCCGGACGGGTGTGGCCGTCACCCCACACGATCCACTTGGACGAGGTCAGTTCCGGCAGCCCCATCGGACCGCGGGCGTGCAGCTTCTGGGTGGAGATCCCGATCTCGGCGCCGAAGCCGAACTGCTCGCCGTCGGTGAACGCGGTGGACGCGTTGACCATCACCGCGGCGGCGTCCACCTGTTCGGTAAACCGTTGGGCCGCAGCAAGGTTGGTGGTCACGATGGCTTCGGTGTGGCCGGTGCCGTACTCGTTGACGTGTGCGATGGCGGCGTCCACCCCGTCCACCACCGCCACCGCGATGTCCATGGCCAGGTATTCGCGGCGCAGATCGTCTTCGTCGGCGTCTTTCCCGATGGCACCGTGTACGGCAACACCGGCCTGCTGCAACGCGTTGAGCAACCTGGGCATCGCCTGGCCGGCAATCGCCGCGTCGACCAGGAGAGTCTCGGCAGCGTTGCAGACACTGGGCCGCCGGGTCTTGGAGTTCAGCAGGATGCGCTCGGCGACGTCGAGATCGGCGGCCTCGTGGACGTAGACGTGACAGTTCCCGACACCGGTCTCGATCGTGGGTATCTGCGCATCCCGCACGACGGCCTCGATCAAGCCTGCTCCCCCGCGCGGGATCGCGACGTCCACCAGGCCGCGAGCCTGGATCAGATGGATGACGGTGGAGCGGTCGGCCGAGGACAGCAGTTGGACCGCGTCGGCGGGCAACCCCTGTTCGATCAGCGCGCCGCGCAGCACCGCGACCAGCGCTTCGTTGGACCGCGCGGCCGAGGAGCTGCCGCGCAACAACGCCGCATTTCCCGATTTGAGCGTCAGCCCGAACGCGTCGACCGTGACGTTGGGACGACCCTCGTAGATCATTCCAACCACGCCGAGCGGAACGCGCTGCTGTCGCAGCTGCAACCCGTTGGGCAGGGTGGCGCCGCGCAGCACCTCGCCGACCGGGTCGGGCAGTCCGGCGACCTGGCGCAGGCCGGCGGCAATGCCGTCGATGCGCTGCGGGTTCAGTGCCAGCCGGTCGAGCATGGCCTCGGGAGTGTCAGCGGCGCGTGCCGCGGTGAGGTCCTCGGCATTGGCAGCCAGTATCTGTCCCGCCTGGGTCAACAGCGCGTCGGCGGCGGCGTGCAGCGCGCGGTCTTTGACCGCCGTCGGCAGCGTCGCCAGGACGCGGGCCGCGACCCGGGCGCGCCGGGCGGCGTCGTGCACCGCTTGACGCAGATCAGGCAGCGCCGGAGCTTGCAGACTCATTAGCCCAGGGTATCGGGCTTGAAGCCGCTCAGTCGGCTTGGGTCAGCCGGCGTTGGACTGCCACCATCGATAAAGGCCCGCACCGTCGGTGCTCCGGACTGCGCCAATTCTGAGCTTGTTTCTGTTCGTCCAGACAATCATTGCGAACTTGCCCGAATCGGCAGTCCCCGTGGCGCACTGCACTTGGCCACCGGTATTACCGTTCGAATACGTCCACGGACCCGGCGACGGTTTGTTGCCCGGACAGGCCACGCTGGTCACCCCGTCGGGGACGTTGCCAAACCCCGTTTCCAAGTCGGTGACATTTTGAAACAGCCCGAACGAGGCCACAGCCGGTCCTCCTGACACGGTGCTCTGGCCGCACGCCACCTTCTCGATCGCGGGTGGCTTCGGCGTCTTCGTTTCGCAATTGCTCGACGAGAAGCCCTCGGGCAGCATGCCCATCAGTTTGCCGGGGGCGGCCGTCGCCGCAGGGGAAACACCCACTCCGGCACCTAGGGTCGCGGCAATAAACAACGTTCTTGTGACGCATGTGAAAATAGACATGGCTAACCGCCTCCTAACTCAGGCGCAAGCGGACATCAGGCCACATCCTGGGCCGCTGACGTCTGCAGCAAACGGTAGCGCGCGCTGCCGGAGGAACGCGATACTTTCGCGGAAAAAGTTCTCCGGACGACTCCTGGCGAGATTAGCTGACGCGCTCCCGGCGGGTGATGCTTCGCGCCTTGCTCTGACGCTCCTCGATCAGGCGTCCGAGGTCTTGGAGCAGCATCGGCTTGTCCATCACGATCTTCTCGAGATGCTCGCGCTCGATTTCCAGCGCGGTCACTTCCTCGAGCGCATAGGCGCCGGCCACGTTGCGCTGCCGGGTCAGTGCGGTGATCCCGATGAACGAACCCTCGTTGAGGGTGGCAAGGGGAACCGTGGCCCCGGCCTCGTCGGTCACGGTCATCTCCACCTTGCCCGACACCAAAAATGTCATCGCGGTGGGCACCGCGCCCGCGTATTGCACGACTTCCCCGGCGCCGTACCGCACGATCCGCGCGTAGGGCGACAGCAGCTGTTGGTCGGCCAGCGTCAGTCGCAGTTCTGGGGCGACCACGGTGCGCAACGCTTTCTTGACCCGTTCGGGTGTCGAGAAGTCGTCGTCGTCGCCGTCCAGATGCAAGTCGTGGCGCCGGGCGGCGTACCAGATCCAGCGCAGGAACGTCGATTCGGTGGGGCCTTCGTCGGCCGGCGAAGTGACCCTGATCGTGGTGCGATATTGGCCGCCGCCCAGGGCGATGGCTGTCGGTGTGGTGCCGGGCAGGACCAACGGCAGTGCACCGGCCACCAGTGTGAGCATCTCGCACACTTTGTCCGGCGGATCCGCCGTCGCGAAAGTGGTTGTGATCGAGCACTTATGCGGCCCCGCTGGGCGACTGAGGTTGGTGAACGCCGTCGTGGCCAGCATGGCGTTCGGCATGATCCGCAGTCCGCCGCCGGTCTGGATGTGAACCGCCCGCCAGTTGACCTCGATGACCCGGCCCCGCGCCGTCTGGGTGTCCAGCCAATCGTTGATCCGGAAGGGCTGTTCGAAGAGCATGAACAATCCCGAGACGATCTGCCCGACCGAGTTCTGCAGCATCAGGCCGATAACGACCGAGGTGACCCCCAGCGCGGTGAACACACCGCCGACCCGCACGCCCCAGATCAGGGACAGAATCACGGCCAGGCCGACCCCGATCAGCGCGAAGCGGGCCACGTCGAGGAAGATCGCCGGAAGGCGCTTGCGCCAACTCTCTTCGGGCGCACCTTCGAACACGGTCGCGTTGAGGCCCGACAGCAGCAACACCAGAACCAAAAAGCCGAACACCGTGGTGAGGATGCGGACCGGTACTTCGCCGGCCGAAACCTCCGAAGCCTTCACCAGTAGCAGTAACAGCGCACCGAGCGGCAACAGCCAGTTGCGCACGACGGAGACTTGGCGGGCGAGCCGGCTACCCCGGCGCAGCAGAATATGGTGCAACTCGGTCAGCAGGATGAGCCCGATCGGGAATCCGATCGCAACACCCACCGCCCAGTAGAACCATGGAGAACCGAAGGTGTTCATTACCGCTCCGACAACCGGTAGATCGCCTGCTCGGTACCGCTGACGGAAATCGTGCCGGCCGCGGTGAACTGATGCGTGTCACGCATCGCTTCATAGACTTGCGAGGCGACGTAGATCCCGGGCTGCGGTGCGCCACTGTGCATTTGGTAGGCCAGACTGACCGCCGCACCCCACATGTCGTAGACCAGACCGGATTGGCCCACCAGCCCGCTGACGACGTTTCCGGTGTTGATTCCGACCCGAAGGCCGAACTCGTGACGACTCTGACTGTTGAAACGCTCGATGATGCGCCGGATTTCGAGCGCGAACTCCACGCTGCGGTGAACGCTGTCGAGCCGCGGAGTGATCACACCGCAACTGGCCAGATATCCGTTGTGGAACGTTCGGATCCGTTCGACGCCAAGGCTTTCCGCGGCCGAGTCGAACTGACGGAACAATTCGTCGACGATCCCGACCAATTCGTCGCCGGGGAGATCGTTGGAGATCTCGTCGAGGCCCACGATGTCGGCGTAGATGATGGCTACGTCCTGATGCTTCTGCGCGATGGTGGATTCACCCTCGCGGTAACGCTGGACAACCGATTCCGGCATCAGCGCCAGTAGCAACCGATCGTTCTCGCGGCGCTGCTCGTTGAGGAGTTCTTCCTTGATCGCCAGGTTGCGGCTCATCTCGTTGAAAGCCCCAGTGAGATCCCCTATCTCGTCTCGTGAGGTGATCGGGATGCTGACCTCGTAGTCGCCCGAGCTGATCTTCTGCGCGCCCTTTTCCAGGCGTCGAACCGGCCGGACCGCTGCCTGGGCAATGAGCATGGATGCCACGCACACGGCGAAGATCATCGCGGCGACGGCCACCGCGAGCGTCTTGCTGAACCTGCCCAGCCGCGCGAACGCGTCGGAGTCATCCCGAGTCGCCAGAACCGACCACTGCAGATCCGAGTTCGGCACGTTCAGCGGCGCGTAGGCCTCCAATTCCTTATTGCCGGTGTAGTCGGTGCCAATCATCACGCCGGTCTCGCCGCGTTGGGCAGCGCGCACACCCGCGCTTCGCACCGGCTGCACCAATGTCGTACCGCCCAATCGGATTGCCTGGTCGGCGATGTCAGGTGCGGTACCGGCCGCGATCACCTCGCGCCGGTATTCCTTCGGGTCTTGCAGGAACAGTCGCGAGTCCGAGCGCATTAGGTTGTCCGGACCGGCCAGATATGTCTCGGTTGCCGCGCCCATGCCGGCCGCTTCCCAGTGTTTGTCCGCGGTCATGATGTTGTTGATCTTGGCGATCGGAACGGGCAATGCCATCACGCCGTCGAACTTGCCGTTGATGCCGATCGGTGACACGACCCAGGCGGTCGGCGCGTTGAGTTGCGGTTGGTACTGCTGGAAGTCGGTGATCCAGACGAACTCGACATCGTTGGAGCGCACCGCTTTGAGGTAAGCGTCGCGCAGATTCGATTCACGGTACGGCCCGGTCAGGATATTCGTGCCGAGGTCGGGGCCTTTGTTCACCGAGTAGACGACGTTGCCGTCCATATCGAACAGCAGCGCGTCCCGATATTGAAAACGTCCGACGATGCCGCGCATGTAGAAGTCGAAACGCGAGTTGGCCGCCGTCCATGCGCTTCCGTCGCCGGGGTCCAGGATCGGCGCGGCGTTGGGCGTCGAGGCGGACGTGTAATACGCCTGAAGGTAGCGCTGCGCGTTGGTATTTGGCAGAACAGCGTTGATGTCGATTTCTTCGCCGGTCAGCCGCTGAATGGGCTTGATCATCTGGTTTTCGTAGTAGCCCGCGATCGCCTGCTGCTGTGGACCTGAAATGGTGGAGTTGCCCAGTTGATTGAACCCTGCGGTGAGGGCAAGCACGGCCTGGTCGACACTGAACCCGCCGCTGTAGACGATCAGCGAATTCGTCACTTCGCGGAACAACGCCTCGATCTCGCGTTTCTGTGACTCCCGCAATTCGATCAGTCGCTCGGACTCGACTTCCCGCAGCGCGCTGCGGCCGGAAATCACCCCGATCAGACCGATCACCGCCACCGAGAGGATGCTCGACAAGAGCAGCGCCACCAGGATTTTGGACTGAATGCTCACCCGGAAACGTATTCCGGGCACAAACCGGCGGGCACGCTTGTTGGCCGGAGCGCTTTCGCTCTCCGGCGTCGACTCTGCCGGCTCACCCGACGTCAATCGGATTCCCTTCTGCCACCGGGCCGTAACGGGTCCCGGATCACGCAGCAGATTAGCTTGCGGAACCGCAGTTATCGGCTTCCGGCCGAAAGTGACGCAGGCCTGTGTCCGAGCATTCACCGAAAGGTGATGCAGTGCGGTTGACGCGACCTAGTGCGCGGCGCGTTCCCAATCCACCACGAAACAGTGGGTGGGGTCGGAAGGGTCGACCACGCAAGGAAGTTCGCGACCGATGGCAAGATGAGGCACGTGATCCGTCGGCACCGACTGGATGCTGCGGCCGACGACCGGCGCCAAATTCGGCAGGCGAAGCTCCATTTCGATGACGTACTGTGGCGCATCAAGAAGCTCGGGCATCGCTGTCGCCGCTCTGCCTAAGGTGCGCAACGTGTTTCCGGTGGCGGCGAATGACCTGAGCACTCCCGGTACCCGTTGACCAGATGCGAGCAGCTCGACCGTGGACGCCCAGCGTCCGGACCTGCTCCCCTGGCTCTGCTTGTGCCGGTTGTATGCCGCAGCAAGGGCCGCGGCACTCGGCGGTCCGTCGGGTGCATTCGTCCACGGGTCGATTGGCCCGCTGGGATCGATGAGCACCTTTTGTGGGTCGGTCGAGTCGACTTGCACGGCAACGACTTTTCCTGGCTGAACGGATGCCATGGACACGGGATTAACCGCCCGGCGAACCGTTGCGTCGTAGGGCTCCCGGCCGGGAATCTCCACTCGCAGCACGATTTTGCAGATATAGCGGTTGTCGACGACCGAACCGGCCGACTCCAGCGACTCGATCCGCGCGATGCCGGTCAGCGGCGGGCCGCTGCACCGGGGCTTTCTGATCCGGTAGTAGCCGCCTGCGACGATCAGCAAGACGACCATCAAAACAAGGGCCGGAATCCCCCAGCTCAGCAGCGGGCCCCACTTCTCCATAACGGCACGCTAGCCTGGTTCGCTCGCTACCGTGCCCAAGTTTTTGCGCCGGCTCGCGCTACTTGTCAGGTACCTCGCGCTCGATCTCGTCGAGCCAGATCCGCGCGGACATGTCCGACGGCGCCCGCCAATCCCCGCGCGGCGACAACGAACCTCCGTGGGAAACCTTGGGGCCGTTGGGCAATGCCGACCGCTTGAACTGGCTGAACGAGTAGAACCGCTGCACGAACACTTGCAGCCAGTGCCGAATGTCAGCCAACGAATACGACGGTCGGTTGCCTTCCGGGAAACCCGGCGGCCAACCGCCGCGGTCGGGGTCGCTCCACGCGTGGTAGGCAAGAAATGCGATCTTCGAAGGCGGAAATCCGTAGCGCAGCACCTGGAACAACGAAAAATCTTGCAGCGCATAGGGTCCGACCTTGGCCTCACTGCTCTGCAGTTCTTCCTCCTCACCCGTTGGAACCAGTTCGGGGGTGATCTCGGTGTCGACGACCGACTGCAATACGTCGGTCACCTCCTTCTCGAACTGGTCGGAGGAGATGACCCAGCGGATCAGGTGCTGGATAAGAGTTTTGGGCACACCGCCGTTGACGTTGTAATGCGACATCTGGTCACCGACGCCGTAGGTGGACCATCCCAGCGCCAACTCCGAAAGGTCTCCGGTGCCAAGCACAATGCCCCCGCGTTGGTTGGCCAACCGGAACAGGTAGTCGGTGCGCAGACCGGCCTGCACGTTTTCGAATGTGACGTCGTAGACCTTTTCGCCGCGCGCGAACGGGTGCCCGATCTCCTCGAACATTCGGTTGGCGGTCTCGCGGATGTCGATTTCTTCGAAGGTGATGCCCAACGCCTCAGCCAACTTGGTGGCGTTGTTCTTGGTGTGATCCCCGGTCGCGAATCCCGGCAGTGTGAATCCCAGGATGTCGCTGCGGGGGCGGCCTTCACGGTCCATCGCCTTGGCCGCGACGATCAAGGCGTGCGTCGAATCCAGACCGCCGGAAACACCGATGACCACCTTCGGATAGTCGAGCGCTCGTAGTCGTTGCTCGAGCCCGGCCACCTGGATGTTGTAGGCCTCGTAGCAATCCTGTTCCAGCCGTTCCCGATTGGCGGGTACGAACGGGAATCGCTCGACATTGCGCCGAAAGCCGATGTCGCCGTCGGGTGGGTCGAACCGAAACTCGACGCGCCGGAACGAGTCGGCCGCGGCCCGGTGATGGCGGCGGTTGTCGTCGAAGGTGCCCATGCGCAACCGTTCCGAGCGCAGCAGTCCGGTGTCGACGTCGGCGACCGAACGACGCACTCCCTTCGGAAAGCGCTCGGAGCATTCGAGTTGGGTGCCGTTCTCCCAGATCATCGTCTGGCCGTCCCAGGCCAGGTCGGTTGTCGACTCGCCCTCGCCGGCGGCGGCGTAAACATATGCGGCGAGGCACCGCGCCGACGCCGACCGCGCCAGTAGGCAGCGGTCTTCTGCCCTGCCAATCGTGATCGGGCTGCCAGACAGGTTGGCCAGCACGGTGGCGCCGGCCAGGGCGGCTTCGGCGCTCGGCGGCACCGGCACGAACATGTCCTCACAGATCTCGACGTGCAGCACGAAGTCTGGCAGGTCCGAGGCGGTGAACAGCAGGTCCGGACCGAACGGGACCTCGACGTCGAGACGCCCGATCCGAATCGTGCCGCGCTCACCGTCGCCGGGTGCGATCTGACGGTGCTCGTAGAACTCCCGGTAGGTCGGCAGGTACGACTTGGGTACGACCCCCAGGACGGCGCCGCGGTGAATGACCACCGCGGTGTTGTAGATGCGATGCAGATGTCGCAGCGGGGCGCCGACGACGAGCACCGGTAGCAGGTCGGCGGATGCGGTGACGATCTGTCCCAGCGATTCCTCGACGGCATCCAGGAGGGAATCCTGCAGCAGGATGTCCTCGATCGAGTAGCCGCACAGGGTCAGCTCGGGAAAGATGGCGAGGGCGACGCCGTCTTCGTGGCATTCCTGGGCCAACCCCAGGACCGACTCGGCGTTGGCGGCGGGGTCGGCGATCGTGGTGTGGTGTGTGCAGGCGGCAACGCGCACGAATCCGTGCCGGTAGGCGGAATAGAAGCTCATTGTTCTCCATTGTCGCGGTATCACAGTCTGGCTGGGATGACGGGGTGTCACCCACTACATACCCTCGATTGCGTGGACTCCCCCGAACTCGTCGCGATGCTGGCCGGCCGTCGTGTCGCGGTGCTCACCGGCGCGGGCATCTCCACCGACTCGGGAATCCCCGACTACCGGGGTCCGGACTCGCCGCCGAGTAATCCGATGACGATCCGTCAGTTCACTTCCGACCCGATATTTCGACAGCGGTACTGGGCGCGCAACCATCTGGGTTGGCGGCACATGGACCGCACGCAACCCAATGCCGGGCACCGCGCGCTGGCCGCGCTGGAACGCACCGGAGTGGTCATCGGCCTGATCACCCAGAATGTCGACCTGCTGCACACCAAGGCCGGCAGCGCCAACGTGGTGGATCTGCACGGCAGTTACGCGCGGGTGGTATGCCTGGATTGCGGTCACACCATGAGTCGCGCTGCCCTGGCCGAACAACTCGAGGCGCTCAACCCGGGATTCATCGAGCATTCGGAAGCCCTCGGCGGGCTGGCGGTGGCTCCCGACGCCGACGCGGTGGTAGCCGATACCGCTTCCTTCCAGTACCTGGAGTGTCCAAGCTGCGCCGGCATGCTCAAGCCCGACATCGTCTATTTCGGTGAGAGTGTGCCCAAAGACCGCCTGGCCCAGGCATATTCGGTCCTCGACGGCGCCGAGGCACTGCTGGTGGCCGGGTCCTCGTTGACCGTGTTCTCCGGCTACCGGTTCGTTCGGCGCGCCGTCACGGCCGGGCAGCCGGTCGCGATCGTGAACCGTGGACCTACCCGAGGTGACGAGCTGGCCACCGTCAAAGTGGACGGCGGATGTTCGGAAATACTCACGTTGTTGACCGCCGAATTGGCGCTCAGCGCGCCTTTCTGACCTCGGCGACGAACTGCTGACCACGGTTGTCGACGACCTGCCACGAGTACGGGCCGATGATCCGCGGGTAACCAAGCATGTAGACGGCCTGCCGGGCGTCTTGCTCACGCGCGATGTTGTCGACCCTCAAGCCGTTGGATGTTGTCAATGCCCACATGATCTTCTCCGAATCTCGTTTCGTTGCGAACCGGCCGCAACGGCCGGACTCGCGAATGCGATGAGCTTCTCGGAAGCGCCTGTACGGATCCTCAACGGATTCTTGGAGCCACTGCGCGACGGTGCGCAGGGCTAAAAGCGTCCGCGACAGTAGTCCTGTCGCGTGGATCTGTCAGAAAGTGCAGGGCATGCTGCGAATTGCGTGGATGAAATTGCCCGGTACGTAGACCGGTTCGCCCGCCTGGATGTCGGGAATCTGCCGGAGCAGTTCGCCGGTGATGGCGCGCAGCTGCGCGCGGGCGACGTGTGCGCCGAGGCAGAAGTGTACGCCCCCACCGCCGAATCCCACGTGCGGATTCGGGCTGCGGCTCAGGTCGAACCGGCCCGGCTCGTCGAACGCCTGGTCGTCCCGGTTCGCCGACGAATAGAACATGACGACTTTCTCGCCCGCCTGGATGGTCTGCCCACCGAGCTCGAAATCCGTTGCCGCGGTGCGACGGAAGGTCATCACCGGGGTGGCCCACCGGACAAACTCCTCGACCGCGGTCCCGATGCGGTCGTCGAAAGCCGCTTGCAGCCAAGCCCTTTGGTCGGGGAAGTCGGTGAGTGCCTTGAGCGCGTGGCTGGTGGTCTGGCGGGTGGTGTCGTTGCCCGCGACAGCGAGCAGCACGAAGAACGCGGCCACGTCGCTGTCGGAGAGCCGGTCACCGTCCACCTCGGCGTTGACCAGGCCGCTGAATAGGTCGTCGCCGGGATTTTCGCGTCGCTCCGCAGCCAACTGGCCGGCGATCTGGTGCAGGTAGACCTGGTTTTCGACGACGACCTGCAAAGGTTCGCGCCCGCCCAGGTACTGCGGATCGGCCCAGGACACCAGCGCGTCGGCGGCGTGCGCCACCTGCTGCCGCTCGGATTCGGGGATCCCCACCATGTCCGACAGGGTGCGAATGGGCAGTTCCTTTGCGCAGTATTCGACGAAGTCGGCCCCGCTGCCGGCGTCGCGGAGTTCTTCGACGATGGTCTTGGCGTTGGCCTGGATGGACTCCTCGATGCGCCGGACCTGCCGGGGCGTGAACGCGGCGCTGACCAGTTTGCGCAGCTTCGTGTGTCGGGGCGGGTCCATCGCGAGAAACGACTGCGACGCCTCGAGGAGCTCCTCAGGGATGCTGGCGAACATCACGCCCTTGCCGGACAGGAACACGTCGTTGTTGCGGCTGACGGTGACGACGTCGGCGCGGCGGGTGACAGCCCAGTACCCGGGGTCGTCGGGGTCGTCCATCAGCGTGTCCTTGACCCGCGAATGCCAGCTCACTGGACGTTCGGCGCGCAGCACGGCAAACGAACGCTCGCGTTCCTCGGCGGTTCTCGCCCAGAATTCGGGCGAAGACAGGTCGATCGCGTCGTAGGTACGGGTGCTCGGACGCGTCGCTGTCATGGTGAGGATTCCTCCATCGCGTGCTAGGGCTGATCAACCCGACTGTATGGCTAGACATAGTGTCTAGTCAATATGTTGTGCACTCGGTTATGCTGCCCACATGCCGTCGGTCACGCGAAAGCCGCAGGCTCGTCAGGGACGGGAGCAGCGGCGTGAACAGATCGAAAGCCGGATGCTGGAGGCCACCGAACGGCTGATGGGCGACGGGGCCAGTTTCACCGAGCTCAGTGTCGACCGACTGGCCGGTGAAGCCGGCATCTCCCGGGCCAGCTTCTACATCTACTTCGAAGACAAGGGCGATCTGCTGCGCCGTCTGGCCACTGAGGTGTTCGGCGATCTCGCGGCCGCGGGCGAACGCTGGTGGGGTGTGGCCGAGCGGCACGACCCTGAGGATCTTCGCGCGGCGATTTCCGGCATCATCGCCACTTATCGTCGCCATCAGCCAGTCCTGGTGGCACTCAACGAAATGGCCGGCTACGACCAGGCGACCGCTCAGACCTACCGCGAGCTGCTGGGCGCGATCTCCCAGCGCGTGACCAGCGTCATCGAAGACGGGCAGGCCGACGGGTCCATTCGAAGGACCCTGCCGGTGTCGACCACGGCCAGTGCGCTCACCCTACTGGTCGAGCGGACGGCCCAGCAGCACCTGCCGGTCAAGCCACCGGACTACGACGCCGAACTCGTCGACACTCTGGTCGAAATCATCTGGGGCGCACTCTATCTCAGGGAGCCCTAGGCTCTCAGGAGCCTGAGATCCTACACAGCCACCAGGTCGTCGGCGTGCACCGCGGGCCGGCGCAGCTCTCCGGGCAGATCCGAGGTGGATCGGCCCATCATTGTGGTCAATTCCGTTGCGTCGTAAGCGACTACGCCGCGGGCCACCACGGTCGCGTCGGGCCCACACAGTTCCACGACGTCGCCGCCGAAGAACTTGCCCGACACCGCGGTAATGCCGGCGGGCAGCAGCGAACGGCGTTGGCCGAGCACGGCACGCACCGCACCGGCGTCCAACGACAGTGAACCGGTGGCCTCCGCGGCATACCGCACCCAGAATCGGCGGGCTGACATGCGTTCCGTTCGTGGGGCGAACACCGTTCCCACCGATGCGTCGGTAAGCGCGGTCGCCGCATCGGATGCCGGGGCCAGCAACACCGGCACACCGGCGTCTGCGGCCAGTAGCGCCGACGACATTTTCGACGCCATACCGCCGGTGCCGAGGTGGCTACTTTGGCCCGCGACCACGCCGTCCAGATCTTGTGGCCCGGCGACCTCGGGAATGAACCTGGCGCTGTTGGACTTTCGCGGATCCGAATCGTATAGCCCGTCGATGTCCGAAAGCAGCACCAGCGCGTCGGCACCGACCAGGTGGGCCACCAGAGCCGACAAGCGGTCGTTGTCTCCGAATCGGATCTCGTTGGTGGCCACCGTGTCGTTCTCGTTGACGATCGCGACCGCGTGCAGCGCCCGCAATCGGTCCAGGGTGCGCTGGGCGTTGGTGTGCTGCACCCGCATCGCAATATCGTGCGCGGTCAACAGCACCTGGCCCACAGTGCGGCCATAGCGGGCGAAAGCGGCGCTCCACGAGTTCACCAGCGCCACCTGCCCGACGCTGGCAGCGGCCTGCTTGGTGGCCAAATCCTTTGGCCGACGCGTCAACCCGAGTGGCTCCAGGCCGGCGGCGATGGCACCCGAGGAGACGATCACCACGTCAGAGCCGGCCTTCATCCGCGCCTCGATCGCGTCGGCGAGTTCAGCCAACCGACTGGCGTCGAACATGCCCGACGCGGTGGTCAGCGCTGTGGTGCCGACCTTCACCACCACCCTGCGTGCGGCGCGGATGGACTGCCGATGCGGACTGGTCATCAGCTGTCCTTGTGTTCACGACGCTGCCGACGGGCAACCTTGCGTTCGGCGGCGCCGACCCGGTCGGTGCGCTCCAGCCGTGCGTCGGTACCTCGACCGGTCAGCGGAACCTGGCCTCCCGCAGGCGTTTGCGGCTCCCAGTCGAATGTCATCTCGCCAATGGTCACCGCACAGCCCGGCCGCGCGCCCAACCTCAGCAACTCGTCCTCCACACCGAGTCGTGCCAGTCGGTCGGCGAGGTACCCGACGGCCTCGTCGTTGTCGAAGTTGGTTTGTCTGATCCAGCGCTCGGGCCGCGCGCCGGAGACCACGAAGCCGCCTTCGCCGTCGGATACCACGGCAAATCCACTGTCGTCCACCGGAACCGGGCGGATCACCGGGCGCCGCGGTACCACCACCGGACGGGCGGCGTTGTATTCCGAGATCATGTTCCACAAGCCGAAGATCAACGGCTGCAAACCTTCTCGTGTCACCGTGGACACCAGAAAGATCGGCCAGCCGCGCTCGGCGATCTCGTCACGGACGAACTCGGCCAGCTCGCGAGCCTCGGGTACGTCAATCTTGTTGAGCACCACCGCACGTGGCCGCGCCGCGAGGTCACCCAGCACGGCATCGCCCTGCAGGGTCGGGGTGTAGGCGGCGAGTTCGGCCTCGAGCGCGTCGATGTCGGAGATTGGATCGCGGCCCGGCTCGGCGGTGGCGCAATCGACCACATGCACCAGCACCGCGCACCGCTCGATGTGCCGCAGGAAGTCCAACCCCAGGCCGCGCCCTTCGGACGCGCCCGGGATCAGACCGGGCACATCTGCGACGGTAAAGGCGTGCTCACCTGCCGAGACCACGCCGAGGTTGGGTACCAGCGTGGTGAACGGGTAGTCGGCGATCTTGGGCTTGGCCGCCGAAATGACCGACACCAGCGACGACTTTCCGGCCGAGGGAAAGCCGACCAGCCCCGCATCGGCGACCGTCTTGAGTTCCAGGGTGAGATCACGGGCCTGTCCCGGCTCACCGAGCAGGGCGAAGCCGGGAGCCTTGCGGGCGCGGGAGGCCAGCGCGGCATTGCCCAGACCGCCGCGGCCACCGGCGGCGGCTTCGAATCGGGTACCGACACCCACCAGGTCCGCCAGCAGGCGCCCGTTCTCGTCCAGTACGACGGTCCCGTCGGGAACCTTGACTTCAAGATCCGCCCCGGCCGCCCCGTCCCGGTTGTTGCCCATCCCCTGCTTGCCAGACGCCGCGGTGACGTGCGGGCGGAAATGGAAATCGAGCAGGGTGTGCACCTGCGGGTCGACGACGAAGACGATGCTGCCGCCGCGGCCGCCGTTACCGCCGTCTGGGCCGCCCAACGGCTTGAATTTTTCGCGGTGAACCGACGCGCAGCCATTGCCGCCAGAACCCGCTCGCGTGTGGATGACCACCCGATCGACGAATCGAGGCATCGGGCTTTCCCCTCAGTTGGCCCCTCAGTTGGGCAAGGGTGCGCTGTCGGGCACACCCGCAGCGCTCAGTCGGCGCTCAGTCCGGCTGCGACGATGTTGACGGTCTTGCGACCGCCCTTGACACCGAACTGGACCGCGCCGGCGGCCTTTGCGAACAGCGTGTCGTCACCACCGCGACCTACGTTGACGCCGGGGTGGAATTTGGTGCCGCGCTGGCGGACCAGAATCTCGCCGGCCTTGACAACCTGACCGCCGAAGCGCTTGACGCCGAGCCGCTGAGCTGCGGAATCGCGACCGTTGCGCGAGCTGGAAGCGCCCTTCTTGTGTGCCATGTCTGCCGCTCCCTACTTGATACCGGTGACCTTGAGGACCGTCAGCTGCTGACGGTGCCCCTGCCGCTTGTGGTAGCCGGTCTTGTTCTTGAACTTGTGGATACGGATTTTGGGGCCCTTGGTGTGCTCGAGCACCTCACCGGTGACCGCGACCTTGGCCAGCGCCTGGGCGTCGCTCGTGACGTTGGCGCCGTCGACGACCAGGGCGACCGGCAGGGTCACGTTGGCGCCCGGCTCGGTCTCCAGCTTCTCGACCTTGACCACGTCGCCAACGGCAACCTTGTACTGTTTGCCGCCGGTCTTGACGATTGCGTAGGTCGCCATCGTTGCTCCTGCCTCTTCTTTCGGTCTGACGTGTCGCACTCGCGCGCGTGTTAGCGACGTGCGCGTGGTGGTCTGGGGCGCGGGCTCGGTGCTGTCCCGCTGTCGTCGGTCACAGCATTTGCCGAGAGCCCTGACGACAACTGTCCAAGGGTACTTGACCAGCGGCTACAGGGTCAAACCGGCCCGATCTGCGGGTTTTCAGTCCGCGTGGATGGGCGGACCCGCAGGTCTGCCCGCCGCCCGCCGTCTGCGCGAGGGGCTCGGCACCTCGGCGATGACCACTGTCGGGCTGTCCAGATCAGCTACGGCTTCTTCAGGCGCATCGTCGTCGAAGTCCTCAGCATCGCTGTCCTCGTCCTCGTCATCTTCGTCGTCGTCGCCGTCTTCGTCATCGCTGTCGTCGTCGCTGTCTTCGTCGCTGTCGAGGTCTTCGTCGTCGAGTTCGTCGACATCCTCGTCAACATCCTCGTCGTCATCCTCGTCGACATCCTCGTCGTCGACATCGTCTTCGTCGTCCTCGTCGTCGTCTTCGGCGAGATCTTCGTCGTCGAGTTCGTCTACGTCATCGGTGTCGTCTTCGTCATCTGCGTCGTCGTCTTCCTCGAAGTCCTCGGCAGCGTCGTCGGCCCCCTCGAGGGCCAGCTGCGCCGCGGTCTCCTCGTCGACCTCGGCCGCCACTTCCTCACCAGATCCGTCGGTCTCGTCGTCGTCACGCGAGGAGGCACCCGCCGCCATCGCCTTGAACATCGGATGCTCGCCCGGCGCGTGGGTCGGAACCTTGGCAACGACGCTCTTGTCGCCGGCCTCCTCGGAGCGTGGCTTCTTCGAGCGTCTACTCCGACGGCCACCCGACTCGGACTTGCGCCCGGTCGCTGGTGCCGAATCGACAGGATCGGCGTGCAGCAGGATCCCCCGGCCGGTGCAGTGCGAACACGTCGTCGAGAACGCCTCGATCAACCCGGTCCCCAACCGCTTGCGGGTCAATTGGACCAGACCCAGCGAGGTCACCTCGGACACCTGGTGGCGGGTACGGTCCCGGGCCAGCGACTCGGTGAGCCGGCGCAACACCAGGTCGCGGTTGGACTCGAGGACCATGTCGATGAAGTCGATCACCACGATGCCGCCGATGTCGCGTAGCCGCAGCTGGCGCACGATCTCCTCGGCCGCCTCGATGTTGTTCTTGGTGACGGTCTGCTCCAGGTTGCCGCCGGATCCGGTGAACTTTCCGGTGTTGACGTCGATGACCGTCATTGCCTCGGTGCGGTCGATCACCAGCGTGCCGCCCGAGGGCAGCCACACCTTGCGGTCCATGGCCTTGGCCAGTTGCTCGTCGATGCGATGCACCGCGAACACGTCCGGCCCGGACTCGCCCGCCGGCTCGTACTTGTTGAGCTTCGAAACCAGATCGGGGGCAACGGAATTCACGTACTCGTTGATCGTGGTCCAGGCCTCGTCGCCGGAAACGATCAACCCGGAGAAGTCCTCGTTGAACAGGTCACGGATGACCTTGACCAGCACGTCGGGTTCTTCATAGAGCGGCACCGCCGCGCCGGCTGCCTTCTGTTTGGTTTCGGCCGCCTTGGCGTCGATCTGATTCCAGCGCTCCTGCAGGCGGGTGACATCGGTACGGATGTCCTCCTCCTTGACCCCTTCGGAGGCGGTGCGGATGATAACGCCGGCGTCGGACGGCACCACCTCGCGCAGGATCTCCTTGAGCCGTTGCCGCTCGGTGTCGGGCAGCTTGCGGCTGATGCCGGTCGACGACGCCCCGGGCACATAGACCAGGTAGCGCCCCGCCAGCGACACCTGAGTGGTCAGCCGGGCGCCTTTGTGCCCCACCGGGTCCTTGCTCACTTGCACCACGACGTAGTCGCCCGGCTTGAGGGCCTGCTCGATCTTGCGGTCGGCCCCGCCCAGGCCGGCGGCGTCCCAGTTGACCTCGCCGGCATAAAGGACCCCGTTGCGGCCGCGCCCGATGTCGACGAACGCCGCCTCCATCGAGGGCAGCACGTTCTGCACGATGCCCAAATAGATGTTTCCCACCAGCGAGGCAGACGCGGCGGAGGTCACGAAATGCTCGACCACGATGCCGTCCTCGAGCACCGCGATCTGCGTGTAGCGGGCGCCGGGGTGCGGCGGCTCGGTGCGGACACGATCGCGCACCACCATCACTCGCTCGACCGCTTCGCGCCGAGCGAGGAATTCCGCTTCGGTCAGTACCGGCGGCCGGCGCCGCCCCGCGTCACGCCCGTCCCGGCGGCGCTGGCGTTTGGCTTCTAATCGGGTCGATCCGTCGATGCCCTTGATCTCGCCGGACCCGGAGTCGCTGCCGTTGCCAGAACCCGACTTGCCGGCGCTGCGCGGCGCGCGCTCGTGCACGACGGTGTTGGGCGGATCATCAGGTGCCGGACCGTCGTCGCCGTCTTCGCTTGCGCCGGACTTGCGTCGCCTCCGGCGGCGACGACGGCGGTTGCCGCCCTCGGCCGACCCGTTGTCGTCCTCGCCGTTCTCGCTGTCGTCGATGTCCTCGGAGTCGCTGTCTTCGTCGGTGTCCTCACCGGTGCGCGCTTCGGCGCCGGCGTCGTCCCCAGACTGGTTGTCGCCTTCGGCGCCGTTCTGTTCGCCGCGCCCGCGCCCGCGCCCCCGACGGCCGCGCCGCCGACGCTTGTTGGCCGGCCGGTCGGTCTGCTCGTCGTCGTCGTCGGAGTCCGCGCTGTCGTGGCCCTCGGTGTCGGGGTCTACGTCGAGGGCATCGTCGCCGGAGCCGTCGCTGTCGTCGGCGACCGGGACCCGCTCCTGCACCGGCTGCGGCGCCACGAAGAGCGGCATATAGTGCGGGCGCTCGGCCGGTGGGTCCTGGACCTGCCGCGTTTCCAACATCAACCGGGACTCCGGTTCGGCCGGTGAGTCGGCATCGTCGGCGGAGTCACTGCCGGGGGCGTCCGGTTGAGCGGCCAGCAGATCTCGCACTCGCACCGCGTCGACGTGATCCACGCTGGAGTGCGCGCTGCGGATCCGCCCGTCCAGGGCAGCCAGTGCGTCGAGCACCCGCCTACTGGTGGTGCCGAGTGTCCGCGCCAGCGAATGCACCCTGAGGCGTTCGGGGATTTCTTCCCCCGGTTTCAAGTCCGGTGTCGGCTCGTCTGCTGGGTCTGAAGAGGGGACTGAAAAGGGATCATTGTCTACCACTTATTCTCCTCAAGCCCCCGGGCGCGTCGTCCTATCGACGCGGCCACGCGAGGGCTTCGCTATGGGTCCGGGTCACTTCTCCCGGACTTGTGATGGTCTCGCCCCGAGCAGCTCACGGTGAGCCCACTCGGCGCCGTGCTGAATGACGGCCCAACATGCTGCGCCGCATCGCGGACTGGCGATGGTCGCGCTTGTCAAAGTCTTCATTCGGGTGTCCGACGCCAGTTCGACGACGTTCACCCGCAGTCAGTATCCCACATGACTGCGCGGGGTCATGCTCCCCTAATGCAGGGCGCACCGCCAAACGCGCGGAGCACCCCGTTCAGACGATCAGATACCGGGGAACCACAACTCGATCTCGCGTTGCGCCGATTCCGGCGAATCGGAGCCGTGCACCAGGTTGAACTGGGTTTCCAGGCCGAAATCACCACGGATCGTGCCGGGCGTGGCCTTGTCCACCGGGTCGGTGCCGCCGGCGAGTTGCCGGAAGGCGGCAATGGCGCGCGGCCCGACAACGACGGCCGCCACCACCGGGCCAGACGTGATGAACTCGAGCAACGACCCGAAGAACGGCTTGCCGTCGTGCTCGGCGTAATGGCGGCGGGCCAGCTCGTCGCCGACGGTCCTGAGCTCGAGAGCCGCGATGGTGAGGCCTTTGCGCTCGATGCGGCTGAGTATCTCGCCGATCAGCTGGCGTTCCACACCGTCGGGCTTGATCAGTACCAGGGTCCGTTCGCTCACGGTGGTAAAGAGTAGAGGTCGCACCGGCTGCGCCAAAACCCGACGGGTCGGAGTCGGTGCGCTGGGCGCCTAACCGGCGTTGGGCGCCACGCTCACAGCGTCAGTGTGCGACGGCGCTGCGGCTTCGTAGCTCACCCGGACGTTTTGCAACTCGGTACAGCCCGACAGCAGCAGCGCCAAGACCGCACCTACGACGCCGATGGCGTATCTCTTGCGCGACTTCTTGCTCATCAGCACGCCCTTTCGTTGGCCCTCGGTGGTGCGATACTAGCGACGACCAGCGAAGAAAGATATGGAGCTCAAACCACCAATGGGCCTGTTCGGACCGCAGTACGGCGCTCGTTCAGCAAATCAATTCGGCGGTGTTGTGGGTGCTTGCCGGCGCCGGACCTCGGCGCGCAAATACGCGATCAGCGCCCATACGGCGGTGAACAGCAGACCCATAAAGCCCACCGCCGGATACACCACGAAACCAGCGACGAGGAGCACCTGAACACCGAGATTGGCCCAGATCGCCCAGGGTCTGCGCTGCAGGCCGGCCAGCACGACCAACAGCACGGCGAACCCAATCAGATAACCCAGCGACGCGGCGTTCAGGCCGCCACCGACGGCGCCCACGACCGGGATGGCCAGCAGCACGACGATCACTTCCAGGATCAGCGTTCCGGCCATCACACCGGCAAAGCTCTTCCAGGGGTCGGGTGGCGGCGGGGTATCGCCGCTGCCCGCGGGTGGCCGGTCGCTCATTGCGGATCACGTCCAAACAGGGTCCGTGCGGCACCGGCGGTGACTACCGAGCCGGTGATGACAATGCCTGTGCCGGAAAGCATTTCGCCTTCGTGGGCGCCTTCTTCGAGAAAGGACGCGTCGACCAGGGCGGTCGCCGCGTCGATGGCGTCGCGCAGGTTCTCGGCGGTCAGCACCCGATCGGGACCGAACTGCGCCTGCGCCGCCAAGGCCAGTGCTTCGACGTCCAGGGCCCGTGGCGATCCGTTGTGGGTGACCACGACCGAATCCAAGACGGGTTCCAGCGCGCTCAGGATCCCGTCCACATCCTTGTCGGCCAGCACGCTGATCACCCCGACGAGCATCCGGAAGTCGAACTCGTCGGCCAGGGTCTGCGCGAGGGCGGCGGCCCCGGCCGGATTGTGCGCGGCGTCGATGAACACCGTCGGCGCGCTGCGCATCCGCTCCAGCCGTCCCGGGCTGGTCACGGCGGCGAACCCGGCGCGCACGGTGTCCACGTCCAGTTGCCGTTGTGCGCCCGCGCCGAAGAACGCCTCGACCGCGGCCAGGGCTACGGCCGCGTTGTGCGCTTGATGTTCGCCGTGCAACGGCAGGTAGATGTCGGGGTACACCCCGCCCAGGCCCTGCAGTTGCAGCACCTGTCCGCCAATCGCGATCTGTCTGCCCAATACCGCGAACTCGGAGTCTTCCCGGGCGACAGCGGCGTCGGCGCGCACCGTCTGAGCGAGCAACACCTCCATGGCCTCGGGTAGCTGTCGGCCGATCACGGCGACGGTGTCGGGCGCGCCCTCCGGTGCTCTGGTGATGATGCCCGCCTTTTCCCTTGCGATGCCGGCGATGTCGGCGCCGAGGTAGTCGACGTGGTCCACGCTGATCGGCGTGACAACCGCCACCGGCGCGTTGATCACGTTGGTGGCATCCCAGGTTCCACCCATGCCCACCTCGACCACGGCGACGTCGACGGGTGCGTCGGCGAACGCTGCAAAGGCCATGCCGGTCAGGACTTCGAATTTGCTCATCGCCGGGCCGCCGTCTGCCTGCGACTGCTGATCGACCATCTGTACGAACGGTTCGATCTCGCGGTACGTCTCCACGTACTGCGCCGGGGTGATCGGATTGCCGTCGATAGAGATGCGTTCGGTTGCCGACTGCAGATGTGGGCTGGTGGTCCGGCCGGTGCGCTGCTGAAGCGCGGTGACCAGCGCGTCTATCATCCGGGCAACCGAGGTCTTGCCGTTGGTGCCGGCGATGTGGATCGACGGATAGCTCAGTTGCGGTGATCCGAGCAGGTCCATCAACGCGCTGATCCGGGTCAGGCTCGGTTCGATGCGCGTTTCCGGCCAGCGTTGATCGAGCAGATGTTCGACCTGCAGCAGAGCCGCGATCTCATCCGGGGTCGGCGCAAGCCGGGTGCCCGACTCCCAATCCGGTGTCTCCGAAGTCATTGCAGCGCAGCCAACCTGGCCGCGATCCGGTCGGTTTCCTCCTGCGCCAACTGCGCTCGAGCGCGGATCTTGCCGACGACGGCGTCCGGCGCCTTGGCTAGGAAGTCCGCGTTGCCGAGCTTGGCGCCGGTCGATGCCAGCTCCTTTTGCGCTGCGGCCAAATCCTTTTCGAGACGTCGCCGCTCCGCCGCCACATCGATGGTGCCAGAAGTGTCGAGCTCCACTAGCACTGTCGCCGTACTGAGCCGAACTTCCACCGCTGCCGATGCCCGGAAGCCGTCGCCCGGCGCAGTGAGCCAGGCCAGCGACGTCACCGCGGGAACCTGGTTGCTCAGATCCGCCTCCTCGACACCGGCCAACCGCGCCGGCACCTTCTGCCGGTCGGCCAGACCCTGGTCGCTGCGGAACCGTCGCACCTCAGTCACCAGCTTCTGCATATCGGTGATCCGTTGTGCCGCAGTCGGATCCAGCGCTATCCCGGACGGCTGCGGCCAATCGGCGATCACCACCGACGCCTGGCCGGTTAGCGCCTGCCACAACGCTTCGGTGATGAATGGGATCACCGGGTGCAGCAGCCGAAGCAGCGTGTCCAGCCCCGCGGCCAGCACGGCCGTGGTGTGGCTGAGCCCCTGCGCCAGCTGGGTTTTCGCCAGCTCCACATACCAGTCGCAGAACTCGTCCCAGGCGAAGTGATAGAGCGCCTCGCAGGCACGGCTGAACTCGTAGCTGTCGAAGGCCGAATCCACCTCGGCCCGAACCTCTTCCAGCCGTCCCAGAATCCAGCGGTCGGCGTCGGTGAGTTCGCTGATGGGGGGCAACGGGGCCAGTGCCGCCCCGTTCATCAATGCGTACCGGGTCGCGTTGAACAGCTTGGTGCCGAAGTTGCGCGACGCCCGCACCGCGTCCTCGCCGATGGCCAGGTCGCCGCCGGGACTTGCGCCGCGGGCCAAGGTGAACCGCAGCGCGTCCGCGCCGAAGGTGTCGATCCAGTCCAGCGGGTCGATCACGTTGCCCTTGGACTTGCTCATCTTGCGGCCGAACTCGTCGCGGATCAGCCCGTGCAGGAACACATCGGTGAACGGCACCTGCGGGCCCCGAGTGCCGTCGAGGGTGATGGCTTCGTCGCCGCCGATGAAGGTGCCGAACATCATCATCCGGGCCACCCAGAAGAACAGGATGTCGTAACCGGTGACCAGAACGCTTGTCGGATAGAACTTTTCCAGCTCCGTGGTCTTGGCCGGCCAGCCCAACGTGGAGAAGGGCCACAGCGCCGAGGAGAACCAGGTGTCCAGCACATCGGGGTCCTGCTGCCAACCCTCCGGCGGCGTTTCATCGGGACCGACGCACACCTTTTCACCGTCAGGCCCGTACCAGATGGGGATGCGATGACCCCACCACAGCTGCCGCGAGATACACCAGTCGTGCATGTCGTCGACCCAACCGAACCACCGCGGCTCCAGGCTGGCCGGATGAATCACGGTGTGGCCGTTGCGAACCGCGTCGCCGGCTGCCTTGGCCATCGATTCCACACGGACCCACCACTGCAATGACAGTCGCGGTTCGATCGGCTCGCCGCTGCGCTCGGAGTGTCCGACGCTGTGCAGATACGGTCGCTTCTCCTCGACGACGCGGCCCTGTCCGTCCAGCGCCTCGCGCACCGCGACCCGGGCTTGGAAGCGGTCCATGCCGTCGAATTGTGTTCCGGTGTCTGCGATCCGACCTTTGGTGTCCATGATCGACGGCATCGGCAGTTGATGACGCATCCCGATCTCGAAGTCGTTCGCGTCATGGGCGGGCGTGACTTTGACTGCGCCGGTACCGAATTCGGGGTCGACGTGCGTGTCGGCGACGATGATCAGCTCACGCTCGACGAACGGGTGCGGCAAGGTGGTGCCGACCAGGTGCCGGTAGCGCTCGTCGTCGGGATGAACCGCGATCGCGGTGTCGCCCAACATCGTCTCGACCCGGGTGGTCGCGACCACGATGTGAGGCTGCGAGTCGTCGAGCGACCCGTACCGGAACGACACCAGTTCACCTTCGGTGTCCTGGTAGTTGACCTCGAGATCGGAGATCGCCGTCTCAAGCACGGGCGACCAATTGACCAGCCGCTCGGCCTGGTAGATCAGTCCAGCGTCATAGAGCCGCTTGAAGATCGTGCGAACCGCACGGGACAGTCCTTCATCCATGGTGAAACGGTCGCGACTCCAGTCCACGCCGTCCCCGAGGCGGCGCATCTGGCCGCCGATCGCGCCGCCGGACTCCCGCTTCCAGTCCCAGACCTTGTCGACGAACAGTTCACGACCGAAGTCCTCTTTCGTCTTGCCGTCGGCCGCAAGCTGCTTTTCCACCACACTCTGGGTGGCAATGCCGGCGTGGTCCATGCCGGGTTGCCACAACACTTCGTAGCCCTGCATGCGTTTGCGCCTGGTCAGGGCGTCCATCATGGTGTGTTCCAGCGCGTGGCCCATATGCAGGCTGCCGGTCACGTTGGGCGGCGGCAGGACAATCGAGTAGCCGGGTTTGGTGCTGGTGGGGTCCGCCGCGAAGTACCCGGCGTCCAGCCACTTCTGGTAGATCGCGGCCTCCATCGCGGCCGGGTCCCACGACTTGGGCAGCTGGTCGTCGGCGGGGCGCGGGCTGGCGGTCACCGGTCAATTCTAGGAACCGCCAGCCGGCGCCCGTCCGAGGGCCTGAACCCGCAGGTAGGACGGGTCAGGCGGGGATGGCTACGGAATGGTGAGCACCTGGCCGGGGTGGATCAGGTCGGGATTAGGGATATTGCTGGCATCCGCGATCACCTGGTACTTGCTGCCGTCGCCGTAGAACCGCTCGGCAATGGCCCACAGGGTGTCGCCGGAGACCACCGTGTAGGTCCGGGGGGCCGGCTCCGGCACGGTTTCACCCACCGGCTCGGCGACCGCTTGCTCGGCCGGCGCCGGTCCATCCTGGCTCACGGACTTGTCGTCGAGGTTCTCGGCCGGTTCGGCGACGGGCTCCGGCGGCGGGGGCGCGTCGGTCTCCGTCTTCGTCGACCAGGCCGGGCCGTCGGCTGCGTAGAGCACCAGGTTCCGGTCGTCTTGCAGGACGAGCCTGACCTGCTTCTTGCCCTTGGTGTCGCTGTGCCACACGGGCTTGTCCGCTGTGTAGAGAACGAAGTTGCCGTCGCGTTGCACCTCGGCGCGCACTACGTCCTGACCACTGGTGGAGGTGGCCCACAAAGGCCTGCCCCGGGAGGCGAGCACCAGGTTGCCGTCGTCCTGCAGGGTCAAGGTGTAAGCCCCGTTGTTGGAGACCAGTGACTCTCCCCGTACCAGCTTCTGCCCTTCGGTGAGCGTGTCTGACATCAGTTTCCCTCTCGTTTCCCATTCATCTCAGGTCCGATCGACGGATAGGCGACCCGTTGTACGTGGTACCCCTGATTCCAAACTACCGATCGCGATAATGCCTGGACAGAATTCGGCTCAGCGCAATCCTGTTGTTGCGCTTGCTATTTCTTGCCACCAAGCAGACCACCGAGAATGTCGCCGAGGCCGCCACCCTTGTTGCCGCCCAGCACACTGCCCAGGATGCCGCCGAGCGACTTGTCGTTGCCGCCGCCGAGGATGCTGCCCAGGATGTCACCCAACCCGCCGCCGGAGCTGCGTTGCTGCGGCGCGCTGCTCTCGGTCGCACCGCCAGAACCGAGCTGTTTTCCTATGTAGGCCAAAACAATTGGCAGCACGATGGGTAGCAACTGCTTGAGCAGATCACTGTTGCCGGCTCCACCGCCGGCCAGCGCGGAGGCGACTTCGTCGGTGTCCTTGCCACCGAACAGCGTCGCGACCGCCTGGTGGCCGTCGTCCTCCTGGACCTGTTCGACACCGCCACCAGCATCGAGCAGACCGCGGGCGGCGTGCCCGCTGGCCGCGTCCTCGAGCTTGCTGGCGTGCTCAGGGTCCTGCGAGCTGTGGTGCAATCCGCTGAGCAGCACCGGCACCAGCGTGTGCACGGCGTTGTCGACTTCGTCTTGGTCGGCACCCAACTTGGACGCTATGTCCGACGTGGGAATCTGCGCGTAGAGATCGTCGAGACCGGCCATCGTTGATCCACCTTCGTTTGCTGGTATGTGGGAGGCGAGTCCCTTACGACATTAGTCTGACCGACCTGCTTCGTCACCCCTGGTGGCGTGAATTTTCAACGCGCAGCTCAATTTAACCGCTCGGTCTGCAGCGATATGCCTGCGTCGGGGAAGCGCGCCAGCAACGCGTCACCCATTGCGGCCGCCGGCGTGAGCACACCGCGCAGATCGGAGAGCTTGTCGCGATCCTTGGCCAGGGCAAGGCCACACTCCCCCAACATCACCGACGTGGCCTTGTAGCCCGGGTCGCCGCGCTGCTGCATACGCGCGAGGTAGCGGGCACCCGACGTCGTGGTGGTGTACGTCTCGACCGTGTAGTGACCGCGCTCGCGCGCCTTTGCGCTCGGACCCGTGCCCGACTTTGGTGCGACGCGCTCGACGAGCTTCTCCGGCAGGAACCTGAAGTAACGGCTGCCCAGCCCGAAGGCCGCGTTGCTGAACCCGGTGACGACCGCGGCGGCCACCGGCGCTACGGGCGACGACCCGAGGTTCACGTTTTCGCCGTAGCGGAAGTTTCGGCCGTAGGCCCAGTCCTGCAATGCGTTGCTGCGTCGCACGATCCGGGTGTTGTAGGGCGCCATCACAAAGCCCGCGGTCCACAATCCGTTGAGTTCGGGCGCTAGCTGCCGACCACGGCGCAGCGGCAGGTCCGGCTGGGCGCCGAGGTCCGGTTCGGCCCCGCGGTCGCTGCTGAGCGTGTACGGGTCGGCGAGCTGCTCGCGCACCTCCGGATTGTTGGAGGCAAGACGCAATATCTCCATCATCGACGCGAGGGTGCCCCCGGAGAAGCCGCCCCGGAACGAGCGCACCACGAAATTAGTGTCGGTCAGCTCACCGGCGCCGTCGTCGCGGGCCGCCCGGTACAGGGCGTAGACCGTCAAGTCTGAGGGCACCGAGTCGAAGCCGCAGGCATGCACGATGCGCGCGCCGGTGTCGGCGGCCTGCTTGTGATAGGTGTCGATGCTTTCCCGGACGAAATTGGCCTCTCCGGTCAGGTCGGCGTAGTCGGTGCCCGCCTCGGCGCAGGCGGCCACCAGCGGCAGCCCGTAGCGGGTGTAGGGGCCCACAGTGGTGATGACAACCTGGGTGCGCGCGGCCATGTCCGTCAGCGACTCCGCGGAAGTGGCGTCGGCCTCGACCAGGGGCCAGGATTGTGCGGCCGAGCCCAGGGTCTTGCGGACCGCCGCCAGGCGATCCGTCGACCTTCCGGCCAACGCGATGCGCGCGTCTCCCCCCGCCCGAGCTAGATAATCGGCGGTCAGCTTCCCAACGAAGCCGGTTGCCCCATACAGAACGATGTCGAATTCACGCGGCGTCTCGGTCACCCGTCCGACGCTACCCCGGCGGTCCCGAGGGGTGCCCAGCAATAGCTCCTATGTCAAGCCGCGGCGGTTTGGGGTGGTGATTGGCGGGCCTTTTCGTCGGCGATGAGGTGGCGGTAG
>NZ_LZLS01000198.1 GCF_001673365.1 Mycobacterium asiaticum
GCCGGCGTTGCGCGGTAGAGGTGTCGTCACGACGGTGACGTACTGCGGAATCTTGTAGTCGGCGAGTTGCTCGCGGCAATGTTCCAGCACCGCCGGCACGTCCACCACGCCGTCTCCGACCAGCACCGCTCCGACCTTCTCCCCCATCACGTCATCCGGTACCGCAAGCACGCAGGCGTCGGCCACACCGGGAGCCGCGAGCAACTCGCCGACTACAAGATTCCGCAGTACGTCACCGTCGTGACGACACCTCTACCGCGCAACGCCGGCGGAAAACTGCTCAAAGGCAAACTGCGCGAACACCTGCAGTGGGGTCCCCCGCTGCGCTGATCGGATCCGGGCCGGAGCCGTCGGCAACCGCCGCGAGGAATCTCGGCGCCGCGCGCCCGATTTGGGCACCTTTACCAAATTAAAGTGACACGCTCAACTTGGCAATGTTACGAACGCGGGCGCTGACGTTACAAACCCGTTAACCCAACGCCCTCGCATCGCTCGGGGGGTGCGGACCGTCAGCGAACACGTCATCACCCGCCTGCCCTGAATACGAGGAGCCGCAATGTCATTTCTCACCGCACAACCCGAAGAGTTGGCCGCCGCAGCCGGAAAGCTGCACGCCGTCGGCGCCCAGCAGGTGGCGCAGAACGCGGCCGCGGCGATCCCGACGACTGCCGGCGTGATTCCCGCCGCCGCCGACGAGGTATCGGCGCTGCAAGCGGGATTGTTCAGCGCATACGGAGCCCTGTACCAGCAGGTCAGTGCCGAGGCAGCGGCCATGTACGACGTGTTCGTCAACACTCTCGGGACAAGCGCCGGGACATATGCCGCCACTGAGGCGGCCAACGCCTCGGCGGCGAACTCGCCGTTCTCGTCGCTTTCTTCGGCCGCAGCGACCCCCGCGCTGGGAGACATACCCGACGTGCTCGACATCGGGATCGGCAACGCAACCTCGGCCATGTCCAACCTGGTGGGATTGGGCAACGGCGGGCTCCTGCTGCCACCCGAGCAGGGCGCGGCCGCCGCCGCTGAAGCTGCCGGCGTGGAATCGGCTGCGGGACTCAGCGCGGCACCCGTCGCCGTCGGGTCGGGCGGAGCGTCCTCCGTGTCCTACGTGGGCGCGCTGTCGGCCCCTCCGGCTTGGGCCGGCCCGGCGACCCTGGTCTCGAATGTCGGCGCACCGAAGCTCGCCGGGTGGACGGCGGTCGCCTCGCAGGCGCCTCAAACGACGACGCTGCTTCCCGGCCTGCCAGGGATGGCGTCGACGAGCCGCAGCAGCGCGGGCTTTGGCGCGCCGCGCTACGGGGTCAGACCGATGGTCATGACGAAGTCGGTAGCCGGCTAACCGCTGCAAAAGACTGGAAAGGAACTGGTACCAATGGATTTCGGCTCTTTGCCCCCAGAAATCAACTCGACCCGCATGTACGCCGGGGCCGGTGCGGTCCCGCTGATGACGGCCGCCGCAGCGTGGAACGGTTTGGCCGTCGAATTGAGCACGACCGCCACCGCCTTCGAGTCGGTAATCACGCAGTTGACCACCGAACAGTGGCTGGGCCCTGCTTCGCTGTCGATGGCCGCCGCGGCGCAGCCCTTCTTGCTCTGGCTGACCTCGACCGCCGAATCCACGGCGCTGGCCGGGTCACAAGCCACGGCGTCGGCGGCCGCTTTCGAGACCGCCTTCGCGATGACAGTGCCGCCAGCCGAGGTGGCCGCCAACAGGGCGCTGCTGGCCATGCTGGTAGCTACCAACGTCCTGGGACAGAACACACCGGCCATCGCCGCCACCGAGGCGCAGTACGGCGAAATGTGGGCGCAGGACGCACTCGCCATGTACGGGTATGCCGCGTCCTCGGCGGCCGCCGGAAGGCTGAACCCGTTGACCCCGCCCGCGCAGGCCACCGACCCGATGGGCGTCGTAAACCAGGCCGCTGCAGTCAGTCAGGCCGCCGCGTCGGGTGCCGGCCAGCAGGTCAGCCTGAACAACTTGATCGGCAGCGTTCCCGATGGCGTCATGAGCCTGGCCTCACCGGCGGCGGCAGATGCGGCGGCGCTGGACACAATCGTCCAAGACATCGTGAACTTCCTGAATATTCCGTTGGTGGAGGAGACCATCAACGGCGCGGTCAATACCGGAGCCTGGTTCATGTCGGCCGGGATCGTTACCGGGGTGTTCTTGCAGCACACCCTCAGTACGCTGCCGGCTGCCGGGGCGGCCGCCGGCATTGGTCCCGCGGGTGCCGCGGCGGTGGCAAGCGCGGTGACGCCGCTCGGCGCGGGAGCCGCCCCGCTGATGGGCGCGGCCTCAGCGGTTGGTGGACTTTCGGTGCCGGCGAGCTGGTCTACCGCCGCACCCACTGTCACCGTCGCGGCCACGGCTGCCGACGGCAGTGGGTGGGCCGTACCGGAGGATGCGGCGGCGGTAGCGGGGATACCCGGCGCCCCGGGAATGGCGATGGCCGGTCGGGGCTCGGGTGGCAGCGCACCTCGATATGGGTTCAAACCCGTGGTCATGCCCAAGCAGGTCGTCATCTGACGACGGGTCCGTCGGCCGCGCAGATGGAATAATGGGTCCCTCCGACGCCGATGTGGTCGCCGATGTGCTGGACCAGGAACGGGATTGCCACGTGGATTTTGGAGCGCTGCCTCCGGAGGTCAACTCCGCGAGCATGTATGCCGGCGCGGGCGCAGGCCCGATGCTGGCGGCGGCAGCGGCCTGGAATGGCATAGCTTCGGAGATGAGCGCTGCGGCAGGCTCCTTCGCAACCATCGTCACGCAGCTGACCACCGAACAGTGGATCAGTTCGGCGTCGATGTCGATGGCGGCCGCGGTGCAGCCCCTCGTGGCGTGGTTGACCGACACTGCGGAATCCTCGGCGCTGGCGGCGTCGCAAGCCATGGCTTCGGCCGCCGCCTTCGACAGGGCGTTTGCGATGACGGTCCCCCCGCCCGCCGTCGCCGCCAACAGGGCTTTGCTGGCAGAACTGGTGGCGACCAACGTCCTGGGTCGCAACGTGCCCGCCATCGCTGCTACCGAGGCTCGTTACGGTGAGATGTGGGCGCAAGACGCGGCAGCCATGTATGAGTACGCGGCCGCATCGGCCACCGCCGGCAGACTCAACCCGTTGACCGACCCGGCGCCGATCACCACTGCGGCTGGTACTCCCAACCAAGCCGCCGCCGTTGCCCAGGCTGCTGGGACTGGTGTGAAGGCGCAAGAAGGTCTCACCAACCTGATCAGTCACGGTCCTGATGCTGTCCATAGCCTCGCCGCCCCGGCCGCGCCGGAGGGCAGCACGTCTTTGCTGGATCTGCTCAGCGAGTTTGACAAAGCCGAGCTTTGGTGGGCCGACGAATTCGACCACAATCGGGCGACTTATTGGGACTACTCCGTTGGCCAGATCGGCACGGGCGCGGACGGGGAGGGCGAAGACGCACTCGACGAAATTGGTGCCGCCCCGCAAGCCGCGACTGCGGCGCGCGCCTTGACACCAGTGAGCGTCGCGACCACGCCCATAACGGCTGGTCTGGGCAAGGCAACTTTTGCTGGCGGTCTGTCGGTGCCGGCCAGCTGGTCCAATTCGCTACCGGCGCCGGCCGCGGCTTCCGCCATCGATGGCACCTACTGGGTGGTTCCCCAGCCGGACGAATACGTCGAGGCGATGCCGCCCGCGCCGGGGATGTTTGCGATCAGCGAGACCGGTGGCCTGGGCGCATCACCCCGGTATGGCGTCAAGCCGGCGGTTATGCCCAAGCAAGGTCTGTTCTGACCGGGCCGTAACCTAGGCCGTATGCGGCTATCACCGCGCGCGCCTGCACCCGATGGCGACACGACGCTTCTCATTGCGAACCGCGGCGAGATCGCTCTTCGAATCATCCGCACGGCAACCGAACTGGGCATGGCCACCGTGGCTATCTATGCCGACGACGACGCGGAAAGCCCGCACGTGCACGCGGCCGATGAAGCAATCAACTTGCCGGGCAAGGGCGTAGCGGCCTACCTCGACCATGCCGCGGTCCTGGCGGCCGCGAAGTCCTCAAGTGCGACGATGATTCACCCGGGCTATGGGTTCCTCAGTGAGAACCCCGATTTCGCTCGATCCTGCACGGCGGCCGGACACACCTTCGTTGGTCCCGCCGCCGACGTGCTCGACTTGGTCGGCAACAAATCCTCGGCCCGTGCCGCAGCGATTGCGGCCAATGTGCCTGTTCTGGCTGCCACGGAAGGGCCGAGCAGCATCGACGACATCCGGGCGTTCTTCGCCGCGCAAGACGGCGCCATCATGCTCAAGGCGCTCGCCGGTGGCGGCGGCCGCGGAATGCGCAAGGTCGACAGCGTCGAGCAAATCGACGACGCCTACCGCCAGTGCGCCGCGGAGGCGCAACTGGGATTCGGGAACCCGGCGGTGTTCGCCGAGGTGCTACTTGGCGCCGCGCGACATATCGAAGTGCAGATCGTCGCAGCCCCGGCCGGGCATCAAGTACGTGCCCTGGCACTCGGCGATCGCGACTGCAGCATCCAGCGGCGTCACCAAAAACTCGTGGAAATCGCGCCCGCGCAAGCCATTTCCGACGATCTGCGCCGCGCGCTGCACCAGGCCGCGGCCAGACTGTGTGCCAGGGTAGGTCTACGTGGCCTGGCAACCGTCGAATTCCTGGTCACCGGTGAGGAATTCGTGTTTCTGGAAATCAATCCCCGGATCCAGGTGGAACACACCGTCACCGAGGAAGTCACCGGGACCGACCTTATTGCCCTGCAGTTGGCCATCGCCGAAGGCGCCTCCTACTATCAACTCCGGTTACCAGCTGGAATCGCTTCGGACGGAATCGAAGTCATCGGCGAACCCGCCGCACGTAGCGGTATCGCTATCCAGGCCAGGGTGAACATGGAGACCTTCGGGTCCGACGGGTCCGTGCTGCCCAGCGCGGGCACCCTGACGGCATTCACTCCGCCCAGCGGTCCGCGCGTACGGGTGGACACGTACGGTCGCGCGGGATTGGCGCCCAGTCCGAGCTACGACTCGCTGCTCGCCAAGGTCATCACGCACGTGCGGGGGACGTCGTTTCCCGCCGCGGTCCGCAAGGCGCGCACCGCGCTGGGTGAGTTCACCATCGAGGGCATCGGGACAAACATCGATCTATTGCGAGAGTTGTTATCCGACAGTCAAGTTCAGTCAGGTGTGGTGACAACGGACTTCCTGGACGAGAAGCTTCCCGAGTTGGTGGCCGCCGCCACGACCCATCAACAGCAGCATCAGACCCGCGTTGCGGTGGAGCTCTATCCCGGCGAAGAAGCGCTGCGTGCGCAATTGGCCGGTACGGTTATCGAGGTCGCGTCCGATGGCGCGGAGGTCGGCGCCGGCGGGCAGGTCGTGGTGCTTGAAGCGATGAAGATGCAACACGTCCTGGTCGCACCCGATGCGCTGCGCACGGTCCGCGCCCTGGTGACGCCGGGCCAGGTCGTCGGCACCGGAGACCCACTGGTGGTCTTCACCCGAACAGGAACCGATTCCGCGGGCGAAACAGATTCTGGGGCAACAGATCTCGACCGAGCCCGGGAAGATCTGGACGAGGTTCGGCAACGACACCTGATCACCCTCGACGAGGGACGCGAAGCCGCAGTAAGCAAGCGGCACAAACAGGGTCGTCGCACCGCCAGGGAGAACATCGCCGACCTTGTTGATTCCGGTAGCTTCGTCGAGTACGGGGCTCTTGCCATCGCCGCCCAGCGCAGCAGGCGCTCCGAAGAGGACCTGATCGCCAACACCCCCGCCGACGGTCTGGTCGCCGGACTGGCGACGATCGGTGCGGATCGATTCGGACACAACGCAGCCGAGGCCGTCGTGGTGTCCTACGACTACACCGTGCTCGCCGGCACCCAGGGCATGCGCAACCATGCAAAGACCGATCGCGTCTTTGAACTGGCAGCGCGAAAGCGGTTGCCAATAGTGCTGTTTGCCGAGGGTGGCGGTGGTCGGCCGGGTGATACCGACGTGGGCGGCATGGCCGGCCTGGATGTACCGACCTTCCGGATGCTGGCGGGCCTGTCCGGGCAAGTGCCGCTGGTGTCGATCGTTTCGGGGCGGTGCTTCGCCGGAAACGCCGCTCTGGCGGGCGTTTGCGATGTAATCATCGCGACGCCGGATGCCAACATCGGGATGGGCGGTCCGGCGATGATCGAGGGCGGCGGCCTCGGCGTATATCCGCCGGAGGCGATCGGCCCGATCGATGTGCAGCGCCGCAACGGCGTGGTGAGTCTGGTAGCCCGCGACGAATCGCATGCGGTGTCGCTGGCCAAGCAATACCTGGCGTACTTCCAGGGCAGCGTCGACGATTGGACGGCGCCCGACCCGCGGCTGGCCCGACATGTGGTGCCCCAGAACAGGTTGCGCGCCTACGACGTGCACCGGGCGATCGAAGCGATCGTCGACGTCGATTCTGTGCTGGAACTACGCTGCGACTACGGCGTCGGCGTCGTCACGGCACTGGTTCGGGTCGAGGGTGTGGCATACGGCTTGATTGCCAACAGCAGTCACCATCTCGGCGGCGCGATCGACGCCGAGGCGGCTGACAAGGTCGGTGACTTTCTCACCCTTTGCGAGTCGTTCCGGCTGCCGATCATCTCACTTTGCGACACACCCGGATTCATGGTCGGCCCCGAAACGGAAAAAGATGCGGCGGTGCGACGATTCGGTCGGATGTTCATCCTCGGGGCACAACTGACGGTTCCGTTCGGAATGATCATCCTGCGCAAAGGTTATGGCCTGGGCGCGATGGCTATGGCCGCCGGATCTTTCCGCGCCACGCAGTTCACCGTCGCGTGGCCTACCGGCGAGATCGGCGGGATGGGTCTGGAAGGCGCTGTACGCCTCGGTTTCAGTAAGGAACTGGCCGCCACCGCGAATGAAGTTGAGCGACAAGCGCTTTTCGACAAACTGGTTGCCGCTGCTTACCAACACGGAAAGGCGTTGCGCGCCGGCACCACGTTCGAGCTAGACGACGTCATCGACCCGGCAGAGTCCCGGGCCTGGATTACCAGGCTCCGGGCACCCTGTCGGTAGGAGACTTACGCGTGGCCGGAGCCGCAACCGACACCGGGGAGGCAACCCTCGCCGCCCGGAACGCCGCCCGGACCCCAGAACTGGCCGCCGTTACCGCAGCCAACGCCCGGGATGCAGCCCTGGCCGCCAGGACCGCCGTTAGGGCCGTTCTCGACCCCGCCCGAACCGCAGTTGCCGTTGGGATCGCAGCCACCACCGCCCGGATCCAGCGGAATGAAGTGCGTAATGCCGGTGCTGGGAGCGCTCGGGCCCGTCGCACCAACGTCGGCTGAGGCAAGTGGCGCCGCAGCAATCGCTGTAGCGACAGCCCCGGCCACCACCAGTGGTTTCATGAGGTTTAGTTTCGCTAACATGCCTGTCCCATACCACGGGCGCCAGTATTCAAACCTTGTATGAAAGATCGGGCGTATCGAAAATGAGTTCTTTGGATCTGACCGGCCGCACCGCAATCGTCACGGGCGCCTCGCGGGGCATCGGATTGGCGATCTCACAGCGTCTAGCCGAAGCCGGTGCCAACGTCGTTCTCACTGCCCGCAAGCAGGAGGCGGCGGACGCGGCCGCCGCGGAGGTTGGTGATCGCGCCATGGGCGTTGGGGCGCACGCCGTCGACGAGGACGCCGCGCGCCGTTGCGTCGACCTCACCGTCGAGCGCTTCGGGCGGGTGGACATCTTGATCAACAACGCCGGGACGAATCCGGCTTATGGGCCGCTGATCGACCAGGACCACGCCCGTTTCAACAAAATCTTCGACGTCAACCTTTGGGCCCCGCTGCTATGGACGTCGCTGGTCGTCAAATCGGGCATGGGCGAGCACGGCGGCGCCATCGTCAACACCGCCTCGATTGGCGGCATGCACCAGTCGCCCGCCATGGGAATGTACAACGCCACCAAGGCGGCCTTGATTCACGTGACCAAGCAACTGGCGCTGGAACTTTCGCCACGCGTTCGCGTCAACGCGATCGCCCCGGGCGTGGTTCGCACCAGGCTTGCCGAGGCACTGTGGAAGGACCATGAAGATCCGCTGGCGCAATCCATCGCGCTGGGCAGGATCGGTGAGCCCGACGACGTCGCGGGCGCAGTGCATTTTCTGGTTTCGGACGCGGCGAGCTGGATCACCGGTGAGACGTTGGTTATCGACGGCGGCCTGGTGCTCGGCCCGGCGCAGGGCTACCAGTCCGGAGGCGGACAGTGAGTACCTCCGTAAGTGAAGTCGACGTAGACGCGCTGGTACAGACGCTGCTGGACGAGCACGATCCGGCCACCACCCCACCACAGGAGTTCCTCGGCGCGCAGTACGACGCGGGCCTGGCCTGGGTGTACCTGCCGGTCGGTTTCGGTGGATTGGGGCTGACGCGCAGCGCGCAGGAACGTGTCGATTTGCGGTTGGCTGCGGCGGGCGCGCCGATCGGTGGGACGGTGAAGAACTACATCGGGATGGGTATGGCCGCGCCGACCATCGCCGCATTCGGAACCGATGAGCAGAAGCGAAAGTTCCTGCGCCCGTTGTTCACTGGTGAACAGATCTACTGTCAGTTGTTCAGCGAGCCCGGTGCCGGATCGGACCTGGCAGCCGCCGCCACCCGCGCCGTGCGAGACGGCTCAGGAAACGGCGACTGGATTGTCAACGGGCAGAAGGTCTGGACGTCCCAGGCCCAGCACGCGCAGATGGCGATCCTGGTCGCGCGCACCAATCCTGACGTGCCCAAACACGCCGGCTTGACGTATTTCCTGTGCGACATGACCCAACCCGGAGTAGAGGTCCGGCCGCTGCGCCAGATCACCGGCGAGGCGGAGTTCAACGAAGTCTTTCTCACCGACGCCCGGGTGCCCGACGCCAATCGTCTCGGTCCCGAAGGCGGTGGTTGGCGCGTCGCGACCACCACCCTCAACAACGAGCGCATCGCCATCGGTTCGCGGGCCGGCGCCCCGCGCGAAAGCGGCCATATCGGGAAGGTCACCAAGGCGTGGCGCGACGACCCGGCGCTGCGGAATCCGGCGATGCACGACGATCTGATGCGGCTATGGGTCGAAGCGGAAGTGCTTCGGCTCACCGGTGAGCGCTTGCGGCAGCAGGCGGCCACGGGACAGCCGGGACCGGAAGGTGCCGGCATGAAGATCGCCTTTGCCCGTATAGCGCAAGCGATTTCGGGCTTCGAGATCGAGCTGAGCGGCGAAGCTGGTCTGAGCTACGACGATTGGACGTTGCGCAGACCGGAAACGGTCGACCTGATCGGCCGCGAGGCCGGTTACCGGTACCTGCGGGCCAAAGGCAATTCGATCGAGGGCGGGACTTCAGAGATCCTGCGCAACACCATCTCCGAGCGAGTGCTGGGCCTGCCAGGCGAGCATCGCGTCGACAAGGCCGTCGCCTGGAAGGACCTGCCCCGATGAGCGCGGTTAACCTGCTCTACTCCGACACCGAAGATGCGTTGCGTGACAGCGTTCGGCAGTTGTTCGCCGAGCGTTGTCCGCTGGAAAAGGTTGTGCGGGCCTATGATTCGCCGCCACCAGACTTTTCCGGCGTATGGCGCACGCTGGCTACCGAACTCGGGATGGCGGGTTTATTGGTGCCCGAGTCCCTGGGCGGTGCGGGGGCAACGACGCGTGAGGCCGCGGTCGTCATGGAGGAAATCGGACGGGCCGTCGCGCCGGTGCCCTTCTTATCCAGCGCAGTCCTGGCCACGGTGGCACTGACGACCGCGGGTGACACGGAAGTGGTCTCGGCCCTGGCCGCTGGTGAGCTCACGGCCGCACTGACGGTGCCGCTGTCCACCGCGCCGTGGGAAGCGGTGGGAAAGGTAAGTGCCGGGTCCGATGGCTTGAGCGGCGAGGTCACCAGCGTCGCAGGCGCCGCCGAGGCCGACGTGCTGGTGGTGCCGGTGGTTGGAACCAGCGGGCTCGAACTGCACACCGTCTCGCGCGATGACGCCGCGGTGCAGGTGTCGCCGATCTTGGCTCTCGACATGACCAGACCCCTTGCAAACGTGCGCTTTTCGGACGCGCCGTCGTCTCGCGTGGGCGACGGCTCCGATGCCTTGATGGCGGCACTGCAGACCGGCGCGGCCTTGCTGGCCTCCGAGCAGCTCGGGCTGGCGCAGTGGTGCTTTGAGACCACACTGGCCTACACCAAAGAACGCAAGCAGTTCGGCCGCGCCATCGGCTCCTATCAAACAATCAAACACCGACTGTCGGATCTGTGGTTCGAAGTCAGCTCGGCAGCGGCAGCAGCCCGCTATGCCGCCGACACCAGTGCTCGCGGCGACGACGACGCAGCCGTCGCGGCATCGCTGGCCCAGGCCTATTGCAGCGGCGCGGCCGTGCACGCCGCGGAGGAGTGCGTGCAATTGCATGGCGGCATCGGAATGACCTGGGAATATCCCGCGCATCTTTTCCTCAAGCGCGCCAAGAGCGATCAGTTGGCGTTCGGCACGGGCTATCGGCACCGCTCGCGGCTGGGCGAACTGGTGGATCTGCCCGTCACCTAAGCCGCGGCGACTTCTCGCGTCAGCTAGGTGAGCGTCGCGCCGAAAGTTTCGGTCATCGCGGCCCAGTGCCGTTCGTCGGCAGCCGGGTCGTAGGGCGGGTTGTCGGGGACGGCGAACCCGTGACCGGCGTTGTACCACTCGATGCGGTGCCGCACGCCGGCCGCCGTGAGCGCCTTGCCCAACTGCTCGGCGTGATCGGCGGTGAACGACTGGTCGTTTTTGGCGCCACCCACGTAAACCAGCGCTTTCATCTGATCGGCCAGCAGGTGCGGGCTGTGTTCGTTGTCGGTCACCAACCCGCCGCCGTGGAACGATGCTGCGGCCGCGACCCGGTCCGGTAGGCGGCCGGCCAGCACCACCGAGATGCGCCCACCCATGCAGTAACCGCACACGCCGAAACGCTCCCCGCTGACTTCAGGGCGACCGACCAGGTAGTCGAAGAAAGCGTTCGCGTCGCGGGTCACCCGGTCCGGTGTCAAGGTGCCGATCATGAACATGATCCGCGCGCGTTCCTTGGCGTCGCCGAATGCGGTTGACATGTCGAACGGAGTCCAATCGCCCTCCCGGTAGTACACGTCGGGAAGCAGCACGGCATAACCGAAGCCGGCCAGCTTGGCCGCCATCTGGTCGAACGTGTCGCGCACGCCGCCGGCGTCGGGGAACATCACCACCCCGGGCCAGGGTCCCGCGCCGTCCGGGGTGTACAGCGCGATGTTGCAGGTGCCGTCGGGTGTGGTGACACTGTCGGTAATTTTCGGCATGGCACCCGTTCTACTCCTTGTGATCGCCGCGGGGCCAGATGGCGGCGACCCGCCGCGCCCGGCTTCGCCGCGCTTGCGATCGCCGCTAACCCAAATGGCGGCGACCCGCCGCGCCCGGCTTCGCCGCGCTTGCGATCGCCGCTAAGCTGACCGCGTGCCGATTGCGACGCCGTATGAAGATCTGCTGCGTCTGGTGCTCGAAACGGGTACCGCCAAATCCGACCGGACCGGCACCGGAACCCGCAGCCTGTTCGGCCAGCAGATCCGCTACGACCTGTCGGCCGGTTTTCCGTTGCTGACCACCAAGAAAGTGCATCTGAAGTCGGTAGTCTACGAGTTGCTGTGGTTCCTGCGCGGTGACTCCAACGTCGGCTGGCTACAGGAGCACGGAGTCACCATCTGGGATGAATGGGCAAGCGAGACAGGAGATCTCGGCCCGGTATACGGGGTGCAGTGGCGATCCTGGCCAACCCCGAGCGGGGAACACATCGACCAGATCAGCGCCGCACTGGAACTGCTGCGCAGCGACCCGGACTCCCGGCGCATCATCGTGTCGGCCTGGAACGTCGGCGAAATACCGCAGATGGCACTGCCACCGTGCCACGCGTTCTTCCAGTTCTACGTCGCCGACGGCCGGCTGAGCTGTCAGCTCTACCAGCGCAGCGCCGACCTCTTCCTCGGGGTGCCGTTCAACATCGCCAGCTACGCGCTGCTCACACACATGATGGCCGCTCAGGCCGGCCTTGAAGTCGGCGACTTCGTTTGGACCGGGGGCGACTGCCACATCTACGACAACCACATCGAGCAGGTCGGGCTGCAATTGCAGCGCGATCCTCGGCCCTATCCGGAACTTGTTCTAGGGCATAGGGATTCGATCTTCGACTACACCTACGACGACATCGTCGTGAAGAACTACGATCCGCACCCTGCGATCAAAGCGCCAGTAGCCGTATGACGCGGATGGCCGGATTGGGCCTGGTCTGGGCCCAGTCGACGTCTGGCGTGATCGGCCGCGGGGGTGACATTCCGTGGCGGGTGCCTGAAGATCTGGCACATTTCAAACGACTCACCTTCGGTCACACGGTGGTGATGGGCCGACGAACGTGGGAATCGCTACCACCTGTGGCCAGACCGCTGCCGGGTCGCCGAAACGTCGTAATGAGCCGTCAACCTGACTTCGTGGCAGACGGAGCCGATGTGGTCTCGTCGCTGGAACAGGCCCTGACCGAGCCGGATACCTGGGTGATCGGCGGCGGTGAGATCTATGCGCTCGCGTTGGCTCAGGCAACGCGATGTGAGGTCACCGAAGTCGAGGTCGATCTACCGCGCGACGACGAGGACGCTCTTGCCCCCGTGTTGGACGAAACATGGCACGGCGAGACAGGGGAGTGGCAGGTCAGCCGCTCGGGTTTGCGCTACCGGTTTCACAGCTATTCCCGGCCCTGAGCGGCCGCACCAGCGCCGACGGTAGCGCCTGACATACTCAAATGCGGGGGTCGGTCTTACCAGGTTCATTAGGCGGTTCCAGGAAGGGGGGAATTGCAGTGATAGCCGAACCCGCAAAGGTGTTCTCGCGCACCTTCCGCGGCTACGATCCGGCGGCGGTAGATGCGCACATCGAAATGTTGAGCACCAAACAGCAGTTGCTGCATGGCGATGTCGAGAGTCTCCGGGCGCGGTTGAGGGAGTCCGGCGACGAAGCGGCAGCGCTGCGCAAGGAGGTCGCTGTTCTCGTCGACACCTCGCCGTCGCCGCATGCGGTGCAGCAGCGGATGGCCAAGATGCTGCGACGGGCGGTCGAGGAAGCTTCCGAGATGCAGGCCGAGGCGCGGACCGAGGCGGAGGAGCTCATCGCGGCGGCTGAGGCCGAAATCGAGACCGAGCAGCGCAAGCACCAGGAGCGGCTGGCAAACATGGAAGAACAGCGCAAGGCTCTAGAAGCGGAAATGGCTCGCATGCGCGCGGACGCCGAAGCGGCGATCGAGCAGGCATGGCAAGAAGCTCTCCGCGAGCAGGAGCAGCTCGTCGAGCAAGCTCGCCGGGCGGTGGACGAGGCAGCACAGCGCAGAATCGAGATCCTCGAGCGGCTGATGGCGGTCTACCGCGACCTGGAAGCGGTTCCGGCCGCCCTCGAGTCGGCGTACAACGAACAAAACGATCAGCCGGAATCGGGCTCGATGTCAGCCAACGTCGTGCGGCTGGACGGCAAAGTCAGCACGGCATAGCTTCGCGTCCGCGTCGCCGCCCGCGTTGGCGTCCACGTTGGCTAGCGGGCCGGTATTGTCGGCGCCGTGTCCATCCGGACCCCGACGCTGACCGCCGCCCAAGCCCGACGGATAGCCGTTGCGGCCCAAGGCTTTAGCGAGCCGAGGCCCAGCGGCCAGATCAACCGGGCGCACCTGAAGCGGTTGATCTCGAGAATTCAGGTGCTGCAACTGGATTCGGTGTCGGCGACGGTGCGTGCCCACTACGCGCCGGTATTCAGCCGGTTGGGTCCGTATGACCGTGCGGTGCTGGACCACGCAGCCTGGGGGGTGCCTGCCAAGCGGTTGTTCGCCGAATACTGGGCGCATGAGGCAGCGCTGATGGCCGTCGATGACTGGCCGCTGCTGCGCTGGCGGATGCGTAAGTACCGGCACGGCCGGTGGGGGACCCACATCGTCAAGGCCAATCCGCAACTGGCCGACGATATCGTCGCCGCCGTCACCGAACTGGGGCCGAGCACCGCGGGCCAGATCGAGGCGTACCTGGAGGCGGAACCGCGCGGTCCGAAAGGTCCCTGGTGGGGTCGCAGCGACACCAAATGGGTCGCCGAAGCGCTGTTCGCCGCCGGCGTTCTCACAACGGCCACCCGAGTCGGCTTCGCGCGGCACTACGACCTGGTGGAACGGGTGCTACCCGCCAATGTGCTGGCCCGACATGTTGACGACGACGAGGCGATCCGGGAGCTGACGTTGCGCGCGGCGACCGCGCTCGGGGTGGGCACCGAGCCCGATATCCGCGACTATTTCCGGCTGTCGGCGCAGCAGGTCAAGCCGGCGATCGCGGAATTGGTCGCCGCAGGCGAGATCGAGCGGGTCGACGTCGAGGGCTGGGCGGCGCCGGCGTATTTACGGGCCCGGACCGTGCCGCGCAAGGATCGCGGCACCGCGCTGCTCTGTCCATTCGACCCGCTGATCTTCTTCCGGCCACGGGTCGAGCGGCTGTTCGAAGGCTTCCACTACCGCATCGAGATCTACACCCCCGCGGCCAAGCGCCGATACGGCTACTACGTATGGCCGCTGCTGATGGACGGGCGGTTGGTGGCGCGGGTGGACCTCAAAGCCGACCGGGCCTCGGACACACTGCAGGTGGTCGGCGCCTTCGGTGAACCCGAGATACAGAGGGCGCGGGTGGCTGACGCGCTGACCGGCGAGCTGGGGTCGATGGCGTCGTGGCTGGGGTTGGGTGGCGTTACCGTGTCCGACCGCGGTGATCTGGCCCGGCAACTGGCCACGGCCGTCAGGCGGACGGGCCGATGACCGTTACCGAGATGGTCAGACTGGGTGACCAACTGGACTTCTCCGCCGGGGCTACGTCACCGCCACGAGACTCCGACGGCGGCTACCCCGTCTACGGGGCCAACGGCGTCATCGGGTTTGCGGCCGAACACAACGCCCCCGGTCCGCTCATCGTCATCGGTCGCGTCGGGTCGTACTGCGGCAGTTTGCACTACCACCACAGCAGTGCGTGGGTATCGGACAACGCTTTTGTCTGCCGGGCTAAACGTCCGGAGGAGACCCGCTATTGGTACTACGCGCTACAAACCTGCGGACTCAACCGCTTTCGGGTCGGGTCGGGCCAGCCGTTGCTCAATCAGAGCATCCTCGAGAATGTCACCGCGTGCACCGTGCCCCCGGCCGAACGTGGCCGAATTGGCGAGGTTCTCGGCGCCTTGGACGACAAGATCGCGGCCAATCGACGCGCTGTTGATGCCGCCGAGGCTTTGATGTTGGCGATTGTTGGCAGCATTGGTGCCGACACCCCATTGTCGAACCTGGCGAGCAGGTCAACCGCCTGTCTGGACCCCCCCAAATTCCGAGACACCTTGGTCCACTACAGCATTCCTGCGTTTGACGCCGACGGCCAGCCGAGCCGCATCGATGGTCACAAGGTCAAAAGCGCCAAGTTTCAGCTCTCCGAACCCTGCGTTCTGTTCTCGAAGCTGAACCCGAGAATCCCGCGGGTCTGGGACGTCACCAGCCTGCCGACCGAGATGTGCTTGGCCAGTATGGAATTCGTCGTGTTACGGCCAACTCAGGTCACCACTTCGGCGCTCTGGGCGGCATTGCGGCAGCCTGACGTGTCGGTGCGGGCCCAACAGATAGTCGTGGGAGTGACCGGAAGTCGTCAACGCATTCAACCGAACGAACTGCTGCGAGTTCGAGTAAAAGACTCGCGGCACTTGACCGTTGGGCAATCCGAGACCATTGCGAATCTGGGCGCGTTGTGTCACGGGCGACGGATCGAAACCGCGCAGTTGGCCGCCCGCCGCGATGCGCTGCTTCCGCTTCTGATCTCCGGTACTGCAGCGGTCCGCGCATAGCGGTCGGTCTAGGAAGGAACCGCGGCATGCCGCCCACGAAAGACAAGAAAGCGCCAGCACCTTCGACCATGAAGGAGCTCAAAGAAACCCTCTGGAAGGCTGCCGGCAAGCTGCGTGGATCGCTCTCGGCAAGCCAGTACAAGGATGTGATTTTGGGGCTGGTGTTCCTCAAGTACGTCTCCGATGCCGACCAGGAGCGCCGCGACGATCCGGAAGGCGTCGGGGGATTCGTGGTGCCGTCCCACGCTCGTTGGGAGTTGCTGACCGAAAAGGCCAGAAGCGCTTCGCCGGTCGACGGCCAAGCAACTGGTCGACTCGGGCAACTGATCGACGACGCGATGGACGCGGTGATGAACGCAAACCCGACACTTAGCGGTATTCTGCCGCGGCTTTACAGCCGGGACACAATCGACGCGCGCCGGCTGGGCGAGCTGATCGAACTGCTGGACAGCGTTCAGTTTAGTCGCGACGGCGAGCACCGCGCCCGAGATCTGATGGGCGAGGTATACGAGTACTTTCTCGCCAATTTCGCTCGGGCAGAAGGGAAGCGGGGAGGCGAGTTCTTCACACCGCCTGGCGTGGTCAAGCTGATCGTTGAGGTGTTGGAACCGTCTGGGGGCAGAATCTACGACCCGTGCTGTGGGTCCGGTGGCATGTTTGTGCAGACCGAGAAATTCATCTGTCAGCACGATGGCGACCCCGACGACATTTCGATCTACGGCCAGGAAAGCGTCGAGGAGACCTGGCGGATGGCCAAAATGAACCTCGCCATCCACGGCATCGACAACAACGGTCTGGGTGCTAGGTGGGGGGATACGTTTGTGCGGGATCAACATCCCGACGTCCACATGGACTATGTGATGACCAATCCACCGTTCAACATCAAGGATTGGGTGCGCAACGAGGACGACCCGCGGTGGCGTTTCGGCGTTCCGCCGGCCAACAACGCGAACTTTGCCTGGATCCAGCACATCCTGTCCAAGCTTGCGCCTGGCGGCAAAGCCGGTGTGGTGATGGCGAACGGCTCGATGTCGTCGAACACTAACGGCGAAGGCGCTATTCGCGCCCGAATCGTGAAGGCCGATGTTGTTTCGTGCATGGTCGCACTACCGACGCAACTGTTCCGCAGCACCGGCATTCCGGTGTGCCTGTGGTTCTTCGCCGCGGACAAGACGGCTAGCGGGCAGGAGTTGGTCGACAGGTCCGGGCAGGTCTTGTTCATCGATGCCCGCGAACTCGGCTACCTGGTGGATCGCGCCGAGCGTGCGCTGTCCGCCGAAGACATTGTGCGCATTGGGGATACCTATCGGGCCTGGCGCGGTGCTAGGTCTGCTGTAGCGAAAAATATTGTCTATCAGGATGTTCCGGGCTTTTGCAGGTCGGTGACTCTTGCGGAGATCGAGGCGGCAGGCTATGCGCTGACACCCGGACGGTATGTCGGTGTACCGGGCGTCGAGGACGACGGGGAACCCGTCGACGAGAAGATCGCGCGTTTGACGAAGGAGTTGTTCGAGGCGTTCGACGAGTCGGCGCGGCTGGAAAAGGTGGTGCGCGAACAGCTGGGGCGGTTAATGTGAAGGCCGAGTTTGTGCGCCATCATGAGGGTCGCTGGGGGCACAGGAGAAATAATCGGGATGGTCAGTCCGGTTAGCGAGACCACCGAACGGTGTGGTTCGTGCGGCAATGACCTGCGCGCCAAGGCGCGGTTCTGTGACGTGTGCGGCACCCCCGTCTCTGCCCGGCACAGCGTCGGCGAACACAAGCAAGTGACCGTATTGTTCGCCGACGTCGTCGGTTCGATGAAGCTCGCCGCAGCGCTGGATGACGAGCGGCTGCAGGAACTGATGAACGAGTTGTTCAATCGCGCGGCATCGGTCGTGCAGCGCTATCAGGGGACGGTCGATAAGTTCACCGGCGACGGCCTGATGGCGTTGTTCGGTGCCCCGGTTGCCCTGGAAGATCATGCGCTGCGGGCGTGCATCTCCGCGCTGGAAATCCAAACTGTCGCCGGCGAACTGGCGGCCGATGTGCATCGCCGCGACGGCATCGAGCTGCATGTTCGTGTCGGTCTGAATTCCGGCGCCGTGATCGCCGGCGAAATCGGTTCAGGTCCAGGTAGATACACCGTGGTGGGTCACGCGGTCGGGATGGCTCAGCGGATGGAGGCAGCCGCCCCAGCGGGGGGAGTGTTGTGCTCACTTTCCACCGCGCGCCTCGTCGAGGACTCCGTCCTTCTTGACAGCGTGGAAGACGTTCGTATCAAAGGCGCCGAAGCGCCGGTGCCTGCACGACGGCTCCTCGCGGTGGAATCACAGCGAATGGTGTTGGGCCGCAACGAAGGTCTTATGCTTGGCCGCGATATCGAGTTGGGTCGGTTGCGGGCGGCAATCGACACACCTGTGACGGGGATCGTCGGCATCGTCGGTGCCCCAGGGCTGGGGAAGAGCCGCCTCATCGCTGAATTTACGACCATCGCCTCGGGTCAGGACGCGGACATCGTCGTCGCGCGTTGCGAAGCTCATACCAGCATGCTCGCGTTCGGGGTGTTGTCGCGCTTCCTGCGCGCCATGTTCGCGGCGGCAGGGCTCAGCGGTGCCGAGGCGCGCCGGCACACCTCGGCCCAGCTCGCGGGGTTTGTCGCGCCGCGCTCAGCCGACGAGCAGATCCTGTTCGAGGCCATGGGCATCGCCGACGCCGACGCACCTCAACTCATGGTGAGCGTGGATGGCCGACGCCGCCGGCTCGCTCAGATCATGACCCGGGTAGCCCGCGCACGGCCGGGTAAGACGGTCTTCATACTCGAGGACGCGCACTGGATCGACGAGCCAAGCGACGATGTGCTGGCCGATTTCGCCGCCGGACTCAGGGGAACAGCGTCAACGTTTCTGACCACTTACCGACCGGATTTCCACGGCGCGCTCCAGCAGGATCTGGACGAAACGATCAGGTTGTCACCGCTGGCCGATACGACAGCGGTGAGCGTGGTCAACCAACTGCTGGGCGACGATCTTTCGGTAACGGGTCTGGCCGAGAAGATCACCACCGCCGCGGCAGGTAACCCGTTCTTCATCGAAGAGATCATTCGTGACCTCGTCGGCCGCGATGAGCTGTCCGGAAGTCGTGGTAACTACTGCTTGATCGGCGATGTCGACACGATCGCCGTGCCCGCCACGGTACAAGCGGTGCTGTCGGCCCGCATCGACCGACTACCGGGCGCAGCGAAGTCGACCCTGAATGCGGCGGCGGTCATCGGTGCCCATTTCGACATCGATACCTTGCACGCCCTGGTGCCGGGCAGCCATGCCGTCGAACTGACTCAACTGGTGGCTGCCGAGCTGGTTGATCAGACGGAATTCCGTCCACAGCAACGGTATTACTTCCGGCACCCGTTGGTGCGCACGGTCGCCTATGAATCACAGTTGACCGCCACGCGAGCGCAGGCGCACCGCAGGCTGGCTGCGGCGATGCAGGCGCATGACCCCAGTGGTGCCGACGAGAATGCTGCGCTGATCGCGGCCCACCTGGCGGCGGCGGGCGAACTGGCGCCGGCCTACACCTGGCACATGCGGGCGGCGGAATATCTTCGCTCTCGCGATCTTTCGGCCGCACGGGCCCAATGGGAGAGTGCACAACGCATCGCCGACCGACTACCCGAGGACCACGACGGCGTCATCGCCGCGAGAATCGCGCCGCGGACCATGCTGGTATCCACGACATTCTTCACCGGCGATGTCGTCGACACCGAAGAAAGCTACCGCCAGTTTCGTGACTTGACTTTGAACAGCGGCGATTTGACCTCCTTTGCAGTCGGAACCGCCGGGCGGATCTGGTCGTTGAGCGTCAACGACAATCGCCTCCCCGAGGCAGTGGCGCTTGCGCTAGAAATGGAGGGGATCGTAACCGAGATCGACTGCGATGCAGCAACAATGCGAATCATCCTTATCTCTCTGGCTTATTCGCGGTTCGCCAGCTGCGATTTCGCCGGCGCGCTGCGGATCATCGGGTCGGTGGTTGCTCTGCCTCAGACCGAACCGGCAGTCGAGCTCTCGGTTGCCGCCACACTTCGCGGGGTGATGGAGCTTTCCACTGGTGAGAATGAGCAAGGTCACCAGCATTTACATGTTGGAATCGATTTAGCGCGGGTACTGACGCCCGTCAGTTATGCGGCGAGCTTGGCTTATTGGGTCACAATGTTGGCGGCTATCGGCATGTACCGGGCTGACGATCTAGTTGGCGAGATGCGTACCGCGCTGCGGCGCGCCGAGTCGTTCGGTGACATGTTCGGCATCGTCGCAGCCCAGTGGGCCTACGGCAGTGCACTTCTGCGCGCGAGCGGTGAGTCGCACGACGAGGCCGTCGCTGTCCTCGAACATGCGCGAGCGAGCATCCTCAAACATCGAGTATGGCGCCTGGCGTTGACAACCATCGGACCCGATTTGGCGATGGAGCTAGCTCGCAAAGGGCACCCAGATCAGGCGATTTCGGAACTCCGCGATCTGGTTGAGGTCCAGGTGAGGGGAGGCTCCCGGGTCTTCGAGGGCTGTGCCAGCGAAGCGCTGAGTGAACTCCTCATCGCCCGGGGGACCAGCGACGACTTCGCCGAAGCACACGCGGTCGTCGACAGATGGCAGGCGCGCCGGCCGGGCATTCCCGCACTGGATCTGTGGTGGCTGAAATCGCGCGCAATGTTGGCTCGGGCGGAAGGCGACGCCAGCGGATACGCCGAACTGGCCAACCAGTACCTCGCGGCGTGCGAGAAACTGGCTGCTCACGGCAGGATCGCCGAGGCGCGCAAAATGGTCGAATCATCACGTGGACAGCCTCGATAGGGTCTGAAGATGGCAACGATCCTGGCCTACACGTCGCCGGCGCTTGGTCATTTGTTGCCGGTCAGCGCGCTGCTATCGGAGCTGGACGGCCGGGGTCACGAGATACACGTGCGCACGCTCGCCGACGGGGTGCCGACAGCCGAGGGGCTCGGTTTCAGCGCGGGCGCGATCGATCCACGAATCGAGCAAATTGAGCTTGACGACTGGAAGGCGACCAATGCGCGTGCCGCGTTGCAACGCGCGGTCAAAGTATTCGGCCGCCGCGCGGCCTATGAGGTCACCGATCTCGGCACCGCGATCGAGCGGGTCCGTCCGGATGCGTTGATTGTGGATGTGAATTGTTGGGGCGCGCTGTCAGCGGCGGAATCCGGTGACATTCCGTGGGCGTGCTTTTCGCCGTACACGCCGACGTTACGGTCGCCCGGGGTACCGCCGTTCGGGCTGGGCCTCAAGCCAATGCCGGGCAGGTTGGGCCGTTGGCGCGACGCTGCCGTGCTGGCCGTGGTGACGAGGTCAGTCGAAAGGGTAATGCTGCCTCCGATCAACGCGATTCGCACCGAAGTCGGTGTGCCGAAAGTGGGCTCTGTGGACGAGTTTGTGCGACGGGCGCCCCTGGTGCTGGTCGCCAGCGGCAAGCCCTTTCAATATCCCGAAACCGATTGGGGCGACGCGGTACAGATGATCGGACCCTGCGTGCTGGATCCGTTGCTGGACAGCAGTCCTGACTGGCTGACCTCGATCGAGCGGCCAATCGTGCTCGTCACGACGTCGTCGGAGAAACAAAGCGACACCACCCTTGCGTTGACTGCGCTGGCCGCGCTCTCCAATGAACCGGTGCACGTGGTTGTCACCCTCGCGGCAGGGCAGCTGGCTGAGGTACCCACATCGCCCAATGCGACGGTGCGGCAGTTCGTTCCCCACGGCGCGGTGCTCGACCGCGCGGTGTGTGTGGTGACGCACGGCGGCATGGGCGCGACCCAAAAGGCGCTTGCCCGTGGCATACCGGTGTGCGTCGTGCCATTCGGCCGCGATCAGTTCGAGGTGGCACGACGCGTCGAGGTGGCCAGATGCGGCACCCGCCTGCCGGCCAAGAAACTGTCAGTAACCCGTCTTCGCGCGAAGGTGTGCGAAGCGATGACGATGACCGAAGGCGCGGCCAGGGTGGCGAACGGGTTCGCCGCCACTGGCGGGACTGCGCGCGGTGCTGATCTGGTCGAGCAACGTGTGCTCGGCCGCAGCGGCAACTGAACGCGTCGTTTGCACGCTACGCTGATCGCCGTGGCCGAGACCGCGCCGCTGCGCGTGCAATTGATCGCCAAGACCGACTTCCTGGCGCCATCGGACGTTCCTTGGACAACCGATGCGGACGGGGGTCCTGCGCTCGTCGAGTTCGCCGGCCGGGCCTGCTATCAGAGTTGGTCCAAACCCAATCCGCGGACCGCGACCAATGCGGGCTATATCAAGCACATCATCGACGTCGGGCACTTCTCCGTGCTCGAGCACGCGAGCGTGTCGTTCTACATCACCGGTATCTCGCGGTCCTGCACCCATGAGCTGATCCGGCACCGGCATTTCTCCTACTCGCAGCTCTCCCAGCGCTATGTGCCTGAGACCGAGTCGCAGGTGGTGCTGCCGCCCGGCATCGAGGACGACCCCGAACTGCGGGAGATCCTGACCGCCGCCGCCGACGCCAGCCGGGCCACCTATACCGAGCTGCTGAGCAGGCTCGAAGCAAAGTTTGCTGATCAGCCCAACGCGGTGCTGCGGCGCAAGCAGACTCGTCAGGCGGCCCGGGCGGTGCTGCCCAACGCCACCGAAACCCGCATCGTCGTGACCGGCAACTATCGAGCCTGGCGGCACTTCGTGGCCATGCGGGCCAGCGAACACGCCGATATCGAGATCCGCCGCCTGGCCGTCGCGTGCCTGCGACAGCTGGCCGACATCGCGCCCGCGGTCTTCGCCGACTTCGAGATCTCCGCGCTGGCAGACGGCAGCGAGGTCGCGACCAGCCCTTTAGCGACGGAAGCTTGAGCCCTCTTCTGCTGCGAGTCCAACCTGGCTGCGATTCTGAGCCCGAAAATTCGCCGTGCGGTTCGGCTCGTGCGGCGACGCATCGCGTCACTGCTAAACGGCTTGGCGCAGCCAGGTAATCTTGACAACCGTGAGCACGGTCGGATTCGATGCCCCAGCACGTCTGGGAACCCTGCTGACCGCGATGGTGACACCCTTTGACGCCGAAGGCGCCCTGGACACGGCGGCCGCGGTACGCGTGGCCCACCACCTGGTAGACCAGGGTTGCGATGGACTGGTCCTCTCTGGGACCACCGGTGAATCACCCACCACCACCGACGACGAGAAGCGCGAACTGCTCCGCGTCGTGCTCGATGCGGTCGGTGACCGGGCGCGGATCATCGCAGGTGCTGGCACCTACGACACCGCGCACAGCATCAAGCTCGCCAAAGCCGCGGCCGCGGAGGGCGCGCACGGACTCCTGGTGGTCACCCCGTACTACTCGAGGCCGCCGCAGCGTGGCCTCACGGCGCATTTCACCGCCGTCGCCGACGCCACAGACCTGCCCGTGGTGCTCTACGACATCCCGCCGCGCTCGGTGGTGCCGATCGAATCCGACACGCTGCGGGAACTGGCGCTACATCCCAACATCGTGGCCGTCAAGGACGCCAAGGCCGACCTGCACAGCGGCGGGCAGATCATCGCCGACACCGGGTTGGCCTACTACTCCGGTGATGACGGACTCAACCTGCCGTGGCTGGCCATGGGCGCCACCGGTTTCATCAGCGTGATCTCCCACCTGGCCGCCGGTCAGCTTCGAGAGTTGTTGTCCGCCTTCAATTCCGGGGACATCGCGACAGCCCGCAAGATCAATGTCGCGGTGGCGCCGTTGTGCAACGCGATGAGCCGCCTGGGCGGGGTGACGTTGTCCAAGACGGGATTGCGGCTGCAGGGCATCGACGCCGGCGATCCGCGGCTGCCACAGGTTCCGGCGACCCCGGACCAGATCGAGGCCCTGGCCGCCGATATGCGCGCGGCCTCCGTTCTCAGGTGAGCGACTAATGAACGAGGAGCTCGCCCCACCAGGTCCCCTGACCGCGGGCGGGTTGCGGGTCACTGCGCTGGGCGGAATCAGCGAAATCGGCCGCAATATGACGGTTTTCGAGCACCTCGGCCGGTTGCTGATCATCGACTGCGGGGTGATGTTCCCCACCCACGACGAGCCCGGCGTCGATTTGATACTGCCCGATCTGCGGCATATCGAAGACCGGCTCGACGACATCGAAGCCCTGGTGCTCACCCACGCCCACGAGGATCACATCGGGGCCATCCCATTCCTGCTCAAGCTGCGCCCCGACATCCCCGTCGTCGGCTCCAAGTTCACCCTGGCGTTGGTTGCGGCCAAATGCCGTGAACACCGCATCAAACCGGTGTTTGTCGAGGTCAAGGAGGGGCAGAGCAGCCGGCACGGCGTCTTCGAATGCGAATACTTCGCCGTCAACCACTCCATCCCCGACGCGTTGGCCATCGCGGTCTACACCGGCGCGGGCACCGTGCTGCACACCGGCGACATCAAGCTCGACCAACTGCCGCTCGATGGCCGCCCCACCGACCTGCCGGGCATGTCCCGACTCGGCGACGCAGGGGTGGATCTGTTTCTGTGCGACTCCACCAACGCCGAGCACCCGGGCGTGGGGCCCTCGGAAAGCGAAATCGGGCCGACGCTGCACCGGTTGATCCGGGGCGCCGATGGACGCGTTATCGTGGCGTGTTTCGCATCCAACGTCGACAGGGTGCAGCAGATCATCGACGCCGCAGTGGCTTTGGGTCGACGCGTGTCGTTCGTGGGGCGATCGATGGTGCGCAACATGGGGATTGCGCGCGAACTCGGCTTCCTGCGAGTCGACGACTCGGATCTGATCGACATCGCCGCGGCGGAGATGATGCCGCCTGACCGAGTTGTGTTGGTTACCACCGGCACCCAGGGTGAACCGATGGCGGCGTTGTCACGCATGTCGCGCGGTGAGCACCGCAGCATCACCCTGACCGCCGGCGACCTCATCGTATTGTCGTCGTCGTTGATCCCCGGGAACGAGGAAGCCGTCTACGGCGTCATCGACTCGCTAGCCAAGATCGGGGCTCGCGTCGTCACCAATGCCCAAGCACGGGTGCATGTTTCGGGCCATGCGTACGCCGGGGAGTTGCTTTTCCTCTACAACGGGGTCCGCCCGCGCCATGTCATGCCGGTGCACGGCACCTGGCGGCATCTGCGAGCCAACGCCAAGCTGGCCGCCAGCACCGGCGTGCCGGAGGAGTCAATCCTGTTGGCGGAGAACGGCGTCAGCGTCGACCTCGTCGCAGGAAAAGCCAGCATTGCAGGGGCGGTGCCGGTCGGCAAGATGTTCGTCGACGGGTTGATCACCGGCGACGTCGGCGATATCACCTTGGGGGAGCGGCTGATCTTGTCCGAGGGTTTCGTCGCGGTCACCGTGGTGGTCAAGCGGGGTACCGGCGAACCGGCGGTGACTCCTCATCTGCACTCGCGCGGGTTTTCCGAAGATCCCAAGGCGCTGGAACCGGCCGTGCGCAGGGTCGAGGCGGAACTCGAGCAGTTGGTCGCCAACAACGTCACCGATCCGATCCGGATCGCTCAGGGCGTGCGCCGCACCGTGGGAAAGTGGGTGGGGGAGACGTTCCGCCGCCAGCCGATGATCGTCCCGACGGTGCTTGAGATCTAAAGCTTTTCGGCGAATGCGGACCATTCGATTTGGGACGCTTTGAGTTTGCGGCCGGTGGGCTCGACATAGCGCTCCACCAGGTCGTCCGGCCCGACTTGCTCCAGCAGACGCCAGCCGTATTCGTCCAGGAACGGCGCGACCTCCTCCGGCAGTAAACCGAAGTGCCACAACTTGCGTCGCTCGCGGACCGAACGGTACAACGTGCGGGTGCCATACCTGTTCGTGCCGTCGATGAAGTCCCGGCGTATGTAGCTGAACACCATGCGGCTCCCCGGCGCTGTCGGACGCAATCCCTCCAGGGTGGTACGCACGGCGTCCTCGGTGAGGTACTGGGTGACACCCTCCCAGATGAAGAACACCCGGTAGTCGGGGAGGTATCCGTGCTCGGCCAATGCAGTCAGCAGGTCGTCCCGCTCGAAGTCCAACGCCACCAACCGAACCGAGAGCGGCAGCTCGCCCAGCACACGTCGTACCGTCTTGGCCTTGCGGGCGATGTTGACCGGCAGGTCCACTTCGAACACCGGCTTGCGGATCTGTCGGGTGAGCCGGTAAGGCCGGGTATCCAGTCCCGCGCCGAGGATCACCACCGCATCGATGTCGTCTACCGCCTCGGCGAGTTTGTCGCCGATAAATCGCTTGCGGCAGGCCAGATTCGCCCACAACCCACGGCCCGTCCATTCGGAAGTGCGGATGAGCGCGCGCCGGACCGAGGCCCATTGGGTGGTGGCGACGAGTAGTCGCATTGGTATCGGTAGGAAGAGTTCGGCGAGGTCATCTTCAACCAACCGCCGCTCGGAGGGCTCGTTCTGCTCGACGGCGGCCAACACCATTGGTCCAAAAGCAGTGCGCGCCGCGTAATTTCGTGTCATGACTTACCGCTTGTTCACTAATCCCGCATCTACTGGCATGGCGATGCCGGTGATGTAGCGAGCCTGATCGGACACCAGCCATGCCACGGCGTTGGCGATGTCGTCAGCCTGCAGAATCTGCACCGGTAGCGCATTGCCCGAACCAGAAGCCGCGCCCGATGCGGCCATGTCCGCCAACCATTTCAACGTGAACTCATTGTTGATCATCGGGGTAGCCACGCCACTGGGGTGGATCGAATTCACCCGGATGTTGTCCGGCGCAAGAAGATTGGCGTATACCCGCATCAGGCCCACCAACGCATGCTTGGATGCGGCGTAGCCGATGGCGCCCGCGTCGGCGCTGGCGACGCCGGCCAAGCCAGCCGACGAACTGATCAATACGATCGAGCCGCCGCTGCCGTGCTCTTTGATGGCCGGTATGGCGACCTCGATGGTGTGATAGACGCCGGTGAGATTGACGTCGATCACGTCATGCCAGCCGTCGTCGCCGGATTGCATGGGTGCGATACCGGCGTTCGCGACGACGATGTCGAGTCGGCCGAACTCGTCGAGTCCGCTTCGCAGCGCGGCGTCCAGTGCGGCTCGATCACGGACGTCGGCCTGTTGTGCGACGATGCGGGCCCCGGTGTCCTCAACGAGCTTGACGGTGGCAGCCAGGTCCTCGGTGGTGCCGAGGGGGTACGGCACGCTGTCGATCTGGCCACAGAGGTCGACTGCGATGATGTCCGCGCCGTCGGTGGCCAGTCGCAGCGCGTGTGCGCGGCCCTGGCCGCGAGCGGCTCCGGTGATGAAGGCCGTCTTGCCTTCTAGTGGCCGAGTCATCAGACGCGGATTTGGCCCTTATCGGCGTCTCCGGCCGGAACCGGCTGCAGCATCTTGATGTCGGGCGCGCCGGCGAGGTGCTCCCCGGCGGCGGTGAACATCTTGGCGACCGCGGGGGCGGTGCTGTGGGTCTTGAGGGCCTCTTCGTCGGCCCATTGCTCGACGAAAACGAAGGTCTCACCGGACTGGTGCAGGGAGTAAAGCTGGCACCCGGGCTCGGCGTGCACCTCTTCGACCGCGGTGGTGAGGATCTCGCGGACGGTGTCTACCGATTCCGGCTTCACGGTCAGCGTGGCGACGACGACGACGGGCATGCTGGGCCTCCTGGCAACTCTGACGGGCGGGTTTGGAGTCACCCTACCCACGCCGCCAGGTAACGAACCGAGCACGTCGCGGATACCGCCCCGTTACCAGTGTGGCGGGTGGTGCAGATGTTGTTGTTGCGACTACGCTTGCGGGCATGGCCAGTAAGACCGCAGCCCGCTCCGGAACCCGAACGAGCAGGTCTCGGCAGCCCTCGAAGTCCACTCCGCGGGCCAGCTCCGGAGCTGGGCGAACTTCTCGGGCGCCCAGAAAGCCGGCGAGCAGGCCCGTCAAGCGAGTAAGCAGGCCGGCGAAACGGCGCAACCAATCACTGCTCATGTCGGCCGGCGTCGCGTGCGGTCGGGCCGCCCGCGCCACCTGGATGATGGCCGCAAAGGGGACCGGCGGCGCGGCACGTTCCATCGGCCAAGCACGGCACATCGAGCCGGGCCATCGTCGCGACGGCATCGCGCTGGTACTGCTCGGCGTGGCCGTAATCATCGCCGCGAGTTCGTGGTTCGACGCCGCCCGGCCCGTCGGCGCGTGGGTGGACGCGGGTCTGCGGATGTTCGTCGGGTCGGCGGTGGTACTGCTGCCGCTGATCGCTGCCGCCGTGGCAATAGTGCTGATGCGTACCGAACCCAACCCCGACGCGCGACCGCGTCTGATCCTCGGGTCCAGCCTGATCGCGCTGTCCTTCCTCGGTCTGCGGCACCTGTGGGCGGGCTCGCCCGAAGACCCCGAATTGCGCCGACGGGCAGCCGGATTCGTCGGCTTCGCCATCGGAGGTCCGCTCTCGGATGGATTGACCGCGTGGATCGCCGCTCCGCTTCTGTTCATCTGCGGGCTGTTCGGCTTGCTGCTGCTTGCCGGCATCACCATCCGCGAGGTGCCCGACGCCTTGCGCAGCATGTTCGGCACCCGAATCTTCGGGGGCGATTACGAGTACGAAGACGAAGACCCCCGAGACTTTGCGGGCGACGACGCAGACACCGTGGAAGTCGCTCCGGCCGAAGACTTTTCGGACGGCTACTACGACGAGCCGCGCTCCGACGAGGAATTGCGCGCCTGGCCGTCGGCGCAGACGCCCGACGAACCACTCGCCGACGAGACGCCGACCATTCCGGAGCCGCGGTCCCGCAAACGCAGCCCGAAAGCTGAGAAGCGGGACACCCAGGTGTTGGACCGCGTCGTCGAAGGCCCCTATACGCTGCCGCCGCTGGATCTGCTGGTCGCCGGCGATCCGCCCAAGAAGCGCAGCGCCGCCAATACGCACATGGCCGGCGCCATCGGGGAAGTGCTGACCCAGTTCAAGGTCGACGCGGCCGTCACCGGCTGCACCCGCGGGCCCACCGTCACCCGCTACGAGGTCGAGTTGGGTCCCGGCGTCAAGGTGGAAAAGATCACCGCGCTGCAAAAGAACATCGCCTACGCAGTTGCCACCGAGAGCGTCCGGATGCTGGCGCCGATCCCCGGCAAATCCGCGGTCGGCATCGAGGTGCCCAACACCGACCGCGAAATGGTGCGCCTGGCCGACGTGCTCACCGCGCCGTCGACCCGACGCGACCATCACCCGCTGGTCATCGGGCTCGGCAAGGACATCGAGGGCGACTTCATCTCGGCCAACCTGGCCAAGATGCCGCACCTGCTGGTCGCCGGCTCCACCGGTTCGGGCAAGTCCAGCTTCGTCAACTCGATGTTGGTGTCGCTGTTGACCCGGGCCACCCCGGAAGAGGTCAGGATGATCCTGATCGACCCGAAGATGGTGGAACTGACGCCCTATGAAGGCATTCCGCACCTGATCACACCGATCATCACCCAACCGAAGAAGGCCGCGGCGGCGCTGGCCTGGCTGGTTGAGGAGATGGAGCAGCGCTACCAGGACATGCAGGCGTCCCGGGTGCGTCACATCGACGACTTCAACGAAAAGGTGAGATCCGGTGCTATTACCGCGCCGCTGGGTAGCCAGCGGGTGTACCGGCCCTACCCATACGTCCTGGCGATTGTCGACGAGCTGGCCGACCTGATGATGACCGCGCCGCGCGACGTCGAGGACGCCATCGTGCGGATCACCCAGAAGGCCCGCGCGGCCGGCATCCACCTGGTGCTGGCCACTCAGCGCCCGTCCGTCGACGTCGTCACCGGCCTGATCAAGACGAACGTGCCGTCGCGCCTGGCGTTCGCCACATCGTCGCTGACCGACAGCCGGGTCATCCTGGATCAGGCCGGCGCGGAGAAGCTGATCGGCATGGGAGACGGGCTGTTCCTACCGATGGGCGCGGGCAAGCCGATCCGGTTACAGGGCGCCTACATCACCGACGAGGAGATCCAGGCCGTCGTCGCCGCCTGCAAGAACCAGGCCGAACCCGAGTACACCGAGGGCGTCACCACCGCCAAGCAGACTGGCGAGCGCACCGACGTCGACCCGGACATCGGTGACGACATGGACGTCTTCCTGCAGGCCGTGGAGCTGGTGGTGTCCAGCCAGTTCGGCTCGACCTCGATGCTGCAGCGCAAGCTGCGCGTCGGGTTCGCCAAGGCCGGCCGGCTGATGGATCTGATGGAGACCCGCAACATCGTCGGGCCGTCCGAGGGATCCAAGGCCCGCGAGGTGCTGGTCAAGCCGGACGAGCTGGCCGGCACGCTGGCGTTGATCCGTGGCGGCGCCAACGCCGACGGTGGCGACCCGGACGAGTAAGGCCGAGCAGACGCAGAATCGCACTGAAACGTGCCGTTTCGTGCGATTCTGCGTCTGCTGGCGAGCGGGAGGTGCCCCAGCTGGCGCAGTTACAGCACCAGCAGCATGCGGGAGTTGCCCAGAATGTTGGGTTTGACGTAGCTCAGGTCCAGGAACTCGGCGACACCGATGTCATAAGAGCGGCACATCTCCTCGAACACCTCGGCGGTGACGGGTGTGCCCTCGATCTCGGTGAACCCGAGCTTGCCGAAGAACTCCGTTTCGAAGGTCAACACGAACAGCCGCTCGAGCTGCAGTTCACGCGCGACCTCGAGCAGGCGATGGACGATCGCGTGGCCGATACCGTGCCCGGTCAGCGCCGGATCAACGGCCACCGTGCGGATCTCGCCGAGATCCGACCACAACACGTGCAATGCACCGCAACCGACGACCTTTCCGTCGCCGTCCGGGTGTTCAGCCACCCAGAATTCCTGGACGGCCTCATAGAGCGTGACGAGATTTTTTTCCAGCAGGATCTTTCCGGCATAGGTGTCGACGAGATGCTTGATCGCCGGAACATCCGACGTTCGCGCCCGCCGAACCACCGGCCGGGAATCGGGTGGACTTTCGGTCACGCCGAAAACACTATCGACGTCGCGCTCCACATGAGCTGGCCAGCCGTTATTCTGTTGCCGTGTCGGGGCAACCGCAGACGGGGCAGGCATCGGGCCAAGCCCGCATTGCCAACCTGGCGAACATCCTCACGCTGCTGCGACTCGTGCTCGTCCCGATCTTCTTGTATGCCCTGTTCTACGGCGACGGTCATCACACCGTCGCACGGATCGTGGCCTGGGCGATCTTCGCCGCCGCCTGCATCACCGATCGGTTCGACGGGCAGCTGGCGCGCAACTACGGCATGGCAACCGAATTCGGCGCATTCATCGATCCGATCGCCGATAAAACCCTGATCGGCGCGGCGCTGATCGGCCTGTCCATGCTGGGCGACCTGCCGTGGTGGGTCACCGTGTTGATCATGGCCCGTGAACTCGCGATCACCGTGTTGCGGCTGGCTGTGATCCGCCGCGGCGTCATCCCGGCCAGCTGGGGCGGCAAGCTCAAGACCCTGGTCCAGGCGGTGGCGATCGGATTGTTCGTGTTACCGCTATCCGGCTTCCTGCACACGGTTGCGGAGGTCGTGATGGGCCTGGCCATCCTGCTCACCGTCGTCACCGGGATCGACTACGTGGCGTCGACCGTTCGTGAAGTCCGGCACGCAAAGCGCGCAGCTTAGATCCAGCGGGAACCATCTCAGACACCGCTTGCGTTGACCTAAAGACCCATGCTTTGTGGGCTGCGATCGGACTTGAAGACGTGAAGGAGAGCACGATGGCGTCACTGCTGCGTGAAGTCGTTGGCGACGTGCTGCGGGGGGCCCGGACAGCGCAGGGCCGTACGCTGCGCGAGGTGTCCGATTCGGCGCGGGTGAGCCTCGGGTATCTGTCAGAAGTTGAGCGCGGCCGCAAGGAAGCTTCCAGCGAGCTGCTCACCTCGATTTGCAGCGCGTTGGAGGTGCCGCTGTCGCAGGTACTCATCGATGCCGGGGAGCGGATGGCGCGCGAGGAGCGCGTGGCGCGCAGCGCACCGAGTATCGACGTGAGCACCAAGGTTGTCATTCCGCCGGTGGCCTCGTTGGCGGTGGCTTGAGTGCGGCGGCCGGACCCGTACCCATCAGATATGCACCATGGGTGCGGTGAGCGCAGCTGACCCACTAAATTGAGCTGCAGGGTATGCATGCGGCCCATCCGGTAGATGACAAGAAGCGAAGGCGGAGCTAACTGATGGCCAATCCGTTCGTCAAAGCGTGGAAGTACCTGATGGCGCTGTTCAACTCCAAGATTGACGAGCACGCCGACCCCAAAGTCCAGATTCAGCAGGCCATCGAGGAAGCGCAGCGCACCCACCAGGCGCTGACCCAGCAGGCCGCGCAGGTGATCGGCAACCAGCGTCAGCTGGAGATGCGGCTAAACCGGCAGCTCGCCGACATCGAGAAGCTGCAGGTCAACGTTCGTCAGGCGCTGACCCTGGCCGACCAGGCCGTCGCCAACGGCGATGCCGCCAAAGCGACCGAGTACAACAATGCCGCCGAGGCGTTCGCCGCCCAGTTGGTCACCGCCGAGCAGAGCGTCGAAGACCTCAAAACCTTGCACGATCAGGCTCTGCAGGCGGCGGGTCAAGCTAAGAAGGCTGTCGAACGCAACGCGATGGTGCTGCAGCAGAAGATCGCCGAGCGCACCAAACTGCTCAGCCAGCTCGAGCAGGCCAAGATGCAGGAGCAGGTCAGCGCGTCGCTGCGGTCGATGAGCGAGCTGGCCGCCCCCGGCAACACGCCCAGCCTCGACGAGGTGCGGGACAAGATCGAACGCCGTTACGCCAACGCGATCGGTTCGGCAGAACTCGCGCAGAGCTCGGTGCAGGGCCGCATGCTCGAGGTCGAGCAGGCCGGCGTCCAGATGGCCGGGCATTCCCGGCTGGAGCAGATTCGCGCCTCGATGCGCGGCGACGCGCTACCGGCCGGCGGCGCGGCACAGCCCGGGACCGCGCCGGCCAGACCTGCCACCGAGTCCGGCGGGGCGAATCTCGAGAAACCGTTCGGGCAGTAGCGGGGCAATCTGATGGCGGTTCGATCGAAGCAGCGCGGGGTGCGGCGCGGGTGGCTGCAGCGTGGCTTCGACACCGTCGTCGATCTGGCCGGCTTGATCGCCGAGAAGATCAGCGCGGTCACCGATCCTCGTGCCCGGCAGCTACGGCGCCGCCGTCGTGCGCTGCGGTGGGCCTGGATCTTCAGTATCGGTGTGGTCTTCTGGGGCCTGGTGACGGCGATTCTGGCGGCGTGGGGGTGGTTTGCGCTGCTCTTGCAGATCACCGGCGCCGTCGCGGTCGTGATGGTGATCCCGGCGACGCTGTTGTTCTTCCGGTACTACTGGCTGAAATCTGAACCGCTGCCCACCCAGCGACCGACCTCCATTCGGCGACTCCCACCGGCCGGTTCGGCCGCCCGCCCGGCCATGTACGCGCTCGGTGCTTCCGAACGTGGCTTTTTCTCCTTGCTGGGCGTGCTGGAGCGCGGGTCGATGTTGCCGGCCGACGAGATCAGCGACCTGACCGACGCCGCCAAGCGGACATCGGCGGCAATGGCGGCCACCGCGGCCGAAGTGGTGTCGATGGAACGGGCCGCGCACTCGGCGGAATCGTCGCGCGACTATCTGGTTCCGACTATCAACGCCTACACCGCGCAGCTAGGTGCCGGCGTTCGGCAGTACAACGAAATGGTTACCGCGGCAGCGCACTTGGTTTCCTCGGCGAGCGGGGAAGGCGCGGGCAGTAGTGTCCCGGTGCTCACCCAGCAGCGCTATCGCGACGAACTCGTCGACGCCACCGACCGTCTGGCCGGTTGGGCGCAGGCTTTCGACGAACTCGGCGGGTTGCGGAAAGTCCAGTAAGGCCGGCTAGAGAGTTGCCCGCAGCGACGGGATGACGATTCCGGCCACGCCGCGCACGATCGCCTTGAGGAAGTCGTAGCTGTCGAAGTAGTCGCGCCACAGCGTGATTCGCCCGTCGCGCAACTCGAAGATCCCGCAGACCCAGAACTGCAACCGCAGCGGTCCGAAAATCAACGCGTCGGTGCGCTCGGTGAGCACTGCATCCCCGTCGGAGGCCACGCGATGGAACTTGACCTCGAATCCGATCCGCCCCTGCATTTTGCGGAACAGCTTGCCGACCTTGCGGCCACCGCGGATTCTCGAGTATCCGACGTTTTCGTAGACCAGGTCATCGGCCAATGCCGCGTCGGCAGTCTCGAAATCCTCGTCCTGCAGTGCATACAGGAACCCCTCGACCGTGCGGATGTTGTCATCGGTTGTCCTCTGAGTCAGCTCAGTCATGGTTGCCAGCCTAGGCGAGCACGGTTGTGGCAGGGTAGGGCCGATGCGCGTCGCCGTGGTAGCCGGGCCGGACCCCGGGCATTCGTTTCCCGCAATCGCGCTGTGTCAATGCTTTTCAGCTGCCGGCGACACGCCGACCTTGTTCACCGGCGTGGAATGGCTGGATTCCGCCCGCGACGTGGGCGTCGAGGCCGTCGAACTGGACGGGCTCAAAGCCACCGACGAGGACGTCGACGCCGGCGCCCGAATTCACCGCAGAGCCGCACGGATGGCCGTGCTCATCGCCCCCGCCCTGCGTGAGCTCGAACCGGATCTGGTGGTCTCTGATGTCATCACCGCCGGGGGCGGCATGGCCGCGGAGGTGCTCGGCATCCCTTGGGTCGAGCTCTGCCCGCACCCGCTCTATTTGCCGTCGAGAGGGCTGCCGCCGATCGGCAGCGGCCTGGCGCCGGGCGTCGGTGTGCGCGGCAGGCTGCGCGACACCGTGATGCGCGCGCTGACCGCGCGGTCCGTGCGCGCGGGCGCTCGGCAGCGCGCCGCGGTCCGCGTCGAGATCGGTCTGCCGGCGCGCGATCCGGGGCCGGTGCGGCGGCTGATCGCGACGCTGCCGGCGTTGGAGGTAGCGCGACCGGATTGGCCCGACGAGGCCGTCGTGGTCGGCCCGTTGCATTTCGAGCCGACCGATCGGGTGCTCGATGTCCCGCCGGGGCCAGGGCCGGTGGTCGTGGTCGCGCCGTCCACCGCACACACCGGCACCGAGGGGCTGGCCGAACTCGCGCTGGCCTGCCTGAAGCCGGACGACACCCTGCCGGCGGGTGCGCGCTTGGTGGTGTCGCGGCTGGGCGGCGAGGATCTGACCGTGCCGCCGTGGGCGGTGGTGGGTTTGGGGCGCCAAGACGACCTGTTGACGCACGCCGATCTGGTGATAGCCGGGGGTGGTCACGGAATGGTGGCCAAGACCTTGCTGGCCGGCGTGCCGATGGTGGTGGTGCCCGGCGGCGGCGATCAGTGGGAGATGGCCAACCGAGTGGTGAGGCAAGGCAGCGGACGATTGATTCGTCCGTTGACGGGCGAGGCGCTGGTCGCGGAGGTTACCGAGGTGCTCTCGTCGCCGAGGTATCGACAGGCCGCCCAACGTGCCGCCGCGAGCATCGCCGACGTCGCCGATCCGGTGCGGGTATGCCACGAAGCAATTGCTTTAGCGGGCTGAGGAGCTGGGTATGTTGGCTGGCGTGCGGCTGACGGAATTCAACGAGCGGGTGGTGTTGCGGTTCGGCGCTGCCTATGGATCGTCGGTGCTGGTAGACCACGTGTTGAGCGGATTCGACGGCCGTACCGCCGCTCAGGCCATCGAGGCCGGCGTCGAGCCCCGTGATGTGTGGCGGGCGCTGTGTGCCGACTTCGACGTGCCGCGCGATCAGTGGTGAGCGTTCGTTGATTCTGCGCTGAGGGCGCGAACTACTCGGACAAAGGCGCCACCAGCGCAGAGTCAATGCGCGCTACAGCGGGCAGTCCCCGCATTTACCGCCACCCTGAATGCGGTAGTAGAGGCAGCAACTGTTGCGCGTGAAGCCCAAGTCGGGGCCGATGACAGTGCCGCTGCCGGCAAGTTCGCCCGTCTCGAGTAGGCCGGTCGTGAGGCGCGTGATCGGCTCGCGCAAGTCGGGACGGGCCGCAAGCAGCATGCGTGCCGAACCGGTCAGCGCGGACGCGATATTTCCGTAGAGCAGACCCGGTGCCAGGCGGGCGCGCAGGCCGGCGGCGAACGGTTCCATCTGCTCTTGCACGACGACGCGATACAGCAACTCGGGGGAGGGCGAGGCGCGTTGCCCGAGGGGTTCGGGTAGACGCAGTTGCGCGCCGTTGTCGGCGCGCTGCAGGTCGGTCAGGTCGGGGATGACGCCGTGGGCCAGCACGCAGGCCAGCACGGGCGACCACAGTCGGGCGGCGTGGCCGAGGTGTACCAGTGAGGCGCCGATGCGCCACTCGGCGGTGTGGTAGCGGTCGAGCGTGGCGGCGATGAGATCGGCGTAGCCGGCGGTGTAGGACGCGCCGACGGGGTGCCATCGGGCCGGGTCACCGCCCACGGTCACGTCGAAAAACCCGCCGTAGCTGGCAACTTCGGCGAGCTCTGCGGAGATGTCAATCCGGATATGTTGCCACACCCGGCGTGTCTGGCTTGAGTCGAACAGGTGTTCGGCTACTGTGGTGATCATTCGGAAATCTCGACTTGTCAGTGGCCTTCTCTAGTGTCACGGCCAACCGACCAATACAGGTCACCGAACACCGACTACAGGAGAGGCATCATGGCTCAAGCCCCCGACCGCGAGAAGGCTCTCGAACTGGCAATGGCCCAGATCGAGAAGAGTTATGGCAAGGGCTCGGTGATGCGCCTCGGAGACGAGGTGCGTCAGCCGATTTCAGTTATCCCGACCGGGTCCATCGCGCTGGATGTCGCGCTGGGCATCGGCGGTTTGCCGCGAGGCCGGGTCATCGAGATCTACGGGCCAGAGTCCTCGGGTAAGACCACCGTGGCATTGCACGCGGTGGCCAATGCCCAGGCCGCCGGCGGGGTAGCGGCGTTCATCGACGCCGAGCACGCGCTGGATCCGGATTACGCCAGGAAGCTCGGTGTCGACACCGATTCGCTGCTGGTGAGCCAACCGGACACCGGGGAGCAGGCACTCGAGATCGCCGACATGCTGATCCGCTCGGGTGCACTCGACATCGTGGTCATCGACTCGGTGGCCGCGCTGGTGCCGCGTGCGGAACTCGAAGGCGAGATGGGCGACAGCCACGTCGGCCTGCAGGCCCGGTTGATGAGCCAGGCGCTGCGGAAAATGACTGGGGCGCTGAACAATTCGGGAACCACGGCGATCTTCATCAACCAGCTGCGGGAGAAGATCGGTGTGATGTTCGGGTGCATGAATTACGCCACCCGAGTGACCTTGGCGGACGGCAGCACCGAGAAGATCGGCAAGATCGTCAACAACAAGATGGACGTCGAGGTTCTGTCCTATGACCCGATAACCGACAAGGTCATGCCGCGCAAGGTAGTCAACTGGTTCAACAACGGCCCGGCAGAACAGTTTCTGCAGTTCACCGTTGAAAAGTCCGGTGGCAACGGCAAGTCGCAATTCGCCGCCACTCCTAACCACCTAATCCGCACGCCCGGAGGCTGGATTGAAGCTGGAGACCTCAACACCGGAGACCGGGTGATGGCTGCCGAACCCCGTCTGCTCAGCGACCAGCAGTTCCAGGTTGTGTTGGGATCGTTGATGGGTGACGGGAATCTCTCGCCCAACCCGCGCGGACGCAATGGTGTCCGGTTCCGGTTGGGGCACGGTGCCAAGCAGCTGGACTACCTGCGCTGGAAGACCGCATTGATGGGCAACATCGCGCACACCGTCAGGGAGAACAAAAAGGGCGCGAGCTTCGTTGACTTCACGCCCCTGCCAGAACTCGCCGAGCTGCGCCGAGCGGTGTACCTCGGGGATGGGAAAAAGTTCCTCTCCGAGGAGTACCTCAAAGCGTTGACGCCGCTGGCCCTGGCCATCTGGTACATGGATGACGGCTCATTCAGCTTGCGCTCCAAGGGATTGCAGGAGCGTACCGCTGGTGGTAGCGGACGCATCGAGATCTGTGTCGAGGCTATGACTGAAGGTACTAGGGCGCGGTTGAGCGACTATCTGCGTGACACGCACGGCATGGATGTGAAACTGCGCACCGCCGGCTCGGCCGGAAAAGCGGTGTTGGTCTTTTCGACAGCCTCATCGGCCAGGTTCCAGGAGCTGGTGGCGCCCTACATGGCGCCCTCCATGGAGTACAAGTTGCTGCCCCGATTCCGTGGCCACGGCAACGTTCGAACGGAGTTTGTCGAACCGACGGAGGCGCTGGTGCCGGCGCGAATCCTCGATGTGCACGTCAAATCGCATACTCGTTCGATGAACCGCTTCGACATCGAAGTCGAAGGTAATCACAACTATTTCGTTGACGGTGTAATGGTGCACAACTCGCCCGAGACGACAACCGGTGGCAAGGCCCTGAAGTTCTACGCGTCGGTGCGCATGGATGTGCGGCGGATCGAGACGCTCAAGGACGGCACCAACGCGGTCGGCAACCGCACCCGGGTCAAGATCGTCAAGAACAAGGTGTCGCCTCCGTTCAAGCAGGCCGAGTTCGACATCCTCTATGGCAAGGGCATCAGCCGGGAAGGCTCGCTCATCGACATGGGTGTGGATCAGGGCTTCATCCGCAAGTCCGGCTCCTGGTTCACCTATGAGGGCGAGCAGCTCGGGCAGGGCAAGGAGAACGCGCGTAACTTCCTGCTCGAGAACGGCGAGGTGGCCAACGAGATCGAAAAGAAGATCAAGGAAAAGCTCGGCATTGGTGCAGTGGTGACCGATGACGTCTTGCCCGCCCCCGTCGACTTCTGAGTCTGCTCGTCGCGAGGAGCAGGCGCGGGCGTTGTGCCTGCGCCTGCTCACCGCGCGAGCGCGGACCAGGGCCGAGTTAGCCGGTCAGCTGACCAGAAAGGGCTACCCCGAGGACGTCAGCAACCGCGTACTGGATCGGCTGGCCGCCGTTGGTTTGGTGGACGACACCGACTTCGCCGAACAGTGGGTGCGGTCCCGGCGCGCGAACGCCGGAAAGAGCAAACGCGCGCTGGCCGCCGAGCTGCACACCAAGGGTGTGGGCAACGACGTGATCACCTCGGTACTGGCCGGCATCGACGCCGGTGCCGAGCGAGACCGCGCCGAGGCGTTGATCCGGACCAGGCTGCGGCGGGAGGTGCTCACCGGGGACGACACGAAGGTGACTCGACGGCTGATTGGGATGCTGGCCCGCCGCGGGTACAGCCAGACGGTGGCCGCCGAAGTGGTCATCGCCGAGTTGGCCGCCGAACGGGAGCGCCGCCGAGTCTGACCCGATGCCAGAGTCGCCAGTACCATGGCCCCGTGACTTCGACGGTGGCGCCAGGGGGCCAGGCGGTGGGTGAGATACCTGCCGCGTCCGCGCGCACCTACCAGGTCCGCACCTACGGCTGCCAGATGAACGTCCACGATTCCGAACGGCTCGCGGGCCTGCTCGAGGCCGCCGGTTATCGCCGGGCGGAGGACGGAACCGACGCCGACATCGTCGTTTTCAACACTTGCGCGGTACGGGAAAACGCCGACAACAAGCTCTACGGCAACCTCAGCCACCTGGCGCCGCGCAAGCGCAGCAATCCCAACATGCAGATTGCGGTCGGCGGTTGCCTGGCCCAAAAGGACCGTGACACCGTGCTGCGCAAGGCGCCCTGGGTGGACGTGGTTTTCGGCACCCACAACATCGGGTCGCTACCCACGCTGCTGGAGCGGGCGCGGCACAACAACGAAGCGCAGGTCGAGATTGCCGAGGCTCTGCAGGAGTTCCCGTCGTCGCTGCCGAGTGCCCGCGAATCAGCTTATGCCGCTTGGGTATCCATCTCCGTCGGCTGCAACAACAGCTGCACGTTCTGCATAGTTCCGTCGCTGCGCGGCAAGGAGGTTGACCGCAATCCGGCCGACATCCTGGCCGAGGTCCAAACGCTGGTCGACAGCGGTGTGCTCGAAGTCACCTTGCTGGGGCAGAACGTCAACGCCTACGGCGTCTCGTTCGCCGATCCGTCGACGCCTCGGAACCGAGGCGCCTTCGCCGAGTTGCTGCGCGCTTGCGGCGAGGTCGACGGTCTGGAACGGGTCCGGTTCACTTCCCCGCATCCGGCCGAATTCACCGACGACGTGATCGAGGCGATGGCGCAGACCACCAACGTCTGCCCCGCCCTGCACATGCCGTTGCAGTCCGGGTCGGACCGCATCCTGCGGGCCATGCGGCGCTCTTATCGCGCGGAGCGCTACCTGGGCATCATCGAACGCGTGAGGGCGGCTATGCCGCACGCCGCCATCACCACCGACCTGATCGTGGGCTTTCCTGGCGAGACCGAAGCGGACTTCGCGGCCACCCTCGACGTGGTGGCCCAAGCCAGGTTCGCGGCCGCGTTCACCTTCCAGTACTCGCAGCGGCCCGGCACCCCGGCCGCCGATCTGCCCGATCAACTGCCCAAAGCCGTCGTGCAGGAACGCTATGAGCGGCTGGTGGCATTGCAGGAAAAGATCTCCCTCGAACACAACAGCGCACTGGTCGGTCAGACCGTCGAGTTGCTCGTCGCCACCGGCGAAGGACGCAAGGATGCGCGGACGGCACGCATGAGCGGTCGCGCGCGAGACGGTCGGCTGGTGCATTTTGCGGCCGGCGAGCAGCTCGTGCGACCCGGCGACATCATCACCACCCGAGTCACCGAGGCCGCGCCGCACCACTTGATCGCCGATGCCGGCATCCTGACCCACCGCCGCACCCGCGCCGGCGACGCGCATGCGGCCGGCCGGCGTCCGAGCGGCGTCGGTCTGGGCATGCCGGGTGTCGGCCTACCGGCCACCCTCGACGTGGTGGCCCAGCCGGCCGGTTGCGGCCGATAAGCGGATGAACGGAGAAGTGCACGTGGCGGAATTCGACGCCTACCGGGCTGAAATCGAGGCGGCAGAACGCCGGGTCGCGCGCGAGATCGAGCCGGGTGCCAGGGCTCTGGTCGTCGCAATTCTGGTCTTTGTGCTGGTCGGATCGTTCGCGCTGCCGCACACCGGCAATGTGCGCGGCTGGGACGTGCTGTTCGGCAGCCACGGTGCCAACCACGCCGGTGTCTTGTTGCCCTCGCAGGTCTTCATCTGGCTGACGCTGGTGTTCAGCGTCGGCTTCTCGATACTGGCCTTGCTGACCCGCCGCTGGGCGGTGGCATGGGTGGCGTTGGCGGGTTCCATGCTGGCCAGCGCCACCGGTCTATTGGCGGTCTGGTCGCGTCAGACCGTGCCCCCCGGTCAACCCGGGCCGGGTATCGGGTTGATAGTCGCGTGGATCACCGTGATTCTGTTGACTTTTCACTGGGCTCGGGTGGTCTGGCAGCGCACCATTGTGCAGTTGGCCGCCGAGGAGGAGCGCCGCCGCGTCGTCGCGCAGGCCCAGTCGCGGACGCTGCTCGACAGCGTGCAACCCGACGCCCCACCGGACCCCCAGACGCGCGAGCCCGAAAACGGCGCACCGCCGCCCGCCGCGACCGGCCCGGAAGACCGCTAAGACCTGCGGGTCAGCGCCTCGGCAGCGGCCTCGGCCCACTGCCGCCACTGCGCGGCGTTGGCCTGGGCTTTCTCGGCGTCCTTGGTCTTGCCGGCCGCCGCGGCCTTGGCGGCTTGCTGTTCGAACTGCTCGGCGCGGGCGCGGAACTGTTCGGCGCGGGCCTGCGCCTGCGGGTCGGCCCAGTCCGATTCGCCTGCTTCGCGGACTTTTTTCTCTACCGCGCGCAGTCGCCGCTCGAGCTCGGCGGACCGTTCCCGCGGCACCTTGCCGATTGCATCCCACTTGTCGGCAATGGTCCGCAACGCGGCCCGTGCGGCGTCGTGGTTGCTGGTGTCGAGCTTCTCGGCCTCGGCGAGCAGCGCTTCTTTGGCGGCAGCGTTAGCCCGGAATTCGGCGTCCTTCTCGGCGGTGGCGGCGTTTCGGGCGGTGAAAAACGTGTCCTGCGCACCCTTGAAACGGCGCCATAGCGCGTCGTCGACGTCCTTGCTGGCGCGCCCGGCTGCCTTCCACTCGGTGAGCAGCTTGCGGAACTCCGCGCTGGTAGCGGTCCAGTCCGTCGAGTCGGACAGCGCCTCGGCGCGCTCACACAGTCGTTCTTTGGATTGGCGCACACCCGACCGCTCCCGGTCGAGTTCGGCGAAATGGGAGCCCCGGCGCCGGTTGAACGTCTCGCGGGCTGCGGAGTAGCGCTTCCACAGGGCGTCGTCGACTTTGCGGTCCAGGCCGGTGATCGTCTTCCACTCGTCCAGGATTGCGCGCAGCCGATCGCCGGCAATCTTCCACTGCGTGGAGCTGGCGGCCAGTTCCTCGGCCTCGGCGGCCAGGGCCTCCTTGCGGGCGGTCTGCGCGGCCCGGTGCTCGTCGCGCCGGGAGCGATGCGCGGTGACATAAACGTCGATGCGGGCCCGGATATCGGACAAGCGGCGAGCGAGCGCGTCGATATCGCCCAGGACGCACGCAGTCGGCAACGTATCGGCCAACGCGCCGGCGTTCGCGTTGATCTTGCGTGGATCCCCGGTTCCCTGAATCAACCGCTCTTCCATCAGGGTCACTTCGGTACTCAGGTCCTCGAAGCGCCTACCGAAATAGGCGAACGCCGCTTCGGCGTCACCCGCTTGCCAGGAGCCGATGACGCGCTCACCGGAAGCGCTGATCAGCCATACCGTCCCGTCGTCGTCGACGCGTCCGAAGCGGTGTGGATCGCTGGGCGGCGGCCCCGGCACCGGGTGTGTGCCGGTTCGGGAGGTCGGCCTTGGGTGAGGCCGGGGCCCCGGGCGGGGACCCGGACTGGCGCCCGGCCGCACCGTAGGCCCCGGGCGTGGTCCGGGCGCCGGTCCCGAGGCGGGAGCCGGTTCAGTCACCGGATCTGCTGCGTCAGTGCGGGTTTCGTCACCCTTCATCGCGCTCGTCACCTATCCCTATGCCGTCGCGCGGTCTACTTCCCGCGCAGCTGCCGCGCGAAGCGGCACCTAGTCGGTCGGCGCCTGGGGCGCGGTTCTGCCGCCGTGCCCAGGTTTCCAACCGGTTTCCAACAAGTATTCAAGCAGCTTGGCAGGCGGTGCGCCGCCACCTTTTGGTCACCGATGCTTTTTCCACCAAGCGTCCAGCTGCTCGAGACCGGGTCCACCGGGGTCGCCCTGGATGAGTGCGATCACCAGTTGGGCCTCGTTGGTCCAGACCAGCGACGGGCTGCTTTCCTGGACCGCACAGAACGCCCGGCCGCCCATCTGCGGGCTGTCGGCGTGGTGCCAGTCGGTGGGCGACTTTTCCTCGCCAGGGCAGTTGACCATGATGTCCGTCCGCAACAGTCCGTCGAAGAACTGCCGCAGCGTTTCGGTTTCGCCGAACACCGTGAAGATCGCCCGGACCGGGCCGCCAGGGTCGACGTTCTTGTCGCAGATCACCCTGGCCAAGGCATCTTTCGGCGGCAAGAAGGGTTTGCACGTGCCCGCCGGATACCCCAACGGCAGCAGGCTGAGCAGCCGTGCCAGCGCATCCGCCGAGGCGGCCCCCGACGGTTGGGTGACGGTTGACGGTGTCGAGGTGACCGCGCTGGTCTTGGTCGCCGACGGGGAGTCCGAACGCAGGCTGAGCCGGATTCCCTGCGCGGCGAACAGCAGCAGCACCACCAACGCGATGGCCCCGATCAGGACCCACGGGTTGCGCAGCCGCGCGGACAGCGCGGCCGGGCGCCGCGTTCGCGACGGACCGGACGGGCGCGGCGGGGGAGCCGGCTCGGGTTCGGGTGTCGGGTCGGGTTCACGGCGTTGTGGTGGGAGCTCAACCGCCGGCGCAAGCGGTTCGGGCTGGACCAGCGGCCCGCCCGGCGAAGACGCGATGGAGGGCACCGGCCCCGACGTTTCGACATCGCGGTGGGCCGTCAACGACTCAGGATCCGGCGCCGCGTCGACGTCCGCCGGCAGCGACATGTGTGCGGTCGCGTCGCCGACCGCCGCGTCGTGCTGCGGCCCGGCCTCTTCGCTGCGCTTGAGTATGCGGAACTCCTGCGCCTGATGCGGCGCGCTGAGTGCTTGACGTGCCGCCGTCGCCAACTCACCGGCGCTGGCGTAGCGATCTTCCGGCCGTTTCGCCATGCCGCGCGCGACTACCGCGTCGAACGCCACCGGTATACCGGGGCGCAGCTGGCTGGGACGTGGAATGGGAGCCATCAGATGGGCGGTGATCAGCATACCGGCGCTGTCGGCGCGGTAGGGCGGCGTCCCGGTCAAGCACTCGTGCAACACGCAGGTCAGCGAATAAATGTCGGCCCGATGGTCCACCTCGCCGTCGGAAAAGCGTTCCGGGGCCATGTAGCGCCAGGTTCCTACCGCGGTTCCGATCTGGGTCAGCTTTTCGTCGGTGGCCGCACTGGCGATCCCGAAATCCACCAGGTACACGAAGTCGTCCTGGGTGACCAGGATGTTCTCCGGTTTGACGTCTCGGTGCATCACCCCGGCGGCGTGCGCGGCGTCGAGTGCCGAGGCGATCTGATGCACCAGCGCCACCGCCCAAGGCGGCGTCACCGGTCCGAAGCGCTCGAGCAGCAGCGCCAGGTGAGTGCCTTCGATCAGCCGCATGTCCAGGTAGAGCTGGCCGTCGATTTCGCCGTAGTCGTGGATAGGCACCACGTGGGGTTCCTGCAGTCGACCCGCGTTGCGCGCCTCGCGCTGCATCCGCATCCGGAAAACCGGGTCGTGACTGAGGCGCTCGGAGAGCAGCTTGAGTGCGACGACCCGCTGACGGACGGTGTCGACGGCTTCGTAGACCTCGCCCATGCCGCCACTGCCCAACTGGCGCTTGAGGAAGTACGGCCCGAACCGGGTCCCCACTCGCGAACCTCGCGCGGAGCTCATCGTCGACTCCTCAACCAAACGGGCAACGCTAAACCGCGGTCACGCATTCATGACGTTAATTGTTTGCCAGTGCGAACGCACCAATAATGCAGCATTCGATCCATCCTCGGACCGTTCCGTTGCCTGTGTTGCGTCGGCCAAGTCGAAAAATTGACGCCCACCCACGCGCTTCGAACAGAAAAACTGCAGTAACCGTGCTTATCGCGCATACAAGGGTCATTATTAGACAGCGAATCTCCGAACAGAGGTTTTCGACAGCTTCCGGCCCGGATGTCGGTGGGAGGTCATCAATGGCCAACGTCGAATACGCGACGTTGCTGGCATTGGGCGCGGCGCTGATGGCCGGGCTCAGCTACGTGATCCTGCAGCGATCCGCCCAACAAGTCACCGATGAAGAGGTCGGCCATCTGACGCTCTTTCAGCTGTCGCTGCAAAACGCGCAATGGTGGCTGGGCAGCCTGGCGGCTATGGGCAGCTTCGTATTTCAGGCGCTCGCTTTGACCATGGGTTCGGTGGTTCTGGTGCAGTCGCTGCAAGCCACCGCGCTGCTGTTCGCGTTGCCGATCGACGCCCGGTTGACCCACCACCGCTGTACCGCCAAGGAATGGATGTGGGCGATCTTGCTGGCCGCGGCGGTGGCGGTAATCGTTTTGGCGGGCGACCCGTCTGCGGGGTACGCCCGTGCGCCGTTGCACACCTGGGTCGTGGTCGCCGTGGTGATGGTCCCAGCTTTGCTGCTGTGCGTGGTGGGGGCGCGGCTGACGTCGGGCACGGTGTCGGCGGTCATGTTGGCGCTGGCGTCGGCCGCAACGCTCGCGGTGTTCACGGTGCTGACCAAGGGTGTGGTCGCCGAACTCGGCGACGGGTTCGGGGCTCTGCTGCGCGCCCCGGAGTTCTACGCCTGGGCCGTGGTGCTCCCGATCGGACTGATGCTTCAGCAGTCCGCGTTGCGCGCGGGTGCCCTGACCGCGACCTTGCCGACGATCACCGTCTCGCGACCTGTCATCGCCTCGGTGCTCGGCGTGACCGTGCTCGGGGAAGTTGTGCACGCCGGAGAGGGGCAGGTGTTGACTCTCGCGGTTGCTGTGGCGGTGGTCGTCGTCGCGACGGTGGCGCTCGCCCGTGATGAGGCCGAGATGATGGCCCACCCCGACGACGAGGTGAAAACCGCAGGTCAGTTCGCCGTTTCTTGAGACTTCCAGGGCTTGCGTGCCCGGTAACAAATCAATTCAAGTTGCGTAGCAGCAGGTGGGCACGCCGCGACGGCGGGTACCGTAACGATGGGTGTCGATCTTCACAGCCGTCCCATAGCTGGTTCTGGGTATTACAAAGCCCGATTTGGAAAGGTCGATCCCGGACTGAATCACTGTTCACGGTGCAGGCAAGTCCATAAGCTGAAAGTTGAACTGCAAGCGAACACCGGGGGAACGCTGGCAGCGAAGTCGGGAGTTGAGGGTCGCCCATGTCAATGGTTGGGATTGCCGGAATCATCGCGCTGTTCGCGGCACTGGCCTCGGCGACCGGAGACGTGATCCGTCAGCGCTCGGCGCACGAGATCACCGACGAACAAGTCGGCCACCTCAAATTGTTCGGCATGTCGCTGCGGGACACCCGCTGGTGGTTAGGCGGCATGTGCGCGATCCTCAACTACAGCTTGCAGGCGTTAGCCCTGGTGTGGGCGTCGGTGATGCTGGTGACCACGCTGCAGGTGACGGCCCTGCTGTTCGCCCTACCCATCTACGCCCGGCTTGCCCACCACCGGATCACCCGTTCGCAGTGGGTGTGGGCGACCCTGCTGGCCGCCGCCTTGGCGATTGTCATCAAGGTCGGTGACCCGGTCGCCGGACACGACCGCGCCCCGTTGGGAACCTGGATCGTCGTTGCCGCGGTGATGGGTCCGATTCTGCTGTCCTGCGTGGTGGCAGCGAAGGTGTGGCACGGGCGCCCGCAGGCCGCGGTGCTGCTGGCCGTGGTTTCTGGATCGTCGCTGGCACTGTTCGCCGTGTTGACCAAGGGCGTCGTCGACGTCCTGCGCACGCAAGGTCTGTTGGCCGCGTTGACCGCCCCGGAGTTCATCCCGTGGTTGGTGGTGATGTTGTGCGGGATGATCTTCCAGCAGTCAGCGTTCCGGGCTGGTGCGCTGACGGCGTCGCTGCCGACGATGACAGTCGCCAAGCCAGTCGTTGCCGCGGTGCTGGGCGTTCTCGTGCTCGGCGAGACGCTGGACGCTGACGGCTACGAGGCGTTCGTGCTGCTGGCAGCGGCGGTGGTCGTGATCGCGGCGACGGTCGCGCTGGCCCGCGGCGAAGCCGAAGCCATCGAGGCCGAGATCCCGCCGGAGCACCCGACCGGCGACGATCAACCCGTCGATCCCGTCGCCAATCCCGTCACAGCGACTGACGGCCCGGCCGCCAGGTCAACCCCCGCCTGAGGCTGACCAGACGATATTTTGGTGGCGTGCTGGACGCCATCGCAATCGTTCCGTGCGCGCCGGTGCTTGTTCCCGAACTCGTCGGAACAGCCGCCGCTGAGGTCGCCGATCTCGTCGCCGCGGCCGTCGCCGCCGCCGCCGGGTTACCGGCGCGCTGGATCGCGGTGGGCGCCGGACGGGCTGGCTCGGTGATTGGGCCGGAAGGCGTCGGTACCTTTGCCGGCTTCGGTGTCGATGTGCCGGTGCGGCTGGCGCCGCAGGATCCCGCACGGCAGGAACCCGCGGTCCTCGGTGACTGGCCCCTGCCCGCGCTGATCGCGGGCTGGGTACGCGGCCAGGCCCGCCCGGATGGCTGCGTGCAGGTGCGTGTCTATCCCGCGGACCCGGATCCGGCCACGGCCACGGCCACGGCCACGGCCACGGCCCTGGCCTACGGCCGTCAATTGCGCGCCGAGATCGACCGCGAACCCGACCCGATCGGGGTGTTGATCGTCGCGGACGGCGTCAACACCCTGACACCGCAGGCCCCCGGCGGCTACCAGCCCGAGGCCGCGGCCGCGCAGCAGCTCTTGGACGACGCGCTGGCCCGCGGCGACGTCGACGCGCTGGCCGCGCTGCCCGAACCGGTGCTGGGCCGGGTGGCCTTTGCGGTGCTGGCCGGCCTCGCCGAACCGGGACCGCGATCGACCAAAGAGTTCTACCGTGGCGCCCCCTACGGTGTCGGCTACTTCGTCGGCGTCTGGCAACCGTGAGACCGCTGGCCATCATCGGCCCTACGGGTACCGGCAAATCGCAACTGGCGCTCGAGGTCGCCGAAGCGCTCCGGGGCGAGATCGCTGCCGAGATTGTGAATGCCGACGCGATGCAGCTCTATCGCGGCATGGACATCGGGACGGCCAAACTGCCCGTCGACCAGCGCCGCGGCATCCCGCATCATCAACTCGACGTGCTCGATGTCAGCGAGACCGCAACTGTCGCCCGCTATCAACAAGCTGCCGTCGCCGACATCGAGGCGATCAGGGCCCGGGCAGCGGTGCCGATCGTGGTCGGCGGATCGATGCTCTACCTGCAATCGCTGCTCGACAACTGGTCGTTTCCCGCGACGGATCCGGCCGTGCGTGCGCGCTGGGAACAGCGGCTCGCCGAGATCGGCGTCGGCTCGCTGCATGCCGAGCTGGCTCGCCGGGACCCGGTTGCGGCAGCAACGATCAATCCGACCGACGGCCGCCGCACGGTGCGTGCGCTGGAGGTCATCGAGCTCACCGGCCAGCCGTTCGCCGCGTCCGCGCCACGCATCGGCGAACCCCGCTGGGGCGCGTCGATCATCGGATTAGATTGTGAGACAACCGTTCTCGATGAGAGACTAGCGCGGCGCACCGAGCAGATGTTTGCCGCCGGGCTGGTCGAGGAGGTGCGTACGCTGCTCGACCGCGGCCTGCGCGACGGCGTCACCGCATCGCGAGCACTGGGCTATGCCCAGGTGATCGCGGCCTTGGATGCGGGCGGCGCGGCGGGCCTGCTGCAGGAAGCGCAGGAACAAACCTTCATCGGCACCCGCCGCTACGTGCGGCGCCAACGCTCGTGGTTCCGGCGCGATCACCGGGTGCACTGGATCGATCCGGCCGCGACCAACGCCGTCGAGGACGCGCTGCGGGTCTGGCGGCACGTATCCTGAGCTGGTGATTTCCCGATGATCTTTGCCAAGGGCCACGGCACCGAGAATGACTTCGTGCTGCTGCCCGATCTGGATTGCCGGACCGACCTGACCGCTGTGCGGGTCGCGGCGCTGTGTGACCGGCGACGGGGGCTGGGCGCCGACGGCGTCCTGCGGGTCACCACCGCAGGCGCGGCGGTCAACGCCGGCGTCCTCGATCGCGCGCCCGAAGGCGTCCGCGACGACGACTGGTACATGGACTACCGCAACGCCGACGGATCGATCGCGCAGATGTGCGGCAACGGGGTGCGGGTCTTCGCGCACTACCTACAGGCCAGCGGGTTGGAGCCGCGCGACGAGTTCGTCGTCGGCTCACTCGCCGGACCCCGGCTGGTCACGCTGCAGCACGTCGGCCCAACCAGCGCCGATATCAGCGTCGACATGGGCAAAGCCAACAAACTGGGCAGCGGGGGACCGGCCTTCGAAGCGCTCGTCGGCGGCCGGCGGTTCGCCGGTCTGGCCGTCGACGTCGGCAACCCACACCTGGCTTGTGTCGATCCGGCGCTCAGCCTCGACGAGCTGGCAGCTTTGGATGTCGGCGCCCCGGTCGAGTTCGATCATGTTCAGTTCCCCGAAGGGGTCAATGTCGAGGTGCTGACGGCACCGACCGACTCGGTGGTCCACATGCGCGTGCACGAACGCGGCGTCGGCGAAACGCGCTCGTGCGGTACCGGAACAGTGGCGGCCGCGGTCGCCGCGCTCGCCAGCACGGGGGCCGAAACCGGCACCCTCACCGTGCGCGTCCCCGGCGGCGACGTCACCGTCACGGTCGCCGACTCGACCAGCTTCCTGCGCGGGCCTTCGATCTTGGTGGCCCGCGGCGAAATCGACGACGGCTGGTGGGACACGCTGGCCTGATTTATTCAGGTGCACGGCGTTGCACAACGTGCCACCATCGAAACTGCCTATGACTTATCCAGATTCGCCCGACCCGGGCACACCAGAATCCATCCCGAGCCTCGGTGAGCTTGCGCTCGAAGACCGATCCGCACTGCGCCGCGTCGCCGGGCTGTCGACCGAACTCGCCGACGTCTCCGAGGTCGAGTACCGCCAGCTGCGGCTGGAACGCGTGGTGCTGGTCGGCGTGTGGACCGAAGGCAGCGCGGCCGACAACCATGCCAGCATGGCTGAGCTGGCGGCGCTGGCCGAAACCGCCGGATCTCAGGTGCTCGAAGGTCTCATCCAGCGCCGCGACCGGCCCGACCCGTCCACCTACATCGGCTCGGGCAAGGCGCAGGAGCTCCGCGAGGTGGTGATCGCCACCGGCGCGGACACCGTCATCTGCGACGGTGAGCTGTCACCGGCCCAGCTGACCGCGCTGGAGAAGGCCGTCAAGGTCAAAGTCATCGATCGGACCGCGCTGATCTTGGACATCTTCGCCCAGCACGCCACCAGCCGAGAAGGCAAGGCGCAGGTATCGCTGGCGCAAATGGAGTACATGTTGCCCAGGCTGCGCGGCTGGGGTGAGTCGATGTCGCGGCAGGCCGGCGGTCGCGCCGGAGGCAGTGGCGGCGGCGTTGGTCTTCGTGGTCCCGGTGAGACCAAGATCGAGACCGACCGGCGCCGCATCCGCGAGCGCATGTCCAGGCTGCGCCGCGAAATCAGGGCCATGAAGCAGGTCCGCGACACCCAACGCAGTCGTCGACTGCACGCCGACATGCCGTCGATCGCCATCGTCGGCTACACCAACGCCGGCAAATCCAGCGTGCTCAACGCGCTGACCGGCGCCGGCGTACTGGTGCAGGACGCGCTGTTCGCCACCCTGGAGCCCACCACCCGGCGCGCCGAGTTTGACGACGGTCGGCCCTTCGTTCTAACCGACACCGTCGGTTTCGTGCGGCACCTGCCCACGCAGTTGGTGGAGGCGTTTCGTTCCACTCTGGAGGAAGTCGTCGACGCCGACCTGTTGGTGCACGTCGTCGATGGGTCCGACGTCAACCCGCTGGCCCAGATCAGCGCGGTCCGTCAAGTCATTTCCGACGTTGTCGCCGATCACGGGGCCGACGCACCGCCGGAGTTGGTGGTGGTGAACAAGATCGACGCGGCCGGCAACCTGATGCTTGCTCAGCTGCGCCACGAACTGCCGGGTGCGGTCTTCGTCTCGGCCCGTACCGGAGACGGCATCGACGCGCTGCGGCAGCGGATGGCCGAGCTCGCGGTGCCGACCGATACCCCGGTCGACGTGGTGATCCCGTACGACCGCGGCGACCTGGTTGCCCGCGTGCACTCCGACGGGCGGGTGCAGCAAGCAGATCACCAGGCAGACGGCACCCGGATCCGAGCCCGCGTGCCGGTAGCTCTTGCCGCGGCACTACGGGAATTCGGCCCTGAGGTGTAGCCGCGCAGCGAACTTCGGGACGGTATTCCGAAACGAGCGTGCTGTCGGTCAACTTGCGGCCCACGCCGATTGCCGACCAACCGCCCGGTTGGTATATCTTGGGCGCAGAGTCGCTTTCGCCAAAGGGGTAACCATGGGCAGTGCCGTCAAGTACCAGCGCACACTTTTCGAACCCGAGCACGATCTGTTCCGCGAGTCCTACCGCGGCTTCCTCGATCGCCACGTCGCGCCGTATCACGACGACTGGGAGAAGGCCAAGATTGTCGACCGCGGCGTGTGGCTGGAGGCCGGCAAGCAGGGGTTCCTGGGCATGGCCGTCCCCGAGGAGTACGGCGGCGGTGGCAATCCCGATTTCCGCTACAACACCATCGTCACCGAGGAAACCGTCATCGGCCGCTACAGCGGACTCGGTTTCGGCTTGCACAACGACGTGGTAGCGCCGTATCTGCTCAAGCTCACCAATGAGGAGCAGAAACAGCGCTGGCTGCCCAAGTTCTGCACCGGTGAACTGATCACGGCGATCGCGATGACCGAGCCGGGAACCGGTAGCGACCTGCAGGGCATCAAGACCCGCGCCGTCAAGCAGGGTGACCACTACATCCTTAACGGCTCCAAGACGTTCATCACCAACGGCATCAATTCCGATCTGGTGATCGTGGTGGCTCAGACCGACCCCGAGAAAGGCGCGCAGGGCTTCAGTTTGCTGGTCGTCGAGCGCGGCATGGAGGGCTTCGAGCGCGGCCGCCACCTGGACAAGATCGGTCTGGACGCCCAGGACACCGCCGAGCTGTCGTTCAGCGATGTGAAGGTGCCCGCCGAAAACCTCCTCGGTGAGGAGGGCATGGGCTTCATCTACCTGATGCAGAACCTGCCGCAGGAACGCATCAACATCGCCGTCATGGCCGCTTCGGCCATGGAGTCGGTGCTCGAGGAGACGCTGCAATACACCAAGGAACGCAAGGCATTTGGCAAGTCGATCGGCAACTTCCAGAACAGCCGCTTCCTGCTGGCCGAATTGGCCACCGAGGCCACCGTGGTACGCATCATGGTGGACAACTTCCTCGCCCTGCACTTGGACGGAAAGCTCACGGCCGAGCAGGCCGCGATGGCCAAGTGGTATTCCACCGAGAAGCAGGTTCACCTGATCGACCGTTGCCTGCAGTTGCACGGCGGGTACGGCTACATGCGCGAATACACCGTTGCCCGTGCGTATCTGGATGCCCGGGTGCAGACGATCTACGGCGGCACCACGGAGATCATGAAGGAGATCATCGGCCGCGGCCTCGGTGTCTGAGTCGGTTGATCTCGGGCCGGTTTCGTCGCGGACCTGCTATCGACCGGAGGTCGGCCTCGCGTAGCGTCGGCACGTGGTCTCTGCGTACCTGACCGGCTTGGCTGCGCCGCTGCGCGCCGATGAACCGACCCAGCGTGAGACGCCGGACGAGGCCGGACAGTCGCGATCCACTTTCTCGCGACACGAGCGCGGCACGGCATCGTTTAGACATCGGCTCGGTATCCGTTTCCGTAATATGCACGATTGGACTTCGCTTTTTTCGTTCGCTAAAGCAAAGTTGTGCGAGGCCGGTGACGATGCGAATCGTTGCTGGAGGACGGCCCACGGCGGTAGATCCGCCGGCTCGCCGGGTGGGCAGGGCATCGGCTGGGAGGCTTGGTGAACGGGCAGAGGGGTCATGTGAGCAAGCTGGTAGGGCGAGCGTGGGTGGGCTTGGCGGCCATCGCGCTGGCCGCCGGGTTGACCCTCGGGTTGACCACAGCGCTGTTGGCGCCTGCCGCGTCCGCGTCTCCGATCGGCGACGCCGAGGCAGCCATGATGGCCGCTTGGGAGAAGGCCGGCGGCGACACGTCGACGCTGGGCGCCCGCAAAGGCGACGTCTACCCCATCGGCGACGGCTTCGCGCTGGATTTCGACGGCGGCAAGATGTACTTCACCCCGGCCACCGGGGCCAAGTTCATGTTCGGCCCGATCCTGGACAAGTACGAGTCGCTCGGCGGTCCGGCGAACAGCGATCTGGGCTTCCCGACCATCAACGAGGTTCCCGGTCTGGCTGGACCCGACAGCCGGGTGAGCACCTTCGCCGCCAGCGACAACCCGGTGATCTTCTGGACACCCGATCACGGCGCGTTCGTAGTGCGCGGCGCACTCAACGCCGCCTGGGACAAGCTCGGTAGTTCCGGCGGTGTCCTCGGTGCGCCGACCGGGGACGAGACCTACGACGGTGAGGTTGCCTCGCAGAAGTTCACCGGCGGGCAGGTGTCCTGGAACCGCAAGAGCAAGGAGTTCACCACCAACCCGCCCAATCTGGCCGAACAATTGAAGGGTCTGCAGGTAGCGATCGACCCGGCGGCGGCGATCAACATGGCTTGGCGGGCTGCCGGCGGGGCGAACGGCCCGCTCGGGGCCAAGAAGGGCGCCCCAAACCCGATCGGTGGCGACGGCATCGTCCAGGAGTTCAACGGCGGCAAGATCTTCTTCAGCCCTGCCACCGGCGCGAATGCCGTGGAGGGGGCGATTCTGCAGAAGTACGAATCGCTGGGCGGGCCGGTCAACAGCGACCTGGGTTTTCCGGTTGCCAACGAGGCTGACGGCGGAATCACGCCGGCGAGCCGGGTTGCCACGTTCTCCGCAGCCGACAAGCCCGCGATCTTCTGGACGCCGGACCACGGCGCATTCGTCGTGCGCGGTGCGATGAAAGCGGCCTGGGACAAGCTCAAAGGCGCCACCGGCAAGCTGGGGGCTCCGGTAGCCGACCAGACCGTGGACGGCGATGTGGTTTCGCAGAAGTTCACCGGTGGCAAGGTCTCCTGGAATCGGGCTAAGAACACCTTCACCACCGATCCGGCAAATCTGGCGCCGCTGCTGTCCGGGTTGCAGGTGTCCGGGCAAAACCAGCCCAGCAATTCGGCGGCACCTCCACCGGGCAAGAAGTTCGCCTTCCACTGGTGGTGGTTAGTGGCAGCCGTACCGGTGCTGCTGCTCCTGCTGATGACCTTGTTGGTGGTGTTGGGCCTGCGGCGCCGTCGCGCCGGACGGGATGTGGCGGGCTACGAATACGACTTAGGCCGCGACCGAGGCCACGAGTTAGCCAGGGACCCCGATCATCTGGCTGACGAGGGCTGGCCGCATGACGACATGGACTTCGGTTCCGAACGGTTTCCGCCCCCCGATGATCATCGCGACCAGCATCCGGACACGCATGTCGCGCCGGATCTCGGCTTGGCGCCGCGGGTCAGCTGGCCCAGAGGGGCCGGGACGGCGGCGGACCAGGACGAGGCTGGCTACGGCGACGACCATTTCGAGGAGCACTTCGAGGAGCACGAGGAAACATTTTCCGACGAGTATCCGTCGGGCGACGCGCGTGACGCGCAGCGGTGGGACGAGTACAACGGCGCTGAGGCAGGCGCTGAGGAATTCGAGGAAGACGAAGACCCCGATTCAGTGGATACCACTCCCACGCCCATCGTGACTCGCGGCGCCTTCGGTGAGCCCGTCGAACCCGAGCCGGAGGTCTGGCAAACGGTCACGCCGGAGACCTTCGCGCCGGAGGTGTCAGTGCCGCAGACCCACGAACCGATTGGCCCGGTCTCCGAGGTCGATGGTCCGGAAACTTTTGCCGACGAAGACCTGCCGGACAACTTCTACCCGCCCGCGGACGTCCCGGAAGAAGAACCCGTTCAAGTGGAACCGGTGGTGGCACCCCTGGACACCGATGCCGCTCCCACTGCCGAGATCCGCAAGGGGCGACACGCAGCTGCTGACACCTCGGCGTTGTCGGACGCAGCAGAGGCGGGTGCTCCCGGGGACGCTGGCCAGCAGAACGCAACAGTGCGCCCGACCATTCACCTACCGCTCGCCGACGATCCCTACCGCGCACCGGACGGCTACCCGATCAAGGCCAGCGCCCGATTCGGCCTGTACTACACGCCGAGCAGTGCGCTGTACCACGACACCCTGGCTGAACTCTGGTTTGCCGACGAGGAAGTGGCTCAGGCCAACGGTTTCGTCCGGGCCGACTAGACCTTGCGGATAACGGTCACAACCTTTCCGAGCACAGTTGCGTCGTTGCCGGGGATCGGATCGAAAGCGGGGTTGTGCGGCATCAGCCATACCTGGCCGCCAGCCCGTTTGAACGTCTTGACGGTGGCCTCGCCCTCGATCATGGCGGCCACGATGTCGCCGTTGTCGGCGACGTTCTGTTGACGCACTACCACCCAGTCGCCGTCGCAGATGGCGGCTTCGACCATCGAGTCACCGACCACCTTGAGCAGGAACAGCGTTCCCTCGCCGACCAGTTCCCGCGGTAGCGGAAAGACGTCTTCCACGGCCTCCTCGGCCAGGATGGGACCGCCGGCGGCGATGCGGCCCAGCACGGGCACGAAGGTGGGCTCCGGCAATGAATCCGAGCCGGCCACGTCGGTCATCGGTGGTGTCACCGTGTCATCGGCGCCGCGGACATCAACAGCGCGCGGCCGGTTCGGATCTCGGCGCAGGTAACCCTTGCGTTCCAAGGTGCGTAGTTGGTGCGCCACCGAAGATGTCGATGTCAAACCGACGGCGTCGCCGATCTCGCGGATACTCGGCGGATATCCGCGGGTGGTCACCGACGCACGGATGACTTCTAAGATGGTTCGCTGCCGCTCGGTCAACGTGGAATCGACTGCATGCAAACGGCTGTCTGCCGGGGGATCGTTGCTGTCGCTCATGGATCTGAATGTAACCGTCCGCGAGCACAGAATCAAACATGTGTTCGACCGGCGTGTCCCCAGCGCCGAGGCAGCCCGCCGATCTCGGACGATTCGGGTGAATCACAAATGTGTAACTTCCAGATCGATCGGGTATCCGAGATCTATCCAGCTGGTTGCACCGACAAACCCTTGTCGGTGGGTAGGTCTACCGTTTTGCTCGCACGACACGCATCGCTCAGGTGTTCGATATCGAACATGTGAGCGACTAGGGTCGAACGCACGAGCGATAGTTAGTCGACCGGAGGCAACGAGATGACAATCAGCTACGCGGGACCGCAGCGCACCTGCAACGGCACCGGCGCTACTCGACGGAACCGGCCCGTTAACAGGCCGGTCAGCGAATCGCCGTACTACCGCACCGGGCAGGCCAGGCACAATCGACCTGGTCCGTCGCGCCCGGGCGGCGGGCCGCTGCGGTATCACGGCACCGGCGTCGCCATGTCGACTGCGCCGCACCGTAGGCGCCCGGTCTCGGTCGCCACGACGGTAGGCCTGGCGCTGCTTGCCGGGGTCATCACCCTCTGGTTGGGGCTGATGGCAAATTTCGGCAGCATGACGAACGAAGCCGCCGATACCTCCGCCGCCGTACCGGCAGCACTGGCGGTCGTGCGGGTGGAACCGGGGGAGTCGCTACAGCAGCTGGCTGCGCGGGTGGCGCCGGGCGCGCCGGTTCGCGACGTGGTCGAACGCATTCGCGACCTGAATGCGCTGGATTCGAATGCCGTGTCGGCGGGGCAGACCTTGATCGCACCGGTGGGCTGAGATCGTCTTGGGTCGACGGTGAATAGCGCTCTGTGCCAACGGTCCTCGGCACACCGTGCCGGCGTTGGCCCGCCACGGAACGCGCGGGTACTCTCGGGGTGTTCTGCGGTACCAGCGATGTCGGCACGGCAAAGGAGCGGCCATGCACTGCCCGTTTTGCCGACACCCGGACTCGCGGGTGATCGATTCGCGCGAAACCGATGAGGGCCAGGCAATTCGCCGCCGACGGTCATGCCCGGAGTGTGGCCGCCGGTTCACCACGGTGGAGACCGCCGTATTGGCAGTGGTCAAACGCAGTGGAGTCACCGAGCCATTCAGCCGGGAGAAGGTCATCAGCGGCGTGCGCCGGGCCTGCCAGGGTCGGCAGGTCGACGACGACGCGTTGAACGTGCTGGCCCAGCAGGTGGAGGACGCCGTGCGAGCCGCCGGGCCCGAAGTGCCCAGCAACGAGGTCGGTTTGGCGATCCTGGGTCCGTTGCGCGAACTTGACGAGGTGGCCTACCTGCGGTTCGCCTCGGTGTACCGGTCCTTTTCGTCGGCCGACGATTTCGAGCGTGAGATCGAGGCGCTGCGTGCTCACCGCGACGTGCCGACTTCGGGCTGAACCGCGGGGCTAGGCTGCTGTTCATGCCGCCAGACCTACACCCCAACCTCGAGGCACTGACACCGCTGCTGGGAACCTGGAAGGGCCGCGGGGCCGGGGAGTATCCGACGATCGAGTCGTTCGAATACTTCGAGGAAGTCGCGTTTTCCCACGTGGGCAAGCCGTTTTTGGTCTACGGCCAAAAGACCAGGTCGGTGGCAGACGGGAAACCCCTCCACGCCGAGGCGGGATATCTACGGGTGCCGCAGCCTGGCCATGTCGAGTTGGTACTCGCGCATCCCAGCGGTATCACCGAAATCGAGGTGGGCACGTACTCCGTCAGCGACGGCGTCATCGAAATTGAATTGAACACTAGCGATATCGGTTTGGCCCCGACGGCCAAAGAGGTGGCCGCACTTAGCCGCTCGTTTCGCATCGATGCCGAGGAGCTTTCGTATTCACTGCGAATGGGTGCGGTCGGCCAACCCCTGCAGCATCATTTGGCCGCGGTGCTGCGCCGAGAGACCTGAGTTAGGTAGTCAATCAACTTGCCGCACACCGGCATTGACCACTCGACCGGCAACCTGAACCCACCCCTGCGGGCTCCATCTGGTTTCAATCGTAGAACCCCGACCCTGGGTGATCATCAGATCGCGACTCAGATACTCGGTGATCCGGGCAGCTGCCGACCCGGTCGCTTCGTCCTCGGCGACTCCCAGGTTGGCGGCGAACATCCGCGAACGCAGCGCCCCGGCATCCCGGTCCGTCCATGCCCACAGATAGTGCGCCACATCGTCGGGAAAATCGGCAGGGTCGGCGGCGGCGACGTCCTGCGGCGAGTCCAGATCGTGGATTGCGAATTCTGGTGCCCACTCTGCTGGTGCGCTGATCGCGGTCAAATCGTCGGAGTAGCTCACTTGCACCAGGCCTGCCGGCACCTGCAGCGTGTTGATCGGTGTGCCCCGCTCGGCCAGCCACCACGACGCTCCGACGCATGGATGGCCGGCGAAGGGTAGTTCAGTGCGCGGGGTATAGATGGTCGCGTGCGCCGTGGTCGCTCCATCATCCGGAATCTCCACGAAAATCGTTTCGCTGTAACCCAATTGGTTCGCCAGTCGCTGCCTGTCGTCGAGGTCGACCAAACTGGCGTCAACCACACCCAGCGGGTTTCCGAAGTTCCCGTCCGGGTCGGTGAAGACGCGCAACACGGTCACGCCAATGCTCATGGCACCGACTGTACGGACCGCGAATCAGGTGGCGCTGCGCTCGTCGGCTCCCATGGCGTTCAGTACCGCGACCCGGGTGTCGGTCGGCCCGGAGACCGTCCACTCACCGCCGCCGCTGCGCAGCAACGCCCGAAGTGCGTCCTGGTCGTAAGCGGCCGGTTCGGTGGTGTCGATGAAGCGTTGCACGATGTCCAGGAATCTGGCCGGATCGTCGTGGAACGGGAAATGCGATGAGTCTTCGAAGATTTCGAGTCGAGAGCCGGGCATGGCCGCGTGCGCCAGGTGAGCATGCCGCACCGGGATCACCGAGTCTTTCTGGCCCCAAATGATCTGCACGGGAATCGCTTCCGTCAGATAACACCGATCCAGCATGGTGACGATCTGTCCGCGCCAGTCCACCACGGCCCGCAGGGTGCGGGTAAAAGCCGACGACGCTGTCGGTTCGGGTAGGTCATTGAGGATTCGCAGCATGTTCGGCAGATCCCGGCCGAGCGCCGTCGAACCCAGAGCCAGTCCCGCCAACTGACCCAGCAACTGAACAGCCGGCAACACCAACGGCAGGCGCAGCAGTGCCAACGCTTCTGAGCCCATCGGCAGGGATGCGAACCGTAGGGCGATGTTGACGTCCTTGGTGACGCCGCCGGCGCCCACCAGGATCAACCTATCGACGAGATGCGG
>NZ_LZLS01000199.1 GCF_001673365.1 Mycobacterium asiaticum
GCCGATGCCCATCAGCTCGCCGCGTTCGCGCTTGGCGGCCTGCTCGGCGCGCAGCGAGTCGTAGCCGATCATGGCGCGTTCAACGGCACTGCCGCGCCGGTGAAGTATCCGGCCGGTTTCTTCGGGGTGTTCACCGGCAGCTACGACCTGGAGGCGGCCTACTGCCACATGACCGCCGTGTACACCAACAAGGCGCCCGGCGGGGTGGCCTACGCGTGCTCATTCCGGATCACCGAGGCCGTCTACTTCGTAGAGCGGTTGGTGGACTGCCTGGCCTACGACCTGAAGATGGACCCGGCGGAGCTGCGGCTGCGAAACCTGTTGAAACCAAAGCAGTTTCCCTACCAGAGCAAGACCGGCTGGACGTATGACTCGGGTGACTACGAGACCACCATGCGCAAGGCCATGGACATGATCGGCTACGACTCGCTGCGCGCCGAGCAGGCCGCCAAGCGCGAACGCGGCGAGCTGATGGGCATCGGCATGGCGTTCTTCACCGAGGCCGTGGGCGCCGGTCCGCGCAAAGACATGGACATCCTCGGCTTGGGTATGGCCGACGGATGCGAATTGCGGGTGCACCCGACCGGCAAAGCCGTGGTGCGGCTTTCGGTGCAAACCCAGGGCCAGGGGCACGAGACCACATTCGCGCAGATCGTTGCCGAGGAATTGGGCATCCCGCCCGACGATATCGACGTGGTGCACGGCGACACCGATCAGACTCCGTTCGGTTTGGGCACCTACGGCAGTCGGTCCACGCCGGTCTCCGGCGCCGCGGCCGCGTTGGTGGCGCGCAAGGTGCGCGACAAAGCCAAGATCATCGCGTCGGGAATGCTCGAGGTCTCGGTGGCCGACTTGGATTGGCAGAAGGGCAAGTTCCACGTCAAGGGCGACCCGTCGGCCGCCGTGACCATTCAGGACATCGCGATGCGCGCCCACGGTGCCGGCGATCTGCCCGAGGGTCTCGAGGGTGGGCTGGATGCCCAAATCTGCTACAACCCATCGAATCTCACCTATCCGTACGGTGCCTATTTCTGTGTGGTGGACGTGGATCCTGGCACCGGAGTGGTGAAGGTGCGACGCTTCCTGGCCGTCGACGACTGCGGCACCCGGATCAACCCGATGATCATCGAGGGACAGGTGCACGGCGGCATCGTCGACGGTATCGGCATGGCGCTGATGGAGATGATCGCCTTCGACGAGGACGGCAACTGCCTCGGTGGCTCGCTGATGGACTATCTGATCCCGACCGCTTTGGAGGTGCCGCACCTGGAGACCGGGTTCACCGTGACGCCGTCGCCGCATCACCCGATCGGTGCCAAGGGTATCGGCGAATCGGCGACCGTGGGATCACCGCCCGCGGTCGTCAACGCGGTGGTGGATGCGTTGGCGCCGTTCGGAGTTCGGCACGCCGACATGCCTCTGACGCCGTCGCGGGTATGGGAGGCCATGCAGGGTCGAGCCAGGCCGCCAATCTAGATGAAGATCAGTGAGCGCGCTCAGCAGTTGATCGCCGCGCGTAAACCGTTCGTGCGGGCGACGGTGGTTCGCGCCCAGCAGCCCACCTCTGCGTCCCCGGGCGATGAAGCAATTCTGTTGGCGGACGGCACCATTGAGGGATTCGTCGGCGGCCAGTGTGCGCAGAACTCGGTGCGCAAGGCCGCACTGGGGGTGCTGCAGGCCGGTGAGAGCGTGTTGCTGCGGGTGCTGCCCGACGGGGACGTGCATTTCCCGGAGGCGCCTGGCGCGTGCGTGGTGGTCAACCCATGTTTGTCCGGTGGGTCGCTGGAGATCTTCCTTGCACCACAACTGCCGTCCCCGCTGGTTCGGATCTTTGGTTCTACGCCGATCGCCGACGCCTTGATCGACGTGTGCGGTGTGCTGGGCTATGACGCGCGTCGAGACGCCGATCTGGCGGACGCGACAGCGGTGGTGATCGCCAGCCACGGCGGTCCGGAGGCCGAAATCATCCGCGCCGCACTCGATCACGATGTCCAGTACATCGGCCTGGTAGCCAGCAAGGTTCGTGGCGCTTCGATCCTGGGTGAACTCGACATCAGTGAGGCCGAGCGGTCCCGTATTCACACCCCCGTCGGGATGCCGATCGGCGCCAAGACGCCGCCGGAGATCGCGGTCGCCATCGCCGCGGAACTCATCGCCACGCTGCGCGACGGCGGCCTGGCCCGGCCCGCGCGGGCCGACGAGGTCCGGCGGGAAGCGGTCGACCCGATCTGCGGCATGACGGTGAGCATCGATGCGGCGACTGAGCATGTGCAGCTGGCCGGTACGGATTACTGGTTCTGCTGCTCGAGATGCCGCACCGCGTTCGTCGAACGTGAAGGCCTATGACCGAGACGCGCGAATTGCCGGTGGACTCCCCGGTCCCGCTGGATGTGGACACCTGGGACGATTACCGTCGACTGCTGGCTACCGCGTTATGACGTTCACCAGCCCGCAGGATGTGGTCGCGCGTTTCGACGAGCAGGACTACCTGCTGGACACCGGCACCGCATCGGCAATTTACCTCGCGGTGACGATGGGCAGGCCGCTGCTGCTCGAAGGTGAGCCCGGCGTCGGCAAGACCACCGCAGCCAAAACGCTTGCCGCGGTGTTGAAAACACCGCTGGTCCGGCTGCAGTGTTATGAAGGCTTGACCGCCAGCGAGGCGCTCTACGACTGGAACTACCAGCGTCAGCTGCTGTCCATCCGGTTAGCCGAGGCCAGTGGCGCCGGTATCGCCGAGGGCGATCTGTACACCGAGGCCTACTTGCTGGACCGGCCCATCCTGCAATGCGTGCGATATCGCGGCGAGACACCGGCGGTCTTGCTGATCGACGAAATCGACCGCGCCGACGACGAATTCGAGGCGCTGCTGCTGGAGTTCCTCGGTGAATCCGCGGTCACCATTCCCGAGCTCGGCACGTTCGTCGCCGAACGCCCGCCCATCGTCGTGCTTACCTCCAACCGCAGCCGTGACCTGCATGACGCCCTGCGCCGACGGTGTCTGTACCACTGGATCGACTACCCGGAACCGGCGCGTGCTGCCACCATCGTGCGGCGCACAGTGCCGGGCGCCACCGCGCCGCTGATCGAACACGCAACTCAATTCGTCGGCGCGACAAGGGAACTCGATTTAGACAAACCACCGGGGCTGGCCGAGACAATCGACTGGGTCGCCGCTTTGGTTTCGCTTGGCGTGGCCGAACTGGTAGATCCGTCCGCCCTGATCAGTCTCGGGGCGCTGGCCAAGACACCCGACGACCGCACGCTCATCCACGATGCGCTGGTCGAATACAGTCGCACATGAAAGGACGTCAAGGATGAAGATCGCCAACCAGTTCACCGTCAGCGCGCCGATCGAGCGCGCCTGGGACGTGCTCTGTGACCTGGAGCGGGTCATTCCGTTGATGCCCGGGGCACAGTTCACCGGCCACGAGGGCGACGACTACCTGGGCAAGGTCAAGGTCAAGGTCGGCCCGGTGACCAGTGAGTTCAGTGGCAAGGTGCATTTCGTCGAGCAGGATCAGGCCCAGTATCGCGCCGTCTTCGACGCCAAGGGCAAGGAGGCGCGCGGCACCGGCAACGCGGCGGCCACGGTGACCGCTCAGTTGCAGGAGGCAGGCGAGCAGACCAACGTCACAGTCGACACAGATCTGAAGATCGTCGGCAAGCTCGCGCAGTTCGGCAGCGGCATGCTGCAGCAGGTATCGGAAAAACTGTTGGCCCAGTTTGTGGAATCGCTGGAAGCCGAACTCGCCGCCCAGTCACCGACTGAGTCGCCCGACGTCGGAGCCGACGGAGAGGAGCCGATTCCGGCCTGGCCGGTGAACCCAGTCCCCGGAACCCGTGTCAATGCCGCCGAGCCCGAACCCATCGACCTGCTCGAACTCGCCGGCGGAGACCAACTCAAGAAGTACGGTGCCCTAGCGCTGGCAGTGCTCGCCGTGCTGGCGCTGATCACGGTGCTGCGCCGGCGGCACTGAACCATGGTGACGACCGTGCCCAGCCCGGCCCTGCTGCGCGGCGTCGATCTGGCGGCGTTCGCGACCGCCTTGGTGGCCCGGCTGCGCGCTTCGGGAGTGTTGGTATCGGCAAGCGGCCAAACGACTTTCGTGCGATCACTGCAGCATCTGGTGCCCCACGACGCGTCGTCGCTGTATTGGGCTGCCCGGCTCACCCTGGTCAACCGGATGGACGATCTGGTGATCTTCGACGCCGTCTTCGCGGCCGTTTTCGGCACCGCAGCGCGAGACCACACGAATTCGGATGCGTCGCTGCCGTTGCCGGGTCCGCGCACCCCCGCGGCGGGCGTCGTGCAGCACACCGATAGCCGATCCGGGAGCACGACTGCGCAGCTGCCCTGGGCCACCCGCGCAGCTGATCGGTCCGAGGGCGGCACGGCCATCCAGTTGCCCGACTTTCTGCCCAGCCACATCGCCGCGCTGGCCGACGAACCCTTCGACCAGTTCGACCCCGACGATTTACGGCTGCTCGGCGACTGGTTGCAGAACTCGATGTGGGCCTGGCCGCAGCGGCGCAGTCTGCGGTCACAGGCCAGTCCGCACGGCAAACGGATCGACTTGCGCGCCACGATGAGCGCTTCGCGCTCCACCGGTTGGGACACCGTCACATTGGCGCGAACCCGGCCCCGCCGCCGGCCCAGGCGGGTGGTCCTGGTCTGCGACGTGAGCCGCTCGATGCAGCCTTTCGCCACCGTCTACCTGCACCTGATGCGGGCGGCCATGTTGCGCCAGACGGTGACCCGGCCCGAGGTGTTCGCGTTCTCGACGTCACTAACCCGGCTCACCGCGGTGTTGTCCCATCGATCCGCTGAGGTCGCCCTGGAACGTGCCAACGCCAAGGTGATCGATCGCTACGGCGGCACCTTCGTCGGTCGCAGTGTCGACGCGTTGCTCAAGCCTCCGCACGGCAACTCACTACGCGGCGCCGTGGTGATCATCGCTTCCGACGGTTGGGACAGTGATCCGCCGCATGTGCTCGATCATGCACTCGCCCGGTTGCGCCGCCGCGCTCACACGTTGGTGTGGCTCAATCCGCGTGCCGCACAGCGCGATTACCAGCCACTGGCGGGCTCCATGGCGGCGGCCCTGCCCTACTGCGACCTGTTCCTGCCCGCGCATTCGCTGCGCGCGTTGGGGGAGGTGCTGCGGGTCATAGGCGGGTCAGGCCTGAGTCGCCGCGGTGGTCCCAACCATCGCAGCGCCCCGCGAACCGAACCAGGCCGCGGTTTCCGACGCGAAAAGTCGCGGTGCGGTTCGGCTCGCGGCAAAGAGGCCTAACGCGGCGACTTAGCCGCGCTGTTCTTCGTACGCCGCTGTTAGGGCAGGATCGGCAGGTATGGATCAGGTATGGGCGAACCGGGCTGCCAGTTCTGAAACCGCTGTTACGCAGCGCAACCTGAGCCGGCTGTGGGGACTGCCCGGTACTCAGCTGGGGGTGGTGGCGTGGCCGTCGCAACGCCGGGACCGGCTGTTCGGCACCTGGCACTACTGGTGGCAGGCGCACCTGCTCGACTGTCTGGTCGACGCGCAGCTGCGCGACCCGCAGCCGGAACGTCGCACCCGCATCAACCGGCAGATCCGCTCGCACCGGCTACGCAACACCCTGCGATGGACCAACAGCTACTACGACGACATGGCGTGGCTGGCGCTGGCCCTCGAACGCGCGGATCGCCTGGTCGGTGTGGAACGCAGCCGCGCCCTGCGCACGCTGGCCAAGCAGTTCATCAACGCGTGGGTGCCCGAAGACGGCGGCGGCATCCCGTGGCGCAAGCAGGACCAGTTCTTCAACGCACCCGCCAACGGCCCGGTCGGCATCTTCTTGACCCGGTATGGGGGACACCTGCGGCGGGCCCAGCAGATGGCCGACTGGCTCGACGAAACCCTGATCGACCCCGAGACCCACCTGGTGTTGGACGGCATCAAGGACGGCTCGCTGGTGCGCGCCCAGTACACCTACTGCCAGGGTGTCGTGCTGGGACTGGAGACCGAACTGGCCAAGCGCACTCATGACGACAGGCATGGAGCGCGGGTGCATCGGCTGGTCGCGGCGGTCAAGGAGCATATGGCCCCCAGCGGTGTGCTCAAGAGCGCTGGCGGCGGTGACGGCGGTCTGTTCGGCGGCATCACCGCGCGTTACCTGGCCCTGGTCGCCACCGATCTGCCGGGTGACACTCCGGAGGCTGAAACGGCCCGCGACACCGCCCGCGACATCGTGCTGTCCTCGGCGAAGTCGGCGTGGGACTACCGCCAGTCGGTGGACGGGCTACCGGTTTTCGGCGCGTTCTGGGATCGCGACGCGGAGATACCCGACGCCGGCGGTCAAGAGGCGCAGTTCGTCGCGGGCGCCGTCAACAGCTCCGAGATTCCCGAACGGGACCTGTCGGTGCAGCTTTCGGGCTGGATGCTGATGGAAGCCGCGCACACCGTCGCGCTCGTCAAGTCAGTCGGGTAGCGGCACCGGGGCTTCGGTCTCCGCTGTGTCGGCTTTGCCGCCGCGCCGGCGTGCCCGGTAGGCGCGAAACGCCGCGATGAAAGCCGGGATCATGGACACGAACAGAATGCCCAGGATGATCTTTTCCAGATTTTCGTTGACGAACGGCACGGTGCCCAGGAAGTAGCCGGCCACCGTTACGCCGCCGCCCCACAGAATGCCACCGACGATGTCGAAGGCCAGGTAGACCGGGTAGCGCATGTACGACACCCCGGCCACGACCGGCGTGAAGGTCCGCACGAACGGCAAGAACCTGGCCAGGATGATCGCCCACGGACCGTACTTTTCGAAGAAGGCGTGCGACTCGGTCACATAGTGCTTCTTGAAGAACCGCGAGTCTTCCTTCTTGAACAGCGCCGGGCCGATGCGCCGCCCGATGAAATAGCCGGTCTGGTCACCCAGAATGGCGACCACCGCGACCGCGGGCGCCAAGACCCAGATATCGAGCGTCCCCTTGGCGGCCAGCAATCCACCGGTGAACAACAGCGACTCGCCCGGCAGCAGCGGAAACAGCAACCCCGTCTCGACGAAGACGATGACCAGGATGGTCGGCAGCACCGCGGAGGCGAACAAACCCTCGGGTCCAATCCAGAACATCGGGTCGAGGATGCCGCCCGACGCCATCACGGTGGTGCTCATGACGCTTCAACATACCGGCGTTGCCATACTGGATAGGCCAAGCCTTCCCAGAGGAGTCCTTCATGCCCATCGCAACGCCCGAGATCTACGCCGAGATGCTGGGACGCGCCAAGAAGAATGCCTACGCATTCCCGGCCATCAACTGCACCTCGTCGGAGACCATCAATGCCGCTTTGAAAGGCTTCGCCGATGCCGGCAGCGACGGCATCATCCAGTTCTCGACCGGCGGAGCCGAATTCGGCTCAGGCCTGGGCGTCAAGGACATGGTGACCGGCGCGGTCGCGCTGGCCGAGTTCGCCCACGTCGTCGCGGCGAAATATCCGATCAACGTCGCCCTGCACACCGACCACTGCCCCAAGGACAAGCTCGACACCTACGTCCGCCCGCTGCTGGCGATCTCTTCAGAACGCGTGCGCACGGGTGACAATCCGTTGTTCCAGTCGCACATGTGGGACGGCTCGGCGGTGCCGATCGACGAGAACCTGGAGATTGCGCAGGAACTGCTGAAGCAGGCCGCGGCCGCCAAGATCGTCCTGGAGATCGAGATCGGCGTGGTGGGCGGTGAAGAGGACGGCGTCGCCAACGAAATCAACGACAAGCTGTACACCACGCCGGAGGATTTCGAGAAGACCATCGACGCGCTCGGCCACGGTGAGCACGGCCACTACCTGTTGGCCGCGACCTTCGGCAACGTGCATGGCGTGTACAAGCCCGGCAACGTCAAACTGCGCCCCGACATCCTGGCCCAGGGGCAGAAGGTGGCCGCGTCCAAGCTCGGATTGGGCGACGACGCGCAGCCCTTCGACTTCGTCTTCCACGGCGGCTCGGGCTCGGAGAAGTCCGAGATCGAAGAGGCGCTGCGGTATGGCGTGGTGAAGATGAACGTCGACACCGACACGCAGTACGCGTTCACCCGCCCGATCGTCGGGCACATGTTCAGCAACTACGACGGCGTTCTGAAGGTCGATGGCGACGTCGGCTCCAAGAAGGTCTACGACCCACGCAGCTACCTCAAGAAGGCGGAGGCCGGCATGACCGAGCGGGTCATCGAGGCGTGCAACGACCTGCACTGCGCCGGCAAGTCGCTGAGTTAGGCCGAGCAGCCTAACTGGACTGGCAGATCTTCCACTGATCGTCGCGGAACTGCAGGTCGAGGCTGCGCGTCGAGCGGACCTGCGGGTCGTAAGCCATGAACGTGGTGATGTTGGCCTCGGCGTGCTGCCCGTTCACGACGACCTGGTCGATGCTGGCGATGACGGGATACTGCTTGGCCGCCGACACCCGCTGGTAGGTATCCGACCAGGCTTTCTCGTCGTACTCCACGTAGCCGTCACGGGTGGTGCCGCAGGTGATGGTGCGCAGCGCAGTCAAGTCCCCTCGCTGCACCGCGACGTCGAAGTTCTGGATGGTCTGCCTGACCCGGTCTTCCTGCGAAGCTTTCGCACCCTTGCTGCGGGTCAGCAGGACGGTGCCGAAGATGGCGATCGCCGCGATCGCCAGGACGATCACCACGATCGCCAATACCCAGCCCCAGTTGCGGTGCTTGAGCGCCTGCTTCGCTCCATCGCGAGGCGGAATAGACTGCGGGACCGCGGTTTTCGGCGGCAGCGGGGGCGGGGGCGGAGCCGGCGGGTTGGTCGCCGCGGGTCGCGTCTCGAAGACCTCGGTGGCAGCCTCCGGGGCGGTGGCGATCACCTGGGTCTCTTTGGCGTCGAAGCCGGGGGCGGTGAAGCGGCGTTCGGGTTGCCCGTCTGGGACGGTTGCATCGGCAGCCTCGTCTGGGTCGCGTTTGACGATCGCCAGCGTCTCGGTTTCTGCGTCACCGCCTTGGAGCGGGTGGGCCTCGGTAGCCTCGTCCGACCGGGCGGTGGAGTCCGTGCCGTCGCGATCGGGCTCGGGTGCGTTGGGCATGAGTGGAGCTTAGCGACCCAACACCCGGATGGCGTGATGGTGGAGGTAGCTGAATTGGCAGAATGGGCCGCATGACGTCGACGGGTGATCTTCTAGGGCCTGATCCGATCCTGCTACCTGGTGACAGCGAGGCCGAAGCCGAGTTGGCGGCCAACGAAAACCCCGGCATCGTTGCCGCCGCCCATCCGTCGGCTTCGGTGGCCTGGGCCGCGCTTGCCGAAGAGGCGCTCGCAGACGACCGGGCAATCACGGCGTACGCGTACGCCCGGACCGGCTATCACCGGGGTCTGGACAAGCTCCGCCGCAACGGGTGGCGCGGGTTCGGCCCAGTGCCGTATGCGCACGAGCCCAACCGCGGCTTCCTGCGCTGCGTGGCGGCGCTGGCGCGGGCCGCGGACGCCATCGGGGAGACCGACGAGTACGGCCGCTGCCTGGATCTGCTCGACGATTGCGATCCGACGGCTCGCACCGCACTCGGTTTCTAGAACGTCTCCTCGCAGTGCCCGTCCGCGCAGTCGATCTGGACGGTCGCGTGGTCGAGTCCGCGGGCTGACAGCACCGCACGCGCGTCCTGCAGCACCCGCGCCGAGTCGCCGGCGCTTCGCAGGTGTGCGGTCACCATGTCCTTGCCGGGGGACAGGGTCCACACGTGCAGGTCGTGCACGTCGGTCACCCCGTCGACATCGCCCAACGCCACACGCAACTCTTCGACGTCGATGTGTGCCGGCGACGATTCGGACAGGATGCGCAGCGCGGCGCGGGCCAGCGCGATCGCGCGTGGCAACACCCAGAGCGCGACCAGTACCGCGACCACGACGTCGGCGTAGGGCCAATGCGTCGTGACGGTCACGATGCCGGCGATCAGCACGCCGATGCTGCCGACGGTGTCGGCCACGACTTCCATGTAGGCGCCCTTGACCGCCAGGCTCGCCTCCGAATGCGACCGCAGCAGCATCGCGACGACGAAGTTGGCGGCCACCCCGGCCAGCGCCACCACGATCATCGGCACCCCGGGCACCGAAGGCGCGCCGCCGAGTCGGTCAATTGCCTCGTAGAGGATGAACAGCGCGACGCCGACCAGCAGCACCGCGTTGGCCACCGCGGTGAACACTTCGGCGCGATGCCAGCCGTAGGTGCGGTTCGGTGACGAGCTGCCCCGGCGGGCCAGCACCACCGCGGCCAGTCCCATGAACACCGCGACCACGTCGGTGAGCATGTGCCCCGCATCGGCAAGCAGCGCTATCGAGTTGATCAGCAGCGCGGTGGTCAACTCGATGACGAAAAACGTCGCCAGGATGGCCGCGGCGCCGACCATCCGGGGGATCATTCGCGACGCCTCGGCCTCAGCCGGTGTGTGACTGTGTCCAGCACCCATGCGCAGTAATATATGCGTAATCACGCATATATGACAAGGGTCAGGACCAGGCGCCCCAGAAGCGGGTCAGCGCGCCGCCTGCCATCGACAACCGCGGCGGCACCCCGGACAGCCCGAAGAGCCAATACACAAGCTCGAAGAACCACCGGTTCAGTCCTGGTGCCAGTAACAGCACCAGCAGGACGAGCAGGCCGAACTGCTTGGCGGGTGCCACCGTGCGCTGCGTCTGCGGACTCAGGTGCGGTTCCAGCGCGTCGTAACCGTCGAGTCCAGGGACCGGCAGCAGGTTCAGCACCACGGCGGTGACCTGCAGGAATCCCAGGAACGCCAAACCCGCGACAAACACCAGATGGTCGGGGTCGTAGAACAGACGCGTCGCGGTCAGCAGCAGCACGGCCAGCGCAAGATTCATCGCCGGGCCCGCCACACTCACCAGCGTGCGACGGGTTGGCGTCATCGATCCCGTCTGCAGATAAACGGCGGCCCCCGGCAGGCCGATGCCGCCCAACGCGATGAACACCATGGGTAGCAGCAGAGACAGCGCGGGGTTGGCGTACCGCCGCGGATCCAGCGTCAGGTAGCCGCGTACCGCCGCGTCGTGGTCGCCGAACCGCCAGGCGAAGTATGCGTGCCCGAACTCGTGCAGGCACAGCGACACCAACCAGCCCGCGATCACGAAGACGAAGACGCCGGCATAAGCCAGTGGACGGACCACCGATCCGGCCGCCCAGGACAGCGCCGCACCAACGGCGGTCAGGCCGACCAGGCCAAGAAATATCGGGCTGGGCCGCACCGGACGAAACTACCGAACCAGCAGCCAGCCCTCGACGTTGCGGTAGAACGTCGACCGTCGCGCCGTACGGGGTGCCGGCACGCCGTCGCGCACCACGGCGGCACCGGTGGTGCCCAACTGCGCGGCCCGGCCGGTCACCCAACGCGGAAACACCCGGCGGGCCAGTGCCGCCCGCACCCCCGGCAGGGCTGCCGTCGGCTCGATCCACACCTGGGCGGCGGCACCGTCGAACAACACGGTGTCATCCACCACCGCCTCGCCCTGGATATGGTCCGCCCCATCCGGCGGCAACCAGGTTGCCCGCCCCACCAGTACCGTTCCGGTCTCGTCGCGGATCAACGGCGTCCGCTGGGTGGTCCCGCGCAAAGCTCGTCGAGCCGCCCGGAAGCCGGACGGCAAGCCGTAGGCCCGGGCGGCCCGGGTGCGACGGGCTGGCAGGTACGCGATTTCCACGTCGAGCCGCTCGCTGCGCAACAGCCGGGACAACACGGCCGCCAGATCGGCGTCAGTGCCGACGACAACGAGCCGCCGGTACGGGCCGGGGATGGCGTCGAGGTCCCCGGCCACGACGGGCAGCTCCCGCAGCGAGCGCGGCGTCCGAGCCCGGTCGAACAACACCACCGCAATACTGGGCGCGTTCATGACACTCCTTGCAAACCGCTGGGTAGGGTAGGTCACCGGCTGGACCACAATAAGGGGCCCAACCTGCGAGACGAGTTGGGAGCACGTCATGCCGGCAATCGTCCTCATCGGCGCCCAGTGGGGCGACGAGGGCAAAGGTAAGGCCACGGATCTCCTCGGTGGACGAGTGCAGTGGGTGGTGCGCTACCAAGGCGGCAACAACGCCGGGCACACCGTCGTTCTGCCCACCGGCGAGAACTTCGCCCTGCACCTGATCCCGTCCGGCGTGCTGACACCCGGGGTGACCAACGTCATCGGCAACGGCGTCGTCATCGACCCCGGCGTCCTCCTCGACGAACTGCAGGGCCTGGAAGACCGCGGCGTCGACACTTCCAAGCTGCTGATCTCCGCGGATGCGCACCTGCTGATGCCGTATCACGTGGCCATCGACAAGGTCACCGAGCGCTACATGGGCAGCAAGAAGATCGGCACCACCGGACGCGGCATCGGGCCGTGTTACCAGGACAAGATCGCCCGGATGGGCATCCGGGTTGCCGACGTGCTCGATCACGAACAGCTGCAGCACAAGATCGAAGCCGCCCTCGAGCTCAAGAACCAGATCCTGGTCAAGATCTACAACCGCAAGGCGCTCGAACCCGACCAGATCTTCGAGGCACTGCTGCAGCAGGCGGAGGGTTTCTCCCACCGCATCGCCGACACCAGGCTGCTGCTCAACAACGCCCTCGACGCCGGCGAGACGGTGCTGTTGGAAGGTTCGCAGGGCACCCTGCTCGATGTCGACCACGGCACCTATCCGTACGTGACCTCGTCGAACCCGACGGCCGGTGGCGCGGCAGTCGGGTCCGGGATCGGCCCGACCCGGATCGGCACCGTGCTGGGCATCCTCAAGGCCTACACCACCAGGGTGGGATCGGGTCCGTTCCCCACCGAGCTGTTCGACGAGAACGGCGAATACCTGTCCAAGACGGGTGGCGAGTTCGGGGTCACCACCGGCCGGCGTCGGCGCTGCGGCTGGTTCGACGCCGTCATCGCCCGTTACGCCACTCGGGTCAACGGCATCACCGACTACTTCCTGACCAAGCTCGATGTGCTGTCCAGCTTGGAGACGGTGCCGGTGTGCGTCGGCTACAAAATCGACGGCAAGCACACTTCGGAGATGCCGATGACCCAGAGCCTGCTCTGCCGCGCCGAGCCGGTGTACGAGGAACTGCCGGGTTGGTGGGAAGACATCTCCACGGCACGCGACTTCGACGACCTGCCGGCCAAGGCGCGCGACTACGTGCTGCGGCTGGAAGAGCTTGCCGGAGCGCATGTTTCGTGCATCGGGGTGGGTCCGGGACGGGACCAGACCATTGTGCGACGGGACGTGCTGGCGGCCCGCCCGTGACGGACGGTTTGGAGAACCCCACCGAACTAGATCCCGAATACGAACATCACGGCGGCTTCCCCGAGTACGGCCCCGCCAGTCCCGGGCCTGGGTTCGGCAAATTCGTCGCGACCATGCGCCGGTTGCAGGACCTTGCCGTCTCGGCCGATCCGGGGGACGACGTGTGGGACCAGGCCGCCGCACGGGCCGCCGACCTGCTGGCGTTGCTGGAGCCCTTCGAGGCCGACGCCGGTGTCGGGCCCGCCGGGCGCACTCCGGATCTGCCGGGCATGGGCAGCTTGCTGATGCCGCCGTGGACTTTGACTCGCTACGCTCCCGACGGCGTCGAGATGATTGGGCACTTCACCAGGTTCCACGTCGGTGGCAACTGGGCGGTGCACGGCGGGGTGCTGCCGCTGCTGTTTGACCACATGTTCGGCATGATCTCGCACGCCGCGGGCCGGCCGATCAGTCGCACGGCGTTCCTGCACGTCGATTACCGCAAGGTCACCCCGATCAATGCGCCGTTGTCGATCCGCGGACGCGTGACCAGCATCGAGGGCCGCAAGGCGTTCGTGGCCGCGGAATTGCTCGACGGCGACGAGTCCGTGCTGGCCGAAGGCAACGGCTTGATGGTGCGGCTGCTGCCCGGCCAGCCCTGACTAGGGCTGATTGGGATTCGGCGGCACCACGATGATCGTGGCGCCCGGGATAGCCGCCAGTGTCGCGGCGAGGTTGGCCACGACTCCCGGTGGCAGGCCTTGTGGCAGGCCCGGAAATTGCGCGGCGGCAGCGGCCGCGGGGACGGCGGGTGTGTTGGCTGCGGGCCGGGTTGCGGCAGCGCCGCCACCGGCGGCCGCCGGGGCCGCTTGTGCCGGAGTCGCAGGCGTCGAGCTAGCGGTTCGCGCCGCCAGTCCGGCCAGGCCCGTTCCGGCCATACCGGCCGCCGCCATGCCTGCGTAGCCGCCGTCGGGCCCGCCCGTCACCACCATCGGCGTGGTGCCGGGGAATAGGGCGGCGACTTGGCGCGCCGCCGGGGGCATCAACCAGCTCTGCGGCACCGACAGACTGCCGACGTTGGCTGCACTACCGGTGACAGCGGCTGCCTCCGCGCCGGTGGTGCGTTCCGCGAAGCCGCGGCCGAGGGCGGGCCGCCAGCCCGCTCGGCCACTCCTGAGTTCGTCTTCCTCGAGCTCATTTCCCTTTTCGAGTTCCGCTTCCTCGACTTCGTCGCTGCGGACCTCCTCGCTGAACTGTCCCAACGCCACGATCAAGCTGGCACCAGCCAGGCCGGCGGTGGCAAGCACCAGCAAATCGAGGTCCTCGAACGGAGTCGGTAGGGGGATCGCCGTGGCTGCCGGAGCGGCCGCGGCGGGTGCGGCGGCCGGCTCACCCGCCAGAGCGTCAGCGGCGGTGGTCCCCGGCGGCAAGGTGAACGGCGAAAGCTGAGAGGCCGCGTCCGAATTGCCGGCGTAGCCCTCCATGGCGACGATGTCCTGGGCCCACATCTCGCCATAGTCGGCTTCGCTGGTCGCGATAGCCGGGGTGTTCTGGCCGAATACATTCGTCTGGACCAGCGACATCATCACGCTGCGATTGGTTGCGATCGTCGCCGGCGGCACAGTGGACGCGTACGCGGTCTCATAAGCGCCGGCCGCGGCCAAAGCCTGCGCACCCGCTTGCTCGGCCTGCGCGGCGGTTGCCCTCATCCAGGCCACGTACGGCGCTGCCGCGGCCGCCATGGATATCGACGACGGGCCCATCCACTCCTGGGCGGTCAAACCGGATATCACCGACGCGTAGGACTCCGCCGTCGAGTGCAGTTCGTTGGCCAGCTGTTCCCATGCCGCCGCGGCCTGGATAAGCGGAGCCGATCCGGGACCGGAATAGATTCTGGCCGAGTTGATTTCGGGTGGCAGCCCCGCGAAGTCCATCGCTATCCTCCCGCCACCAGTTGAAACGTCCAGGGCCAAGCTACACAGGCACCTATCAGCAGAGTTACATAAGATTCCCAAGAATGATCGCAGACGCGTCGTTCTCTTACGGATGGGGTGAGTGGTGACTGACGCCTTGACCGAAGCCCAGGACGAGCCGGCTGAGCCGGAATTCCCCGGGCCGCGGGTGTTGCTGCTGGGCTCGGATGAACTGAGCCGGGAGCTGGTGGTTGCGCTGCAGCGGCTGGGCGCGCAGGTGATCGCCGCCGACACGCATTCGGACGCGCCCGCACACCGAGTGGCCGATGAATCGCTGGTCGTCGATCTGACCGACACGGCCGAACTCGCGGCGTTGTTCGAACGTGTGCAAGCGGACTTCGTCGTGACGCTCACCGATGCGGTGGCCTTCAAAGCGCTCAACGAACTCAGCCTCACCGACACCGAGCTGGTGCCCAGTGCGCGGGCTGTGCGGGTGACGGCCGATCGGGAGGGACTGCGCAAGCTGGCCGCCGATCAGCTTGGCCTGCCCACCGCGCCGTTCTGGTTCGTCGCAACGCTCGACGAACTCGAGGCGGTGGCCGCCCATGCCGGGTACCCGCTGCTGGTCAAACCGAGCATTGGGCCGCCGCATCAACGGCAATCGTTCGTCGTCAACGGCCCGGAGGACGTCAAGCGCGCTTGGCAGCACGCCGGCGGGGGTGAGACGGCGGGCGAGGCCTACTCGGTGTGGGCCGAGTCGGTGGTGGAAGTCGAAGTTTTGGTCACCCTGATCGTTGTGCGCAGCGACGGCCCGGCGGGCCCGGTGATCGAGTTCTGTGCACCCATCGGTCACCGCCGCGCAGACGGCGGGGAGCTGGAAGCTTGGCAACCGCAGCAGCTCAGCACGGCGGCGTTGGACGCGGCCAAGTCGATCGCGGCGCGTGTCGTCAAGGAGCTGGGCGGCCGTGGTGTTTTCAGTGTCGAATTGATGATCAACGGCGACGAGGTCTACTTCGCCGATGTCGCGGCGCGACCGATGGCCAGCAGTTGGCTCACACTGCGCAGCCACCGGCTTTCGGTGTTCGAGCTGCAGGCCCGGGCCATCCTGGGCCTGGCGGTGGACACCTTGATGGTGTCGCCGGGCGCCGCCCGCGCCGTGACGGGCGAGGCGCCGGGTGCCGAGGCTTTGACCGCCGCGCTGACCGTGCCGGAAAGCGATGTCCGGGTGTTCGGGCAAACGGGGCGAGATGGGGCTGCGGCGACCGGGAGCCTTGGCGTCGCGTTGGCAACCGCGCCCGACGTGGCGGCGGCTCGCGACCGTGCCCGCGACGTCGCCGAACGTCTCAGTGTGCGAGACTCACGCGGGTGAGTTACGCAGGAGATATCACGCCGCTGGAGGCGTGGAAATTGCTCAACGACAATCCGCAAGCCGTCCTGGTGGATGTGCGCACCGACTCCGAGTGGCGGTTCGTCGGAGTTCCGGACCTGTCCAGTCTGGGTCGTGAGGTGCTCTACATCGAGTGGAACAAATCCAACGGACAGCACAACAACAATTTCCTTGCCGAACTGCGGGACAAGCTTCCGGCGGCTGACGGCGAGCGCCCGGTGGTCTTCTTGTGCCGCTCGGGCAACCGGTCCATCGGGGCCGCGGAAGTCGCGACCGAGGCGGGCATCGCGCCGTCCTTCAATGTCCTGGACGGGTTCGAAGGTCAGGTCGACGTGCATGGCCACCGGGGTGAGACGGGCTGGCGCGCGGTCGGTCTGCCCTGGACGCAGGGATGACTGACTCTGGCTCCATCCGCACGCCCAAGGCACTGCCCGACGGCGTGGGTCCGGCCACCATCGGGGTGCGCGGCGGGCTGACCCGATCGGGTTTCGAGGAAACCGCCGAGGCGATGTTCCTGTCGTCCGGGTACGTCTACCCGTCGGCGGCCGTTGCCGAACAGTCGTTCACCGGCGAGGTGGACCACTACGTCTACTCGCGGTACGGCAACCCGACCGTGAGCATGTTTCAGGACCGGCTGCGCCTGATCGAGGGTGCCCCGGCGGCGTTCGCGACGGCCAGCGGCATGGCCGCGGTGTTCGTCTCGCTGGGAGCGCTGTTGGGTGCCGGCGATCGCCTGGTCGCGGCGCGCAGCCTGTTCGGCTCCTGTTTCGTGGTGTGCAACGAGATCCTGCCGCGTTGGGGGGTCGAGACCGTCTTCGTCGACGGCGAGGACCTTTCGCAGTGGGAGGAAGCGCTGTCGGTCCCTACCCAGGCGGTGTTCTTCGAAACCCCGTCCAACCCGATGCAATCGCTGGTCGACATCGCCGCGGTCACCGAGCTGGCCCACGCTGCGGGCGCAAAGGTGGTGTTGGACAATGTTTTTGCGACGCCGCTGCTGCAGCAGGGTTTCCCGCTCGGGGTTGACGTGGTGGTCTACTCAGGCACCAAGCACATCGACGGGCAGGGTCGGGTGCTCGGTGGAGCCATCCTGGGCGACCAGGAGTACATCGACGGACCGGTGCAGAAACTGATGCGGCACACCGGCCCGGCGATGAGCGCATTCAATGCTTGGGTGATGCTCAAAGGCCTTGAGACCCTTGCGGTTCGGGTCGACTACAGCAATTCCTCGGCGCAACGCATCGCGGAGTTTTTGGAGGACCATCCCGCGGTGAGCTGGGTGCGCTACCCGTTTTTGCCGTCGCACCCGCAGTACGATCTGGCCAAACGTCAAATGACCGGTGGCGGAACGGTTCTCACTTTTGAATTGGACGCCCCGCCCGATAAAGCCAAGCAACGCGCCTTCGAGGTGCTGGACAAGTTGCAGCTGATCGACATCTCCAACAATCTCGGCGACACCAAATCGCTTGTCACGCACCCGGCGACGACCACGCACCGCGCGACGGGCCCCGAAGGTCGCGCCGCCATCGGGCTCGGTGACGGCGTGGTCCGTATCTCGGTCGGACTGGAAGGCACCGACGATCTGATCGCCGATATCGACCGGGCGTTGAGTTAACCCGCTTTCTGTTCAGCCTTTTCGGCTCGTTCAGCGGCGGCCAGCGCGCCTTGGCTCTCGGCTGGGGCCAGCCCCTGGCTTTCCTCCATCCACTTGGCCACCACTCGCGCGTAGATCATCTGGCTGGTGATCGCCATCTGTCCGCGGGTGCGGCCCAGGAAGGCGAGGCCCCAGGAGAACATCGCCGCGACGCGGTTCCGGTGGCCGACGAGGTAGTACAGGTGCAGCACCAGCCACGCCAGCCAGGCGATGAAGCCGGCGAATTGCACCTTGCCGACCTGCGCCACCGCGCTGTACCGGGACACCAGGGCCATGCTGCCCTTGTTGAAGTACTTGAACGGTTCGCGGGTGGCGGGATCGTCTTTGCCCTTGACGACGTGCTTGATCACCTTGGTGGCGTAGTGCGCGCCCTGGATTGCGCCTTGCGCCATCCCCGGCACGTCGGGCACCGACATCAGGTCGCCGACGATGAAGACGTTCGGGTGACCCTTGACGGTGAGGTCGGGCTCCACCACCACACGTCCGGCGCGGTCGGTTTCGGTGCCGCCGGACTGGTCGGCGATCATCTTGCCCAGTGAGCTGGCCTGCACGCCGGCCGCCCATACCTTGCAGGCGCATTCGATGCGGCGTTCGCCGCCTTCTTTTTCCTTGATGGTGATGCCCTTGTAGTCGACCTCGGTCACCATCGCGTTGAGCTGGACCTCCACATCCATCTTCTCCAGCCGGTGCTGCGCCTTGCCGCCCAACTTTTCGCCCATCGGGGGCAGCACCAGCGGTGCGGCGTCGAGCAGGATCACCCGACAGTCGCTGGGCGTGATGGTCCGGAACGCCCCGGCCAGGGTGCGCTCGGCGAGTTGGACGATCTCACCGGCCAACTCGACGCCGGTGGGCCCGGCGCCCACCACGACGAAGGTCAACCGACGTTCGCGCTCGGCGTGATCGGTGGCGACCTCGGCGGCCTCGAACGCGCCGAGGATGCGGCCGCGCAACTCCAGCGCGTCGTCGATGGTTTTCATGCCTGGTGCAAACGTGGCGAATTGGTCGTTGCCGAAGTACGACTGCTGAGCGCCGGCCGCCACGATCAGGCTGTCGTAGTGGGTCACCGTCTCCATGGACATCAACTTCGAGGTGACCGTCTGGGACTTGATATCTATGTCGTTGACCTCGCCGAGCAGTACCCGGACGTTCTTCTGCCGGCGCAGGATCAGTCGGGTGGTCGGAGCGATGTCGCCCTCGGACAGGATGCCGGTGGCCACCTGGTACAGCAAGGGTTGAAACAGGTGGGTGGTCGTTTTGGATATGAGGGTGATGTCGACGTCGGCCCGCTTCAGTTGCTTGGCCGCGTTCAGTCCGCCGAATCCACTTCCGATGATGACGACGTGGTGGCGCCGGCCGTCAGTCGAGGGCTCGCTGGATGGGGGCGTCATGGTCCTCCTTCGGCTGGGGCGGTCAGTGCAGCGCATCTACCGTACGACTCCACCAGCCGAGAGTCGCATGTTTGTGCCGACGAGAACAACCTGTGGTTTCAGAACACTCGCAGTAGCGCTGCCCGACCCTTGACGTGGAGCCGTTCGACGGTGGATCCGCGCAACTGCTCCATACGTTCGGTCATCTCCCGGCCCAGCCGGTCGAGTTCTTCGTCGCTGAGACTTACCGGGGCGGGCGGCGGGACGAGGTCCCGTTCCTCCTCGTCAGCATGCGCCTCGAGAACCGTCAGGAACGAATCCCATTCGGCTTGGTAGTCCGGGGATTTGGGCGAGGTCCGCAGTGCCACGGCTAACTGGTCATAGATTTGCCGATGCTCAGCGTGGGCAATCGCGATCAGCGTGCTGGCAGCGGCCAGAGCGGGGTAGTACAGGTCGTCCTCGATGCGCATGTGTATGTCGAACTCGAGTAGCAGGTCGTCGATGCATTTCTGCCGTTCGGACGTGCCGATCGGTGCTTCTCGCAACCGCGTGCCCAATTGGCGTAGCAGCGTGTGGTGTTCTTTCAGCACGTCGTAGGCGTTCATCTGGTGAGTTCCCCCTCGCCGCGGACTTCGATCTTGCCGTCATGCAACCGTGCCTGGTACCACGGCAGCGGTGCTGCGGCGGGACCACGGACCACACGCCCTGAGTGAACGTCGAATTGCGACCCGTGCCATGGACATACGATTCGACCTCGATCGAGCCACCCGTCGGACATCGGTGCGGCCAGGTGAGGACAGAACTCGCCGACAGCGGACACTTCGCCATTGGTGCGGCATACCACCACGCCGACACCGTCCACCTCGACCCGCTGCGTCTCTCCTTCTGGCAACGATTCCTCGGCCAAAACGGGGACCCATTCGGTAGTGCGCAACCCTGGACCGGATTGATCGATCCCGACTCCTGAGCCGAATACCAGCGATCCGCCCAGGTACCCGCTTGCCGATGCGATGCCGTAACCGAACGCACTGACTGCCACTCCGCGCAGCTGGCGGCCGCGTCGACGATCAAGCCATGACGTCACGTACAGGGCAGTGGCGAGCAGGTTGAGCAGGCCGTGTACCAGACCGACACGACGGTCCTGCTCGTGCGTGTGCTGCCAATCAGTGACACCCGTGACTGCCGATCCGAGGTTTGCCAGAATCCCGATGCCGAGCGCGCGCTGAGCGAAGCGGGCGGCGTCGAGTCGCTCGACTGCAGGCCGGTGCGGCAGCGCGTGCAGCGCGTCCAAGGCGACGGTTGTTCCGATCGCTCCACTTGCAAAGGACGCCAACGGTGGATGTGCCGGGTGCCCGAGCCACACCCCGTTCAGCGCATTGGTAACCCGATTACGTTGTCGCCCAAAGGCATTGAATACAAAGCTTAAGACGTTCTCGAACCTGTAGCTGGGCCTATCGAGCCATTCCTGGCGTCCGATCAGTGCCAGTGCTCGTTCCCCCATTGCGTGCGGGCGGGTGGGCGGTGGAAGGTGGTCGACCATGCTGCGGGAGTCCTTAGCGTCAAGGGTTATAAACACGAAGAAGGTAACACCGTTTTGTCATAGGTCAAAGAATGTCATAGGACAAGGCGCGTCGAGAGTTCGAAGTTGACCGGTACATTGACTCCGTGACGGACTCCGTGACCCCGATTTCCGGGTCGACTGCCAGCGCGATTGCGGATAGCGTCCGCGACCTGGTGTCGCGGGGAGAGTTGGCTCCCGGCGACGCGCTGCCACCGATTCGCACCCTGGCCGGGCAACTTCGGGTCAATCGCAACACCGTGGCGGCGGCCTATCGACAGCTGGTGTCCGCCGGTATGGCGCAAGCCGGGGGGCGTCGCGGGACCGCGATCGCTGACATCCCGCACCTAGATTCGGAGCGACGGCCCGCGGCAAACCTTATTGACTTGGCCAGCGGAAATCCCGATCCGCGATTGTTGCCCGATTTGCTGCAGGCAATCGGTCGGACGCGGTATCAGACAACGCTGTACGGTGCGCCCGCCATCGATGCCGGCTTGATGACCGTCGCGCGGCGACTGTTCGCCGCGGACTTGGGCGAAGCGGAGGACAATCGGGAGATTGTCGTGACCCATGGTGCGGTTGACGCGGTAGAACGGGTGCTCAATTCCTGTCTGGCCCGCGGAGATGCAGTCGCAATGGAGGACCCCTGCTTCCTAGTCAGTATCGGTACCGTCCGCCTCAATGGCTATCGTCGAATTCCCGTCCCGGTCGACAAGCAGGGAATGACAGTGCCGGGCCTGCAAGACGCGATTGCCAACCGTGGTGCCCGGGCCGTCATCATCACCCCGCGGTCGCATAACCCGACCGGCGTGAGCATCGACGCTCACCGTGCCACAAAGCTTCGCAGCGTGTTGGCTAAGTACCCGGAAGTCCTTGTGGTCGAAGACGATTACTTCTCTTTGCTGTCCTCGGCGCCGTACTGCAGGGTAACCCCCGCGTCGACGTACAATTGGGCCCTCGTCCGGTCTGTCGCCAAGTTTCTGGGACCCGATATTCGGCTGGCGCTGGTTGCTACCAACCCTCAAACCGCTCAGATTCTGGGTGCCAGATTACGCGCGGGAAAGACGTGGGTTAGTCATCTGCTGCAGGCCGCCACCGCGACCTTGCTGACCGACCGGGCAACGGCCGCCCAGCTGTCCCGCGCCCGCAAAGCTTATGCCACGCGCAGTCAATTGCTCACGAAAGCCCTTGCGGACAAAGGCATTGCGCCACTTGGTAATCCTGACGGTCTGAACCTCTGGATCGATCTGCCGGATGCGGAATCGGTTGCCACCACGATGACCCGACTGACGGATGCGGGCTGGGCGGTACAGCCGGGCGATATCTTCGCCGTCGACCCATTCCAGCCCCGGCACGGCATCCGGGTAACGTCGGCCACGATCGCCAAATCGGCAGCGTCGGAGTTCGCCGCTGATCTTGCCAAAATATTGGACCCCAATACTTTCCGTTACTGAACTTGCGGTGAATGGGTGCGCAGGGAGGCCCGCTTTCACCGGTCGGGTCCGGCTGTAACGACGACAGTCAACTCATTGTCAGTGCGCTCCACCCGCATTCCGGCCCGGCGGGCGACGGTAGCGACCGCGGCCGCAGTGTCGGGCTCGGCTCGCGTAGTCGCCAGAGCGCGAGCCAGACGGCCCTTGTATGCCTTGTTGAAGTGCGTGACCACGGTTCGTCGACCGTCGGGGTGCTCCGCAAGCACGTCCACCCGGATGGCGCTCGGTGTCCTTCCCAGCGCCCTATACGAGCCCGAGCGGAGATCGACGACCAGATCCTGGGTGGTCAGTTGCGCCAGTATTGGCTCCAGGAGTGGCCGCCATTGGACCGGCAACGTGGGCTTTGCGGGCAATCTCGAACCAGCGGAAAGCCGGTACGCAGGCGCCTGGTCGTCGGCGCGTAACAGTCCGAACAAGGCCGAACCGATGACCAGTCGAGCACCTGCTCGCACTGCCTCAGCGTGGCGCAGCGAATCAATATCCAGAGCGTCATAGAGAACGCCGGTGTAGCGGCGGATTGCAGGCAGAGTCGGCGCAGTACGTAGCGCGGCATTGCGTTCGATCTCGGCGTTTTGTGAAGCGGAGACGCCCAGTGCCGATCTGCACGCCACGGGGTCGGACGCAAGGTCGACGAGTTCGCGAATCAACTCGGACCGCAGTGGGTTCAGTTCCGGGTTGCTGAGTCGCTCCAGTCGCAACGGGGGCCCGTCGCCCCCGCCCCGCTTAGTCTCCGACGGAGGAAGCAGCACAATCACGGGTGCAGACCCTAGTCGGAATCTGTTCCGGCCGTACGGGTAACTTAGGCATGCCTAAGAGAAAGAGGTCTATGCGTTGACTGCCGTCCCGGATGCGCCGATCAGCCAACCGCTGACGGTTAGACAGTCCACCGGACGGGCCAGCGTGATCGGCGCGTTGCGTGAAGATCCGCTCTGGCCGACCCGGCTCTCGGTGCCAACTCTGCTCGGCGCGGCCTCGGGCTACGGCCGGCCCACCCCACTGCCGCCAGGTCCGAAGGGGCTGCCCGTCTTCGGCTCCATCTTCGAGTTGCGCCGTGATCCCTTCGAACTCATCAGCCGCGGTGCCGCCACTTACGGCGACATGTTCCGCATTCCGATGCCGTTGCTCGACATGGTTGCGGTGACCCATCCGGATCTGTTGCGCGAGTTCATGGATGACGCCGACGGCCGGTACAGCCGGTACAGCCCGCTGGGTCCGCTGCTCACCGTAATTGGGGCCAACAGCATCATGTTGGAAGGCCCGAAACTGCGGGAACGCCGGAAAATGCTGATGCCGATGTTCACCCGCCGGCACATGACCGAGATGGCCGAAATTTTCTGCAGCGAGTTCGACGAACGGCTGTCCCGCTGGTCGTCGTGGGCGGGGACCGGACAGACGGTCGATCTGCAGTACGAGATCTCGTTGATCACGTTGAAGGTGTATCTAAAGACGTTGTTCTCCACGACGATCGGCGAGCGGGAGCTGGTTCGGCTGGATGCCGACATGCGGGCGATCACCGGGCTGCTCGGCCTGACCACACTGATGGTGCCGTTTCCGAACCTGCTGCCGCGCAGGGGGCGGTCCAGCCTGGTGCCGGCGCTGGCGCGCATCTACCGGTTCGTCGGGCGGCTGGTCAAAGACCGCAAGGCACACCCGCTGCCGAACCCGGATTTCTTGGACACCCTGCTGGACGCCCGGTATGAGGACGGTTCGCCCATCTCCCGGCCCGACCTGGCTGCCGAGATCGTCGGCTTGCTGGGTGGGGCCTACGACCCGACCGGCGCGGCCCTGACGTGGACGACCGCTTTACTGCTGACCAATCCGGGTCAGTTGACGAAGCTGTACGACGAGATCGACGTGCTCGGTGGGGCGCTGCCGACCTTCGACGATGCCGCCCGGCTGAACTGGGCCAAGGCGTGCTTCGACGAGGGCCAGCGGATGCAGGGGCACCCGTTTTTCCCCAGGTTCTGCATGGCCGACAACGAGCTGGGCGGCTACCGGCTGCCAAAGCTGACCCTGGTGGGTGCGTCGATGTCGGTGGCGCACCGCGATCCACGGTGGTGGCCGGAGCCGGAGCGCTACGACCCGTCCCGGTTCACCGACGCCGACCAGGTGCGGGCCCGGCCGCGATTGGCGTTCATGCCGTTCAGCTCCGGGCAGCACTTCTGCCTGGGCACCACGATGGCCTACATGGCCGCGCAGTTCTTCTTGACGATCCTCTTCCAGCGCTACCGGTTGACGGTCCCGGACGGCTGGCACCCCGAGCCGCAATTCACCTTTTCGGTGGCGGTCAAAGGTGGCCTTCCGGTGACGATCTCGAAGGCCTAGGGCCGCGACTGTGAACTAGCCGACGCAAAACCGGTGTGTCGCGTCGTGAATTTCACTCTCGGCCAAGGCCTTTCTCGTAGAGCTTGCCGCGCAACACAGCGCGCAGCACCTCGCGAAACGATGCTCCACCGGCGACGCGGCCCTCTTTCGACCAGGCGACGAAAAACCCGATCACCTGACGCCAGTGTTTCTTTCCGGCCTGCACCGGCGCGTCGTTTAGCACGCAACGCGCGTCGATCAGGAACGGGCGCGGCGCGCTGATCGCTTGGGTGAAGGCCGCGCGGAAATCGCCCAAGGTGTCGACTCGGCGCGACGCGATGCCGACGGATGCCGCGTACCGGGCGAAATCTATGTCCGGGATCGCAGAGCCGCGGTCTGGCCAGCCCATGATCTCGCTCTCGAACTTGATCGCGGCCAGCGCCGAGTTGTTGACGACGACGAAGACGACCGGTTTGTCGATACCGGCCGCGGACTGAATCTGGCTGAGCGTCACCGACGTTCCGCCGTCGCCGGCCACGGCGATCGCGAGCTGACAATCGGTTCGGTTCGTCGCGACGGCGATTGCCGCGGGTACCGCGAAACCCATGGTGCCGAACGACGCCGACCAGATGCTGTGCGTCATCGAGGTGATGTAGCGGTACACCCACAACGTGTTGACGCCGACGTCCGCGCACAGCGTGCAGCTGCCGTCGAACCGGACCAGTTCCTCGTTGATCGCCTTGGTGAGACTCGACGCGCGCAGCGGCGCGCGTTCTGCGCGGCGACTGCGCCGCGGGGTGCGGGGAGATCGGGTAGGCCGCTGCGCGGTCGTGCCGCCCAGCGCGCCGACCATCGCCTCCAACGTCGCCGTGGCATCGCCCAGCACGCAGATGTCGTCCTCGGCGAGCCGCAGCATCGCGTTCGGGTCGACGTTGACCACGACAGTCCGGCCGGTGGCGCCCAGATCGAAAGCCGAGCCTCTGTTTGACACCCCGACCAGCAGCAGCACGTCGGCCTTCGCGACCGAGTGAAACGCCCGCAGGTCGCCCGAACCGCCGACTCTGCCATGGGCACGCAGGCCCGGGTCACCGACCACCGAGTCCCCGCCCATCGTCAGGTGCACGCGGCAGTTCAACGCTTCCGACAGCGCGCTGAGCAGCTCCGAGCAACCCGCAGCCCCGCGTCCCGCGACGATCGCAACGCGCTTGGCATCGCGCAGCGCGTCGATCGCTTCGGCGAGCGCCGACTCGTCGGGGGCTGTGGGTCGCAACGCCGCGAATTGAACATGGGCAGAATCGATTTCGGACCATGGCGCCGCCAGCGCGCCGGGCCGGACCTGCAGATGCACCACGCCTGTTCCCGGCGCCGTGGTGGCTGCGCACGCTTGTCGCAGGGTGGCCGCAGCCGTGGCCGCATCGTCGACCACATAGCGTGCCACGGCGACTTCCTCGAGCACCCGGCTCGGGTCGATGAGCCACTCTTGCGATTCGACCGTAACGACCAGGATCCTGGCGCGATCCAGCGCCGCGTCGTAGATTCCGTTCAGCTGCAACAGAAGTGCCGCCGGGCTCGTGGCGACCGTGCCCGACGACTGGCTGCCGGACTTCCGCAATGCCGAGGCGTTCATCGAGGGTGCTTGGGCGTTGGCGCTGCGTTGGGCGGTAGCGAAGGCGGGCAGGACCTGCGCGCAGAACTCGCTGATCTGTACCGGCGCACCCAGGTCGGCGTCAAGTCTTTCGGCCAGCGATCGCTCACCGGGCGGCGCCTCGACGCGGGCTGATGTCGTGTCGCGCGGTAGGGCGACGATGTCGGTCCGCAGTGCGAACGCCTCGTTCAATTGCGCTATACCGGAGAGCTTTTCGGCACTGTCGGAGCAGACAACAGTCAGGTCGGCGGCGGCACTGGCCAGGCTGGACAGGTCCGCGACGAACTGACTCAAGTGCGCATGGTCGGTGACCACCGTGGTTTGTGCAGTCCCGGCTAGCGCGGCACCGATGCCCAGCGGAAGTGCTGCGCCAGGAACCCCTGCCAGACTGGAAAATCCGGGGACGTCGTCGAGGTCGGTGAATACGGCTTCGGGCTGTGTGTCGCCCGGCTCGGGCTGCGAGTCCAGGATCGTGTGCAGGGTGGCTTCGACGTCGCAAACGATCTGTCTGAGGTAGGGCACCTGCTGGGCCGTGCGCCGCCGGTCGGTGAGTTCGAGCAGGTTCGCGTACCCGTGCACGCGGTGTTTGAGCAATGGACTCGAGCGTCCGAGCACCAACACGTCCCTGGCCGGAATCACGCCGGATTCCCTCACGTCGTGCAGCGGACAGCCGATCCGTTTCGAAAGCTCTTGTGCCAGTGCGTTGTACGTGCCGTCAGCACAGGACAGCACGATGGCCAGATCGTCGGATTCGCAGAACTCGGCGAGCGCACGCAGCTCCTCCTTGCTCGGCACGCCCGCGAGCGGCAGTTTCGGAACGACGAGTCCGGCGCCCGCCGCGCCGATCGGCGCGTAGAGCACGTCGCCGGGGATTGCCACGTGGCACGCAGTGGATTCGTGCACCGCGCGGACCGCGGAACGGGCGAACCGTTCGAACTGGCTCGGGTTGTGGATCTGAACCGACGAGGAGGTGCACGGCTTGAACAAGGCTTCGGAGTCGATCTCCTGGAAGGCTTCCCGGCCGATGCTGGCGAGTGGAACCTGACCGCTGATGGCCAGCAACGGGATTCGCCCGAGGAAGGCTTCGTAGGCTCCGGCAACCAGATTGGTTGCGCCCGGGCCGGCGGTTCCGAAGCACACGCCCAACCGCCCGGAGGCTTTGGCATACCCGACCGCCATCAGTGCCGCCGCCGTTTCGTGCCGGGTGCTGATGACCCGTATCTCGCTGCGTTTGCTTGCGGCGTGAATTAGCGAATTCACCGACTCCGCGGGCATTCCGAACAGGTATTCGACACCCAGGCGGATCAGGTAATCCACCAGTTCGTCGGCAAATCGCTGCCGTCCGAGCGTGTTTGACAGCAGATATCGGTTATGCATTCTGCAGGGCCCGGCTGTAGCTGCGCAACGATTGCATCACCGCGTCCACAGACTCCTTGGACTGGACGGTGATCCGCACGCCAACCCCGGGATACTCGCGCAGTAGTATCCCGTCGGCGAGCGCATGCCGGAACAAGCCGCCCGAATCGGGGTTGGGCAGCCAGACGAAATTGCCTTGCGAGCCGGCCCCGGACGCGAGTCCCTCCTGAGACAGGAAGTCCTCCAAGCATTTCCGAGCCTGCACCACATCGGCCACGCGTTGTGCCAGTTGGCGTGGATGCTTCAGCGACTCCGTCGCGATACTGATCGAAAGCGAGTTCACCGCGTACGTCGGGACCGCGGCCCGGACCCGCGCGGCTAGGGCGGCGCTACTGAAGACGCCGTAGCCGATCCGCAACCCGGCCAGCCCGTAGGCTTTCGAGAAGCTGCGCAGGACGGCTACCCCGTCCATCACCTCGACGATGCGCCTCACCGCGTCGACGGGCATAGTCTCGTCGGACTCCGCATAGGCTTGATCGACTACGAGCAGAACGCTTTTCGGGATTTCCCGCCGAAGCCGAGCAAGTTCGTCCAGGCTGACCGGCGCCCCACTCGGGTTGTGCGGGGCGGCGATAATTACCTGCCGAGCCGACGGGTCGAGGCGGGACAGGATGCTGTCGAGACATTGAGTTCCCGGTGGGGAGCTGGCAACCGCCACCGGAGTGCCGCCGGCTCGCGACACCAGCACCGCATATTCGTCGAAGGTGGGTGTGCCGAAGATGGTCGAACCTCTGGGATGCGGGTCCGCGTGCAGCAGCGCGTCTAAGACGCCGAGACTGCCTGGGCCAATGACGATCCGGTCTCTCGCCACCTGGTGCAGCGCGGCGATCTGCGCGGTCAGCGCTGCGACACAGTGGTCTTCGGGATAGCGGTGGAGGGTATCGGCACCCGATGCGAGGAGTTTTCGGATTTCAGGCAGCGGATCGAGATGCAATTCGTTGCGGGAGAGGTCGAATTCGACCCGCGGCGCCCTCTCACGGCAGTTCAAAGTCCTCGGTCCTTCTGGTATCGAGGCCGAGTCGGTCGGTGAACAGCATGATGGCGAAGCCGACAATCACCACCGCGACTGATGCTGCCGTGCAACGGTCGATCAAGACCAGCGTCGAGAGATAACCGACGGAGACGAACATGTCGTCGCGCAGCATGTCGTTGGACGACTTCTGGTCGACCGTGTGCACCAGGCGCCATGCCTGAAAACAGGCCACCGGGAACCAGATCAGAGCGATCAGGTACTTCGGAGCGAGCCCGCCGACAGCCACCGGAACCACGATGGCGCCGTACACCAGCACGGTCGCGACTGCCGCGATTGTCGCCGCGCGGCGCCGGGTGGCGCTCAACGTCGCCGATGTCGTCACGTGAACCCGCTTGTCGCCCTCGTAATCTGGCACGTTCTTGGTGAGGCCTTTGGCGCAGAACCAGACGAACAGGTAGAGCGCGAGAGCGCAGTACTGTGCGTTGGCCAACACGTGCAGTTTCAAGTCAGACGCCAGCATGGCGCTCACGTAGGGATAGGCGACCGCGTTGGCGAAATAGAGAATTCCGATCCGGGGCCGTGCCTTCATTCGCAGCGGCCGGAACGAATACTGTTGGCAGCCAATCAAAGCCAGAAACGTCAGACCGGCGAAGTACGGGTTGACCAACAGTGAAAGCCCGAAGATTACCGCTGTCAGTTGATGGGTGTGACGCAGCAACCGGTCCCTGCCGTAGCGGCTGAGTTCATAGACCCGCGCCGGGATGTTCTCGTTGTCTTCCACGACGTCGGTGTAGATGTTGTACAGGTTGGCTATCGCGGCGATGTGATAGGACACCACCATCCCCACGACGAGCGCCAAGGGCGACACACCGCCCGCGACGATACTGGCGAGGTAGAACGCGAGCATGCCCGGAATCGCGGTGCGCGGTCGCGAAAACGCCACAAATTGCGCGACCCGCCACCTGGCCGGTGCCGCGATGCCCAGCGAGTCTTTCGCCAGTGCCAACCGCTGCGCACTGTCCATCGCCAAAAACTCGGCCAGACCCGACGATCCGGCTGTGCGGGACCGGTCGGGGACTACGAGTTGGCTCTCCTCCATGCGCTACTCGACCTCCAACGCGTCCACGATCGTCGACTTCGCGGCACGAGACGCGGGAAGCAAAGCGCCGCTCCAACACAGGATCACGGCCACCACGACGCTGAGTAAGTCCAGCGGCGAAAACGAGTACCGCACAGTGATAGCGGTGACCGAACTCATGATGAGGGTGCCGAGGCGGTGTACCACAACGGCGGTCAGCACCCCGATAACGCCGCCGAGCAGGGCGATGCTCGTCGACTCGACCAGGATCGTCTTGGTGATGTAGCGACGGGAGGCGCCCATGGCGCGCAGTACTCCGATCTCCCGCTTGCGCTCGATCACCGAGATCATGAACGCGTTGAACAGCGCCATCGCCGCCAGCAGTGCCACGATCCACTGCACGAACACCGCGAGCGACCCGATCTGGGCTACCGCGCCCTTGCCGGAGTCAAGGGCGTCCTGTCCGGTGAACGCATACGAACCCGTTGTGGCAGCGATCTTTTCAAGTTGAGCCAAAGCCGCCGGTGCATCGTTCGGGGTGGCGAGGTGAACCTCGAGGTAGGTGGCGCCGTCGCGCTGCAGCCACGACTTCATGTGGGCCAGCGAGATTGCGATCATGCCGCGCTCGGTGGTGAGGTAGTCGACCACGCCGAGGATTTGCACTGCCTGCTCGCCGGATGGCGTGCTCAGTGTCAGTTTGTCACCGGCATCGAGGTTCAGGTGGCGCGCGAGTTGGCGGGAGATCACGGCGCCGTCGCCGGCTTCGACCTTGCTCCGCACCGATGGCGTCATCGCGGAGAAGGCCGGCGTCACGGTGCCGGGATCGGCTCCCACCATCAGAACGCGGTCGCTACCTACGTTGATGTAGGCGTACTGAACGGACTTCACGGCGACGACACCCGGGATCGCACCGACTTTCGCTTCCGTTCCATTGGGAAGCAATGGGCTAACCGGGACAACGTCTTTCGATGCGGACGCCAGGTACATGTCCGCTTTGGCCAGGGAAGTGAAGAAGCTTCCAGTGGAGTTCACCACGTCGGTCAGCACGCCGCTTGTCACGCTGCCCAGCGCAACTGCGATGGTCACGATCATCAGGTTCGCCCATGTGCGTTTGGCGGATGCCGTCATTGTCGACCTGCTCACCTGACCGCTCGGACCCATCAGCGCGGCGATGCGACTGCTGGCACCCACCAGGGTCGGTCCCAGCGCCCAGCACAATGTGAGGACACCGACCAGTACCAAAACACCGCCGGCGAAAGTCTTTTCGTCGTGTAGCCGCGTCGCGGTGAGGAATGCCGCGACGATCAGTAGCGCGCCGATGACGGCGCCGAGCCAGTGCGGCTTAGTGCGGTCATCGCCCAGGCTCTCCAATTCGACGGGCCGCATGGCGGCGATAGGCGAGGCCCTGAACACGACCAGAGCCGGCCATGCCGCACCCAGAACACAGGCGACGATGCTCAGTGCAACGACGACGCCGACGGCGGTGCCCGGAAAGAAGAACTGGGGTTTGACGTCCACGGACTGCAGCATCAGCGGAGGCAGGCGTTTGATCGCGAGAAAGCTCATACCCGCTCCCAACGGAGCACCCAGGCAGCCGCCTAAAAATCCCATGATCGCCACTTCCGCCAGCAGGTCTCTGGCCAGGTGACCACGTCTGGCGCCGAGGGCTCGCAACGTGGCGATCATCGGACGTCGTTGCACGACAGCCATATTCATCGTGTTGAACACTATGAACATCGCCACTACCAACGCGATCGAACCGACCAGCAGCAAGGTGTCGCGGGTCAGCGAGACAGAGTTGTCGGTTTGAGCCACCCGGAACTGCGGCTCGGCGACGACGGCGCGGTGGTCGACCACCCGGACCAGCTCGGCGCTGAGGGCCTTGAGGTCGGCACCGGGTTTGGCGACCACGAACACCGAGCTAACCCGACCCGGTTGGCGTAACAGCTGCTGCGCCACCGGAAGTGGCACGATCAGGTAGTCGCCGGAGTTGTACTTCTCGGCGAGGTCGCCCTTGGGTACGAACACCACGTTGACGCGGGCGCCGTTGACCTGCACCGAGCCGCCCGCGGCGGTCCCGAGGCCGGGTCCGGCGATCGCGCCGTCGGCCAATGACCCGTGCGACTTGTCGCCTTCGGCCTGCTGCACCAGCTCGTTGCCCACCCGGTTATCAAGTACCCGAATGTTCGGGCTGACCCCCAAAAGTGTTGTGCCGGAACGGGGTGTGCTGATCGTGGCTTTCACGATCGGCTCTGCGGCGGCGACGCCGTCGACCTCGCGCAGCTGATTAACCAGCCCCTCGGGCATGCCGCTGTCCGCTGCGCCAGTGATTTCAAAGGCGGCCTTGCCGTAAAGGTCTTCGGACATCGTGGCGACCGATTTGGTCAGCGAACCGTAGATGCCGGCGATCGCCACCAGCAGTGCGCTCGCGATCATGACTGCCGCCACGCAGCTCAACGACCGCTTCCAGTGCGCAACCGCGTACCGCAGGTTGAGCAGCCTGAAACGGACTGCGGCCGAGGCGATCATGCGTGTTCGACGACTTTGCCGTCACGCATCACGATCTCGCGGTCGGCGGCGGCCGCAATTGCCGGGTCGTGCGTCACCATGATCACCGAGCACTCGCCGTCGTCGGCGATCTTGCGGAGCAGAGCCAGGATGTTCTTGCCGGACTCCGAGTCCAGGTTCCCGGTCGGCTCGTCGGCCAGCACGACGCCCGGTTTCATGATCAGCGAACGGGCGATCGCGACTCGCTGCATCTGTCCGCCGGAAAGTTGCGAAGGCTTGTGGTCGATCCGGTCGCCGAGGCCCACCATCCCCAGCAGGTCGCAGGCATCCTTTCGCGCGACCTTCATGGACGACCCGTCGAGGACCCTGGGCATCGCCACGTTCTCCCACGCGCTCAACGTGGGCAGCAGGTTGAAGAACTGGAAGATGAACGACACCTTGCGTCGGCGGTATTCGGACTGTTCGTCGTCGGTCTTCTTCGACAGCTCTTCCCCGTCGACTGTGATGGAGCCCTGGTCGGGCCGGTCGATGCCGCCGATCAGATGCAGCAGCGTGCTTTTTCCCGAGCCGGATGCTCCGGTGATGGCGACCAGCTTGTCGTTGCCGAGCGTCAGCGTGACATCGTCAACAGCCTTGACCAACTCTTGGCCCCGCTGATAGGTCCTGCTCACCGCAGTGATCTCGATCAGCATGAAGCTCCTGGGTGTTTATGGGGCCGCCCGGCAATTCAGGACAGGCTAACCTTACACACCGTTAATTTTCTACGTCGCCCATTGCTGCAAATGAATCGTTCGCTTACTCAGAATCCAGTTCGGGACCATCGTCAGTCCGACATCGCGAACCCGCACCAGCAACGGATGGCTCCACTGGGCGGCGATGCCGATCCCATGCGACTCTCGCGCGATGCTCTGGGTGCGCGGCCGGCGTAGGCGGTCGTACCGGTCCAGTGCCGAGGTGAGGTTGTCCGGTTTCGATGCCAGTAGGGCGCAGAGCGTCGCGGCATCCTCCAGCGCCTGGTTGGCTCCCTGGCCGAGGTTGGGCGACATCGCATGTGCAGCATCACCGATCAGCACCGTGTTGCCATGTACATAGGACTTCAGCGGACCTTCGAGTTCCTCGCTATGGGTGTAGTGCACGGCATCGGGATCGGTCGCCTCGATCAATTCGGCTATCGGCTCGTGCCAGGACCCGAACCGGTCCCGAACCTCCGCGAGCGCCGCCGCACCCGTTTCGTGGTGTGCGCTCGCCACGACACCGAACCAGTACACGCGGCCGTCCTTGAGCGAGACGAGCCCGAATCGCTGGCCGGATCCCCATGTTTCGCCGCCGTCCCCGACCGGGACCGGATGAGAGGTGAGCGCGCGCCAGACGCCGTAACCGCTGCGCCGGATCGGCCGGTCCTGCGGCAGGCTGGCGCGGACTCGGCTGCGGATACCGTCGGCGCCGATGATCAGGTCGGCGCCGTCCACGACGCGGCCGTCGTCGGTATGGACGGCGCCGTCGGTGACCGCGACCACCGGGCGGCCCCATTCGACGGTGCCCGGAACAAGCGAATTCAGTAGTGCTGCATGCAATTCGGTGCGGTCGACCGCCCGCAGGTGTTGGCTGGCGGCAGGTGCAAACGTCACCAAGTAGCGGCCATCCGGCTTGCGTAGGCCGGACTTGGTGAACGGCGGCGTGTCGGCGCAGATTGCCCGGACCGCGTCCCCGAGTCCGAGTTCATCGAGGGCCTGAAATCCGTTTCCGAAGATTGAGAGCCCGGCTCGCGACGGCTGCGGGTCCCGCGCGCGCTCCAGTACCTGGACTTCCCACCCGGCGCGCTGTAATCCGCTGGCGACGGCCAGCCCGGCGATTCCGCCGCCAACCACAACAGCTTTCATGCGCGGTCAGCGTAGTCAGGACGAGACGCGGGCCGTTCACGGGACCGAGGGGGGCACGCTGAAGGCGCAAGTCGGTGTGATGTCTTGAGAGATAGCACTAGATACGTCCCGCGTAAAAAATTCGGATCAACGGATTGTGCTACAATCGAACGTATGTTCGAGATGGGTGAGGGTCGGCTTGCGATTCAGGATCCGCAGGTCTTCCAAGCCTGGCTGCATGACATGTACGAGCTGCAGCGCAAGGCGCTGCGGGCCGCCACGGAGGAGTCCAGGGGGTGGATCGAGGCGATCCGGGTTGGCTCTCGGGTAGAAAATCAGGCCGCCGCGGCCCAGTTGGTGGCGATCGGAGAGCTGTTTCGCCATCGGCTCGCCCACAGTGGCGAGACTGAGGATTGGGCGATCGACACGATGGAGGCCGTGGCTGCGGAGGTGGCTGCGGGCCTCAAAATCAGCCAGGGCCGGGCCTGTGACCGGTTGGTGTTGGCGCGCGCACTGAGCGAGCGGCTCCCGCGCACGGGAGCGGTGTTGCGTGCCGGGCTGATCGATGTCGCGGCGTTCGCCACGATCGTGTTCCGTACCGACTTGATCACCGACCCCGAGATTTTGGCCCTCGTCGATGAGCGCGTGGCGGCCAATGTGGCACGGTGGCCCTCCCTGACCGCTGCACGGTTGGCCAAGAAGGTCGATGCCATCGTGGCCCGCGTCGACGCGGATGCGGTGCGCCGCCGCAAAGAACGCAACACCGATCGCGAACTGGTCATCGGTGAGGACCAGGACGGGGTGTCCTCGGTGGAGGGCCGGGTCCGAACCACCGACGCACACGCCTTGGACGCGAGCCTGTCAGCGTTGGCAGCCACCGTGTGCCCCCATGATCCGCGCACCCACCAGCAGCGCCGCGCTGATGCGATAGGGGCCTTGGCTGCCCGTGCCACCCGGCTGGCCTGCCTGTGCGGTCGCACCGACTGCACCGCGGGGGCGCGCCGGCCGGCCTCGCCGGTGATCATCCACGTCATCGCCGAACAAGCCACCCTCAACGGCACCGGCAACACCGCGGCTGCCGAGATCGGCGCCAACGGCCTGATCACCGCCGACCTGGTGGCCGAACTCGCCCAATCCGCCCACCTGGTACCCCTGATCCACCCCGGCTACAGCCCACCAGAGCCGCAGTACCGGCCCTCTACGGCACTGGTTGACTTCGTCCGGGCCCGCGACCTGACGTGTCGGTTCCCCGGCTGCGACACCGCGGCCACCCACTGCGACCTCGACCACACCATTGCCTACGCCGCAGGTGGAGCCACCCACGCAGGCAACCTCAAATGCCTGTGCCGCAAACACCACCTGATCAAAACCTTCTGGGGCTGGCGCGACCAACAACTGCCCGACGGCACCCTGATCTGGACCTCCCCCGCAGGCGACACCCACGTCACCACCCCGGGCAGCGCCCTGCTCTTCCCCAGCCTGTGCCACGCCGTGGGCGGCATCCCCACCCCCGAAACCGTTGCGGACCAGGACTACTGCACCGAGCGCACCGCGATGATGCCCAAACGCCGCCGCACCCGCGCCCAAGACCGCGACTACCGCGTCGCAGCCGAACGCCAGCACAACCGCCAAGCACGCCAACCCGCCTACGTCAACAACGCTGACCCAACCCCACCCTGCAACGACCCCCCACCCTTCTGACAATTCGTTTGTCCCCCGTGCCCAGGGGTACCCGTAGTGAATGGCACGGTTCGGCTACACCTTGATGACAGAGCAGACGGGCCCCAAAGAGCTTGTGCGCGACGCTGTTTCAGCTGAGCAGCGCGGTTTTGACTTTGAAGTCTGCAGTGATCACTTCTCGCCGTGGCTCGCCACGCAGGGTCACGCCCCCAATGCCTGGGCGGTCCTGGGGGCGGTTGCGCACGTTACCGAACGGGTGGATCTCTACTCCTACGTGACGTGTCCGACGCTGAGATACCACCCCGCAGTCGTTGCGCAGCAGGCAGCCACCGTGCAGATCCTCGCCGACGGCCGGTTCACCCTGGGGGTGGGCAGCGGCGAAAACCTCAACGAACATGTCGTCGGCCAGGGCTGGCCCGCAGTTGAACGACGCCAGGACATGCTGCGCGAAGCCATCAAGATCATCCGCGAACTCTTCGGCGGGGAGTTGGTGAACTTCCGCGGCGAGTACTTCCAAGTCGACTCCGCCCGACTCTGGGACCTCCCGGACGTCGCCCCGGCCATCGCGGTGGCAATGGCCGGTGCCAAAGGCGTCGAGAAATTCGGCAAGCTGGCCGATCATCTCATTGCGGTGGAGCCCGACCAGGAATTAGTGGACGGGTGGCGCACCGCCCGGCAGAGCGGCGGCTGGCCCGGCGCGGGACGCGTGGTGGGGCAGTTGCCGGTGTGCTGGGATCCGGACCGCGACGCGGCCATCGCACGCGCCCACGACCAGTTCCGCTGGTTCGCCGGCGGTTGGGGCGTTAATGCGGATCTACCGACGCCCGCCGGTTTCGCGGCCGCTACGCAGTTCGTGCGGCCCGAGGACGTGGCGGAAAGCATTCCGTGCGGACCGGACCTGGACGCGATCGTCGATGCCGTCAAACCGTACTGGGAAGCGGGCTTCAGCGATATCGCCCTCATCCAGATCGGCGGCCAACACGTCGCCGTCGATGTTGCCCATGACTTCGTTGACGTCGATGGCGGCGTCGCCGTGCTCCTCTAG
>NZ_LZLS01000200.1 GCF_001673365.1 Mycobacterium asiaticum
ATAACTACCCCGGCGTGTCGAGCAAGTGGGGCCACATCAAGCCGTCCCCCTGGGGCCAAATCAGGCTGTCATAGCCAAGCTGGTCTATTGCCACTTTTTGCACGTGCTGACATTTGTGGCAGCGCACGCTCGTGGTTGCAACCGTCACCTGCCTGGCATTACCTCTTGAAGTGATTCTGGGCTGGATAAATTCATTTTCGCGCCTCCTATGCCCGCCGGACCCATTTCCCGCGACGGGCAGCGACCACCCGCTCCACCTCACTGAAGTGCTGTTGCTCGGCCAGGGGTGGTCTCGACGACGACGTCGGCTCGATACGGCCACTGTCGCCAATCAGGAACACCGTCCGTTCGACCGGCATGTCCAGGAAGGCAGTCGGGTCGCTGGTGTCTACCTGTACAGGCGCGTACACGGACCATCCGAGCGGGAACCGGTCGGCAACCAAATTTTCTGTCGGGTAAGGAATTTTCCGCAGCTGGATGTACTCGCGAACTGCGGCGATCGCCTCGTCTTCGGACAAGTTCTCGGGCGCCTGCTTGATGTACGCGGCGATGTGGGCCTTCACCAGACGCTTGTTCCACCGCGAGAGGCCGTGGAATGTGCCGTACCACACTGCGAAACCGACCGCCAAGGCGAGCACCGGGTAATAAAACGTCAACGAAGGAGCAACCCAGGCCAGCGCGATCGCCATCACGTAGCTGCTTGCGAGCAGCAGCGCCGGCAAGACGAATCCCGCGACATCCACCGTTGTGAGAAACCGACTCAGCGGTGGTCGATCTTCGGGCAACCCGTCAGTGTCACCCGCCGCCATGTAGAAGCCGGCTAGGACCAGATAGATGACGAGCGGCGTGCCGAGGACGAACAGGGCGATAGTGAGGGTGGTGTCGAGGGTGTTGCTCACCTAGTCAGGCCGGCCAGGTTTAGTTGGTGCAGGCCGGTGTCGAGGTCGGGGTCGGCGAACTGGGCGAACACCGCTCGTAGGTCGTCACCACTGACGCTGTGCCCGGCCGCTGCGGCAAGGAGCTGCTGGCAGGCGGTCTCAAGACCGGAACCCACTATCTTGACCATCGCGTCGACGGTCTCGTCGGGTGTCCAGATCGCCGGTATTGGGTCGTCGAGCTCATCGAAGGTGTTGGTTGCCCCGCGCCACCAACGGCCTCGCTCCCACCAGAAGCAGAAGCTGAGCAGGCCGTTTTGGTTGCGAGTGTTCAGAACTGAGTCGTTGACCCAGGCGGGCGCGCCGCTGTACAGGTCGGGCAGCGGCTGGCCGTGCTGGTAGGCCGCTGCGAGCAAGGGTGAGTTCCAGCGGCCGCCGGAGAGCACCGCCCGGTCGCCGGGCAAGACGTACAGGGTCGATCCGCTGCGCGCGTCGGACTCGTACCAGGCCAGGCCGGGGCCGATCCGGGGCCCCCATGCGGAGCGTGCTCCGGTGTATACCGCCGAGAGCACCGCCCAGCGGGTCCACGTGTCGGGTAAGGGTTCGACATCGTCGGTTTCCGTCGCGCTACGGCCAGCGGCCTGATCCGCGCGCGCCGCCGCGGATGCCTGCGACGGTGTTCGGCCCTGGGCGGCCGGCCCGGCCAGGTAGCCAGCCAGCCAGATCGGCAGGTGTGGACGGGGATAGGTGGCGATGTCGTCGCGGTAGTGATCCGCGGGTTGCAGTTGGCCGTCCGGGAAGGGTTGGCCGCCGTAGTCGTATTCGGCGCTCAGCTGCCCTTGGTTAGTGACTGCCAGCATCATCCGCCACCACGGACCGGCCGACATCTGCGCGCTCACTTCGCGTTGAGCGCGCACCAAATCCAGCACCGACCGGGGAACGGTGACCGGCTGCAACCCCCGTTCGGTGGCGAATGCGCACTCGGCGGTCCCGGCGCGTACGGTCAACGCGAAGACCGCGGTGAATTCTCGCCAGCCTGCGGGGCCGAGCAGGGCCAGTTGTTGGGCGATCGGCTCAAGCATCGCCGCGGCTTGCTCGCCGATCTGTTCATCGCGACGGGCGGCCTGGGGATCCCGGGGCGGTGTGTGCTCTATCAGCGTGAAACCCCGGGCCACGGATGGGCGCTGGGCCTCGGCGTGATTGGACGCCTCGGCGAACTCGGCCATGAACGCGGCGGAATCCTGGTCCGCCCGACGGGCGAGTGCGCGCTCCTGCTCGGCAAACCGCTGCTGCGCAACCTGCGGCGGCGTCGAGGTTGAAGTCTGCTCGATGCGACCACTGTCTCCGATCAAGAACACCGTCCGCCCTACCGGCATATCCAAGAACGACATCGGGTCGCTGGTGTCGGCCTGTACCGGCGCATACACCGACCAGCCGGCTTCGAACCGGTCAGCCGCCAAACCTGTTGTCGGGTAATCGATTCCCGAACGGCGGACGTGGTCGATAACCGTGGCGATGGCTTGGGCGGCGTTGATGCTCATCGGTTCATTCGCCCTTCGTTGGGGCGTCGCCCGCGACCGGTCCCCAGTACTTATCGGCATTGGTGCGACGCAATGTGCGAAGGTCATCACAGACAGCCCTGACCGAAGATTCATCTGAAAACAGTTGTTGAATCCGGCCTTTGTTCTCCCGCACCCAGGCGACTTCTTCTATTGTGGACAGGTAGGTTATTTCAACCTGTCGATCGAGATACTGCCGTATTAACGATATCCAGAAATGATTGCTGGGTTCTTGGAGCAGAGTCGGTGCGACAGTCCACTGGATTTGTCCGCGGTCGTTGACGATTAGCCAGACTAAGATCGGGCCACTAACAGTCAATGATGCGTTAACCGTCTCTCCGCTGGTCTCGGAGTTGGTAATGCGATAGTCAGGATCGAGATACAAAATATCGAGGTATCTGAGAAAAAAATCAAGCAGCGTCCTCATTAATGGCCTCCTCTCGGTGACGGAACAAAAGTCGAATCGTTAATTCTTTCGTATCCGTGCGCCAGAATATATCTGAGTTCGGCACCGGTCCATGTGTCGGGACGAACTTCGTAATATGGCACGGATAGTGTGATGGTGTCGCGATTTGCTATCGCAATGTCGAGTACATGTTGGTTGGCGGCCGACTGTTGCACCGGCGGGTAGTTATCCCACAAATCGCCGAGGCTGAAGTAGCTCGCGCCGCGGCTCTCGGCAACCTCGATATACGACGGTCCTCCGCCGGGTGGTCGAAACGGGCCGAGGACCGTCTCGCCGCTTCCGGTCAGGTGTTGTTCGGAAAGCCGCAGCAATTCTGCGCTCATGTGATCGGGCGGGTTAGCCAGGGTGAAATCGGGACGCGCGGTTTCGGGGAACGTACCGAATTCGAACGGCAAGTCATGCGCTCTCGTCGATCCGTGACCGAGCGTTGGGTTCGGGTTGCCACCGGCGACATCGCCGACGAGCTCTGCTGCCTGCAGCTGAGCAGGATCGCCGTCCAAAGGGTCAACGGGATTGCCATACCGGTCGAGGTAGCCCACCGCAGTTCTGTCGACCGCGGACTCGCCCCACGCCGGCGGCCACCCGTTTTGCTCGAAGCGGTCACCCACCTGCTCGTAGAGGTGCACCGCGCCGCCCTCGTTTATTGCGACGTAGGCGTGACCACCCTGCTCAGGACCGCCGGACCATCTCGACACCATGATCGCCGCCGACCCCTCACCGTGCTGCAGCAGCGCCTCGTGGATCTCTGCGTAGCTGGCAAAGTGGGACGCAGACCCCCACGCCTGGAACAGATCTCGGGCCGGCACACCGGTCGGGCCGGGTTCGGTCTGCAGCACGACGTCGCGGCCAGAGTGTTCGACCAAGAAGTTGGTAACGACGTGTGCACACCGCGCATCGCTGACGGGGTGCTGATCGAAGACGGAATGCCAACGCGGATCCCAGAACCGACGTCTCAACTCGGAAAGGTCGGCGGGGTTTTCCAGGGCGCGGCTCTCCGCCGGCTCGACGGTGCGCCACCACCCGTGTTCAGAGCGGTCTACGTCGAATCGGTGTTGTTCGGGGTGAACCCGTTCGAACATGCCGGCGCCGATGCGGCCGAAGTTGGCCAGCGACTCTGTGCGTAGGCCTTCCGTCCGTGAGTCGAACCGGTAGTACGCCGAGTGGGTACCGGCCGTTCCTTCGGTTCTGCCAAGGAGGTGATCCATATAGCGCGGGAACTCGGCGGTTAGCCGGTGTGCCCCGAAACCTTGCATTGCCGGATCGAGGCCCAGACCGCGGCCGAAGGCGCGACCGTAGGTTTCGGGGAGGCGTGTGCCCAGTCCGTCCAGTGAGCGCGCGCCCAGCATGGTGACGGGGTCTCGCGACGAGGATGCGACGAAAACCCGTTCACCTAGCCCGAATTCGGACGCGTGCCGCACCGGCCCGGCACCCGGCGAGCCGGCCAGCGTGATACTGCGGGCATGCGTGGTCAGCTCACCACCATGGCCGGCGAAGCTGGTGGTGGTCGAACCATATGAGTGGCCGAACACGTCGTTGTTCGAGAAGTGGTTGCCGTCAAGGGCGATGGCGTCGCGCGCGGCACTGAACGCGGCGAGATCTCCGCGCAGGATATCGCCGCCGGCGCGCGCAAGCCGGGTGTGTGCGACATCCCAAAGGCCCCGAAGGCCTTGCGGTGCGTCGTAACCGATCCACGCTATCGACGCGACCCGCGCCTGGGGATGCTCCATCCGCACCGACTCGAAATGGTTCATCGCATTTGTGAGATTGCCACCGATGCTCTCGATCGTCGTAGAAAAACCTGGCACGTGCCACGAGACTGCGTCGGCGCGATGCGGATCGTGACCGACGCTGACCACCATCCGACCGTCGCCGCGGAACTCGTGCGGGTCGAACGCGAGGATGTGCACTTCCGCGCCGAGCTTTTCCGCTCTACCTCTCGCCTCGTCCAGCGCCCGGCGAATTTCGTTGTACCGGCCGAGTTCTCGTTTCTCGGGGCGGCTGAGGTGTGCACCTGCGTCTTTGCGTGACTGCAGCTCGTCGTGCAGCTGAGACAGTCGGTGATCGTTGGCTTGGGTACGCGCCCACGGCGGAATGCCTTCGGCGTTGCCGACCTCGCGAGCGTAGGAGTCAACCAGTGCACGTTGTTCTTCGCCGCTTAGTTCGCGCCACCACGCGGCGTTGTCTCTCGCTCGTTGCTCGCCAAACAATTTGTCGCCCAGGTGATGCCGAATTTCGTCCGGGCTTACCGGCGGAATCCGCTTCCACAACGCCTCGTTCGCGATGCGCTGGGCGTGCTGTGGGTCGGCATGCGAGGCAACGCCGCGTCCGCGATCAGCGGGCTCAGGATGTTGGTGGCTCGGGTCGTCCCCGGAAGCCGAAACATGCAGTCCGGCAGCTTCTTCCGGCCTAGCAAGCTGGTGATCGCCGGGCACCGACCCGGTGTGTGCTGGCTCATGGAGTGCTGGATGCGCCGCTAACGCTGCGTCGTCGCCTCCGTGGGCCAGACTCCCCGGTTTTCCCGACTCAGCCATTCCGCGTAGGACATCGCCGCGCTCGACAAGGGGTCCCTCGGATCGAAGAGGTAGGTGCGCTTGTGAATGGTCAGGGGATGCCGTTGAGTCGCTTCCGGTGGATCTTTCAACGACACTGCCGCCATCTGGTAGACGATGGTCTCCGGGTCCTCCCGAATGCGTTGGATCGTGATGTTCCACTGGTACGGATAAATCTGGTTCCCCGCGGGCTTCCCGGCGAGCTTCGCTGTCACGTAGTCCTCCGCGATCGTTTGCGGAGCCAGGCTCGACTGCACCGTCACGACCCCGGTCTGCGAATCGATCACCAAACTCGCCGAACCCACGTTCTGCCCCGCCGCGATCTCCTCGGGCGACATGATCCGTGAGCAGACCCAACCCATCTCGAACCGCATCACGTGATACGGCGTGCTGGGAAATATCTCGGCCAGGTAGGCCAGCGCTTGTTCCTCGGTGTCCAGCTCCACCATGTTGGCCTCCTTGTGAGGTGATATTCGGGCCGAAGTGGTCGGCAGCAATGGTCGTGTACCACAGCGAAGCTGATCGGTCGGCCAGTCGGGCCGGGGGATGGTCGGAGGTGATGTTGTGTTGGGGATCCCACCACACCGGACCGGAAGCGTCCCGCGGATAGACCACGACGGTCGCATGCGCGCCCGCGACGACCGGCCTGCCGTGTGCGTCGAACATCGGCTGACCGTGGTGATCCATCGCGTGCCACTCGTTGACAACCAGGGCCGAGGCTCCGGGCCCCATCTGTTCAATTTGTTTGTGCAGCGCCTCGAATTGTTCGCTCACCGAGAGTCGCCGGTCCCCTGAGTGCAGTCCGTCGCCCAGCCACGCCTTCGCCCGCGGGAAGCCGCTTCTTTCACCGCTCAAGTCGAGTGTGCCGTCCGGGAGCCTGTCCAAAAATCTGGGCGCGGAGACCGTGGGGTGTCCATGGAACGACGCCAGCGCCGACAGCGAGCAATCCACACAGTTGTTGGCGCGCCCGTCGACCGTGTGCCCGCCGTCATTGATGAGGTGCCCGTACGGATGGCTGCGCGGGTCGGCCCAGGTGGTGTAGCCGCCGTTTGGATCTTCCAAGGACTTGCGCACCGCAGTCTGATAGGCGGGATCCTCTACGGCACTGAGTTCATGAGGTCCGTAATTCCGGTGGTTGGCTGGATTGTCGAATCCGGTTGCATCGTGCGGGCCGGGACCGATAGGCGCCGGGTCATCGCCGCCGTGCGGTTCGTCGGGATCCGGACGTCGGGGCGGGTCATGTTGCCCCCCAGCGCGTTCCGATCCGCTACGAGCTGAAGGCTCGGCCGCCATCGACGTGACGGCCGGGTGGGCACCGTCGGCGAATACCGGCGAGATGACGGCTGACGGGATCAGAGTTTCGTCGTGGGGCTCGGAAATATCGCGATGATGCTCTGAATCACGCTGTCCGGCAGTGTCCTTGGTGTGTTCGGTTTCGACCTGCGTGAGCGGGCCGGCGTGCGAGTCCGCCGTCGATCGATCCTGGTGGGTCCGCGAATCCGATCTGTCGAACGGCTCGGCGGGATTGGACCTGTCGTGCCCGTCGCGTCCCGACAATTGGTGACCGTCACGTGCTGCGTGTGGGTCACGGGGCGCCTGGCTCTCACGCGGTGCCACGCCGTCACGCCGGGGTTGGGCATCCCGAGGCGGCTGGGCATCGCGACTGGGCTGAGCCTCACGCCCGGCCGCGGCGTCGCGGGATGGCGAGATGTCATGCGGCGCCACCACATCCCGGGGCACCACGCCGTCACGCGGTAGCCGGGCTTCACGTGCCGGTTGTCCGTCGCGCCCGGATTGCGCGTCTCTCGGCGACTCGACGTCCCGGCCACGCAGGTCCGCGTCGCGCACCGGATGGGACGTCGATTCTGCTCCCGCAGGCAGGTGCCTGACATCTGAACCACCATGCATTGCAACGGCATCCGCGGTACGCGCGATCGGCGTGCCAGCAGCCAGGGAGGCCGCCGCCGCGGGTCCCGATTCTGATAGTCCGGCCCGCGTGGCCGGTACTTGGGGAGTTGGAGGCTGCGTAGCGCCATGCGGACCCGGGGATCCGGTCGGCGCGGAAGCAACCTGTGGGGTGCTCGGTGGCGGAGCGCCGCCGCTCGACGAGCCGGTTGCGGGCGCGTCGACGACGCCCGGGTGGTTGGCTGGAGCGGCGGTGATGCCAGTATCGGCCAATCCGGTGTGAGCGGCTGGTGGGACGACATCAGCTCCATGCGAACCCAGATTGAGCGGGACGTCGACATTGCCACCCGGTGCTGCAACGCTTTCGGGGGAGCGGCCTGCGAACGTCGGTGCCGCATCGACCGGCGGTGTAAGCGAATGTTGGCCTGCGGGTAACGGTTCCACGGTCAACGATCCCGGCCGGTCCCCGGTCAGCGCGGTTGTGTCGGTGCCAATGTGCCCGCCGGGGCTGCGCACCCCGTCAACGGCACCGAACACGGCACCGGCGCCCAGCGCATCGGCGAGGTTCACGTGCCCGGTCAGTGCCTGTTGAGCCGCCAATGCGCCGCCGGCATTGCCGACGAACGAAGCGCCGAAGTTCTTCGCGCGGTTTCCTAATGCGGACCCTGCATCAAAATCGTGCGCGCCCTTCAAAACTGGCCCCATCACGGCGCCAGAGATCGCGCCGGACTCCACATCGTTCCAGAACGATGTGGAATCGAATTGGTGACGATTGCCTTGTATCGCCTGCTGACCCTGAATCCCGGCATTGAGAGCGCCGGACATGAGTGCGTTTGCCGCGGCACCCTCTAGCGCCCGCAGCACAACTTGGGCGATCACGCGGGCTACCGCCTCGGAAGCCACTTTGGCGACTGCGGCCCGAATGACTTGCGTTATCGCCGCTTCGGCCAGCGCGACGGCCCCGGCGATTTCAGCCGGCGCTGTCCAGTTGATCCAGGCGGTGGCGACCAAGGCTGTGATCGCCGCCGCCAGTGCGACTAGGTTCGCGATGAACATTTCCTTCGCGAACTCGATTTCGGTCGCCACGCCGTCGACAGCATCGGCCAATTGGCGCAACTGGCCGGCGATTTGGTCGATCGAGGACCCGTACGGTCTGAGCAGTTCGTCCAGCTTGTTGTGAATGTCGCCGGAGGTGAACCCGGCGAGCGTCGTCTGGGTGGCCGAATCGAGATCGTCCTTCAAGCCCTCCAGTTGGTCAGCGTAGTGACGCCATTTATCGCGCTGCCGCCGACAGGCCGTCTCGTCGCCCTCGGGGAATGGCTCGCCGATGAGGTCGCCCACCCAGCGCAGCCAGCCGGGAAGTTCAATGCCCACAGATCACGCGCCCAACGTCCCGCCAGCGTGTCACGGCAATGCTTTCCGGCGTACGCCCGCTAGCCGGTGACGCCGCCATCGCGTGCGATGATGGCGTCGGCCGTTTCGGTGAGTACTGGCGCGACGCTGTCCACAGTCTTCTTGAAATCGTCCGCGTGGCCGATCACAGTGGAACGATCCGGGTCGAACTTGGCGGCGAACTGCGAACCGATCTTGTCGTGAGACCACGGTGAGTCACCGGCCAGGTCTGCTTTCAGGCTGTTCACCAATGAGCCGAGTTCGTGTGCGAGAGCGTCGAACTTGCCGATCCCCGCCCGCGCGGTTCCTTCGTTGTATTCGAATTGTTCCGCCATGTACTTCTCCTTATTCGCTCGCTCGCAGGCGCAGTCTGCCGAATCAGTCCGTGTCGCGAATAGTCAGCTGCCAATCCTGCGGATCAGCCCGGTGCCGTTCTTCTTCTTTGTCGAGTTGTTCTGCAGCAGAGCGTCGTTCGCGTGAACCGGGCGCCGAGAGCGGTACCTCGGGTCGCATCGCTTTGAACTCTGCTATCTCGTCGATCGGTTGGACTCCGAACTGAGCCACTTGTTGCCATAACCCGGCTTGAAACTCGTTGGTCTTCGCCCGCATCTTGGCCGCGGCGGCCTGCGCGGCCTGCACGACGGCAGCGCCCGCCTCGGCGCTGGTGGCCTCATCGAACAACTTGTCATCGAATTCGACCTGGACTATTACGCCTTGGGCATTTACCCACACGTGCACCAGGTCGTCCTTTGACGACGCGTCGGCGGTCTCGATCGCCATCCGCTGAGCGGATTGGGCCGCCGCGCCGGTGAACTCCTGCAGGTGCGACAACAACCGGTCGACGTCGAGGCCTTCGGAATTCACACCCCCGAACAGGTCGCCCAAACCGCTCACGAACTCCCCCATAGCAATCAGCTCTAGCTGTGCCGACAGTTTACGGCGTCTCCGCGCGACAAATGCGCGCGAGTTTGGGCCCCGAGATCAGTTGCGCGAACCACGGGGGCGGCCGCGTCGACGCGGACGGACTTGATAGCCCCCCCGTTCGGCGAGGGCACGCAGCCGGCGCAGTGCAAAATCGCGAGCCCGCCCCGACTCCGGGATCACCACTCCCGCCCAAAGTCCTTCCACACCTGTGGCTTGGTAGGCCTCACTGGCGCACAGCCATCGTCGTGGACAGGCCATGCACATCGCCTTGGCGTCCTCGTCGGGCTCGGTTGTCGTCCACCGCTCCGGTTCGGTGGTGCACGCCGGAACGTACTCGTTCAGCGGAGTGGACAACGGAATTGCCACTGCAGTCATCGCGTTCCTCCCAGTTCCGGCGCGTATGCGCCGCCGATGAGACGACATAACCACAAATCTAGCACTAGTGCAACAATTAAAACGTAGCAGCTACAACTTTACGTTAATCTCGCCCGGTGTTAGACATGTGTACTACAACTGATCTGTCGCACACGTCTGTTCGGATTTCTACCACTTGGCCGAATCCCGCGGGTGAAAATGGCGTATCTGCCGGTCAAGCCCGATTCGTGTCCGCTGATGTCGGACGTGGGGATGTAGCGGGAAAGATGTAGCATCTACCCACGCAGTGCGGGAGAAGGCATGTGCGGTGAATCTTCGGGGTCCGAGCGGGGGAGTAGCTCAGTGACGTCTGACCAGGCCGTCTTCAAATGGCCACCTGCTCTGGTGGTTCGACTCGGCGACAAGGTTCACACCCTGGACCCCCGCGCCGGCATCGCCGTCATCGGCCGGGACGACTCGGCCACCGTTCGGCTTTCCGACGAGCGCATCTCCCGGTGGCACGTGCGGCTCGAACCGCACCGGGACGGCTGGCAGGCGATCGACACCAGCACCAACGGGATGTACCTCGACGGTGTGCGGCGCAGCTCGGTACTGGTTTCTGGGGCCACCACCTTGCACCTGGCCAATCCCGAGGGGTTTCCGGTCACCTTGGCGCCTGACATGGCCCCCGACACGTCGGGAGATGTCACCGGCGTGATCGAGGTGCCCGAGCCCGACGAAGACGAGTGGTGGGAAGCCGACATCGACCCAGGCGTGGCCCGTGCCGGGCTTGCCGTCGCGGCGCGTCGCAACGAACTCGAAATCACCCAGCGCGGCCTGGCCAAAGACAAGATCATCAACGCCGGCACGTTGATCGCCTTCGAGAAAGGCCGCAGTTGGCCGCGTCGCGGCACGCTGGCCAAGCTGGAGAAGGCTCTGCAGTGGACCCCTGGCACGATTGCCCGGATCCGCAGCGGATCCGGAGTACTGCCGATCAGCGGTCCTGCCACGGCGCCCGGCGAAGTTCCGGGCTTCGCTGAGGAGGCAACCGAGTCGCTGACCGACACCGTTCGGGCCCCGCTGATGGCCGAGGCCGTCGAACTGGCGATGCACACGATCACTGCGGCCACCTCCGAGCTGCCCGAGCCCACCGATCCCGCGTTCACTCCGAAGGTCACCAAGATCCTTGCTGACCTGCGCAAACTTGAGCACGTGGCAGCCAGCGCAGCGCGCAACGCCAAAGGCACCCCGTCGGTGGTGCTGGCGCTGAGCACTGTGCGCCGGACCTACAACGACGTGATGGCCCGGGCCGCGCGGTCACCCAACGCGACGTTGGGCCAACGCCTGTACGGGGCGCGGCACCGTGCCGAACTGAGTCTCGAGGAGGCCGCCGCGGCTGCGGGTCTTCCCGCGAGCCTGCTGGCCGACGCCGAGGCCGAGCGCCCCGTCTCGGCGGATGTCGCCGCGGCGATCACGACGCTGATCGGGCAGCTGTCGATCAGTTAGATACTCGGTGCTCGGGCTCGCTCACGGATGGCTGCTGCTGGGCGGGGACCGGCGCATGCCCGGCACTGTGCTCGCCGAACACCGGTGACGCGGACGGCTGTGCTGCTTGCGCCCCGGGTGCCGGCCCAGCAGATGCCCCGGTGTTCTCGCCAATGAACTCGGTGTAACTCGCTTCCTGCGACGCCGCAGCCGCAGGAGCTTCGACTACTGCGACCTGATGGGCCTCGTGCTGGGCGTGCGCGGCGCCGGTGTCGTATCCGGATTCGGCCTGTCCCTGGTCGGCGTACTGGCCGTAATACTGAGCGGCGGCTTGCGCATACTGCTCGGCGTACGCGGTGTACCAGGCCTGCTGCTCGTCCGACGCGCTCGGCTGAGCCAGTAGCGCGCCCACCGCGGCAGCGGTCTGCAGTCCGTTGGCTACCACCACGACCCACGATGCCCACCCGGGCTGGATGCCGTCGGGAACAACGAGCACGCTCGACAGCGCGTCCAGGAAACCAATCGCGGCCAGCGCGGCGACGATCTTGCCCGCGGGCGTCTGCCGGGGTAGCAGCCCAAAGGCGGCGAGCAAGCCCGCCAGCACCGCGAAGCGCACCTCCCAGTCGATTCCAGCGGTAGTAAGCATCGGGCCGAAGCTGACCAGATAGGAACACGCGCCCAGCAGCACCACCGCCAGCATCAAGTGCCGATGCGACACCTTCGCGCCGCCTTCCGGCTCCGACGACCACTGCGAGTAGCTGCCCGAACCGGGCCAGCCGCTGGACTGGTCGGCCGCGTAATAACCCTGGTTGCCCGGGTACGACATGATCACTCCTTCGAACCGCCCCGCGCGGGGTGACCTGGATTCACGCTAGCGCACCCGGTGATGGCTAACCGGCACCGTTCTCGGTGGTTCAGTCTTCCGCGGCGAACGACGCTTTCAGATAGCGCATCTCTTCGTCGGTGGCGACCATCGTGACCACCGACGAACCGGTCCGGGTGCTCACCTTGACGGTGTCGGTGTCGACGTTGAGCGATTCCAGCGCGACGTCGGCATTGGCGGTCACCGCGGACTTCGGCGGAACGACCACGATCGCGGTGACCCCGACCCGCACCGCCTGCTCGGCCACCCCGTCGAACATCTCGACCGAGTAGTTGCGGTCGGCACCGGCTTGCATGGACCCGCGGTTGAAATCGGTGACCCACAACAGGTCATGGTCGTCCACTTCGTCGACCATGGTGCGCCACTTCGTCGGGCGCCGACTATGCACCAGCACGTGCGCACCCAACGCCAGCGACCGCAGCACCACCTGCTGCGCCAGGTGCAACGTACCGGCGATCTCGACTCGCCGGATCTGTGGACCAAACAACGACAACGCCACCGCCCGGCCATGATCATCGGCACCGACCACCTGCCCGCACCCCGAAGCAGGTACGTGAAGGTGCTCAAAATCGTTGGCCCCGTTGACATTCGAGTAAGCCCACTTTTCGACCGGGCGCGGCGGGGGCGGCACCGGCAGGCTGGCGGCCAGCGCCGAATACTGGTGGCCCCGCAGGTGGGTGAGCCCACGCAGCTGAATGCGGGCCCGCCCGTGGGTGTCGAATCTCGCCAGTCCCCGGACCTGGACGGGACCGGTTGGCCGGTCACGACGCAACGATAGGGACATGGTGGTCGAGTAGCTCGGAATGGTCCACAGCAGACCGAGGCCTGCGGTGGTCAGCATCCGCGGCTTGATGGCGAAGCTGCGCAACCGGAAACGACCTTCCCGGCAGGTACGCCACGTCTCCTCGACAGTGGCCAAATCCACGCCGTCGGTGAGCTGGTTGACAGCCTGGCCGATCTCGCTGGCCGTGAGCACCCGAGTGCGCAGGCCACCCTCGGTCAGCCGGTTGGCCACCCGGCGCGTCGCGGTGGTGGCCGCGCGCAGGATCCCGTTTCGGCCACCGCCCCGCCGGCGCACGGCGGCTGCGCAACGCGACGGGTCCAACCGGACGGCGATCCAGACGTTGCGCTGCGCGATCGCCGGCAGTGGCCCGAGGACCGCGTCGTACACCGCGGCCACCTGACTGTGCCCCTGAGACCGGGCGCCCTGACTGAGCACGTCGATCGAATCCAACGTGATGTCGAACTGTTGCAAGCATTCCACCAGCGCTTGCACCGGCACGGTTTCACCGGAGACCGTCATGCCGGGCTCCATGATCGTCATCGCCTGCGGATTCTCTTCGATCTGCAGCAACGACATCAAAGTGCTTCCATCCCAACGGAAGCCGATGAGCGCGCCGTCAGACGCCGGCACATCAAATGGTTCCGCGTAGTTCGTCCGCTTGGAGCGAATTCGGCTGCGGATTCGCCGTTGGCGCCAAAAGCCGGTCCGCAGCGCGACGAGGCGCGGCAACGACAGTCCGCGCACGCGGATCACCAGCACCAGCGCTACGGCCAGCCCGACCAGGCTGCCCTGCCAGCCGGGAAATCCGAGGATCGGAGCCGCCACCGTTCCGGCCGCCACGAGTAGTTGCAGTACCAGCAGATCGACCAGGGGCAACAGGCGCTGGGCGCCGATGTCGATAGTGGACCGCAGTTCGTTGGGCTCCGATGGCGCGCCCCGGCTTCCAGAGGTCCTCGGAGAGATGGTTGAACCACGCGGCACAGTCGAATTCCTATCACAGCGTGGAGGTTAAATTCGTGCGCCTTTAGCCCTCGGGGCTGTTATACGCTACCGAGGCTCGGTGCTTGCCAGACGCTGATGGGGGTGGTTATGCCCGCGCAAGTAACGACGCGCGCGCAGGTGAACGGCTATCGGTTTCTGATTCGCCGACTCGAGCACGCGCTGATCCGTGCCGACTCCCGGATGATCCACGACCCGATGCGCGGGCAGATCCGGTCATTGTTGGTCGGCCTGGCGATTGCCGTCCTGATCACCGGCGCGTGCGGCGTGCTGGCGTTCTTCAAACCATCGCCCAACATCGGCGATGCGCAGATTCTGCTCAGCAATTCCGGTGGCGGCCTTTACGTCCGCATCGGCGACCGCTTGCACCCGGTGCTCAATTTGGCCTCCGCGCGGCTGATCACCGGCAAGCCCGACTCACCGAAGTCGGTGAGCGACAAGCGGCTACACCAGCTGCCGCGCGGTCCGATGGTGGGAATTGTCGGCGCTCCCACCAGCATTCGCGGTGGTGCCGACATGCGCATGTCGGGCTGGACGGTGTGTGACAGCGTCGAGACACCTGACGTCACCAAGGCCATCGGCACGGCCAAGGTGCAGACGACCGTCATCGCGGGCGACCTCACCCTCAGCGACGACATCCGTCGCGCCTCGCCCGCGCAGATGCTGCTGGTCAGCGCGGGCAACTCGGTCTATCTGATCTACGACGGCGTGCGCGCGCTGATCGATCCCACCGACTCGGTCGTCGTCGACGCTCTGCATCTGCAGAACGCGCAGACCCGCCCCATCTCGGTCGGTCTGCTCAACGCTTTCCCGCTGGCACCGCCGATCCGCCCGGTCCCGATTCCGGGCGCCGGGTCCGCCATCCCGGGTCTGCCAGCCGGATATGCGGTGGGCTCCATCGTCAAGACCGTCGACTCCCGCGGCGAGCAGCTCTACGTAGTGCTTGCCAATGGGCTGCAACCGGTTTCGTCGGCGACCGCTGACATCATCCGGTACAGCAACCCCAACGACGCCGCCGCACAAGGGACGCGCGAGGTTTCGCCGGCGGTGGTCAGCCGGGTACCGATCGTGCACAGCCTCCCGGTGGACCACTATCCGACCGTGTCCCCGCAAGTGGTCAACCTCGAGCCGGACCGGGTGGTGTGCATGGCGTGGGAGCGCGCGAACAGCGCCGCAGTGGCCACCATCCGGTTGCTGGTCGGCCATCGGCTCCCGTTGCCCGACGGCGCAACGCCCGTGGGTTTGGCCACCGGCGACGGTAACGGCCCGGGGCTGGACTCGGTGTACGTCAAACCTGGTACCGGCGAATACATTCAGACCACCGGTGGTGAAGCGGACAGTCGATCCACCGGCCAACTGTTCTATGTCTCCGACACCGGCGTGCGCTACCACATCAAGGATCTACCCACCGCCGCCGCACTGGGAGTCACCGGTGTCCACGAGCCGCGCAGCAACGCCGATGTTCCCCAGTTGGCTCCCTGGACGGTGTTGTCACTGCTGCCGGCCGGACCGGAACTGTCGCAGGAAGCGGCACTGGTCTCCCACGATGGGATGGGCGCCGACCCGCGCGGCTCCAAGGTCGAGCCACCGAAGTCCTGACGCTCGGCGGGACTAGTTGCTGCCACGTTCGAGTGAACTTGTCTTTTGCGGCGCCGAGACCGAAGCCCGCTGAATGAGTGTGCATGCAAGGCTTGGAGTGTGCAGCCTTGGTGGGATTTCGCCGATTATCCCGCCGTGGGTTAACACCGAAAGCCGTCGCTGCACAACCAAAGCCAAGAATTCACACTGAAGCGGTGGACCAGACGCAACGCCCTCGCGCGACACCGACGTCATAAGCAGACGCCATAAGCAGACACGCTCTAGATCCGGAGCTCGCGAAACATCGCGTAGAGCCGGATGATCCAGCAACACAGCGGGAACACCAGCACGATCGCCAGGTACTCCAGCAGTTCCACCTGTCGGCGCATCACCGGGGAGAACTCCAGCCGCGGAGCGATAACGCCGCAAGCCACCACCAGCGCCATCAGCACCACCAAGGCCAGGGTCGCGTAGAACTCCCACCCGTCGAGTCCGACCGCCATCTTGATTATGGTCAGCAGCGCGATGGCCAAACCGGCGCCGATCAGCGTGGCCGACTGCACCAGATCGTGATGGCTGCGCCCCCGCAGGCACAGCACCGTTGCCACCACGAATGCGAAAGCTGTTCCTTGCCAATAGAATTCACCGCTGACATCGACGGCGAGGTAGCAGCCCGCGGTGGCGGTCATGGCGGCGGCGGCCAGGACACCGGTGAGATATTGGCTGGCCCGCCGGACCCGGATGATCATGCCTTCCTCGGTGGGGATCACCTGCTTGCCGATCGCGTTGACACCCTCGACGGTGGTTCCACCCTGGGTTTCGATGTCATCGAGCGGTTCTCCGGCCGTCGGTACCCGCGGCACCGGCAACTTGGCCAGCAGGATCGTCACCCGGGGGGAGAGGTAGACAACGATTACCGAGATCGTGGCCAGCACCGCACCCACGGATCGATTCGGCGGATTCCACAACATTTCGACCACCGAGGCAAGGCCGCCGATCAACGCGAGCGTGATCACCGCGGTATGCAGCGCGCGGCCGCGGCCGGTGATCAGCAGCACGAGCAACGATGCCAGGCCGGTCAGGCCAAACGCCATCGGCAGCGACTTCGGCCCGAAACCGTCCGGTACCACGTACAGCGAACCGCCGAACAACAGCGGGGTACCCATCGCGGCGACCCACTCCGAGCGTCGGGCACCGGCGCTGCGGTGGGCGATCACGCAGGCGGCGATAACCGCCAAGACTCCCGCGGCGAGGGCGGTTGCGGGAATGTAGCTGTGGACAGCTTGGCCGGGCAGCAGCAAGGCTGCGGTGAGCGTGGCCGCCAACCCCACGCTGAAGCAGGTGATTAGGCGAGAATCCCGGGACAGCCAACTGGTCGCCGCGTTCTTGGCCGGCCCGATGCCGTCGTCCTCGGAAGCGAATTCCAGGTCGTCGAACAGCATCGGGCGCGGCGGCTGGTCGATCTCGCGGATCGTCAGCAAATCACCGTCGTAGATGCTGGCCTCGGTGAGCGATCGGTTGGGGTCGATCGCGTCGTCTCCCAGCCGGGCCAGTGTCCACATGCCCTCGGTGGTGTCGAACGCAATCCGCTCAAGGCCGGGGTCCGTGCCCGAGTTGGCCGCGAGCTGCTCGTTGGCGATGTCGATGACGTCGTCGATGAAGGCGGCGATGCTGGTGTTGGCCGGCAATCCGACATCTAGGCGCAGCCCGCCGACCGCCAGTGTGACGCGGCTGAGCGTGGGCTCGGCCTCCGATTCGGCGTCTAATTCAGACAGCGACGGCGGTAGAGTCATCGCTATCGGCCTCCTGCGCGTTGTGTCATTCGCTGGTGACATTACCCAGGCATGCGGGCCCAATTTGTCGCCTGTTTGGAGTTTCGGGGAATGACCGGTTGAGTACGCAAGGTTTCGTGCGCCGACTACGTGTGTCGCCGCCGCGCATGCCGGGGGGCGAAGTCAACCTGCAGCCGCCGCCGGAGGTGCCCAGGGTTATTCCGGGCAACCTGTTGATGAAGCTGCTGCCGTTCGTGATGATCGTCGCGGTGGTCGGGATGATCGCGCTGATGGTCACCGTCGGGGGTCGGGACCTGATGAGGAACCCGATGTTCCTGATCTTCCCGATGATGATGATCATGTCGATGGCCGGCATGTTCATGGGCGGCGGCGCGCGGTCCGGCAAAGCGGCGGCCGAACTGAACGAAGAGCGCAAGGACTACTTCAGCTACCTGGCCAACCTGCGCGACGACGCCGACATGACCGGCGAGGGACAGCGTTCCGCGCTGGAGTGGAGCCATCCCGACCCGCGGGCGTTGGCCGACGTCGTAGGCACCCGACGGATGTGGGAACGCCGCCCCACCGACAACGACTTCTGTCACGTCCGGGTCGGGATTGGAACGCACCGACTGGCGACCCGACTGCTCGCTCCCGAGACCGGTCCGCCCGAGGACCTCGAACCGGTGTCGACGGTGTCGCTGCGACGTTTCGTCAAGACGCACTCGGTGGTGCATGCCCTGCCCACCGCGGTATCCCTGCGTGCCTTCCCGGCCATCACCTTCGAGGGCGACCGAAAGCTGGCTCGGCAATTGGTGCGCTCAATGGTGTTGGAGCTGTGTGCATTTCACGGACCGGACCACGTTCAGGTAGCGATAGTGACCGCCAACCCGGACGGCGAGAACTGGAGCTGGGTCAAGTGGTTGCCGCACGCCCAGCACGCCACCGCCCGGGACGGCATGGGTTCGATGCGACTGCTGTTCCCCAGCCTGGAACTGATGGAACGTTCGCTGGCAACGGATTTGGGAGAGCGGGGGCGGTTCAGTCGCAACGCCGAACCCACCAAAGGACTCAAGCAGCTTGTGGTCGTGGTCGACGACGGCTACGTCTCCGGCACGGAACGTCTGGTTACCGACGCGGGATTGGACAGCGTGACCCTGCTCGACCTGAACGGTGCCGAGGCCGCCGCGAATCGGCGCGGCCTGCAACTGGTCGTCGAGGGCGAGGATGTCGGCGCGCGCACCGCCGTCGGGCTGGAGCGGTTCGCCACCCCCGACACCATCACTGTCGCCGAGGCGGAGGCGACGGCCCGCCGCATCGGCCGCTACCGGTTGGCCAGCGCCGCGCACATCGTCAGCCTGGAATCCGATTCACGCGCCACCGATCCCGGATTGATGACGCTGCTGAAGATTCCCGACGCCGCCGAGATCGTTCCCGAGCAGGTGTGGCGCAAGCGCTCCCCGCGCGAGCGGTTGCGGGTGCCGATCGGGTACACGCCGAATGGTCAGCCGCTGGAACTGGATATCAAGGAATCCGCCGAGTCCGGCATGGGCCCACACGGGTTGTGTATCGGTGCCACGGGCTCGGGCAAGTCAGAGTTCTTGCGCACGTTGGTGTTGTCCATGATCACCTCGCACTCGCCCGACGTACTGAACATGGTGCTGGTCGACTTCAAGGGTGGCGCAACGTTTCTCGGGCTCGAGGGGGTACCGCACATCGCGGCGATCATCACCAACCTCGAAGACGAGCTCATTCTCGTCGACCGGATGCGCGACGCGCTGGCCGGTGAGCTGAACCGACGTCAGGAACTGTTGCGCTCGGCCGGCAACTTCCCCAACGTCAACGAGTACGAGCGTGCGCGGGCCAACGGCGCGGAACTGGATCCGCTGCCGGCGTTGTTCATCATCGTCGACGAGTTCTCCGAATTGCTCTCGCAGAAGCCGGACTTCGCCGAACTGTTCGTGATGATCGGCCGCCTGGGCCGGTCGTTGCACGTCCACCTGCTGTTGGCCTCGCAACGGCTGGAGGAGGGCAAGCTGCGCGGCCTCGATTCGCATTTGTCCTATCGGATCGGGCTCAAGACCTTTTCGGCCGGTGAGTCGCGCAGCGTTCTGGGCGTGCCCGACGCGTACCACCTGCCCAGCGTTCCCGGCTCGGCGTTCTTGAAATGCGATGCGGCCGAACCGATCCGGTTCAATACGTGCTACGTGTCAGGGGACTATGTGCGGCCGCGGCGGGCGGCTCAGAGCGGCCGGAACCGGCAGCTGGGTGCACTGGCGCCGAAACTGTTCACCGCCACGCCGGTGAAAAAGGACGCGGCACCCGCCGCTGCGACCCCGGAATTGGCCGAACCGGAGACCGCGGCGCCGCCGTCGCCCACCAAGACGACCCTGCTCGATGTCGTAGTGTCCCGCCTGCGGGGACATGGCCGGCCGGCGCACGAGGTGTGGCTGCCACCTCTGGACGAAAGTCCCGCGGTCAATCTGCTGCTGCCGGACTCGAATTGGGCCGCGACCGGCAACCTCAACGGCCGGCTGTGGATTCCGATGGGCGTGGTGGACCGTCCCTACGATCAGCGTCGTGATGTCCTCACCGTGGATCTGTCCGGCGCCCAAGGCAATGTGGCGGTGGTGGGTGGACCACAGTCGGGTAAGTCCACCGCGCTGCGCACACTGATCGTCGCGACCGCCGCCACCCACACCCCCGAGCAGGTGCAGTTCTTCTGCCTGGATTTCGGTGGTGGCACGCTGTCAAGCTTGGCGAACCTGCCGCACGTGGGCGGGGTGGCCGGCCGGATGGATGCTGACGGCATCCGTCGCAGTGTGGCCGAGGTATCGGGCGTGCTGCGGGAACGCGAGTTGCGGTTCCGCGACCTGGGTATCGAGTCGATGCGTGATTTTAGGCAACGCAAGGCACGCTTGGCCACCCTGCCGCCCGAGGTCGCCGCTCAGGATCCGTTGAGTCAGGACAAGTTTGGCGACTTGTTCTTGGTGATCGACGGCTGGGCCTCGATCAGAAGCGACTTCGAGGTGCTGGAACCGGCGCTCAATGCGCTTGCCGTACAAGGGCTCTCCTACGGTGTGCACCTTGTCATCTCGGCGACCCGCTGGATGGAGATGCGACCGGCGGTCAAGGATATGCTCGGCACCCGCATCGAGCTGAAGCTAGGCGATTCGATCGACAGCGATGTGGGCCGCAGATTCGCCGATTTGGTGCCCGTCGGTCGGCCCGGCCGGGGCATGACCCACCAGCGGTTGCACTTGCTGATTGCGCTGCCGCGACTGGACTCCAGTTCCGGTGTGGAGGATCTGCCGGAGGGGGTTGCGGCTTCCGTCAATGCTGTCCGCGCGCACTACGGCAATCGGCAGGCGCCGCGCGTTCGGATGTTGCCGCACAATGTGGATCGAGCCGCCGTGGTTCGGGCGGCGCGCTCTGCCGGCATGCTCAGCAAGTCGCGAATCGCGATCGGTATCAACGAGTCCGAATTGATGCCGGTGGTTCTGGATTTCGATGCGCAGCCGCACCTGGTGGCCCTCGGCGACGGCGAATGCGGCAAGACCGATCTGCTTCGCAACATCGCCACCGGTCTGATGGAGAACGCGAGCCCCGAGGAAAGCAAGATCATCCTGGTGGACTTCCGCCGGTCCATGCTCGGGGTGGTCGCCAACGAGTATCTCGGCGGCTACGCGACCAGTGCGCAGTCCGGTACGGAGTTGATGACCGCGCTGGCATCGTCGCTCAGGGCGCGGCTCCCACCCACCGACATCACCCAGCAGCAGCTCAAGGAGCGGTCGTGGTGGTCGGGTCCGGAACTGTTCGTGATGATCGACGATTACGACCTGATCGCTGCAGGTTCGTTGAACCATCCGCTCGGCGCCTTGACCGAATATTTGCCCCAGGCAAGGGATATCGGGCTGCGGGTCGTGGTGACCCGTCGGATCGGTGGCGCGCAGCGGGCGATGATGGACCCGTTCCTGGGACGGCTAAGAGACCTGTCGTGCAACGCTCTGGTAATGAGCGGTTCCAAGGACGAAGGCGCATTCTTCGGCTACAAGGCCACCCAGATGCCGCCCGGCCGGGGCATGCTGATTTCGCGCACCATGAAGAGTGGTGTCATCCAGCTGTCGAGGATGCCGGAACTGTGACGGGGGTCAACGAGCTGCGTCGGCTGCAGGTGGTGTCGGCCGCGCCCGAGCAGATCCGGGTATCGGTTTTCGGTGGCCGGACCCAGCTGGACATCGCGCTTCCGTCGGATGTTCCCGTTTCGAGTTTGGTGGCCGACCTGGCCCGGCTCGTCGGATCGCGTGACGGCGACGCAGATGCCTCGGGGAATGAGCCGGGGGGCCCGGGAGGTAAGGACAGCCACGCCAGTAAGGATGAGCGGCGTAGCTTCTGGGTCCTCAGCCGCTTCGACAGTGGCACCGTGCTTCGGCCCGATCAGACGCTGCGCGAGGCCGGGGTGGGTAGCGGAGAACTGTTGCGGCTCTCGTCGCAGCTGGCGCTCTCACCGCCCACGCTCTACGACGATGTGGTCGACGCCGTCGGGCGGCTGAACAAGGCCGCACACGCCGCGTGGGACGCGGTGTCGGCGCGCTGGATGGCCTTCGTCGGAGTGCATCTGGCTGCCCTCGGCATCGTCTACTGCCTGGTGGGCCGGCGTGAGGCCACGAACCACTATGTGATTGTCGGCCTGGCCGCGGCGGTCGCGCTGGCACTCGTCGGTGGGGCGGCGATGGCGCATCGGTCCTACAGCCTTGACGATGTCGCGGCGGCGCTGGGCTGGGCTGCGATTCCGATTACGGCGGGGATTGCCTGGGCGGTGCTTTCCCGCTACGGCGACTACGGGGTCGCCGCTGCTTGGGGAGCTGTAGTGGTGGCCTGCCTCGTCTTCGACCGGGTGGTCGGAACCGGGCCCTGGGCGTATCTGGCGAGCGCGTTGATGTTCGCTGTGATCGGCGCGGCCATGCTCGGGCGTGCCCTGCAGCTGCGCTTCGACATCGTGTTGGTCACGTTGGCGGTACTGGCGACGCTGCTGTGCCTGGCGGTTCGTCGTTGGACAGCGCGTTTGGGTCGGTTCCAGACGCCGACCGTCGCCGTCGAAAACAACCGCGAGGACTGGGATTTCGAGAATCCTTTCGAGCCGCCCGCACCGACCGACGAAGCCGATTCGGGCACGACGATGCCGACCGCGGAGGCCGTCTGGACGCGGGCCACCTCGGCCGCGATCACCCGGGCCGCGTTGCTGGCCGGCCTGGCCGCCGGGGTGGCGGTCGTGCTCGCTCTGCTGCTTGATCAGGGACTAGACGGCGTGCGCCAGGCAGTGAACTGGCCCGAGTTCACGTTGGCATTGGCATGCGCGGCGGTGCTGGCGTTGCGCACCCGGACGTTGGATACCTGGTTCGAGCGCGCCGCGCTGGGAGGGCCCGCGGTCGCGATCCTGGTGCTCAGCTGCGCGCTGGCGCAGCACGGCAGCAAGCTCGTGCCGGTAGCGGCGCTGGGCGCGCTGCTGGCCGTGACGTTGGGCGCGGCGGTGGCGGGGCTGATGGGCACCGGTGGCGGACCCAGCCATCGAGTGGCGACACTGCTGTCCTATCTGGAGTACTTGGCCGTCGGATCCTTGATCCCGTTGGCGTTATGGGTGGCGGGTGTCTACCAGCGGTTGGGTTTCGGATGACGGCTTTGGTGCGCGTAGCCGCGCTGGTGGGCGCGGTCATGGTGAGCGCTGCGTTGCAGCCGGCGCAGGCGTGGGCGATCCAACCTCCGGTCGTCGAGCCCGGCCCGCCGCCCAACGGACCGCTGGGGCCGGTCGAACCAACCGAACTCAAGGCGATCTGCGGAGTCCCCACCGGGGTCCTACCGCAATCCGACTTCACGCTGCAGACCAGTGCGGAGGCCATGCTCAACTACACCGACGCTTGGCGGTTTTCCCGTGGCGCCGGGCAGAAGGTTGCAGTGATCGATACCGGAGTGAACCGGCATCCGAGGTTGCCGTTCCTCGAGGCCGGCGGCGACTACGTGTCGAACTCCGACGGGCTGCAGGACTGCGACGCCCACGGAACCTTGGTCGCAGGAATCATCGCAGGCGCACCGAGCGCCAGTGACACTTTCGCCGGTGTCGCCCCCGAGGCGACCATCCTGTCGATCCGGCAAAACAGCACCGTTTTCAGCCTTAAGGACGGCGGCTCAAGTCAACAGAACGATCCCAACGCCATCTCACCGGGCTACGGCAACACGCTGACCTTGGCTTACGCGATCACACGGGCCGTCAACATGGGCGCCACGGTCATCAATTTGTCCGAGGTGGCGTGCAGCCCGGTCGGAGCCGGCCTCGACGACGCTCAACTCGGTCGTGCGGTTCGTTATGCCTTCGAACGCAACGTCGTCGTCGTGGCCGCGGCCGGCAACTTCAACAGTCAAGGCCTGTGCAAGAACCAGAACGTGATGCCCGATCCGAACATGCCGTTACGAAGTGGATGGAATTCGGTACGCACGATCGCCAGCCCGGCCTGGTTCAACGACTACGTCTTGACCGTCGGGGCGCTGACGACCGCCGGCGAACCCGCCGATTTCAGTCTCCGTGGCCCGTGGCTGGGGGTGGCCGCGCCGGGTGAGCGGATCGTTTCGCTCGACTCGAACAGTCCCGGTCTGACCAATGCCGTCATGAGCCAACAAGGCCTGGCACCCATCAACGGCACCAGTTTCGCGGCGCCGTTTGTTTCCGGGGTCGTGGCGCTGATCCGGTCCCGGTTTCCCGAGCTGACCGCCGGCCAAGTGATCGACCTGGTCAAGCGCACCGCACACACTCCCGGGGCGGGACCGAACGAGGCCACCGGATACGGCGTAATCGATCCGGTAGCCGCGCTGACCTACCGCGTGCTTGCGGCTAACCAGCTACCCAACCCCGATACCGCGACACCGATCGCAGGGCGGCCTCATCTCGACCCGGCTAGCCAGCGAGCGCGCATCATCGTGCTGTCCGTCACAGCGGGTGCGGTAGCGCTGGCGATTGTCGCCTGGGCGCTCTCGGTGGCCAGGCGACGGCGAGAAGCGCGCGTGGCCGATTCGGGCAAACGTGTGGAAGTCTCGAACTGAAAATTAAAGCCTCTTGAGCTACGTACGATTGAACACGGTGTACGTGAACGATTGCGATCGAAAGGGGGGAGGACATGTCGAAGCAAACGCCCAAGCAGACACCGGCCGAGGACGAGCGCGAACTGGCGCGTCCTCCCTGGCTGCCGGGTGAAAAGAAGCGCCGTCGTGTCCACCTCGGTCGGGGCAAACGGGACGAGGAAAATCAGACTGGTGACGCCGCTAAGCGTCCAGACCGGAAACGAGTTGCCAAAACCGAGGAGCCGGCCAAGCCGGACGACAGCCGCACGCGTCCGGTCGCCGATGCTGCCCCCGAATCCGGATCCAAGCGAGAGCGCGTCCAGGTCTCCCGGGCCAAACCACACAGCGACCGTTCCGAACCGGACGCGCAGGGTGCCGTCGAGTCTCGGCCCAAGCGAGTTGCCGTGCGCTATGACCGGATGCGACGTCTCGAACAACTCCAGGCCGAACAGGCTGTTACTGCAGAGCACCCGGTCGTTGAAACGGAAACGTTGGATGACGACGTTGATGAACTGAGGGTGGACGATGCGCCCGAGCAGCCCGCCGAGGACGTGACCGATCAAGTCGAAGCGTCCACCATGCCTGAGCCGCAAGATGATTCGCCGCTGCCCGAGGGGCCGGTAGAGCCGGAGTCCGCGCAGGCCGAAACATCGCTGGAGCCCGATACTGGGCCCGGTTCGCTGTGGGGGGCGCAGGCATGGGAACCCGAATCAGGTCTTCCCGAGCTACCGCTAGAACGCGAAGCACGTCTTCGGGTTACCGCAGAGCATGAGGCAGCGCAGGCAGAGCCGGAACCGGAACCGGAACCTGTCGAACCTGAACCGCGACTTTGGATTACGACGGGGGACGAGCCAGAGCAAGATCTTCCCGCGCCCGGGCCGGTTTTCGATGATGGAGTCCCGCAGCCTGAGTTCGTCCTGCCGGTGCACCCGGTGGAACCTGAAGAGCCCGTAGTGGTTTCGACGGACCGTGAGCCGGATTTTGCGCTTCCGGTCGAGCCTGAGTCGACCGCGGAGGTTTCAGGGGAGACGCCGGAGCCTGATCTGGTACCGGAAGTGCCTGAGTATCCCGCTGAACCGGAGGCGTTCGTGCCGGTTTCGATGGACCGGGAGCCCGATTTTGCGCTTCCGGTCGAGCCGGGGCCGCCCGTCGAGGTTTCGGCGGACTCGCTTGTACAAGAGCGTGATTCAGCACCGGACCACACTGAGTATCCCGCTGAACCAGAGGCGTTCGTGCCGGTTTCGACGGACCGTGAGCCGGACTTCTCGCTGCAACCCGAGTTGTCGGCGTCCAACGAACCAACGTCCGTCGAATCCGGGTCGCCGGGCGAACTCGACGAGATCGAGTTGCGGGCCGCCGCCCTCCTTGAGCAGATGGCTGCCAAGCGGGCGCAGGTCTCGGCTGAACCCGAGGAAACGCCGACCGACTCTGGCGTTGACGCAGAAGAACAATCGCAAGAGGAGCTGACAGACTTTGCGAGCGAGGTTGAGCCGGTTGTGGATACGTCCGAGGAAGCTGAGTTGACAGCGGTGGACGATGCCAAACCGGATGCGCCGGAGACGGATTGGTTCCTAGAAGAATTCTCAGACGACGTCGAGGAGACATCGGAGTCGCCCGACGTTTCCGAGTTCGACGTGTCCGAGCCCAACGTGCCCGAGCCTTACGTGCCCGAGCCCGACGCTGACCCGATTGCCGACCCGATTGCCGAGACGGAACCGACCGACGGCGATCCCGGCGTCGCCTCGACCGACGCCGTCGAAGACCCGGAGACCCCGCAGGAAGCCGAAACCACTCCCGCTACCGAGCAGGACGCGGTGCCCGAAGAACGCTCGAAGCCCCGCCGCCCCGCGCTGCCGCCCTGGCAGCTGCCGAGTTCCATCATGTCGGCGGAGATCGAAGAGGTGGTGATCGACGCCCCGGTGGCACAGCACCAGCAGCCGGCACCGCCACCGCCGCCGCAACCGCAACCGCAACCGCAACCGCCCGAGCAAAGTGACACGCCCGCGCGCCAGCAACCGCCGCAGCCTTCTCCGCAGTCGGGACCGCCTCATCAATTCCGAGCGCCGGCGGCCCGACCGGGCGCCAAGCTGCCCTGGCCGCCGCCACCACCGCCACCCGGACCGTTCCCACCGCCACCCTGGTGGCCGGGACCGCCTCCGGGACAACGTGTTCCACCTCGCCCAGGCGCAGCACCCCGCCCCGCGCCAGCCCGAGGGCGGCGCAAACCGCTCCGGGTGGGCGATCTCCGCTTCGTCAATTGAAGGGGGCGTCCGGAACGGTTGATACCCCGCGGGCGGCAACCGCCGCAGCCTTCTCCGCAGTCGGGACCGCCTCATCAATTCCGAGCGCCGGCGGCCCGACCGGGCGCCAAGCTGCCCTGGCCGCCGCCACCACCGCCACCCGGACCGTTCCCACCGCCACCCTGGTGGCCGGGACCGCCTCCGGGACAACGTGTTCCACCTCGCCCAGGCGCAGCACCCCGCCCCGCGCCAGCCCGAGGGCGGCGCAAACCGCTCCGGGTGGGCGATCTCCGCTTCGTCAATTGAAGGGGGCGTGCCGGTGG
>NZ_LZLS01000201.1 GCF_001673365.1 Mycobacterium asiaticum
CGCGCAAGCAGTTCACCGGCCTCCAACAAACCCAGCCACTCCGGAGTACTCAACGCATCAAAACTCAACTCAGACCAACGTTTTGCATAACTGCGCAGCCCCTCGACCACCTCAGTGATCTCCTCACGACTGCTGCAACCCATACCCGAATTCTAAAGACAGGGTCCGACAAGTCCCATCCAGAAGACCAGCAGCACAAACGATTTCAGGCAAGATTCGCCAGCAATAGCGCCTCGGCGATGGCGGCGCGTTCCAGCACACCGAGATCCAGGCTTTCGTTGATGCTGTGCGCCTGAGTACCGGGGTCCTCTACACCGGTGACCAGAATCTTGGCTTGCGGAAAAGCATCGGCGAACTCGGCGATGAACGGAATCGATCCGCCCATCCCCATGTCGATTGCCTCCACACCCCAGGCCTGCCGAAACGCTGCCCGGGCCGCGTCATAGACCGGGCCGGTGGCGTCGATCGCGTAGGGCTGTCCGATCTCGCCGCGGGTGACTTTGACGTGAGCGCCCCAGGGTGCGTGCCGCTCGAGGTGGGCCTGCACCGCGTCCAGATGCGCCACCGCGTCACCGCCGGGCGCCACCCTGATGCTGATCTTGGCGCGGGCCCGTGGGATCAACGTATTCGACGCTGCCGCAACAGATGTGGTGTCGATGCCGATCACGGTAATCGCCGGTTTGGCCCATAGTCGCTGTGGCACCGACCCGCATCCGATCTCGGTCACGCCGTCGAGCAGGCCGGACTCCTCGCGCACTCGTTCGGGCGGATAGTCGACCGACGCGGCGGTGCTCTCGTGCAACCCCGAGACCGCCACATTGCCGTCGTCGTCATGCAGACTGGCCAGCAGCCGCACCAGCACACTCAGCGCATCGGGCACCACACCGCCCCACAGCCCGGAGTGCAGGCCATGGTCAAGAGTGGCAACCTCCACCACACAGTCGGCCATCCCCCGCAACGACACCGTCAACGCCGGCACCTGCGTGCTCCAATTGTCCGAGTCGGCAATGACGATGACGTCCGCGGCAAGCGCATCGCGGTGCGCGGCCAGCAATCGGCCCAGCGACGGCGAACCCGACTCCTCCTCCCCTTCGACGAAAACCGTCACCCCGACCGGAGGCTTTCCGCCATGTGCCCGGAAGGCCGCCAAATGTGTTGCGATGCCTGCCTTGTCGTCGGCGGTTCCTCGCCCGTAGAGGCGGCCGTTACGTTCTGTCGGCTCAAACGGCGGCGATATCCACTGCCCGCGGTCACCCTCGGGCTGCACGTCGTGATGGGCATAGAGCAGCACGGTAGGCGCACCAGGTGGCGCCGGATAGTGCGCGATGACCGCCGGAGCACCGCCCTCGCTGACTACCCGGATATCGCCAAAACCCGCCTGGGACAATAGGTCCACCACGGCCCGCGCGCTGCGGTGCACCTCATCGCGCCGCGCCGGGTCAGCCCACACGGATTCGATTCGCACCAGATCCTCAAGATCACGCCGCACCGACGGCAGAATTTCGCGCACCCGCTCAACCAGATCAGTCACGCCCTCGAGGCTAGCTATGCTGCCGGTAATGGTGAGCAACGGTCCTGACCCCACGACACCGCTGTGGCGGGCGGCCCAGCTGTTCCGACTCTTGAGCTGCCTGTATGCGCTGGGCTTCCAGATCGCGGTCAATTCCGACCTGCGTCACCCGGCGTTGGGATGGCTGCTGTTCGCGGTGCTAGTCGCGTGGAGCGCGGCGTGCGCGATCGCCTATCTGCGCGGATTTGGCCGACGCCCGGCATGGGTGATCGCCGAACTCGTCGTTGTGGTGGCGTTGATGCTGTCTACCGAGGTGGTGGCCACTGGACAGTGGGCGCACAACAACCAGACGTGGCCGACGACGTTGTGGGCCAGCAACGCCACCATCTCCGCGGCCCTGCTGTTCGGACCGACAGGTGGCATGCTGACGGGCTTGGCCGTCACCGTGAGCAGCGAATTCGTCAAGGGCTACATCAACGTCAACCTCGGCCGCAACGCGACCATCATTGTCGAGTTGGCGGTCGGGCTGGCGGTGGGCCTGGCTGCCCGCACCGCCCGCCGCGCGCACGACGAATTGCAGCGAGCGGCACGACTGTCGGCCGCTTTGGAAGAGCGGGAAAGGCTTTCGCGCCAGGTCCACGACGGTGTCATCCAGGTGCTTGCGTTGGTCGCCAAACGTGGACACGAAATTGGCGGCGCCGCATCGGAACTAGCCGAGCTCGCCGGCGAACAAGAACGCGCGCTGCGAAGTTGGGTGACCTCGACCGACATGGAAAGCGACACCGCAACCAGCAAGACCGTCGATCTGCGCGCGTTGTTGCGCCGCCGTGAGGCCGACCGGGTGTCGATGAGCCTGCCGGGGACGCCGGTAACGATGGACGGCGAAGTGGCCGGCGAACTGGATGCCGCGGTGGGCAACGCTCTGGATAACGTGCGCGCGCACGCGGGCCCGGGCGCACGCGCCTTCGTTCTGCTTGAGGATCTCGGCGATTCGGTTACGGTGAGCGTCCGCGACGACGGGATAGGCATCGCACCGGGACGGCTCGAGGAGGCGGTCGAGCAGGGACACATCGGCATTTCGAAGTCGATTGTGGGACGGTTGATGTCGTTGGGAGGCAGCGCCGAACTGCACACTGACACCGGAGAGGGAACCGAATGGGAGCTGAACGTGCCGCGCCGAGGTCCTGGCCGTGACTGAGCCTGCCGAACCTAGAGTGATGGTCGTCGACGACCACCCCATCTGGCGCGACGCGGTTGCCCGAGATCTCGCCGACGACGGGTTCAATGTAGTTGCCACCGCCGACGGGGTGGCTTCGGCGCGACGACGCGCGGCCGTGGTCAGGCCGGATGTGGTGGTGATGGACATGCGCCTGTCCGACGGCGACGGTGTTCAGGCGACGATGGAAGTTCTCGAGGTCTCGCCGGCGACGAAGGTGTTGGTGTTGTCGGCGTCCGACGAGCGCGACGACGTGTTGGAGGCCGTCAAGGCCGGGGCCACCGGATACCTGGTCAAGAGCGCGTCGAAAGCCGAACTGGCCGATGCGGTGCGAGCCACCGCGGCGGGACGGGCGGTGTTCACCCCGAGCCTGGCCGGGCTGGTGCTGGGCGAATACCGGCGCATCGCAGCGCAGCCGAGTTCCGGTCCGACCACCCCCAGCCTCACCGATCGCGAGACCGAGGTCTTGCGTTTCGTCGCAAAAGGATTGTCCGCCAAGCAGATTGCCGAGAAGCTTTCGTTGAGTCACCGCACCGTGGAAAACCACGTGCAGGCGACGTTTCGCAAGCTACAGGTTGCCAACCGGGTGGAGTTGACGCGGTACGCCATCGAGCACGGCCTCGACCAATAGTGCGAGTTGGGTAGTCCTACTCATCCGCATGACCGCATTTCGCGGCAGGGTGGGGCACCATGACCGAACCGCATCAGGCTGACCGTGCTGTGCTCAGCCGGCTTACACACGAATTCGATGCCCTGGCCCGGCAGATGTCCCGGGTCTCCGGAGAGCTCAGTCAGCTCGACCAGTTGTTTTCCGCATCGCCCGCGCCAGTCGCTGCGCCTGCACCCGTGCCGCCAGCCCCGGTGTCGCCCTATCCAGTACCGCCCACCCCGATGCCGGCTGCCGCGGTGTCGGCGCAGCAGGCCTCGGATGCGTACTGGCAGCAGTACTGGCAGGGCTGGACGCCGGCGGTAGCGCCGCGCCGGACACCGCCGCCACCCCGACCCGCTCCCCGGCCTCGTCCCGCCCAGCCAACCAGCAGACCCGAAACCGCCGCTGCCAAAGGCGATTTCAACTGGATCGGTAAGTTGCTCGCCGTTGCCGGTGTGGCCGTGACGTTGATCGGAGTGGTGTTGCTGCTCGTCCTGGCCGCGCAGGCCGGGTTGCTGCGACCGGAGATCCGGGTGGCAGGTGGCAGCGCCCTGGCTGCCGCGCTCGTCGCCGTGGCAGCCCGGCTGCGCGGGCGACCCGGTGGCCGGATCGGCGCGATCGCGTTGGCCGCCACGGGTATCGCCACCGCATACCTGGACGTCATCGCCGTCGTCACTATCTATGAGTGGGTTCCGGCGCCCGTCGGGTTGGTGTTGGCGGCGATCGTCGGCGGCGCCGGACTGATGCTCGCCAGGCGGTGGAACTCCGAACACCTGGCGTTGTTGGTGCTGGTTCCCCTCATCGGGCTGGCACCGGTGATTACTGACGGCGTGGACCTATTGCTGGTCAGCTTCATGCTGGCGCTGTCGGCCGCCGCGCTGCCGGTGCAACTGGGCAAGGACTGGGCGTGGATGCACGCGGCTCGGGTAGCGGCCGGCACCATGCCGCTGTTGCTGGCACTGGTTTCAGTCAGCCGGCACGACAACACCTGGCTGCTCGGTGGCATGTGCGCCGTAGCGGCTTTGTTGACCGTCGCCGGAGGTTTGATCCTGCTGCCCGCGACCCGTAACAAAGCCGTGCTGGCACTATTGACCTGCGCCGGCACGGTGCCGGTGCTGGCCAGCGCTATCTCGACCGACCGGGTGCTCGCGTCGGTGCTGGCGGCGGCGTTGGCCTTCGGCATGCTCGCCGCCGCGCTGCTCGGCAAGCACGACCGGATCGTCACCCAAATCTGGTCGGCATGGTCGGCGATCGCTGGGCTGATCGCTGTGACCGTCGCTTTCGCCGGATACGTCGAAGGCCCCGTACTACTGGCCCTGGCCATCGTCATCGCCATCGCCGCCGGCCACGACGCGGTAGGCCGTTGGATCGCAGCGGCTTTCGGTGTCATCGGTACCGCCATTTTCTACAGCTACGCCCCACTGAGCTCGCTCGTGCGCGCGAGTGCGGCCCCGGCTTCTGTCGCCGTTTCCACCCTGGCGGCCAGCTTGCTCGTCATCGCATTCGCGGTCGTCATCGTTCGCGTTGTGATGCGGACGTACGCTGCCGAACAGCGAAATTCAGACATCAGCGGTCTGCTGATCGCGACAGCTTCGGCACTGGTCATTTACGCCGTTACCGCGTTCACGGTCAGCGCCGGTGTGCTGCTCGGCGGGACCGGGGGCGGATTCCTTGCTGGGCACATGGCGGCCACTATTTGCTGGATCGGTGGGGCGGCAGCGCTGTTCGTCTACGCGCTGCGCCGGGACGACGGCGAGCACCGCACCGAGACGATTACCGCCGGCCTGGCGCTGACCGGTGCGGCGACCGCCAAGCTGTTCCTGTTCGACCTGGCCACGCTTGACGGCATCTTCCGGGTCGCGGCGTTCATCATCGTGGGTTTGGTGTTGCTGAGCATGGGAGCCGGCTACGCCCGTAGCCTGGCTCGCTAGGCCGCGCGAGCACTCCCCGCGCGAGCACTCCCCGCGCGAGCACTCCCCGCGCGAGCACTCCCCGCGCGAGCACTCCCCGCGCGAGCAGACGCAGAATCGCGTTGGAGCCTGCGCTCCAACGCGATTCTGCGTCTGCTCGCGGGCTAAGTGGTGGCGCCGATGGCCTGGGCGAACTGCTCGGGCAGATAGGACAGCAGGCCCGGAACGATACCGCCGAACTCGGCGCCAGTGAGCGGGACTGGCACGCCGGGGTTGATATCGGTGATGAGTTGGGCAGCTTGCAGAGGGGCGAGAATGCCGCCTAACGGAAGCTCCGTCGTCGAGTTCAGCGAAGCGCCCCACGGGAAGGTTACTGCAGCGTTCAACGGCAGCACCGCCTGTCCGTTGAGGAAGCCATTGGCAACCACCGCGGGAGCGTCGATGGCGGCGGCGACGGCCCCGGCCACGTCGCCGGTTTGCACGGCAGCGGCGAACGACGTCACGCTCGACTGGAAAGCGCCCCCGGTTGTGACGAACGGCCCTATCGCGTCCAGGCCGATGGCCAAGGGCAGCCCAACATGTAGCGGGATGGGCGGACTGGACACGCCCATGAGGTTGATCCACTGCGACGTGTCCGTCGCGGTGTTGATGACGTTTGTGACGTTCTGCGACATCATCGCCGGGATCGAACCGGCCGGCAGCAGTCCGGTGAAGTGCTGTGCCATCTGCCCGGGAATGGACAGGATCGGCGTGAGATCTCCGACGGCGCCGTTGACGGTCACCACGACAACGCCGGAGTCGGTCACTTCGCCGCTGAAGCCGGTGATAAACGGATTCAGGAAGCCTGTCGCGAGGTCATCGACCGCGCCGTTGAAATCTCCCGCTTGCAGAGCTTGACTTGCGGCCTGAAAGCTGCTCGGCAATTCTTGCAAGCCAGCAATGAAGTCGTGATTTGCGGCCTGCAGCGACGTCGAAATAGTGTTGAAGTAACCAATTTGATTGTTGATTACCGACTGTGCCAGAACTCCGGGCTGGAAATTTGCCAAACCCTGCATGGCACTCTGCACCGAAGTGGGCAAACCGGCTATTTCGGAAGGCAGGTTCCGGATCGCGCCAGCGAAGCCAGCGCCGACCATCTGAAGGTAGCCTGCCTGGTTGGTAGCCAGCTGGCGCAGGAACGGCAGTGGATTCGCCGACAGGGTATTGCTCAGTGATTGGAGGTTGGCCGCGGTGTTGGCGAACAACGTCTGGTACGGGGCGGCGACAGAGGCCGCAAACGATTCCATGCCCTGCGCCGCACTCGCAGCGGGACCGCTAAGTAGGGCTTGAGCTGCCGCTTCCGCGCCGACGTACTGACCGGCGCTGCCGCTGAGCAGATTCACGAACTCGCTGTGGAAAGCCGCGGCCCGAGCGCTGACTGCTTGAAAGTCCTGGCCGTGAGCACCGAAAAGTTGCGCGATGAACGCGGAGATTTCGTCGGCCGCGGCGGGTGATAGCGAGGTTGTCGCCGCCGTCGCAGAAGCGGTGGCTTGACTTATCTCCGATCCAAGACCCGCCAAGTCGTTGGCCGCGGCCTCGACCAACTCCGGTATCGCGCTCACATATGACACATTCGTTCCCTTCAACTTGTTTTGGCGTTATGACCGCCAGTCATCGACCTCCAAAGAATTTAGGCCGCAATTAGACAGATGCCAGCGCTCCCAGGGAACTGACAGGATCTTCTACCCAAGCATTAAGAATCCATCTTAAACAGCACTTATTGCCCCAAATCCAGGGGATTTGCGGCGACATTATGTACTGAAATGCAGGGCCAGCAACACTTCGGCCGGCAGGGCTGGAACGACTAAACGGCACCCCGTCTGATGCCGCGAGCCAGGCTGGTCGAACCGGCCAGTAACTTACTGCCGAGTAATGTTGGTCACCGCAGCGTAACTCCGACGCCGGGCATGCGCAATCCCCAGCACGGCCCCGCGCGCGGCGCTCGCGCTCTAGCTTCGAGCAGCGCTTAAGAGGTCTCGAGGATCGCTACCGCGGCGGCGGTGTCGGCGTCGTGGGTCAGCGACACATGGATCGTCACGTCAGCCAAGTGCTTGGCGATCTCCCCGCTCAACCTGACCCGCGGCCGTCCCCACATGTCGGTGACCACCTCGATGTCGCGGTAGATGTCCTTAGGCAACACGGGTCGCTGCGCGAACCGCGAACCCGACCACGCCTTGATCACCGCTTCCTTGGCGGCCCAGCGGGCCGCCAGGTGACGTGCGGCCGACGAACTTTTGTCGGACGCGTCGCGACGCTCACCTGGAGTGAAGGTCGCCGCGAACACCGTCCCGGGCTGGTCAACCTGCTCGGCAAAATCCGGTATGGAGACAAGGTCAATCCCGATGCCGACGATGCCCATGGGTCGCCAGGTTAACGGATACCCGAAGTCATTCGGCAGCTGCCCGGTAGGCGTCAGCGTCGCTCAACCGGGCGGCTGGGTTCAGCAGCATTGCCGCCTCCTGAGGCTTCTCCGCCACGTCGTGATCGAAGCGACGATCCGGCGGCCGCTGATACATCGGTTCCCCGCCGGCGATGGCCGAGACTAGTCGACGCTGACCCGCGAGCAGCCGGCCGTCAGCACGCCGCTGGTATTCCGCGCGCTGCGCAGGATCCAGCGCCGCTATGAATGCCTGCGGATGGACCAGTGCGACCAATCCCGACACGTGACCGAACCCGAGGCTGGTCAACATGCCGGCCTTGAGCGGGAACTTGTCGCCGACTCGCAACGTATCGCGCAACCAGACGAAGTGCGAGGAGCCGGCTAGGTCGTCGTCGACGCAGTCCAGGCTGCGGTTTGGCGGTATCACCCCGTCGCGCAACATCTGGCACAGGCCCATCATCTGAAAGACCGCCGCGCCGCCCTTGGCATGCCCGGTCAGGTTCTTCTGCGAGACCACGAACAGCGGGGCGCCCGCAGAGCGGCCCATCGAGTCAGCGAGCCGCTCGTGCAACTCGGTCTCGTTGGGGTCGTTGGCCAGCGTCGACGTGTCGTGCTTAGAGATCACGGCAACGTCGTCGGCGCTCACTCCGAGCTTGGCCAGCGAGCGCACCAGCGCTGAATCCCTGCCGCCGCGGCCCGCACCCAGCGCCCCAAGGCCCGGAGCCGGAATCGAGGTATGCACCCCATCCCCGAAGGACTGCGCATACGCGACCACTGCGAGCACCGGCAACCCCATCCGAAGCGCCAGATCACCGCGCGCCAGCAGGATGGTACCGCCGCCCTGAGCTTCGACGAAGCCGAGCCGGCGCCGGTCGTTTGGCCGGGAGAACTTCGAATCCTCGATGCCGCGGCCGCGCATCATCGACGTGTCGGCCGTGGCGGCCATGTCGCCGAAGCCGATGATGGCTTCCAGCGTGAGGTCGTCCAGGCCGCCGGCCACCACGAGCTCGGCCTTACCCAGTCGAATCTTGTCGACGCCCTCCTCGACCGACACCGCCGCCGTCGCGCATGCGGCGACCGGGTGGATCATCGACCCGTAACTGCCGACATAGGACTGAACCACGTGTGCGGCAACGACATTCGGCAATACTTCCTGCAGGATGTCGTTCGGCTTGTTACGGCCGAGCAGGTTTCCGTGGTACATGGTCTGCATCGACGTCATGCCACCCATGCCGGTGCCCTGGGTGCTCGCCACCAGGCTCGGGTGCACATAGCGCATCACTTCTGCGGGACTGAACCCGGCAGACAGGAACGCGTCGACGGTCGTGACGATGTTCCATAGCGCCACCCGGTCGATCGAGGTCGCCATGTCCGGACTGATGCCCCACACCGTGGGGTCGAAGCCGGTCGGGATCTGCGCCCCGACCACACGGGACAGCTTGGTCTTGCGCGGTACCCGGATCTCGGTGCCCGATTTGCGCGTGACCTGCCAGTCGCTCGAGTTGGGCACCGGCCTGATCACCGTGTGTTCCGGCTCGAATTCGACGAACGCCCGGGCCTCGGACTCCGACGACACCACAAAGGTGAAGTCCTTGTCCAAGAACACCGACACCAGAAGTGGCGAAGCGTGGTCGGGATCGATCGCACCGTCATCGACGAACTCGCGGATACCGCAACGCTGCACCACAATGTCGTGGTAGCGCTCGACCAACTCGGACTCGTCTACCAGATCGCCGGATTGCGTGTCGTACCAACCCGGTTGGGGGTCATCCTCCCAGCGGATCAGTCCGGTCGTCCAGGCCAATTCGAGCACACCGGCGGCCGACAGTTCGTTCTCGACTTCCATCTCGAACCGGGTGCGTGAGGAACCGTATGGCCCGAGTTCGGCGCCACCGACGATCACGACCAGGTCGGCCGGGTCAACGTCGAGGTCATCCCACTGCGGCGGGGGCGCCGGGGTGAACCCACGCGGAGGTGACGGCAACGCCGCGATGGTGCCCTCAGCGGTTTCGTCCGCATCGGCGGCACCCTCCCCTGACATTTCCTCGCGCGCCTTCGCGGCCAACGCCGCCATGTCGAGTTCGACGTCGGCCAGGCCTCCGGTGAAGTCCGCCTTGATCGGCGAACCTGCTGCGGCGACTTTGGATTCGACGTCGCACAGGCCTAGCAGCATTGCGGCCATCTCATCGGTCGAGTAGGTATTGACACCCGCCTCTTCGACCGCGGTGACGATGGCGTCGTTGTGTCCCATCAGCCCGGTGCCACGGGTCCAGCCGATCAGCGCGTGCGCCAAACTGACCCGCTCAGCCCATGAGGTTTCGGCGTGCCAACGGGTCACCACAGCATCTAGCGCCGACTTGGCTTCTCCGTAAGCTCCATCCCCGCCGAACATTCCGCGGTTAGGCGAGCCGGGCAGCACCACGTGCAACCGCGACGCGATGTCGCGCTCAGCACCGATCTTGGACAGACCGCTGATGAGCCGCTGCACAGCCCACAACAGGACCTTCATCTCCATCTCGGCACGCGCACCCACCTCGGACAGGTCCCCGACGACACGTGGCGCCGCGAACGGGAACAGCAGCGTCGGGGTCTGGGCGTCCTTGAGGTGAATCGACTGCGGTCCAAGGCTTTCGGACTGCTCGTTGCCGATCCACTCGACCAGGGCGTCGATGTCGGAGTACGAGGCCATGTTGGCCGGTACCACCCACAGTGCCGCCCGGTAGCGAGCATGATCGCGGTAGAGGTTGCGGTAGAACGCCAACCGTTCGTCGTTGAGCTTGGAGGTCGTCGCGATGACCGTACCGCCACCATCGAGCAGCCGCGCCGCCACCGCCGACGCGATCGAGCCCTTGGAAGCTCCTGTCACCACAGCGATTTCGCCGCTGTAGGGGCCGGGGTCGGGGTTTTCGGCGCCGGCCGCGATCCGACCGTACAGCGAGGCGTGGATCTGCTTACCCGCAGCCAGCGACCTGCCCTGCCACCAGGTGGCCTGGGTCGCGACGACGTGCCCGGTGCCCTCGAAGCGCTCCGAGAGCCGCACCCAGTCGGAGTCGATGTCGCCCTCGTCGGTTAGCCACAGCTTGACCAGATCCTCCCGCGCACTGGCCCAGCGGTCGTCGAAAACGACCGCTTTCTTACCGTCGAACGTCGGAGCCACCAAACGTGGCCAGTCGGCACCCAATTCGGCGGTAACCAGGTCGATGAGCTCCGCATCGGTGGTGGCCGGCGAGGCGGTGACCGGGTCATCCAGACCCAGCTGACCCAGCACCAGTCGGGCCGCCGAAGCCAGCACGCCGTCGCGGCCGGTGATCTGATCGGTGAACTCGCTCAGTGCCGCCGCATCCACGGTTGCGCCACCGCCGCCGCCAGCGGACGGCAGTGATACCGAAACACCATGGCGCGCAGCCACTGCGGCCACCGCCCCATCGATGACCTTGTCGACAGACGCGGCGTCGGCCAGCGCACCCTCGTGCAGGTGCCCCATGGCACCGCCACGCACGCTGGTGCCTTCCCGGGTCCCCAACGCCACCTCCACGGTGACGTGCTTTGCCCAGCCCTCGCCGAGTTCCCAGGTCTTGGTCACCCGCTCGGCGATCGCGGCGGGCCGCTTGCCCGACGGTCCGAGCACCGTACGCAGCTGATCGTTGATTGCATCGGAAAGCACTGGGCCGTAAGGCTTGTAGGTGCGGGCCAGCTTGGTCACCTGCGCCCGCAAGCCGGCCAGGTCGGCTTCGGCGGCGCCGTCGATCGCGCCGAGATTCAACTCGGAGCCCAAGTCGACGAGCAGCTGGTTACGCCGCGACGAAGCGCCGTCGGTGATGGACTCGATCGAGTCCAGCGTCTCGATCTGGTCGATGCGCATCTTGGCCGAGATCGCGATGAGCGCCAAGGTCGCGTCGGCGGCGTCGAACGTCAGATCGGCGGGACGCGGACCTCCAGACGGCGCTGCCGGCGCAGGCGCTGGGGCGGCCTCCACCGCGGCGGCGATCTCCGGTGCCGCAGCGGCATCTTCGATTGGCTCGTCCTCCGGCTCCGGGTCGGTGTCGGTGGCAAACAGCACCGCGGCGTCGCGCTCGGCATTGAGCACTTCCACTGTGCTGTGGGCATATTCGGGCAACTTGAGGGTGTTGGTGGCGAGGCCGGCGACGGTCGGCGCCGTCTTCACGCCGATCTCGACGAACCGCTCCACGCCTAAACCGCCGGCCGCGTCCTCGATGAACAGCAGGTCCTGCGTCTCGATCCAGCGCACCGGGCTGGCGAACTGCCAGGCCAGCAACTCGATCAGTACCTTGCGGGCCAAATCGCGCGGCCGCTCGTTTCGCCAGGTGTCGTAGTCGTCGAGAATTTCGTCGAGCGGCTCGGCGGGCACCAGATCCCGGATCTCCTGGATGAAGTCGCGGTCCAGGGTGAACGGCCGCGGCACCAGGTTGGGAATGTAGCGCCCGAGGATCAGCTCAGGGTCTTTGTCGCGCGGCATGAGCCGTTCCAGGGAGCGCCGGAATTCGGCCACCCCGACCCGCAGCACTCGTGAGTGGAACGGCACGTCGATACCGGGCACCAGGATGAACGAGCGCTTGCCGCCGGTGATTTCGCGGCGCCGTTCCACCTCAGCTTCCAACGCCTCGAGTCCGCGTACGGTACCGGCGATGGCGTATTGCGAGCCGCGCAGGTTGAAGTTGACGATCTCTAGAAACTCGCCAGTATTCGCCGCGATTCCGGCGACAAATTCGGTTACTTGATCGTCGGGCAGGTCGATCTGGGACGGACGGATTGCGGCCAACCGGTAGTTGGACCGGCCCAACTCGTCGCGCGGCACGATGTCGTGCATCTTGGAACCGCGATGGAACACGGCTTCGAGCAGCGCATCGAGTTCGAAAACGCCACTGACGCAAGCTAATGCGGTGTACTCACCGACGGAGTGGCCGCAGGCGATGGCGTCTTCGACAAAGGCGCCCTGCTCACGCATCTCGGCGACCTGAGCGGCCGCGACCGTCGCCATCGCGACCTGGGTGAACTGCGTCAGGAACAGCACGCCGTCGGGGTGGTGGTAGTGCACACCGCTGGCGATGATGCTGGTCGGGTTGTCGCGCACCACGTGCAGCACCGAGAATCCCAGCGTGTCGCGGGTGAATCGGTCGGCCTCGTCCCACACCTTGCGGGCAGCCTTGGACCGGGCCCGGACATCCATGCCCATGCCCTTGTGCTGGATGCCCTGGCCGGGGAAGGCGTAGGCCGTCTTCGGCGATGCCAGCCGTGCGGTCGCCGACATGACCAGGTCCGAGCCGATTCGGGCGGCTACTTCCAAAACCTCTGCGCCCTGGTCGATTCCGACTCGTTCGACACGGAAGTCCACCTCGTCACCGGGGCGCACCATGCCCAGGAACCGTGCGGTCCAGCCGATCAGGCGCGCCGGCGGCCGGGCCTGTCCATCGGTGGCGGTCACGGCGTGCTGGGCTGCGGCCGACAGCCACATGCCGTGCACGATCGGCGAGTCCAGGCCCGCCAGCAGCGCGGCGGCCTTGTCGGTGTGGATGGGGTTGTGGTCACCGGACACGACGGCGAAGGGGCGCATGTCTACTGGCGCGCCAATGGTGACGTCGCGACGTCGGCGGCGCGGGGTGTCGGTGGCGTTCTCCGATACCGCGCCACCGGCCCGGACGGGGTCGGTGAGTTCTGCGGACCCGGTCCGGCCCAGGATCGCGAACCGCTCCTCGAGCGTCGCGACGGATGTGCCGTCGCTGTCGGTGATCGTGACCGTGACCGGCACCACGCGTCCCATGTCGGTGTCGGTGGCTTTGGAAGCCGTTGCAGTGACAGTCAATTGGGCCGGTACGGTCGGCAGCGGCCCGGCCAGCCGGGCGGCGTGGTCCAGGTGCACCAGGCTGAGCAGACCTTCGACGACGGGTGCCCCCGCCTCGGTCGATGCCTCACCGATGGCCGCGAAAACTGCTGGCCAGCAATGGCCGACGAGTGCGTCCGGCACGGTGGTGAGGCTGGGGGCCAGCGGCTCGCCGAAGGTGGCGGTTACTCCGGTGTGGTCGGCGACCCGCTCGGGATCCCAGTTCACCGTGAGCGTTGCCGTCCCGTCGACCACCTCGGGCAGCGACTGCGGTCCGTCGACACCGGCAGCGATGGCAAGTACGGAACGCATTGCGGCGGTGGCATCTTCGGTGGACACCACCGGGATGCCGCCGTCGAGGGTGTTGGCGGGCAGGGTGAACTGTATGTCGATCCAGGTGCCCGACACCGGCACGCTGAGCACAACGCTGCCGCCCGCGGAATTGACCTGCAATCGCGAACCGGTGGAAGTGTGTGTGGCGGTGCGGTTTTCGTGCACCTGCCAGTCGGCGGGATCGGCGATGCGGTGCACCGGGTTGGTGGTGGTGCGCCCTGCCCACAACACGTCCGGCGCGTCGAGCACGACCGCCAGCGGTCCACGGAGGTCGGCGCGCCCGATTCGGCGCGCGGTCACGTCCTGGGGTTCGGCACCCGATGATGCCAGCACCTCGAGCACCTCGTCGATTGCGGCCTGCTCGAAGCGGTCCAGCAATTCACCGACGGGCTCGTCCATCCGGGTGATGCCGGCGACGGCCGCGGGGCCGGGGATGATGCACACCTGGTCGGCGTCGTAGCGGGCGTCGTGCGCCTGCCACAGCGAGTCACTGCGCCACCAGCGCCGGACATCCTTGTCGATGACCGGCACGAAGTTGACCGGCTTGCCCAGCGTCTTGCACAAGGTGACGAAGAACGGCACGTCGGCGGGGTGCAGGTGCACGTTCTGGGCGTCTGGGTAGTGCTCGAGCAGTGTCGCGATGGCCTGTTCGGGGTCTTCCAGCAACGCAGCATTGTCGAACAGCGTCTCGATCGGGCCGAAGTCCTTTGCATGCAACCGGGCTTCGGTGCGCTTGAGCATCTCCTCGAAGCGGTCGCGCCAGGTGTCGGCCAACCACGGGCTACCCGGTGCGGCGGTGTCGGCGGTCGAATTGCCTTCTCCGATAGCCAGTTCGACGTAGCGCTGCAGCCACTGCAGGTAGGTCATCTCGGCCACGTCGCCGAAGTAGGGCTTGGCGGTGTTGGCCATCGCGGCGATGATCTCGTCGCGACGCTCCGCGACCGCATCCGGGTCGCCGGCCACTTCGTCGAGCAGTTGCCCGCACCGCGACGCGCTGTTGTCGATCTCGTGAATGTCAGCGCCGAGCTGGCTGCGGCTGGAAGCCATGCCGCCCTGGGCTTTTCCGGCACTGATCCAGTGGTCGGTGCCTTTCGTGTCGACCAGCATCTTCTTGACCGAAGGCGAGGTGGTGGACTCCAGGGTCGCCATCGCGGCGGTGCCGACCAAGATCCCGTCGATCGGCATCAACGGGAAGCCGTAGGCCTGCGCCCAGCGGCCGGACAGGTACTCGGCAGCCCGCTCCGGGGTCCCGATGCCGCCACCGACGCACACGGTGATGTTGGCGCGCGAACGCAGCTCCGAGTAGGTCGCAAGCAAAAGGTCGTCGAGGTCTTCCCAGGAGTGGTGGCCGCCGGCTCGCCCACCCTCGACATGCATGATCACCGGGCGCGTCGGCACCTCGGTGGCAATGCGGATCACGGAGCGGATCTGCTCGATGGTTCCGGGCTTGAAGACCACGTGACTGATGCCGATGTCGTTGAGCTCTTCGATCAGTTCCACGGCTTCTTCGAGATCCGGGATGCCGGCGCTGACCACGACGCCGTCGATCGCAGCGCCGGACTGGCGCGCCTTCTGCACCAAGCGCTTGCCGCCCAGCTGCAGCTTCCATAGATAAGGGTCCAAGAACAACGCGTTGAACTGGTAGGTGCGGCCGGGCTCGAGCAGGCCGGACAATTCCTCGATGCGGTCGGCGAAGATCTCTTCGGTGACCTGGCCACCACCGGCCAGCTCGGCCCAGTGCCCGGCGTTGGCCGCGGCGGCGACGATTTTGGCATCGACGGTGGTCGGGGTCATGCCGGCCAACAGGATGGGCGACCGGCCGGTCAAGCGGGTGAACTTGGTGGACAGCTTGACCCTGCCATCGGGCAGTCGCACCACCGTCGGCGCATAGCTGGACCAGGCGCGCGCCACCTCCGGGGTTGCCCCGACAGTGAACAGATTGCGCTGTCCGCCGCGGGTGGCCGCGGGGACGATGCCGATACCAAGGCCGCGGATCACCGGCGCCGTCAGTCTGGTCAGGATGTCGCCGGGGCCCAGGTCAAGGATCCACCGAGCGCCGGCGTCGTGGACGCGGGTGATCTCTTCGACCCAGTCGACCTTGGTTACCAGGATGGCGTCGGCCAACTGGCGGGCCAGCCCGACATCCAAGCCGACCTTCTCGGCCCATCCGCCGACGATGTCGATGCCGTCGGCCAGGCGCGGCGTGTGGAAGCCGACCTCGACCCTGACCGGGTCGAACAGCGGCGCGAAGACGTCGCCGCCGCGGATCTTGTTCTTGCGCTCGGCTTCTTCCTTCTCCGAGATCTGCTTGCAGTACAACTCGAAGCGCGACAGCTGCTCGGGGGTGCCGGTGATGACCACCGATCGACGGCCGTTGCGGATGGACAGCACGGGCGGAAGTACCGTGCGGACGTCTTGAGCGAATTCGTCGAGTAGCTGGCCGATCCGCTCGGGGTCAGCGTTGGTGACCGAGACCATCGGCGGGCGGTCACCGAGAATCGAAATGCCTCGCCGGCGGGCAACCAGGGTTCCGGCGGCGCCGATCAGCTGCCCTAATGCCAGCAACTCCACGTCACGCGTACCGCCGGCCTTGAGCGCCTCGACCGCAAGTACGCCCTGCGAGTGTCCCGCCAATGCAACCGGCGGGGTGTTGATCAGGTCCATGCCCTGGCGGGCCAACGCGCGGATGGCGGCGATCTGGGTCAGCAGCACGCCCGGCAATGAGACCGCGGACGACGTCAAGTGCTTCTCGGAGGGAACCGGATCCTCGGCCGCCAACGCGCGTACCCACTGCAGCGGCTCAAAGCCGATCGGACGCACCACGACCAGCTCTTTGGCGACCGGCTCCAGCAGCAACTGGACCTCGCCGACCAACTCGGCCAACTCTGATTCGATGCCGGCGCCGGACACCAGTTCTTCCAGCGTCTCCAGCCAGGCACTGCCTTGCCCGCCGAACGCGACCGCATAGGGCTCACCTGCCGTCAGGCGATCGACCAGAGCATGAGTACTTTGCGCTCCACTGCCATTGCGGTTTGCGGAAACATCCCCTCGCTCCGCTGGGGACCCCGCCTCGTGCTCGTGGATCGTCACCTTATGTCTCCCTATGCATCTACGTCTGTGCGTCTTGGCTCGTTCGGCCAGTTCCGGACTCGTCCCCGCCGAGTGCCCGTCAACTCCCCGGCGATTCCGCGTCGAATCACGGCCGGCAATCGTCTAACCGGTGCTGTATTGGCGGCCGGCACGTCGTCGAGCGGGGCCATGCACTGCACTCAGTCCCAATAAGAGTGTCATGAGAACCTATACGAATTCTTGGCGCCGATTGGTTACTGGCGAGTTCTACGCACGGGTAACCGTGTCGCGGGTAACACCGGCTGAAACGGCCGACGCGGGTGTCGCTGACAAACGTCCTGCATGCAGGTGGTTACGGTCGAGTAGCTATAACGGTGCTGTTCAAGGCAGTATTGTTACCAAATCGTTATGTCAAAAAATTTTACTCCGCCGCGGCTGCTTTGCGGCACCGGCCGACACCGCGCGCATTCATCCGCGTAGCCGACGGCGCGGATTGAGCGAACGAGTGTTTGCTGGAACGGATCTCAGGTTCTTAGGAACGCAGCCCGCTCACGCCCATTGGCCGAACTGCGGCTTGAGAATTTCGTTGATGTCGACCCCCACCCCGCCAACCGTGCGCTTGTCGATCTCGACCTGGTGTAGATGCGCCGCGGGATGGGTGTAACCCTTCGGCGAGCCCCAGTTGTGCTGCCAGAAGTAGGCGCCCAAGCCGTCGTGCACCGCCCAATCGATGGTTTTGGAGTTGGCGTACACACCTGTTCGTTGATGCCCGACGACCGATTCCCAGGAGCGCAGGTACGGCACGATCTGGTTCTTGTACTGGTCATGTGACGGGTCGTCGTCGATCGAGGCGTATATCGGGGCGCCAGCCGGACCGCCGGCCGCCGCGTGCAGTTCGGCGCCACGCCGCGCGTGCTGGACACCGGCGGCGGCGCCCCCCAACCAGTCCGAGGTGCTGCCCTTGCCGAATTGGTAGCAGGAGACGATCTTAAGTCCGCTTCCGTGCAGGTCCTGGGCTTCGGCGAGCTGAATCGGCTTGCCCAGCATCCAGGACCCGCCGGGGCGACGGTCTGACACGTACCGGATCGCGCCGATCGCACCCGACGCCCTGATCTCGCTGGCCGGGATGACGCCGGCCGCATAGTCCAGCAGGGTGCCGAGCGACGCTGAGGCCGGAGCAGCGCGCAATGACGCTGCGGCAGCGCCAAGGCCTAACAACCCCGGGGTCGCCGCGGCAAGCTTGAGCACATCACGCCGAGACACCGACACACGCCACAGGTTAGGGCAGAAACATCACAAGACACATTGGCCACACCGACTCACTTCCTTTCCATTGACTCTGCGCTGAGGGCGCAAAAGTGCGAGTAGGTCGCGCCGTCAGCGCAGAGCCAACGTCGCTGACACGGGTTGGCTTTGCACCGTCAGCGGTTGGCCGAGCCTTGCTTTCACTATAAAGTTAGTAAAGTTAGCTTCGATCAGCCAAGCGTCAACAGGGGTTTCAGTTGGATCACGACCAGCTCATCGATCTCACCCGACGGGCTTTGAAACTGGCCCGCGACAAGACCACCGACCTTGCCCCTGCTACGCACCGCGTCGATGCGACCGAATACACCTCCCGCGAGCGGCACGAACGCGACCGCGCGATGGTGCTGTCGAGCCCGCAACTGGTCGGCTACGCATCCGAACTTCCCCGATCGGGCGCCTACTGCACCAAGACGGTGATGGGCCGGTCCATCCTGCTCGCCCGGACAGCCGACGGCTCGGTCAAAGCGTTCGACAACGTCTGCCTGCATCGGCAGTCCCAGGTCGCCGTCGGATGCGGCGTCGCCAAGCGGTTCACCTGCCCGTACCACGCCTGGACCTACGACAACACCGGCCGTCTGGTCGCCGTGCCGGGCCGCGAGGGATTTCCCGAGACGACGCTGAAGTCCGACGGCTTGACCGAGTTACCTGCCACCGAATTCGCCGGATTCCTCTGGATAGCACTGGATCCCGGCATCGCCCTGGATGTCGCGGCGCACTTGGGACCGTTGGCTGAGGAACTCGACTCATGGAGCATCGGGCGATGGGCACCGCTGGGCGAGAAGGTGCTCGACTCCCCCATCAATTGGAAGCTGGCGGTGGATACCTTCGCGGAGAACTACCACTTCGCCACCGTGCACCAGCAGACTTTTGCGACGATTGCGCGCAGCAACTGCACGGTGTTCGATGCCTACGGGCCGCATCATCGATTGATCTTCCCGTTGAACACGATTCTGGATCTGGAGAATATTCCCGAGGATCAGTGGATTCCGTTCAACAACTTCGTCGTCATCTACGCGCTGTTTCCCAACATTGTGATTTCGGTGACCATGGCTAATGGCGAGTTGTTCCGCGTCTATCCCGGCGACCGGCCGGGCCGGTCCATTACCGTGCACCAAAATTCGACGCCGCTGGATATGTCCGACGAATCAGTAGCCGCAGGCGCACAAGCGGTCTTCGAGTACGCGCACGCCACCGTCCGCGACGAGGACTACCAATTGGCCGAAAGATTGCAGGCTAACTTGGAATCCGGTGCGCGCGAACAACTTCTGTTCGGCCGCAACGAGCCGGGTTTGCAGCATCGCCATATTGAGTGGCAGCGGGCTGTCGACGAGGCCGCCACCGCCGGTTAGCCCGGGTTGCCGTCATCACCCCGGGCGCCGTTGTAGGCGTCGCCGCCATGACCCGGGTCCCCCGGGCTGCCATTCGTTGCATAGGGGCTCGTACCCGTGCCGGCCGCCCCACCGCTGCCTACGGTGCCGTGCTCGCCGCCGGACCCACCGATGCCTCCGCCGCCCCCAAGGCCGGTTACACCTTGCTGGCCGCTTAACAGCCCACCGCGGCCGCCGGTACCGGCGTAGCCGCCATCACCGCCGGCTCCGCCACCACCCCCATGTCCAGCGTCGCCGCCGTTGCCCCCGTTGCCGCCGTGCGCCCCGACACCCGGACCGAAAGTGGATTGACTCACAGCATCAGCACCATTGGCGCCGTTACCGCCCATGCCACCTCCACCGCCCATACCGCCTGCGCCTCCCAAGCCGCCGTTACCGCCGCCGCCGCCATTGCCGACCAGCCAGCCGCCAGCGCCCCCTTCACCGCCGGAGCCACCGGCACCCCCTCCGCCTCCGGTGCCGCCCTCGCCGCCGTTGCCGCCGTTGCCGCCCTTGCCGCCAATGGCGTCGACGGAGACCGAGACGGCGCTGTCGCCACCAGGTGTGCCGGAGAAACCGCCAGCGCCACCCTTGCCGCCGAAATCACCGGTGCCGCCGCCACCGCCCGTGCCGCCGCTACCACCCATGCCGCCGTCACCAACGAGCCATCCGCCACGTCCCCCGGCACCTCCGGCACCGCCCGCCCCGCCCGTCTGGCCACTGGTCCCGATACCGCCGACGCCACCGTCGCCGCCACGGCCCGCAACTGCGGTGCCGTAGTAACTCACTGCTTCTCCGCCCGCTCCACCCGCGCCACCGTCAGCACCACCAGCGCCGCCGGCGCCGCCATTTCCGCCGTAGCCCGCAACCGCTATCGAAGTGTTGTCGAAATCGATCGTCGCATTACCACCGGTGCCGCCATTGCCGCCGTTGACACCGAACCCCCCGGCTTGACCCGGTCCGCCGGTGCCACCACCGATAGAGACATGCGGAACGAACTCAATATTGCTTGTCCCATTACCGCCGTCCAAGGCTGGATTAATTACCGGCGTGGGGTTAATCCCTTGGGCGCCAGTCATGCCGTTGCCGGTGCCGGTGTTGGCGATGCCGAAGTTACCCAGCCCGTTGTTAAAGATGCCGAAGTTGCCCATGGTCG
>NZ_LZLS01000202.1 GCF_001673365.1 Mycobacterium asiaticum
GTCAAACCAGCTGCGGCGCCGACACCACCGGCTCCGCCGATTCCGCCGTTGCCGAACAAGATCCCGCCAGAACCGCCGTTGCCGCCGGTTGCGCCCGCGCCGCCAACCCCACCGACGCCGCCGTTACCGAACAGCCCAGCGGCTCCGCCGTTACCGCCGACCTGGCCCACCGCACCGGATCCACCGGCCCCACCGTTACCCCACAGCAAACCCGCAGCACCACCGTTCGCGCCACTGCCAGCCGGGGCGTCGGCACCGTTGCCGATCAGCGGTCGCTGGAACAACGCCTGAGACGGGGCGTTGATCAGATCCGACACCGCCTGCAGTGGCGAGGCGTTGACCGTCTCCGCGGTTGAATATGCGCTGCCCGCCGAACTGAGTGCGCGGATGAAGTTCTGGTGGAAAGCCTCCGCCTCAGATGCGATGGCTTGGTAACCCTGAGCGTGCGTGCCGAACAGGGCCGCGATCGCCGCCGAAACCTCATCCCGAGCCGCGGGCAACAGCGTCGATATGGGACCGGCCCACGCTCCATTAGCAGCGTTGATCGATGAGCCCAAACTGTCCAGGTTCGCTGCCGCCGCAGCCAACAGGTCGGGGGAAGCCGCCAAAAACGACATTGCTGAAACTCCTGTGGTTCATAGCCGATGGGGTCACTCGTCGTGGGGAATGTACCCCCATGCGGGCCGAAACCGCCAGATCTGGAAACGAGAATTTCCAGATTTTTCTAGGACGCCTGAAACTATGCACATAGGCAACCATTAGCCGAAGTCTGCAGCTCCTCAGACAACCGGCTCAGATTCATGCGAGTTAACCTGGACGAAATATATGAATTATTACATGTCCAATGTTATTTATTGAAAGTTGTTGCAGTACAAGATGTTTAGTGAGATTTACGGCGTTGTATCGCCGATAAAGCTTACTAACACGGTGTCAGTAAGGATTGACGTTTTTTGGCTGCCTCTGGAACGGTTGAGAGCCGTTCAGCGAACGGCGATCAAGATCACAATGTTTGCTGGACCGCTCAGAACCAAAGAAACATTCCGCTGGAATGACACGCTGGGCGTGACACTTGGGGTCCGGAGTGTCACGGCGGCGTGCCGCCCCCGGGCCCCTTTCGGCCCGGTGGTCGCAGGCGCGTTACTTGCCGTGTCGGCGGTTGCGCATGCTGTAGTCGCGCAGCGCACGCAGGAAGTCCACGCGGCGAAACGCCGGCCAGTGCGCCTCGGTGAACCACATCTCGGAGTAGGCACTCTGCCAAAGCAGAAAACCGGACAGTCGCTGCTCGCCCGAGGTGCGGATCACCAGGTCCGGATCCGGCTGGCCCGAGGTGTACAGATTCTCCGAAATGCCCTCGACGGTCACCGCTTCGATGAGCTCCTCGGCGGTCGCACCGTTGGCGAGTTGCTTACCCAACAACGCCCGTACCGCGTCCACGATTTCCCTACGACCGCCATAGCCCACCGCGACGTTCACATGGAAGGCCGCAACCTGGGGCGTGGAGTCCACCGCGCCGCGCAACCGTCGCGCCGCCTCCTCGCCCAGCAAACCCAGATCGCCGACGGTTCGCACGCTCCACCGGTTGGCGGGTGCGCAGATCTCCTCGACCACATCGGTGATGATCTCGATCAGTGCGGACAGCTCGTCGGGATCACGTTGCAGGTTCTCGGTGGAGAGCAGATAGACGGTCGTCATTTCGATGCCGGCTTCCTGGCACCACCGCAGCATCTCGGCGATCTTGACGGCACCCATTCGGTACCCGACGCTGACGTCGTCATAGCCCAGGCTGCGCGCCCACCGCCGGTTTCCGTCGCAGAGCACCGCAATATGACGCGGCAATTGGGATCGGGAGGCGGCCAGTCCCTGACGCAGTCGCAGCTCGTAAAGCCGGTACAACGGCTCCTTGAGCCGCGGCGGGATCACCTCCACGAGGTTCCACACTACTGTGATCGACCCCAAATTCCGGCTGCGGTTTCCGCCAATATCACGTCACGTCGCACAGGCCTTCTTAAGGCAACCCCGCTACCCTTGACCGGGAGAAAATCCAACGGCACTCATGAGGGGTACCACGACAGATGAGCAGCCAGACCAGCACGCTCACCAGCGCAAGCACGGATACAAGCACGGATTCAAGGTCGCAATCCGATAGCTCGACGCCGTTGGATGCTGCGCAGAACGCCGCCGACAAGATCGTCGGGGGCGTCGCCAAGGTCCTGACCAAGCCGCGATTCCGCGGCTGGATCCACGTCTATTCGGCAGGTACCGCGGTTGCCGCGGGCGCGTCCCTGGTCGCGGTGTCCTGGGCGGTGGATTCCACCAAAGCCGGCCTCGCGACGATGCTGTACACCTTCGCGACGATCATCATGTTCACCGTCAGCGCCACCTATCACCGGGTCAATTGGAAATCCGGCACGGCCCGGATGTGGATGAAGCGCGCGGATCACTCGATGATCTTCATTTTCATCGCGGGTAGCTATACGCCGTTCGCTCTGCTGGCCCTCCCAGGACACGACGGGCATGTGGTGCTGGCGATCGTCTGGGGCGGCGCGCTGGCCGGGGTCACCTTGAAGATGCTGTGGCCCGCGGCGCCGCGCTGGGTGGGTGTGCCGCTGTACATCCTGTTGGGCTGGGTTGCGGTCTGGTACACCGCGACGATCCTGCACAACGCCGGCGTGACGGCCATGGTGCTGCTGTTCGTCGGCGGGGCGCTGTACAGCATCGGCGGCATTCTGTACGCACTGAAGTGGCCGGACCCGTGGCCGACGACATTCGGCTACCACGAGTTCTTCCACGCCTGCACGGCGATCGCGGCGATCTGCCACTACATCGCCATGTGGTTCGTGGTCTTCTAGAGTTGCGTCACGTCGGCCGCTGACCAGTAGGCCTTCATCGCGGTGACTTTGCCATTACCGTCGAACACCATCGTCTCGATCGGTTCGATCCGCATCTTGCTGCCGCCGGCGGTGATGGTCAGCCGGAAATGGAACGCAGCCTCGTTGCCGCAGACGCGCAGCGTCACCAACTCGCATTCGCGTTCGACACCGCTGACCGCCGAGTAAAAGCCGCGGATCGCGCTGGTCCCGATGTGGACCTCGCCGCCGACCGGATCTTCCAGCGTGGCGTCATCGGCGTAAAAGGCGGCCAAGTCGTCGGCCGACCCGGTGCCCACCGCCGCAAGGTAGCGGTGAACCGTCTCGGTGATCGCTTTGGCCCGCTCCTCAGCTTTCTCAGCGGCATTCGGCATGTGGGGCACGTTACCTGGGTGCCGCGAGAGCGGTCGCAAGGTGCTCTGCGCTGGTCACCGGCAGGTCGCAGACCCGGCCGCGGCAGACGTAGGCCGCGTCGGAACCGGCCACGCGATCGCGCCCGGCCAGCAACGGCGACGAATCCACCTCGCCGCCGACGACGATCGCCCCACCGGGTGCAAGTCGGCGGGCGTCGGCCAACAGCGACGACGTCGGCGTGGCACAAGCCACGGCGATCTGCAGCGGCCCCCGCACTGCAGCTTCAGCGACAGCCAGCCAGTGACCGGCCGAGCGCGGCGCGCGGGCCAACAGCACCGAATGCGTGCCGAGCGTGTCGTGTGCCAGCTGCAGATAGCGTTCGGCGCGGGTGGCATCGACCAGATGCGCCGCGGTCAACAGCGCCTCGGCGATCAACGACGCCCCCGCCGGAGTCGCACCGTCCAGGGGATCGGATGGTCGCAGCACCAACTGCTCGGCATCATCGGCGGTGTCGAACCAGCCGCCGGGCCGCTGCGGATCGCGGAAATGGTCGACGGCGGTGTCCAGGAGTTCGGTAGCCGCAGCCAACCAGGCGGCATCGGCGCTGTGCTGGTAGAGCGCCAACAATCCGGTGGCCAGCGACGCGTAATCCTCCAGGATGGCCGCACTGTCGCCGACCACCCCGCCCAAGCTGGCGCGGCGCAGCCGCCCGTCGACGACGTGCAGATCCAGCAGGGCACTCCCACACCGGTACCCCGCGTGCGCCAGGGCCGGCTCACCCAACGCCACGCTGGCTTCGACGAGCGCGGTTATCGCCAGGCCGTTCCACGAGGTGACCACTTTGTCGTCACGGCCGGGCTGCACCCGGGTGAGCCGGGCCGCCAGCAGGGCGGCGCGGACGGCTTCCAGCCGGTGGGGGTCGTCGGGCTCGGTGCGCAACTGC
>NZ_LZLS01000203.1 GCF_001673365.1 Mycobacterium asiaticum
CCGGCACCCCAGATTCCGGCGGCTCCGCCGAGGCCCCCGTTGCCGCCACTGCCCCCGGCGAGCACGGCGCCTCCGCCTCCGCCTCCGCCGCCTCCGCTGACGTTGTTGTAGGCGCCCGAGGTGTGCCCGCCGTTGCTGACGTTGAAGAAGCCCGAAGCTCCGCTGCCGGAATTCCCGTAGCCCGAGTTGGGTGCGTTGATGTTGGTCGCTCCCCCGAATCCGGTGTTGACGTTGCCGGAGTTGAACGCGCCGGTATTCGTATCGCCGGCGTTGCCGAAGCCGGTGTTGACGTTGCCGGAGTTGAACAAGCCCGAGTTACCGCCGAATGCGGCGCCGGAATTGAAACTGCCGAAGTTGAACCCGGTCCCGGAGTTGAATTGGCCCACGTTCTGGCCGCCACCGGAATTGAAGTCACCCGCGTTGTGTCCCAGGCCCGAATTGAAACTGCCCGCGTTGCTACCAACACCGGAGTTGAACATGCCCATGTTCAGTGAGCTGGCGTTCGCGAGGCCGGTATTGGTATTGCCGGCGTTGAAGAAGCCGGTATTGACATCACCGGAGTTGCCGAAGCCGAAGTTGCCGATTCCCGAGTTGCCGATTCCGACATTGCCGTTGCCCGAGTTGAAGAACCCGATGTTATTGGTCCCGGAGTTGAACAGACCGATGTTTCCGGCGCCCGAGTTGAGGGCGCCGATACCGATCTGATTGTCTCCGGTGAGCCCGATGCCGATGTTTCCGCTGCCGGTGTTGCCGAATCCAAGATTGAAACTGCCGGTGTTGCCGAATCCGGAGTTCCCGTTGCCGATGTTGCCGCCACCGACGTTGCCGCTGCCATTGTTGCCGCTGCCAAAGTTACTGCTGCCGGTATTTCCAGATCCCCAGTTGGAGTCGCCCCGGTTTCCACCACCGATGTTGCCGCTGCCGATGTTTCCCGAGCCCACATTGCCGTTGCCGGTGTTGCCCGAGCCCAGGTTCTGCGATCCGGTATTGCCCGACCCGATATTGGCGCTGCCGGTGTTGCCCGAGCCGCCATTGTTGGATCCGGTGTTTCCGCCGCCGACGTTGGTGTCGCCGCGGTTACCGGAGCCCAGGTTGTTGTTGCCGGTGTTGCCCATACCGAGGTTGCCGTTGCCACGGTTTCCGATGTTGAAATTCAGGCCCAGATCGGCCGCCAGGGCCTGGGCCGCAGCGGGCAACGTCTGCCACGACGACAGCTGCGCAGCGGCCGCCGACACCCCGCTGTGGTAGCCGGCCATTGCCGCCACGTCAGCAGCCCACATCGCTTCGTAGCTGCTTTCTGCGGCGGCGATCACCGGGGCATTGAGCCCGAACCAGTTCGATCGAACCAACTGCACGAACGCATTTCGGTTGGTCGCCACCGCAACCGGATGAATCGTGGCGGCGCGCGCAGCCTCGAATGCCGATACGACCGCTCGGGCCAGGGTGGACGCCGATCCGGCGCGAGTCGCGGCAGCACTCAGCCACGCCGCGTAGGGTGCGGCCGCATTCGTCATGGCCGTTGCCGCCGGACCCTGCCACGCCTGCGTCGCCAACGTTGCCGTCACCGATCCGAATTGGCTTGCCGCAGAGTCCAATTCAGCGGCCAGGCCCTCCCAGGCGGCCGCGGCCGCGACCATCGGTCCCGAACCCGCCCCGGTATACATCAAGGCCGAGTTCACCTCTGGCGAAAACACCGCGTAGTTCACAATCACTGTTCCTTTCCGGGGTTTACCCAGGTTTCCGGGAGCATCGGCACGCGCGGACCGTTACCGAACTCGTCACCGGCCAAGGCGGTCAACCCCGCCGGCCTCGGGGATGCTTGACCAACGGTTCCGGCGAATCCCGTTGAACTTGGCTCAGATACGGCGGCCGCGGCCATCGGTGCGGTGCTGTCCGCGGCATCGTCTGCGTCCAGATACTCGTAGCGGTGGCCGCGGGCGATGGTGGTCCGTTGTCGCCGCGCAGCCCGTACCTGGTCTCGACTCGCCGCCGACGCTGCCGCCGTCGTCCCCGCGGAGTCTGCTGCGGTTTGGGGGGTGGCAATGCGTGCGCCCATCGTGGAACCGAAGCCGGGACCGGGCCCGCCCACCAGATAGCCGAAACCCTCGACTCCCGGTGCCGGCGGGGGCGAGACGGCCGATACGGTCGGGGCCGGCGGTGCGGGCGCCGCGGAAGACGGCGTCAAGGGCGCGGGCGTCGGCGCCAAAGCCGGTGCGGCCAATAGCATTGCCGGCGGGGGCAACTGGGATACCGGGGCCAGCGGGATCGGTGCGGCCGGCACGGCTGCGGCCGCCGGCGGCGCCAGCGCTGCCAGCGCAGCGAGTCCACCGAGATATGTCGTGGCGGCGTTGAGGAAGGCCGGCAATAACAGCGGTGCCATCTGCACCAGGAAGCGCAGTGTCCGCAACGTCCAATTGACCACCCGGTAGGTCTGCCACGCAACGAAATACGAGGCGAGAGCGGGAAAGTTCGCCGGATTCGTCAGCAGCTGCGGAAGGTTGGTCTGCAAATAGGCAAGGGCTTGCTGGTTGCCGTTGAGGAAGTTCGAGATGTTCTGCAGATACTGCAGCGGATTCCAATTCGGTTGGCCCTGACCGGAAATACGTGCGCCGTCGGCGCCGAAGATCATTGCCCATATTTCGGCCGGTGTGGGCAGCCGAAAACCGTTGCCAGCGCCCCCTCCGCCGCCGCCCACGGTCCTTACCTGGAGTGGCTGATGCTAGCCGGCGCCGTCAGTACCGAGGCGGCGGCCCGGCAAT
>NZ_LZLS01000204.1 GCF_001673365.1 Mycobacterium asiaticum
CCCGGCCGAAGTGGTCCAGCACGATGAACCCCTGCAGCGTGGCGCGCTGCACCAGTAGGTTGCCGAAGGCGCGCGGGCCAGGCGGCGGGTCGGCCGCGTTGTAACCGGATATCAGACCGCAAAGCGCAACGCGCGCATTGACATTCAGTCGCGCAAAGATGGCGTCCATGATGTGGCCGCCGACATTCTCAAAATCGACGTCGATGCCGTCGGGCGTCGCGGCGATCAGTTGGGAGTGCCAGTCGTCGGCCTTGTGGTCGACCGCCGCATCGAAGCCGAGTTGCTCGGTGAGCAGGGCACACTTGTCCGGTCCACCGGCGATCCCGACGACCCGCGCGCCTTCGGCAACCTACTGGTGCAGCGCGCCACGCTGCAGGGGTTCATCGTGCTCGACCACTTCGGCCGGGCCGCCGAGGCCGCCGGTGAGATCGCCGGCTTGATCACCGAAGGCAAGCTGACGCCGCTCGAAACCATTGTCGAGGGCTTCGAGCAGCTACCGACGGCGATCAACATGCTGTTCGACGGAAAGAACGTCGGCAAGCTGATGGTGAAGCTCAACGGTTAGCGAACTACCGGCTCGGCCAGGTAGCCGCCGATGAAGTCATGCAGCGCGGGCGCGAGATCGGCAACGTTCGAGCCGTGCAACTTGGCGAGCAGGATTAGGCCCTGATAGTGCGCGAATAGCGCGTGCGCCAGCCGATCGGGATCGACGCCGTCACGCAGCATGTGGTCGGCGGCGGCGGCGCGGCAGATTTTCGCCAGTTGCGCTTCCAGCGTGGCCAACCGGTCGGCGAGATGGTTGCGGACGGACTCGTCGGTGGTCGACAACTCGGCCGCCAAGTTGCCGAACGGGCAGCCGACGAACCGGCCGAACTGCCTGTGTAGGGCTGCCTGAATGCCGCCGATCGCGTCTGGAATCGCCGCTAGCTTCTCGGCCGGAGTCTCCCCCGGATTGCTCGCCAACCGCGTCGCAAATACCTGCATGTGCAGATCTATCACCGCGTTGGCCAGGTCGGCTTTCGAGGAGAAGTAATGGTAGAAGCTGCCTTTGCGAACGTCGGCCGCACCGCAGAGTTCCTCGACACCCACGTCGTGGTAGCTGCGCTCGAGGAACAGCCGCGCCGCGCTCGACACGATGCGGTCGCGCGCGTCCGAGGTTCGTGGCACCTGGGAAGCGTAGCCGATAGTTGACTGGTCGGTCAAAATTCCGATACGTTCGGGCGACCGGCCATATCGAACGGAGATCGCAACCATGACGTCCAGCACCCCAGAGGTTTTCCGTACCCCCGAGGAGCGTTTCGAGAACCTTCCGGGGTACGGCTTCGCACCCAACTACCTCGAGGTCGACGGACTGCGGATGCACTATGTCGACGAGGGGCCGCGGGACGGACGTCCGGTGGTGTGTTTCCACGGCGAGCCGAGTTGGGCCTACCTCTATCGCAAGATGCTCCCGCCGCTGGTCGCGGCCGGACATCGGGTTGTCGTCCCCGACTACGCCGGGTTCGGCCGTTCCGACAAGCCCACCGACCGCCGGTGGTATTCCTTCGACCGGCACAGCGACCTGGTCGCCAAGGTGCTCAACGCAGTCGACCTGCACGACGCAACGGTCGTCGTCCAGGACTGGGGTGGGCCGATCGGGCTGCGATGGGCAGTGGAGAACGCTGACCGGGTGGGGGCGTTGATGATCATGAACACCGGCCTTTTCACCGGCCGAGTGTCTCGAGGCTTTCTGGCCTGGCGCGACTTCGCCGAAAAGAATCCGGATCTGCCGGTGGGTTTCGTCATCCAGGGTGCTACAACCACTCAGTTGTCCGACGATGTCGTCGCCGCCTACGACGCGCCGTTCCCGACGGCGGAATCCAAGGCCGGTGCAGCCCAGTTCCCGCTGCTGGTTCCGATTACCGAGGACGGGCCCGGCGCCGAGCAGATGCAATCGATCACCGACGAACTGTCCCGCTGGAATAAGCCGGCGCTGGTTGCCTTTTCGGATGCCGACCCGGTGTTCCCCTACCCGAAGTCCGGACAACAGTTCTGCGAGCTGATTCCCACCGCGGGCGAGCAGGTGCGCATCGAGGGCGCGGCGCACTTTCTGCAGGAGGACCGCGGCGAGCAGCTCGCCGATGTGCTGATCTCCCGGCTAGCCGCTTCCGTCACAGGGTGACCTCCCCCATCACTGGGCGGCCAGTACCGCAGAATTGGGTCCGCGGATCCACGCGGACCGGCACCTAGGCCCGTCGGGCTGCGACGTTTAGTGTCGTCGCCATGGTGGACGACGTCGCTGCCGGTACTGACCAGGAGCCTGTGCCGCATCTGCATCGCGACCTGTCCAACCGCCAAATTCAATTGATCGCAATCGGTGGCGCGATCGGCACCGGGCTGTTCATGGGGTCGGGGCGCACCATCACCCAAGCAGGCCCGGCGGTCGTCGTGGTGTACGCCATCATCGGGTTCTTCGTCTTTTTCGTGCTGCGCGCGATGGGTGAACTCTTGCTGTCGAACCTGAACTACAAGTCGTTCGTCGACTTCGCTGCCGATCTGCTTGGACCGGCCGCGGGCTTCTTCGTCGGCTGGTCGTACTGGTTCGCGTGGGTTGTCACCGGTATCGCGGAAGTTGTTGCTATCACTGGCTATTCGCAGTTCTGGTGGCCCAGCCTGCCGGTCTGGGTACCGGCCCTGACAACCGTTGTTCTGGTGTTGGCCTTCAACCTGTTCAGTGTCCGAAATTTCGGGGAGATCGAATTCTGGTTCGCCTTGATCAAGATCGCGGCGATCCTGGCCCTGATCGTGGTGGGAGTGATTCTGGTTTCCACCGGGTTCGTGTCTCCGGCCGGAGACCGCGCCGCGATCCAGAACTTGTGGACCGGTGGCGGATTCTTCGCGACCGGATTCATGGGCGTGGTCAGCGGTTTCCAAATCGCGTTTTTCGCGTTCGTCGGTGTGGAGCTAGTGGGAACTGCCGCGGCCGAGACCGCCGATCCGCGCCGCACCCTCCCCCGCGCGATCAACGCCGTCCCGATGCGTGTGGCGATCTTCTACATCGGGGCGTTGCTGGCCATTCTGACCGTCGTGCCGTGGCGCAGTTTCGCCGGTGGCGAGTCTCCATTCGTGATGATGTTCGCCCTGGCGGGCCTCGGCGCCGCAGCCTCGGTGGTGAATTTCGTCGTGATCACGTCGGCGGCATCGTCGGCGAACTCGGGCGTGTTCTCCACCGGGAGAATGCTTTTCGGTCTGGCTGACGAAGGCAGCGCACCGTCGCTATTCCGCCGACTCAATCGAGGTGGCGTACCCGCGAACGCGGTGCTGTTGACCGCCCCGCTGCTGTTGATTGCGGTTCCGCTGCTCTACGCCAACCGGTCGGTGATCGGTGTGTTCACCGTGATCACCACCGTGGCATCACTGCTGTTCATGTTCGTGTGGGCCATGATCGTGGTGAGCTACGTCGTGTACCGACGCCGGCACAGCCAGCGGCACGAGGACTCGATCTACAAGATGCCCGGCGGCCTCTTGATGTGCTGGGCGGTCTTGGCCTTCTTCGTGTTTGTGATTTGGACGCTGTCAACCGAATCCGAGACCGCCGTTGCTCTGGCGTGGTTTCCGGCGTGGTTTGTGGTTTTGGCGGCCGGTTGGCTTGTCGTTCGGCGGCGTCCCGGTCACGCCGAGCAATATCGGATGTTTCAGGCTGAGATGAACCAACCCAAGCAGACAGCAGTGAATGAGCATGGCGGATTGTCCTGATAATGCCGCGGTCATCGACGTCATCCCCGCCATCGAGTTGCAGCGCATCTGAAGTTTCTTGGGATCGGTAGCGTTTCTGCGGGTCTGTACTCAGTGCAACGACGACGCCACCAGGGCGACGCGCCACGAAAGGAAGACCGCACATGAACATCGTCCCCGCGGCCATCGAAGCCCAGATCAACCGCGTCGACCGGCAACGGAGCCTGTGGATCGGAATCAGTTTGGCCGTGTTGGCCGTCGGATCGTTCTTTCGGTTGCTGTGGATGCTTTACGTCTCGATGGCCTTCGGTGCCTTCGCGGGGCCGTTGGCCTTCCATGTCGTGTTCTCGCTCATCGTAGGCGCGGCAGCGGCTGTCGGCGCGATCGGATTCCTGACTCGCTATCACAAAGGTTGAGTAGCGCGACTTAGACGCAAGAGCCGCTTGGAACTCCAAGCGGCTCTTGCCGTCTCGCGCCGCCCGCGCTTGTTAGCGCTTGGCGATTCGCCGCAGCGTGCTGTCGAACAGCGTGTCCAACGCCTGCTGATGCGCGGTACTTGCCGTACCGGTAAGGATCAAGCCGTTCGTTCGTGCATATGAGTAGTAGTCGGTACGTATTGCGTCGGCTGATTCACCGGCGATCGTGGTGCTGACTGAATACCGGAAGCGTTGCGGCCCAGCGCCATTGTGGGAGTCTTCGAGAATATGGACGGTGTAGTTGCCGGCCGCGGCGCTGCTGAACTGCAGGCACCGGGACACCAACCCGGTGAACGCTCCGAAACCAGCGGGATCGAATTCGCGGCCGATCATCAGACGAATATCTCTGCGGGCCGCGACATCTGGTGAATCGGCCGGATCATGCGCGAACACCTCGGCGGCATCGTAGGCGCCGGTGGAAGCCACTCCTACGACCGAGAAGCATTCCGGGGGGCTAATGCCGAGGCCTTCGTCATTTACGTGATATCTGATGTAGCCGAACGTATCCGAAAGTTCCTTGATGTCGCTGATCGTCCACGACGGAGGAAAGTCGTTCGATTTGGGCAGCAGTTCGGCCAACTGCTGGTCGCTGAGCGCGGCGAGCTTGGGTGCGAGCACCGTTGAATCATCTTTGCGCCCGGCCGCTTTGAGCACGGTAGGCACGGTGATCAGCACTGCCGCAATCGCGACGACGCAGAAAGCGGCGGTGATCAGCCAGCGCGCCGGTGCAGACAGCGGAGGCGGGCTCATAGCGCGCGCAACCGTTGCACCGTTTGGGCGGCAGCCTGTTTGACCTGCTCGAGTTCGGCGCCTTCCAGGTAGATGGTGCATTCCAGCAGCACCCCACGCACGGCGTAGTACTCCACGTGGTACGTCGAGGCAGGATCACGGCCCGCTATCGGGGTGAATCTACGGGTGACCGTGACGGCGGCATCGGCGCCTTCGGCCGCACGTGCCTCTACCGACGTGGCGACTTCGCGCCGATTCTTGACTTCGCCATCCAGAAAATGGTTGGTGACACGGTAAGAGCCGCACCGATTGAGCCAACTCAGATAATCGGCAATCTGGGCAGGACCGTCGGGAACAACCCAGATAGCGAAACGCGCGTTGGGTCCGTGTTCGTGCGACTCCCCCGTCGACGCGGCGTCGGCGGGGGCGGCGTCCTGAACGAACAATTGGGCGTACCGGTCGACGTGGACGAATGCGGCCAGGACGGCACCCGCGTGATCGAGGATCTTGGGCAGGTTCCCGCAGGTGTCGGGCGCGTACTCCGCGGCGGCCGGATTCGGGGTGCTGGGTGCTGAAGGGGTAATCGTCGAAGGTGCGGGTCGCTGTAGCCGCCCGGTTAGCGAATAACCCCAATCTTGTGGGAAATCTGCGCTGACCGGCAACGCGGTGGCCAGCGTCCAATTGGTGTATGCCGCCAGGCTCGTCGGTGTGGTCGACTTGCCGGGCGCCCTTATCAGCAGGACCGCCGCACACAGACCGAGGACGATAAGAGCGGTGGCGCCCACCAGTCGCAGCCACTGCTGGCCGCGCGCGGCAACCGAATTCGAGGCTCGCCGGGCTGAGATGGCTCTCATTCGCTCTCCTCCCCGCGGACCGATCTGCGCGGCATCCGCATTGCCACCGGGGTTAGCCGGGCGTAACACTATCGCGGGAGGGGCCGCGCAAAGCCGACCGACACAGGGCGCCGGCAGCCAAATCGGCGGCGATAGGCTCGCGGAGTGTCGATTCGCAGCCTCGCGTCAGCAGCCCGCATCGCCGCAGCAGTGCTCGCCACCGCGACGGCATTCACCGTCGGCGGGTGCGCTAAATCGCAGCATTCGGCGGGGAGCCCGACGACCACGACGAATAGTGTTGTATCGCAACCAAAAATGCCATCATGCGATTCAGTCGATCTTTCATACGAGCCCACGTTGGCGGATCAGCACGTGCGCTGCACGCTGTCGATCAACAACCTCACTCTCGAGGTGTCCGGTGATCCCGCCTGGTCGTTCAGTTTGCGAGACCAGGGCGGCGTTATCCAGCAGTTCCAGGAGCCGACCAGCGAGATCGGTCAAACCGGTGTCGCGCCGCTGTTGCAGGACATCGACAGCAGTGGCTTGCCGGTGTTGCTGGTGGTCACTGACCGCGGCGGAAGCGGCGGGGAACCAATGGCCGTGTGGCGGCTTGCCGGGTCACCGCCGCGATTCGTGCGCGCCGGCGAGTTGTTCGGCTTCCGCCAGTTCTACCGAACCACGGAAGGATTGTTCGGCAACTATGCGCACTCCAGCGCGGTGTCCGGGTCCGTAACGCTCTACCGCTGGGTTGACGACAAACTGGTCACCGTCGCGGTGCTCGACACGCAAGCAGCCGAAGCCGCGGTAGGCGACGAAGCTCGGAGTTGGGTACGCAACGGGAATGTGCTGTGCGCACTCAGCACGGACGACTACCTGCCCGGTGCCAGTGCACAACGGACCGCGGCCCTGAAAGCCGCCGGAATCGACCCCGCCACCGCGCAAGAACGGTTCTGCAACCAGGGCTGGGTGGCTTCGATCTATCGATGAAAGTTTGGGGGTGCGGATGCACGAGCGTGTGGCTGTGGTGACTGGTGGCGCATCGGGGATCGGTGCGGCAAGTTGCCAGGAGCTTGGCCGACGCGGCCACAAGGTCGCGGTGCTGGACATCGATGGGGACGCTGCGCGGCATGTCGCCGGCGAGCTGGCGGCGTCGGGCGTGACCGCAGTCGGTGTCGAGGTTGATGTCAGCGACCGGGCGGCCGTCGAGCACGGATTCGACACGGTGCGAGCCGAGCTGGGACCGATTGCAATCCTCGTGACAAGTGCTGGTAAAGCTGCGTTTTCGCGATTCAGTGACATCTCCGTCGAGTCCTGGACCGAGATCATCGACATCAACCTCACCGGAACATTTCACTGCTGTCAGGTGGCGCTGCCGGACATGGTCGCCGCCGGGTGGGGTCGCATCGTGATGATCTCCTCGTCGAGTGCCCAGCGCGGGTCTCCCAACATGGCGCACTATGCGGCGGCCAAAGGCGGCGTCATCACGCTGACCAAATCGCTGGCCAACGAGTATGCGCCCAACGGGATCACGGTGAACAACGTGCCGCCGTCCAGTATCGACACGCCGATGTCGCGACGGTCCCAGGCCGAGGGCAAACTCGGTCCGCCCGAACAGGTAGCCAAGCGAATACCCATGGGACACATGGGTTCCGCGGAGGATATCGCCGCGGCGGTCGGATTTCTGTGCTCGGATGAGGCGGGCTACATCACCGGTCAGGTGCTCGGCGTCAACGGTGGATCGGTGATGTGATCCGCTGTCAGCTACGCACTCACCAGGTCCGGGTGGAACTTCACGGCCATCCGGCGTAACCCGTCCTGCCAATCCACCGTGCTGCCACCGCCAACCAGTTCGTGTAACCGGGTGACGTCAACGGGGTTGCCGCGCAACGCCTGCGCGCTTTCGCTGAACACCGGCTCATGGCCGATCAGCTCGCCGAGGTAGGTGCACCACTCCTGGATGCTGACGATCTGGTCGCCGGCCCAGTTCACCGTGGTAGCCGGAATCGATGCGGCCGCAAGTAGTTTCGGTATGGTGGCAATGATGTCGTCTTCGTGTATGGGGTTGTAGCGGGCGGGTTCCCCGGGCGGAACCGGGATCGGGATGCCGCCCAACACCATCTCCATGTGGTAGAACATCCACCCGCCGTTGTCCCCGTACGGAACATTCAGCCGCGCGATGGTAGTAGGCAGTCCCAGAACGCGCGCCGTTGACCGAACCACCGCTTCGCCGGCGATCTTAGAGATCGAGTAGGTGGGGAAAATGGGTTTGTGGTTGTCGCCCAGAGCTGCTCGCTCGGTGCGCAATTCGTCGTCGGGCGGGTCGTAGACCGCGGCCGACGAGCAGTGTAGGAACGCTTTGGCGCCGCGACAGTGCGCCATCAACAGGCCGACGGAGTCGGCGTTGGCCGCGAGATCCTTGTCCCACCGCCCGCTCTTGGCCACCGCCAGATTCAGGACGTAGTCGAAGTCCGATGGCAGGGCGGTGAAGTCCCCGGTCGCCAGGTTGACCGTTTCGCAGCGCACACCCGCGCCTTCCAGGGCGGCTCGGGCGGCAGCGTCGGTGAATCGGGCAATGCCCCAGACTTCGTTTTCGGCCGCCAGGGCTTGGGCAATGGGCGTGGCGACTTGGCCGGTCGCCCCGGTGATCAGGATCTTGGAGTCGCGCATGCGCTGATGGTATCGCCGGACCTGGCGCCTACCGCACCGCCAGTTTTGCGCATTCTGCTCATGCGCCGTGGTAGGGTCCCCACATGCCCACCAGGGGTCGCATCGACTTGCGGCTCGCCAGCCGGGTACTGCTGTTGCAGCTGGTGCTCGTCACCCTGACGCTGATTGTCGCCTTCGTACTGTTCGCCCAGTTCAATCGTCATCGGCTGGATCTCCAATACGGCATTCACGCAATGGATGTCGCTCGCGTGGTGGCCTCTTCGCCGACGGTGCTCACCAACATCGGACGCTACGACGCGACGGACTTGACGGCGAACCCCACGTTGGTCAACGAACTCGCTACCGGGCCGCTACAGACGGTCGCTTCCCGCGTCGAACAACGCACCCACGTCTTGTTCGTCGTCATCACGAACACCCAGGGCATCAGGCTCGCGCATCCGCATCGAGACGAGTTGGGCCGCGAAGTCAGTACCGACCCTTCCCAGGCCTTGGCCGGGCACGAGCAGGTGGTCCACCAATCCGGCAGCCTCGGGCGGTCGATCGTCGCCAAAGTTCCAGTGGTGGAACCGGGTACGAATCGGGTGCTGGGCATGGTCAGCGTCGGCATCTCCACCAAGCAGTTCGATGAGCAGTTTTCCAAGAATTTGCGCGTGCTGGCGCCGCTGGGCGGTGCGGCGCTGTTGATCGGTGTCATCGGTTCGGTGGCGCTGGCCCGCCGGTGGCGAGGGCTGACGCTGGGACTGCGGCCGGCTGAGATGGCCGAGCTGGTCCGCACCCAGGCGGCGGTGCTGCACGGAATCGGCGAGGGAGTGCTGGCGGCCGACGAGACGGGTCGCATCACCTTCGTCAACGACGAAGCCTGCCGACTGCTTGAAATCGGCACCGATCTGGGCCGCCATATCGACGAGATCGGTTTGACCCCACGTGTTCTCGACGTGTTCAGAGCATCCAAACAGGACGATACCGCCCCCACTCTGGCCACGGTCGGTCAACGGATCGTCGTGGTCTCGGCACGCAAAGTCCAGCGCGACGGCCGCGAACTGGGCACCGTGTTGGTAGTGCGCGACCGCACCGACGTTGAGTCCCTGACCCGTCAACTGGACGCCGTGCAGGTGATGAGCACCGCGCTGCGGGCGCAACGCCACGAGTTTGCCAATCGTCTGCACCTGTTGAACGGGCTGTTGCACACCGGTCACCTCGAGGAAGGGCTGCAGTACCTTGAGGAACTGCTCGGCTCAGGCCCGCTCGGGTCGGCTTTGCCCGGACTCGATTCCATTCGTGATACGCACCTCAAAGCATTCCTCGCGGCCAAGGCGGCCACTGCCCGGGAGGCCGGTGTGACGCTGAGGATCGGTGAAAACACCTGGGTCTCAGGCAGGCTCGAACTTCCGGTCGATGTCACGACCGTGGTGGGCAACCTGATCGACAACGCGATCGACGCCGCCCGCAGTGGCGAAAATGCCGCCAAAGAGGTGGAAGTCGAGCTGTTGCAAGAGGATTCGACGCTGCACATCACGGTCGCCGACAGCGGCGACGGTGTGGCGCCCGATTTCGCCGAGCACATGTTCACCGAGGGCACGTCGACCAAGTCGGACTCGGGAATTCCCGGCGGGCGCGGTATCGGGCTTGCCCTGTCCCGCCAGATCAGCCGCGCGCTCGGTGGGGACCTGCGACTGTCGAGCCCGGGTGATCCGGCGGCCCGGCAGGGATTGAGCGGCGCGGAGTTCATCGCACGACTGCCGGGCGTGATGAGCGAGGAGGAACAATGGGCGGACCAGAGTTGACCGTGCTGGTGGTCGACGACGACTTTCGGGTCGCCAACATGCATGCCGGGATCGTCAACGCTTTGCCTGGTTTCGCCGTGGTCGCCACCGCCAACACCCTTGCGGCTGCGCGCCAGGCGGACCCCGTCGATTTGGCACTGGTCGACGTCTACCTACCCGACGGCTCCGGCATCGACTTCGTGCGTGAACTCCGCGGAGACAGCATGGTATTGACGGCCGCCACCGAGGCCGAGACCATCCGCGCAGCCATGGCCGCCGGAGCGGTGAGCTATCTGGTCAAGCCGTTTGCGACAACCGAACTGGCGGCACGTCTTTCGGGTTACGCGCGTTACCGCAAAATCCTGTCCAGCCCGAACCTCGGCGCAAGCGACGTCGACGCCGCCCTGGACGCGCTGCGTCCCCGCGTCGTTGCGGCCGCGTCCCCCACCACGGTGGCATCCCCCACCAAAAAGCTTGTGCTGGAAGCGTTGCAGAAATCGGAGTCACCGATGTCAGCGGCGGAAGTCTCTGCGGCGATCGGCATTTCGCGGGCGACCGCGCAGCGGTATCTGGCGACTTTGTCCGCCACCGGTGAAGTCACCGTCGGACTGCGATACGGGACTACCGGCCGGCCCGAGCAGGAATTCGCCGCAACCGGTAACCGGGCGGCGCGGTCTTCGCGCTAGATCACTGGGATCTCAAACGGGTCAACACGTCAGGCGGCTTCGTCCAGCGGCCCCGGGTTTGACCAGTCGGTGCCGGCGTCGAGGCAGAACTCGCGCAGTGTGCTCAACAGGTCCTGTCGCAGAACGTCATTCGAATTGAGCCGATCCGGCTGATAGCCGAGGACAGAGATGAAGATGCGGCCGTTGACCCGTCCTGACGCCAGGGCCAGCCGTCCGCCGGTGGCTTGCATCATCGTCGTGGTCACCCCGGGGAACAGTGACATCAACGCGAAGTGATTGGCCGCGCTGCCGTCGGCGCAAGCCACTGCCGGATCGATCACGCCCAGATTCGACGCGACAACGGTGCTAGGGGTGCCGGCGGCAATGCCGACAAGGCGCTTGACCAGTGCCTTGGGCAGCAGTGGAACCAGCGGCATCAGCGCCCATCGTTCGTTGGTCGCCGCATCCTGACCGGTGGAGTGGCGGATCAACGCCTGCTTGATGATCGCGCGGATTTCGCGCAGGTCGGTGGTCGTGGGTACCCGCTGTAGGAAGACATCCGCGTTGCTCACCGCGTTGGCCCGGGTGTCGCCCGGTACGCGCTCGTTGACCGGCATCGCCAACGTGAGTGAGCCGTCGGCGGCGACTCGCCCCACGCGCTGGGCCAGGCGAGCCGCCACCGCTGCGAACAACGCGTTGCTGGTTCCCCCGGTCGTCCGCGCGCGGGCATCCCACGCGTCGCCGTCCAGGAACACCGTCGTCATCGGCAGTACGACGGGTATGTCTGGACCGGCCTTCGGTGTCGGCGCGGTGGTGGCACGCTCACGCCAGGCGAGGCGGGCTGCCGCGGCGACCGCGCGCCCGACCCTGGGGGCGTCCCGCATGGTCTGCCGAATGTCCTCGCGAAGCACCCGGGAGCGCCGGCGCGATCCGGCCGCGGGCCAGCCAATCACGTCGCGGCGAGTAGCGGCGTCCGCCAGCGCTTCGCACAGCCCGAGACCGTCAGCCAGGCAATGTGACAGCACCAGGCTCACCCCGGCCCCGCCGTCGCTGAACGGGAGGACCGCGAGGTGCCATGGCGGCCCATACTCCGCGTCCAGCGGTGTGTTGGCCTGCTCGATCAGCCAGGCGTCGAACTCAGCGCGCGGCCGCGCCGACTGTGCGATCTCGAGATCGGAGAAGCGCTCGGGAGATACCCAGCGATGACGGCCGAAAGGCAGCGGTGAGGTTTGGATGCTGCGGCGCAGCCGGCCCAGCCGCAGGTGGTGGTGGAATCGGCGCAGGCCGTCGAGGTTGAGGGCTTTGTCGTACACCCAGGCGCATTGCAGCAACCCGGTGGCTCCGGTAGCGCGCTCACCGAGAAACATTGCCTGATCGGCAAGATCGATCACATTATTCGGCACCGACTGCCATTGATTGGCGCTATTCAACTCGACCATTTCTATATCTCTTTTCGAGGATCGATCGTGATTACCACCGGCTGGCGGCCGTGACCGCGTTGAACACCAGAGATTTGGCGGCCGTCTGGTCGACATCGGTGTAGGTCTGCGCGATCTGGGTGAACGCGGCACCCGCGCGCATCAGCTCTTCCTGGGCAGCTCGGTTCAGGTCCAGCAGTGCTGCCGCTTCCTGGTGAAAAGCCGCTGCAGCCTGCAGCGATACCTCGTCCGCGCCGGCCGGAATCAAGCCGGTTATCGAGGTCTGCGCGTGGTCCCCGGCGGCCAGGCTGCTGGTGCCGATCTCGATAACCTGTGCACCGATGTCGCCGACGATCGGGTGAAATGTCATGGATTGCATTTTCGTACTCCTCTACGTGCAGTGCCGAATTTCCCCCGCAGTGCGAAAACCGGCTGACACTGCCTGTCACGAAAAGCTTCCGGCTATTCCGATCGCCGTTCGTGTCGCAAATTGCGATATTTGCTGAGATCGAACCTATGCCGCTGCCGGCGTGGTGTCGCGCTTGTGGGCGATAGACGGAGTAAGTGACGATTGCGAGGTTTTGCGCATTGTGCTCACCGGCTAGGTGGCTTCGATGTTCAAATGGCAAAAAGGTGCCTCGGGACCCTGGTTGGAGACCTTAGAATTAGAGCGTTGTAGAGCACGGTTGGACCGCGGCGGTTGCGGCGGTAGTCGCGCACGAAACACACAGGAGCAGCACGCAGATGGCAATGGATTCCATGTCCCACGATCCGGCCGCTGGCGACATCGGTTCGCAGTTGGTCGACATCGCCAGTCAGGGCATCAGCTCCGGCTCGACCGCGGCCATGTCCGTTATGAGCGGGTTGATACCAGCCGGGGGCGAAGAGGTGTCGATGCAGGCGGTAATGGCTTTCGCCCAAGAGGCCGCCACAATGCTGGCTTCCAACACCGCAGCTCAAGAAGAGCTGATGCGGGCCGGTACTGCGTTGACCGACATCGCCCGCATGTATGGCGACTCCGACGAGACCGCAGCCGGTGCGTTGGCATTCAGTTCCTCGCCGATGTCCAGGCTGGGAGGCGCGGCTGGATCAAGTGGTGTCGGCGGATTAGGTGCTGCCGGCGTGCAGAGCCCGCTCGGCGCCGCGGCCACCAACCCGCTGGTGGCCGGAGCGACCCAAGTGGCGTCATCGCCGATCACATCGGCGGCCGCTAGCGCCGGACAGTCGGCGATGAGCGGCGGGGCTCCGCTGGGCAGCGGCATGGGTGCGGGCACGTCGGCCGCCGGCAGCTCCAAGCCGAGTTTGGCCTCTTCCATGGCGCAGGACGGCGACGACAGCCAGCGCGAAGACCAGGACGAGCCTGCCGAGCGCATGCTCTGACGATCGTGCTCGCCACGGGGTTGGCTAGTGATGGCCCGAAGACCCCGGATGATCTCCTACGCTAACGACTAACATTCGACAGCGAAGGAGCGGCGTTGTGACCGATGAGCCTGACATGGCCACCATCCTGCGGCAGATGAAGGTCCCCGAGCGGATGAAGGGCAGTCAGGCGCTGCGGGATTTCCTGCTCATCTACGTCGACGACGAGGAGTCGATCGCGGCCAACCCGGATCGGCTCAAACAGTTGAACGGCTTGATGATCCTGTCGCAGTTGGAGGTCATCAACGCGCTGGGCGCGCTAGAAGAGAATGCCGTCAACCAGTATCGCGCCGCGGTCGAGCGGCGAGGTCGCAAGCGCCGGTGGTTCTGACGCGCTGGATCGTCGACGGCATGAACGTTATCGGCAGCCGCCCGGACGGCTGGTGGAAGGACCGCGGGCGAGCAATGGCTGCGCTTGTGGAACGGCTTGACGGGTGGGCCGCAGGACGCGGCGAACCCGTCACGGTGGTATTCGAGCATCCGCCCAAGACGCCGATCAGCGCGTCGGTGATCGAGGTGGCATACGCACCCCGGGCGGCAGCGAACTCGGCGGACGACGAAATCGTCCGACTGGTGCGGGCCGATCCGCAGCCAGCTGAAATTTGTGTCGTGACTTCGGATAAGACGCTCACCGAGCGGGTGCGCGGACTGAGCGCTTCGGTGCGCCGCGCCGAAGGTTTCCGCGACCTGGTGGATCCGCGTGCACCCAAATCGCAAGGGCAGCATGTCGATTGAGCCGAGCGCGGTGAACCGGGTGTGCGCGATGGCGGGCATCGACATCCCGATCATCCAGGCGCCGATGACCTACATCGCCGGCGCGCAACTGGCCGCGGCGGTATCCAACGCCGGGGCGCTCGGCGTCATCGAGACCACCTCCGAGCAGGGTCGCGCAGATGTGCGCTGGGTGCGTGATCTCACCGACCGGCGCGTGGGTGCCAACATCGCGTTGTTGTTCAACCGCGATCCGGCGGTGGTGGACCTGTTGGCTGACAACGACATTCGTTTCGTAACCACTTCTGCCGGCGACCCGTCCCTATTCACCGCCCGGCTGCACGACGTGGGGATCACGGTGTTCCACGTGGTCGGCACGCTGGCTGCGGCAAAGAAGGCGGTAGACGCGGGCGTCGACGGCCTGGTGGTCGAAGGCGTCGAAGGCGGCGGGTTCAAGAACCGGTTCGGAGCTTCGACCATGGTGCTGTTGCCGTTGGTGGCGGCGCACGTCGAAGTGCCGATCGTGGCGGCGGGCGGCATTTGTGACGCCCGATCGATGGCTGCTGCGTTGGTGCTCGGCGCCGATGGCGTGCAGATGGGCACACGGCTGCTCGCCTCGGCGGACTCCCCCGTACATGGCAACCTCAAGGAAGCCGTGGTTCGGGCCGACGAGACAGGTACCGTGCTACTCCCCCTGGACGGTCGACGGATGATGCGAGTCATTCGGACACCGGCCGCTGAGAAGCTGGATGCTGCAGCCTCTTTCGAGGCTGGCGGAGCCGCATTGCAGCGCGTGCAACGCCTCTACTTCGACGGCGACATGGACGCCAGTGTCGCCAACACCGGTCAGGTTGCCGGCCGGATCGAGGACCTTCCGCCGGCTGCCGAGATCATCGAGCGCATGTGGAGCGGATGCCGGGAGGTGCTGGCGGGTAGTCACTGCGAACCTCAGATCGGATCGAATTGCGAGATCAGCCAGCGCCCGTCGATCTTGTCCAGTGTGAGCCGAACGTTGGACGCGGTACTCCTCGGAGCTTCCTGGCCGACGACGATGGTCTGGCTCACAAACAGCAGCACGACGGCGTGCGTAGCGGTCGCGGACACCGAAGCCGCGCCCGGGACCGTGGCCACGGCCGAAATCTGCTTCTGCTTGGCACCGGGTATCACCACGTCGTGAACCAATTGGGTGTAGGTGCTGAGGAACGACCCGCTCAACCGGGTACGTGCGGCATCCAAATCCCTTGCCACCGTGCCAGGTTGGTAGGACAGCAGCGCGATCGTGCCGTCGGTGGCCGCCCGCACGGATTCGGTGCGAGCCTGCGTCGCCTCCCGGATGGAGCTGTCCTGCCACTTCAGCCAGCCGGCGCCGGCCGCAATCGCCAACGCCAGCGCCGGCAGCAAGCCGTGGCCGAACACCCGTGACCAACGGATACTCATGGCACGAACCGGACGCTGGACACTTTGACCTGGTCGCCGACCTTCGCGACAGTGATGCGCATTCGCCAAACCCGCGGAACAGGTTCGGCCGCGCCGGCATTGGAGGTCTGCACCGACACTTCCACCAGCGCCTGTGCCGTGTCGGCGGTCTGCGACTCCAGGCCGGACTCGGTGACGGAACCGACCGTGCTGGATTGGGCCTGTCGCAGCACGTCGATGAACGGACCTGACCGCCGAGCGAAGTCGTCACGGAACTCACCGGTCGCGCCGTCCAGGATGCGGTGCACGTCAGCGTCGGCGTGTCGCCAGTCGATCGTGGTCAGATTCACTGCGCCTTGCGTGGCGACTTGCAGGAATTCACCCCGTTGGGCTTGCGTCTGCTCCGCTTGATGAACACGAAAGCCTAACCAAAGCAACAATATTGCTAATGCTACGACCAAGGTCAGGCCAAGCAGGATGGCCCGGCGCGGAGTTGGGTCCGATTGTGGTGCAATCGGTTCGGAATCATTCAGCTGCCCGGCGGCAGCAGCATCGATTGCCATGTCTTGTCCCTCGATACGGTTGGCGGAGGTGCGGGTGGCAGTTGCGGAATGCCCTGACCGGAAAGCGTGGCGTTGGGGTCGCCCTTCCAGTTGAAGCCGTCATTGAGCGGCACGTATTGCTCGGCGCTCTCGCACAACTTCACGGTGGGCGCGCGCTTGCCGGGCACGGTCTCACACGGGATGTTGCGTGCGCCGCGCACGTTCAATGGCGACTCCTGCGGCACCCGGCAATACAGGTCACCGGCCGCCCGGGCCGGATTGTCCTCGAAGGTCGGCACCCGCAGCTGCTGGGCGGGCAGGAAACCAGTGGTGCACGGGGGCGGCAGGTTCAGGTTGAGATTGAAACTCAGATACTGACCCCGGTATGCCTGCTTGGTATTCAGATTCGCCAAGATGCCGGCCTGCTCAGCGCCGATTGCCATGGGGAACACCACCAATAGCTGTTCGAGGTCGTTCTGATAGTCGAGCGCGACCTGGCCGATGCTGACCAGATTGGCCAACAGAATCGGCAGCGTCGGCTGCACGCGCTCAAAGAGCTGACGCGTCTCGGCAAGCGCTGGACCGCCCCGGTCCACCACACCGCCGATGGCCGCGTCATGGGACTGCAGTTCCGCGGTGACCGCGGCGAGGTGGGCCGCCCACCCCGCAATCGCATCCGAGGTACGGGTCTGCGAATCGAGCACCGGCTGTGCCTGGTCGATCAGCGCCAGCATCGGATCGAGGTTCTTTCGGGCGTCGATTGCCAAGCTGGTCGAACCCGCAATCAGCCGAGATAGCTCCGGGCCGAGGCCGCTAACCGCCGTATATGACTCGTCCACCACAGTTTTTAGATTCTCCCGAGGAATCGCCGTCAGCGCGGTGTTCGCGGAGCTGAGCAAGCCGTTGATGTCGGGCGGTACCGAGGTGTTGGCCAGCGCAATGACATCGCCGTCCCGCAGCGGCCGCGAAGTGCCGTTGCGAGGCAACAATTCGACGTACGATTCGCCGATCGCTGTGTGGCTATGCACCTCGGCTTGCAGGTCGGACGGGATGTCAATGCCCGATTTCAGCGAAAGCACCGCTACCACACCGGAATCGGTCAGTCGCACCGCCTCGACACGTCCCACCTCGAAGCCGCGATAGGTGACGTTGCCGGTGCTGTATAGCCCGCCGGCCTCGGGTAATTGCATTGTCACGGTGTAGCGACCGACCCCGAACAGCATCGCGGGCAGTTTGACGAAGTGTAGAAACGTCACGGCGACCACGGCCACCGCGATGACGGCGAAGACGGCCAGCTGAACGATGACTCGACGCGGTAGGTGCAGCATCTACGGTCCCTGGTCGCCGTGATACGGGATGGTCAGCGGATTGCCCGGGGTGCCGCGGAAACCACCGGTGCACGGACTGGGGAATTGGCCGATGGTACGACCCCACTGCAATTCAAGCTGGGTCAGATGGCATTCCCAACGGGTTCCGGTGAACAGCCCCTGGTCGATTCGGCTCAACGTGAGGTCGACGATCGCGGTCAAGTTGGCGTAATCCCCGCGCTGGAAATTCTGGAACGTCTCGTTTGGGAATGGGAAGGTGGCCAGCAGGGACAATGACCGGGTCAGGCTCGGCCCGGCGTTGGCCAGCGACTCCAAAACCGGTCCAAGATCCCGTAATTCGTTGAGCAGGTTGGTCTTCGTGCGGTCCACGGCGTCGACGGTCAACGCACTGAACTTACTCAACTGATCGGCGGCCTCGACGAGCTTGTCCCGCTCCTGGTTGAGCACCGCGAGCGCGTCCGGAATGGTCGCCAACGCACGGTCCAGCACCGACTGCTGAGCGGCGAACTTGCCGGCCAGCCGGTTCAAGCTTTCGGTGGCCGCGATGATGTCACCCGACTGATCGTTGAGGTAGCCGGAGAACTTGTCCAGTTGCCCGATCAGTCCACGCACATCGTGTTCGCGTCCGCGAAAGGCGGTGCTCAATGCCTCGGTAATGTCCTGGATCTGGCCCAGCCCACCGCCATTGAGCACCAATGAGAGCACCGCCAACGTTTGTTCGGTGCTCGGGTAGGCGCCACCACGGGACAGCGGGATAACCGAACCGCCGCGCAGCTTGCCCTGCGGTGCTTCGTCTTTCGGTGCCGCCAGCTCGATGTGGTAGGAACCGAGCAGGCTCGTGGTACCGATCTTGGCGGTCGCGTTGGCCGGCAACACGACATCACCGTTGAGCTGCATCGTCACCAACGCGTGCCAGCCCTGACGTTCGATCTTGCTGACATGTCCGACTGTCACGTCGGCCACCCGCACCCGCGAGTTCGCTTGGATGTTATTGACATCAGGCATCTGCGCCTGGATAACGAACGACCCGCGGCCCTTGCCCTCGGTGCCGGGCAGCGGCAGCGAGTTCAATCCGCGCCAGCCGCAGCCTGGCATCACGGCGAGGACCGCGACCGTCAGCGCAACGGTGAGAACCCTTTTCATCAACGTCATGAGCCGACTCCCGGCGGCAACATCAGGCCGGGCAAGCCGGCCGCCGGATCGATAGGTGCCGGCCCCGGTGGAACGAAATCCGGCCGCATCCAGGCTTCGCTGTAGGTGACCTCGTTGGGACGGGCCTGCGCTCCTACGAACAGATTCTCCCCGATCGGCGGGAAGTTGTATTGCCGGTTCTTCACAATCGGCGCCATGTACTGCGCGCAGAGCTTCGCCGCCTGCTCCCCGCCGAGGCGGGAAGCCGCTTGAATTGCACCACACAGGAACGCAATTGGGTTTGCCATGTTGTTCCCGGCCAGAGCGCCGGTCAATGCACCATTGGCGGGTTCGAAAATGTTGTTGAAGTTCTGCAGGACGGTGGGGCTGATGTGCAGGGTTTGCTTGATGTCGTCGAGGCTGGCCACCAACGCCTTGCTGATGGAGGCGAGCTTGTCCGATGCTGTCCCGATCACCTCGCGGTTGTCCGCGCTGAAGCTCTGCACGTCGGCGACAACAGCGTTGAGGTCCTCGGCCGCCTCGGCGACCTTGTGCGGGTCGTCGGCGAGCACCGCCGATACTGCTGCCAAGTTGTGGTTCAGCTGCTCGAGCAGATCCGCGCTGTCGTGCAGCGCTGTGACGAGCGTCGACAGATTTTTCAGTGTGGCGAAGATGTCGTTGCTGTGATCGCCTAGCGCGGAAACCGCCTGGGACAGTTTGACTATCGTGTCACGGATGGTGGGCCCTTGGCCGCGTAGATTGTCGGCGGCGGTATTGATCAGCGCGCCCAGGGTACTGACACCGCCGGGCCGGGTGGGTTTCAGCAATTCGGTGAGCCGCTGAAGTTGAGCCCGTAGGTCATCCCACTCGACGGGCACCGCCGTGCGGTCCTGCGGGATGACCGCACCGTCGTTCATGGCGGGTCCGCCGGCATAGGGAGGCGTCAGCTGGATGGCGCGACCGGTAACCAGTTGCGGCGACAGGATCGCCGCCTTGGCGTCGGCGGGAACCTTGTGCTTGCGGTCGAACCACAACGTGATCTTCGACCGCAGCGGTTGCGGCTCGATCTTGACGATCTTGCCCACCGGCACCCCGCGGATACGGACGTCGTCGCCGGCGAACAGACCGCTGCTGTTGTCAAAGTAAGCGACCACTGTTGTTCGGGCGGTGTCGCCCGCCGTGCGCATCGCGACTAACAGCCCGGTGATCAGCATCAGGGTGAGGGCGGTCGCCAACGCGGAGCGGCCTCGTCGCAGTTTCGTTGTCACGGTTGGCCTCCCGGCGTTAATGCGGGCGGACCGGGCGGCGGACCGCCCGGCGGCGGAGCCGGTGGTTCCGGGCGGGGCGGGTAACGCGGATCGTCGGGATTGCCGGTGATGGCGTCGGGCAGATTCAGGCGCGGCTCACCGCCCTGTCCCGTCCGCGGGTACGGGACCGGTAACGGCGGGGTGCCGGGCTGGCCGACCGGCGGGTCGGTCAGCTGCGACGGCAGCAATGTGGCCGGGTCCAGTCCCAAGTCGGAGAATGCGGCGCCGATGAACGGTTGCACGAACTGCCCCGGCAGCAAATTCACCACATACGCCTTGAAGAATGGTCCCGACGACAGCGACTCGCCGAGCGACATCACGTACGTGTTGAGCAGTGGGATCGCTTGCTGCACACGTTCTTTGCGGTTCTCTACGACGGCCAGCACCGCGTTGAGCTTGTCCAACGCGGGCCGCAGCTGCGCGCGGTTTTCGGCGATGAACCCCTGCAACTGCCGCGAAACGGCCGATATGTTTGCCCAGAGGTGATCCAGGGCGGCACTTTGGGTCCGCAGTTGCGCCAGGATCGCGTTGGTGTCGCGGACCAGACTCACGATCTGGTCGGTGCGCTTGGCTAGTACCCCGGTGGCTTTGGCCGCGTTGGCGAGCAGGCTGCGCAGTTGGGCGTCGCGCTTGTCGAGGGTCTGTGCGAGCCGGGCCACACCGCTGACCGCGTTGCGGAAATCGGTTGGCGTGTCGGCAAAGGTCTGCGCCAGGGTGTCCAGCGAGGTGGACAGCTGGCTGGTGTTCAGTCCGCTGATCGTGGTGGCCAGATCGCCGAGTGCATCGGGCAGCTGGTAAGGCGACATCGTGCGCTCGATCGGGATCGGGCCGGTCAGGTTGCCGTCACCGCGAGGCAGGACGTCGAGGAACTTGCTACCCAACAGGCCTTTGGTCTTGATCGCAACCTCGGTGCGATCTCCAAGCCGAATTTCGTTGTCCACGTTGAACTTCACCAGCACGCCCGGCCCGTGCAGCTCGATGCTGGACACTTTGCCCACCGGATAGCCGGAGACCTCGACGGTGTTGTCGGTGCGCAGCCCGCCGGCGTCGGCAAAATACGCGGAGACGCTTTTTCCGTGATCGAAGAAAGGCAGCTTTTGGTACTGCAAGGCGCCCAGCACGGCGCCGGCAGCGAGCACGATGCCGGCCGCACCGATGACCAACTGGTTGCGTTCAGCGAAGGACTTCATTTCGGTGCACACCGTCCGGTGGGCTGGCCGGCCACCTTGACGTACACGGGTTGACCGCCCTTGCCATTGACCTTGAGCACCACATCGCACAGATAGAAGGCGAAGAAGTCGCCGTACATGCCCTGGCGGGCCAGTGCCTGGTACTTGTCCGGCAGCGTATTGAGCAGGTTGTCGAGATAATCATGGTCGGCCGCCGCGATCTCCGCGACCCGATCGGTTTCGTGCACTACCTTCGACAACGGCGCCCGCGCCTGCGCCAGTAGGTCGGCGATCGATCCGGCCGCGGCGTTGGTATAGGCCACTGCGTTGGAGATGTCGGCCTTGCGTTCGGCAAGGCCGTGCACCAATTGGGCCAGCGACAGCACCGCCTGGTCCAACCGATCGCTCTGGCCGCCAAGCGAACCCATAACGACGTTGAGGTTGGTAACTACTTCTCCGATGAGCTGATCGCGGTCGGCCAGCGTGTTGGTAAGCGCCGCAGCCTGATCCAGAAACGAGGCGATCGTCGGTCCTTGTCCCTGGAACACCTGCAGCAACTGCTCGCTGAGCGCGTTGACCTGATCGGGGTTGAGTGCACGGAACAACGGTTTGAAGCCACCGATCAAAGCGTCGAGATCCAGTGCCGGCTTGGTGCGGGCCAACGGGATCGTCTGACCGGGGCGAAGAACGTTGAGCCCGCCAGGGCCTTCCTCCAGCGCAAGGTAGCGGTCGCCGAACAAGTTGTCGTAGCGGATCACCGCTTGGGTCCCTTCGGTGAGGGTGACCGAGTCCTCGGCGGTGAACTCGACTCGCACTGTGGCATCGGGGTTGATCGAGATCCTTTTGACCTTGCCGATTTCGACACCGGCGATGCGAACCAACTTGCCCTGCCGCAGGTTTGACACGTTGGTGAACTCGGCATAGTAGGTGTTGCCCTCGGCGAATCGCACTTCCCCGAACACGGCGATCAACAGGACCGCGGTCAGCACGCATACCGTCAAAAAGACACCGAGTCGCACCATCACGCCCGTGAGGTTTTCTCTCATGGGTGCTCCTCGGGTTGCCCACCCGGTGCCGCGGGCAGTACCCCGGGCCATAAGGGGACTCCGTCTGGACCGTAGAGGGCCGCACCGTAGGGTGGGCCGCCCGGATTCGGGCCCGGCGCGGGCCCGGGAAGGCATTGGCGGATCGATGGCGGCCTGGGCTCGGCGCGGGTCACCGGGAGGTAGTCCGCCCAGCACGGGTGCCCCAGGCCCGGGTTGGGTCGGATGTCCAGGCCGGTACCCCATCCGGTGTCGGTGATCAGTTGGCGTACCGGGAAGTTCTTGCTGGCGTCCGGAAGCGACCCGCAGCCGGGCTGTCCGCCGGGTCCGCCTTTGGCCGCGACCAGCGGCAGATTATCGGGAAAGACGTACGGGTCGTTTCCCAATAGCAGTGCGACGTCCAGTTGCAGGGTCCGGCCGTCGGCTCCGCCCCACGCCGAATAGCCGCCGTTGTCCAAATACCATTTGGTGCCCTGCAGAAAGCAGGTGTATTCGGGGCTGTATTTGGTCAGCAGGTTCGTGGTCGGTTCGAGGATGTTGACCGATGCGATGAGATTGTCCCGGCTGTAGCCGAGCAGGGTGGTCCCCGTCTTTGACAGACCAATCACGTTGAGCAGCAAAGTGTCCAGTTGTGCCGAGTGGTTGACGACGGTGGTGCTGGTGGTGCTGGCGGCGTTCATGATCGACAAGATGTCACCGGCGGCAGCGTGATAGGTCTCGGCGAAGCTCTCCAATGAGTTCCAGTCCCGACGCATGGTTTCGCTACGCGCGTTGAGGGCAGCCAGCACCTCGTTGAGGTCGGTGGTTGCCTGCCCGATCCGTTCACCCTGCCCGCGCACGGCATCAGCCACCGCGGTCAATACCGCGTTCACCTTCAGCGGGTCGATCACGTTGAGCAGCGCCACGACGTTTTCGAACACCGTGTTGATCTCGGTGCTGACATTCTTCGAATGCAGCACGGCGCCCGCAGACAGTCGGTCACGACTCGGGTTCGGCGGCATGACCAGGTCGACGAACTTGGCACCGAAAGCGGTGGTGGCACTGATCTGTGCCTCGACATTGGCTGGAATGTAACGGATTTGGCTTGGCTCGATTTCAAGTGCGAGCTTGGTCCCGTTGTTGTCGTCACCGATCCGGCTGACCCGGCCGACCTGTACACCGCGCAACATGACCTTCGCTCCGGGGTCCATTACCAGCCCGGAGCGCTGCGCGGTAAGCGTCACCGGCACGAAGGATCGCAAGGTGCCGTTGAACGAGATCGCTGTGACCAAGACGACGACACCGATTACGGCCAAGAGCATCAGCGTCCACCATCCGTCGTGCAGACGGTGTCTTCCCGGCCGGTGCTTCATCTCGCTAACTCGCCAGGTGGAAGTTCGGAGACTGGCCGTAGATTGCCAGGGTCATGATGACGATGGCTATCGAAGCGACGACCATCGAGGCGCGGACAGCGCGGCCCACCGCCTCACCCACACCGGCCGGCCCGCCGTGCGCGGCGTAGCCGTAGTAGGTGCACACCAGCATGATCATCAGCGCCACCACAACGACTTCCAGCGACGACCACAGCACGTCGCTCGGGCGTAGAAACGTATTGAAGTAGTGGTCATACACGCCGGAGCCCTGGCCGTAGATGGCCGTGGTGCCGATGCGGGCGGCCAGATAAGCGGTCATCAACCCCACACAGAAAAGCGGGATGGCAACCACCACGCCTGCCAGCACCCGGGTGCTCGCGAGGTAGCTGACGCTGCGGATGCCGATCACTTCGAGCGCTTCGATTTCCTCGTTGATCCGCATTGCGCCGAGTTGCGCGGTGGCGCCGGCGCCGACGGTTGCCGCCAGCGCGACCATCACGGTGCCCGGCTGAATCTCTCGGGTGTTGAAGAAAGCCGAGGCGAAGCCGGTCAGTGCCTCCACGCCCACCGAGGCGAATTGGTTGTAGCCCTGTACCGCGACGATTGCGCCAGTGGTCATCGCCAGAAACCCGACGATCACGACCGTTCCCCCGATTACTGCCAGAGTTCCTACGCCCAAACCCATTTGGGCGATGACACGCAGCAGTTCACCGCGGTAGTGCATGATGGCGTCCGGAATCCCGGCCAGCGTGCTGACATAGAACCGCATCTGTGAGCCGAGCCGATTCCATTCTCCCGCAATCGATTCTGTTACCGTCATGGTTCGCCTCACGAAACCATGAACGGCATGCCGACGGCGGTGACGATGATGTTGATGACGAACAGGACGATGAAGGCGAATACCACGGTCTCGTTGACTGCCCGGCCTACGCCGGCCGGACCACCACCGACCGACATGCCCTTATAGCAGGCGATCAAGCCTGCCATCAGCCCGAACAGCGTTGCCTTGATCATCGAGATGAAGACGTCGATGGTGTGGGTGAGGGTGGTCAAGCCCGACACCCAAGCCCCGGCCGAGACATGCATGAGAAACACCGAGCAGAAGAACGCACCGATCAATCCCGTCGCGGTCACGATCGAGCTCAGCGCCAGCGATACCGTGGTGGCCGCCATTACCCGGGGCACCGCCAGCGCCTGAATCGGGTTGATGCCCATCACCCGTAGCGCGTCGAGCTCCTCACGGATGGTTCGCGCCCCAAGATCGGCGCACATAGCCGTGGATCCAGCGCCCGCGACCACTAGGACCGTCACGATCGGGGCGCTTTGGTCCACCGTGAATATCGCGCAGCCGGTGCCGGAGAAGTCCGCGGCACCGATGTCGGTCAGCAGCACATTGAACAGGAAACCCGATATGACCGCCCAGGGGATGGTCATCAGGATCCCGGGAAGGGTGGAGACTCGCGCCACAAACCAGCACTGGGAAAGGTATTCGCGCCAAGCGAAGGGCGGCCGGAACATGGCTACGAAGGTGTCCAGTGACATTGCGAAGAAGCCGCCCATCGCCCGCACCGGCTTTACCGCTTGGTCGAGCGCGATCACCATGGTGTCCCGCACCCCCGGACAGGTCGAAGTGGACGTGTGACACCTGCGAGGTTACGCGGCACGCAGTCCATATGTCCATAGCTGATACGCATCGTACCGAGCAGATGTCCTTCAAATAGCCAAGCAGATCGCCACTTATCTAAGACGATGTATTTTGTCAGTATCGTCTGATGGTCACGTGTGCGGATCGTCTGGTGGGTCAACCGGGGACCCATTTCAAGTCGTCGTCGGCCGGGACTTTCATGTCATGAACGCTTGGAGGGCGAGCGCCGAATTCGCGAAGTCGCGAAAGTGCAGCCAGCGAGCGTCCCGCAGCGTGATGATGTGGGCGAACTCCGTTTCCCACTCGTGTCCGGTTATGCCGACCGGCAAGGTAATCGGATTCCTGCATGCCGGTCGGCTCTATTCGGGCCGCGTCGTCGACGAGATCGACCGGGACACGGTGTGGGCGTTCGCCGAAGGCTTCGGATATGCCTACGAACGCACCGTCCTGCTCGAGCGCATGCGGCGCCAGCATGCGGAGGTGCTGCGGGCGCTGGCGTCCGCGGACGAGGCCGCCCGCGCGTTGCAGGACGCGGATCTGGACCTGCGCAAGATCGAGCCGGTCGAACGTAGCTATGTGCGACTGGCCAGTGTCCCCGAACTGGCCTGAGGCGCACCTGTCAGGGCCATGTCTATAACCGTTACGGCTGGAGCGCAGGCTTGATCCAGTCAATCACGTTGTAATAGAGTCTATTTACCCATTTATGTATCTGGATGATCTCGGTAAAAGAGGCTCGCGCAACGGACACGTTCAGGCACAGAGCTGGTTGAAGCTGTAAGTAGTACTTGTCTGGCAGGATTTGCATCGATGGAGACAGCCGCCGCGCCGGTGAGGCGCCGCCCGAAGGACCGCAAGCAGCAGATTTTGGAGCAGGCGGTCGGGCTGTTCATCGAGCGCGGCTTTCACTCGGTCAAATTGGAGGACATCGCCGAAGCGGCTGGGGTGACCGCACGCGCTCTTTATCGTCACTACGACAGCAAGCAGGCGTTGCTCGCCGAAGCGATCCGGGCCGGCCAAGACCAGTACCAGAGCGCTCGTCGTCTCACCGACGGCCAGGCTGAGCCGGCACCACGTCCGTTGAATGTCGAACTTCCCGACTTGATTACCGCGGCGGTCGAATCACGCTCGCTGATGGTTTTGTGGCAGCGCGAAGCGCGCTACCTCAATGAGAACGACCGCGCGGAAGTGCGGCGTCGCATCAACGCGATCGTCGCCGGTATGCGTGACAACTTAGTGCTCGAGGTGCCCGGTCTGAGCCCGCAGCAGTCAGAGTTGCGTGCGTGGGCGGTCGCCAGCACGCTGACCGGGCTCGGCGGGCACAATCTGACGCTTCCGGCTGACGAGCTCGAAGTGTGTCTCTCCCAAGCGTGTATGGCCGCGGCGCGGACTCCTGCGGCCGGTGAGCTAGAGCCGATCGAAACCTCTGTCGACCCGGATGCAGAGGCCGCGGTGCTGTTTTCGCGATACGAGACCCTGCTTGCCACCGGCGCACACTTGTTCCGCGCGCGCGGTTATCCGGCCGTCAGCACCAGCGAAATTGCCAAGGGCGCCAACATCGCCGGCCCGGGCCTCTACCGGTCGTTCTCGTCGAAGCAGGCCATTCTGGATGCGCTCATCCGCCGACTCGACGAGTGGCGCAGCCTGGAAGCCGTCCGTGCAATACGCGCGAATTCCGAAGCGGTGCAACGGCTGCGGGGGCTGGTAGAAGGGCATGTGCGGATCAGCCTGGACGCACCGGACCTGGTGGCGGTGTGCGTCACCGAACTCTCTCACGCCTCTGTCGAGGTATGCGACGGTTACCTGAGGAACAAGACCGACCGTGAGACGGTCTGGATCGAGTTGATCAACCAATTGGTGCCCGTGACGACGACCACCGAAGCGCGGATACTCACCGCTGCTGCTATCACTTTCATCGAAGATGTCTCTCGCACATGGCATCTCACGCGCTACGTGGGGGTCGCCGACGAAATCACCGCGATCGCGTTGTCGATCTTGACGAGTCGGTCCTGAGCGACGCTCACCAGAGCGCGGCGATGGTTCCGCCGTCGGCGATTTGCGTGGTCCCGGTGATCATCGACGCATCGTCGGACAACAGGAACGCCACAATGCTGGCCATCTCCTCGGGTGCTGCCATGCGACCCTGCAAGCGGGCGATCATGCTGCGTGCACCGCCCTCGCCCAACGTTTCGTCGAACATGGTCATCGCGGTCTGCTGCATGGGGGTGTCGACGAATGCCGGCAGCAGCGCGTTGGCGCGGATGTTCGAGGAGCGCAGTTCCGCGGCGGTGATCCGGCTCAGCTGACTGATCGCGGCCTTGGACATACCGTAGGCGCCGGATCCGCCCACCGCGATGTGCCCGGCCAGCGATGACATGTTGACTATCGCTCCCCCGCCACGCTGGATCATCTGCGGCGCAGCATGTTTGGTGCACAGCCAGGCGCCGCGCAGGTTGATCGCCATCACGCGGTCGAAATCCTCGACGGTGGTCTCGATGAGCGAAGCGAAGTGAACGACGCCGGCGTTCGCGACGAGTTTGTCCACGCCGCCGAAGGATGACACGCAGGCCGCGACCATGCCGGCGACCTGTTGCTCGTCGCTGATGTCGGCCTGGTGGGCAACCGCACCGGAACCGATCTTTGTCGCGGCGGTTTCAGCGGCCGCGGCGTCGATGTCGGCACACAGGACCTGACAACCCTCGACGGCGAGTCGCTGCGCCACCGCCAGCCCGATGCCTGCTCCGGCGCCGGTGACAATCGCGGTCTTACCCGCCAGGTCAGGATGGTTCACCCTGCTGCCGCCAACGTTTGCGTCGCTATCCCGTGCTCGCGAATGGCGCCGAACAGCACCAGACCGAATCCTGGTGTCTCATCGGAAAGTTCGAGGGCGTAGACCCCGAGATCACGAAGGATCCAGCTCACCGTTACCGCCATCTCTGTGGCACCGCTGCGTGGAAACAGCCCGCAGGCGCGCGGCGTCCCGGACGGCCGCAGGTACAGCACGACCCCGCTGCCCTGCGCCGACATCCGGGACAGCGCGCCGTTGAGGTCGCTGCCGCAGCGACACGCTTTGGAGCCGAACACATCTCCGGTCAAGCATTCGACGTGGACATGCAAGGGGACGGGGATGCCGGCGTCGGCGGTGCCTAGGATCACCGCCAGATGTTCACCACCCTCATGCACGTCTTTGAAGCCAATCACCCGGGAATCACCCGCCCACGTCGGCAGCACGGTCTCTGTCAACCGAACCACCTGCGGCTCGGTCCGCTTTCGATACGCGAGCAATTCGGCCATGAATACCACTGGAAGTGCGTATTCGACGGCGAATTCGACCAATTCGGCGCCACGGGCGATCAAGGTCGGATTACGCCGCGAGACGATTTCGCAGAATGCGGCGGCCTGGACCCGTCCCGCCAGCTGTGCCAGGTCGACTGCGGCCTCGGCGGGTCCGCATCGCTGCAGAAGCCCACCGGACTCGGCCCGGACCGGGACGACGTGGCCCGGACGCTGGAAATCCGCAGCCGTGCTCCGGGCCGACGCGAGTGCCGCGATGGTCCGCGCCCGGTCCGCCGCCGAAATGCCGGTACCGGTCCCGCGCACGTCGACCGACACGCAGTGCGGCGTGTCGCCGTGACACATGGGCGGCAGGTCCAGCCGTCGACACTCGTTGCCCGGCAATGCCACTCGCACATAACCGGAGGCGTGGCGGATGGTGAAGTGAAGTAGTTGCGCAGTCGCGGCCTCGGCCGCGAACACCAGATAGCCGTCACCGTCGGTACCGTCGGCGAGGACCACGGCCCGCCCCGCGGCAATCGCGGTCAGGGCGCGTAGCACTCGAACGTCGGTGGTTTTCACGATTAGCGCAGCCCGTCCAGGAACTCGGTCAGCAAGCGGTTTGTCTCCTCGGGTGCTTCCTGCTGGATCCAGTGGCCGACGTCGGAAACCATATGTGTGCCACGGTAGTCCGACATCACCTCGTCGGCACGTTCGAGCGCCTCGGCGCCCCAGGTGGTTCCGACGTCGTACTGTCCGCCGATAAACAGTGCGGGCGGTGTGAGTGGCTTGCCCTCCTGGTCGGCCAGGTCGTGCCAGTCGTTGTCGATGTTGTGGTAGAAGCTAAGCGGTCCGCCGAAGCCGGAACGCTCGAATTCCGCTGCGTAGAAATCGAGGTCGGTGTCGGTGAACCAGGACGGCATCGGTTCGGGATAAACGAATGCGTCCTTGAGTCGGGCCCCCTCGGCCATGCAAAGCGGGCCGGCCCGGATCACGTCGACAGGGTCCATTGCGGCCAGGTCGACTCCGGCGTCCACCGCCGCCTTGGTCGCGGCGATCATCGCTTCGCCGGAGACGGTATAGGTGAGTCCGAGCAGCCACCCCCGCACATCCTCTTCGATCTCGGCGATGATTGCGTCTTGCGCGGAGAAGTAGTCCTGGTACCAGACGCGACCTTCGCCGGCGAGTTCAATGTGATAGTCATTGGGCCGTTGCTCGCCGAAGGGGCTGCCCGGCAACCCGATTACGCCGCGGCCGGCGAACGGCACACTGATGCCGACCACGCCGGCACACCGGTCCGGGTGCAGCCAGGCGAAGGTCCAGGCTACTGGCGCACCCCAGTCATGACCGACCACGAATGCCGTGTCCGCGCCGTAAGCGTCGAGCACACCGACGACGTCACCGACCAATTCCTTGATCCGGTAAGCGGAATTCAAGAAGTACTTCGACGAACGCCCGTAGCCACGCTGATCAATCGCCACCGCGCGGTAACCGGCGGCGGCAAGCGCGGGAAGCTGATGACGCCACGAATACCAGGACTCCGGAAAGCCGTGGATCAGTACCACCAGCGGCCCGTCACCCTCCTCCACGGCGTGGATACGGGTGCCCCGGCAGTTCAGGATTCGATGAACCATGCTCGCCTCTCTCGTCAGCGTCCGTGGCCGGCGGCTGCGCCCACCAGTTGATTCGCGGGTTCGGCGGGTACCGCTCGATTTTCGTAATTGCGGGCGATCAACGTCTTCTCGCCGGACAGCCGGGTGCGCGCCCACTTGCCGATGACCCGGCTGGCGATACCCGGCTTCATCAGCGCCAGTGGCGGTTTGACGAGGTGAACGACGGCCAAGAACTCGCGGTAGGCGTCGAGGTCGTCATGCACCAACTCCAGCAGGCGGTCCATGTACCAGGTCAGCACCCCGAAGTAGAACGGGCGCTTCTTGTCTACGTCCTTCATCCAGTCGAAGCGTAGGTTCTGCTCGCGGATTACAAACCACGCCGTGTCGGCCATCTTCGCGATGGAGCGGTAATACCGCCGCGGCAGCTGGCGATGCCCTGGACCGTACTTTGCCAGCAGCAGTTGCATCTCGCGAACTTCCTTGAGCGCCAGACTCATACCGAGCCCCGAGACTGGGTCGGCGCTGGTGTACGCGTCGCCGACGGCCAACAGGGCCCGTGGCAGATTGCGCTTGTCCTCGTAGTGCAGCCGCAGCATGTTCGGATAGCGGAAGTTGTAGATCGGCGAGGCGGGTTCGAGCCCGTCGATGTTCTCCCCCACCACCGGCGACGGCATGCGATTGGCGATTCGCGGAATTCGGTTGCCGTGCGCGGCGGCGAATAACAGTTGTAGGCCACCAGCGAAGTGGACAGCACGGTACGCGAGCTGTCGACGTAATACTGTGCGGCATAGGTGTCCTCGAACGGCCGGTAGGCGTAGCAGATGACCATCACCTTGTCCTGCCATTGCCGTTCGGGCGGCACCCGATGCTGCATTGTCGAGTAGAAGCAGTTGATGATGTCCTGTTCGACCTCCGGTGCTCCGATGCCCAGACGGTCCAGGAACTCCGGTACCCGAGTGTTCTTACCGGAGGCGTCTACCACGAACTCCGCCGGTATGACCTCCGCGTCTTCTCCGACCGCGACACCTATCACGCTGTTGTTCGCCCGATCGAACACCAGGTCGGTGACCTCGGACTCGTACCGGAAGTCGATCCGGGGCTCGTCGTCGAGTCGGCGTCGCACGCACCATTCGAGCAGTGGTCTTCCGGCACAGATGATTTCGATGTCACTGGTGCCGGGCTTCTTCCAGGAACCGCCCAGCCGGATCCGATACTGGGCGGCCATGTCGACCTTGAAGGCACCCTCGCGAACCATGTCGTCGACGATCCCGGGGAATAGGCGTTCCAGTTCGATCTGTCCCGCGGTGAGTAGGTGATGCAAGTGCCAGCCCTGCGCAGCACCGGGCCTACCTTCCCGGCGGCGATGCGGATCGTCTTTCTCTAACACGATGACACGTTCGAACGTCTCGCTACACACCTTGGCCGCGGCGATGCCCGCAATGCTGCCACCGATCACCACTGCGGTACCGCGACCTCGGCGCCGCACCTCGTCGATGTCTACGCCGGCATGGTCCAGCCGCGCCGGGTTGCGCCGGCGCGCCGCCCCGCTGGCCACGAACTTCTCATAGTAGAGGCCGACCCGGTGAAAACCGTTTTGATCCAGCCAGTTTCGGCTGGCTTCCACCATCGGTGCCGGACCGCACAGATAGACATCGCAATCGCCGTCGGCCAGCATTCGTTGTTCCAGGAGATCGGTGACCAGTCCGGTGCGTCCATCCCAGTCGGCTTCGGGACTGGCAACGATGACGTGCACGTCCAAGGCGGGGACGCGACGGCGTAACGCCTTGAGCTCGTCGAGTTTGCACAGGTCCTGGCCGGAGGTCACTCCGTAGAGGAGATGAACGGGTTGGGTGGTGTCGGCTGCCAGACTGTCCGCCATCGCCAGGATTGCCGACAGGCCGGTGCCGCCGGCAACCAGGATGACCGGACGCACGACCGGACGCAGATAGAAGCTGCCCTTGCTGCACCGCATGGCAATGCGATCGCCGGGTTGCGCGCGGTCGCGTAGATAGTTCGACATCACGCCGTCGGGCAGCAATCGGATGATGAATTCCAGTTCGTCGCGACCATCCGGATGGGCGTAGGAGTAGTTGCGCCAGGTGCCCGTGCCGGGCACCCGCAACTGGGCGAACTGGCCAGCCTTGTAGCGCAGCGCAGACCCCAGTCCGGAGACGTCGACCCGCAGGATGGCCGTGCCGGCTGAAACCAGGTCGACAGAGGTCACCACGCCGTCGCCGGTGATCAGCAGGGCGGCATTGTCGTCGGCCGGGTACTGCAACTCGATACGACAATCGGAAGTCGCGAATGTCTGGCAGGTCAACACTTTTCGTGCGGCCCGCTCCACATCGGACAGGCCTTCGGTGCGTCCCATCTCGTACTGGCCGGAGGTACAAGTGGCCACGCAGGTACCGCAGATACCGCTCTGGCATTCGTTGACGATGGCGACACCGTGCTCCTCGGCCGCCTCCAGCATCGATTGGTCCGGCAGCACCGGCATCGTCTTGGCGGTCCCGTCCGAATAACCGACGGTGACTTGGCGAACCGACATCGTGGTGCCCTCTCTTGCGAAGCGCTAAACGACCAGGGCCACCGGTTTCTTGGCGATGCGGGCGTTGAGTCGGGGCATGACCTCCTCGGCCAGCAACCGCAGCGACTCTTTCCACGGCCCGGGATTGTCCCGGTAGTCGAAGCCGAGCACGAGCAGATGGCCGAATCCGCCCACCTGGTCGTAGGTGGCCTCCAACTTGTCGACCACCGTTTCGACCGAACCGACCACAAAAGTGTTCTCGGCCAGATATTCCGCCGTCACGTCGTCGTCAGGAACCGTCGGATTGTGCTTGTAGAACTTCGTCATGCCGAACATGCGGAACGTGGGCAACGTGTACTCGCGCATGGCGCGTCCCATTGCCCCGTCGACCGCGTAACGGAATGCCTGCTCATCGGTTTCGGCTACCAGCACTTCGCGTACCAGCCGCCAGTCGCGTCGATCCGGCGTACGACCGCTGCGCTCGGCCCCTTCCAACACTGCATCCCAGTGCGTGGCAACGTATTCCGCATTAAGGTCCAAACTCATTGGCAGATAACCACGTTCGCCGGCCAGCTTCAGTGTCTCCGAGCCGGCGCTGAACCCGGTGACGCCGATCGGGGGGTGCGGACTCTGGAAACACTTGATGTGACGCTTCATCAAGCCCTCGAACATCGGCGCAATACCGTTGGCGTTCCAGTATTTTCCGCGGTGCTCCCAGGGCGCGTCCTCGGTCCAGATGCGCAGCATGATCTCCAGCGCCTCGCGGGTCATCTCGCGGTGCTCGCCGTTCTTGCCGTCGACGTCATACAGCGCCCAGTCGCCGGGAATACCGCTGGCGCCCACGCCCAGCATGAAGCGACCCTGCGCGAGGTGGTCGAAATAGGCTACGCGGTGCGCCAATTCGACTGGATGATGGTAAGGCAACAGGTGCGCGCCAGGTGCGAGCTTGATGTTCTTGGTTCGCAACAGCGCCTGCGCCAGCAGTAGATCGGGCGCACAGATTGGCTCCCACGGCACGGTGAAGTGCTCGCCGACCCACGCTTCGACGTACCCGAGCTGGTCGGCCAGCTCGATCATGTCGAGGTCCCACTGGGTCGCGTCGTACAGGGTGCGCTCCGGTGGGTGGGCCGGCATGAGGAAGATTCCGATCTCCATCGTTAACCCTTCTCTGGTTGTCCGCCATCCGCGTCTCTGTTGGTATATCACAGTACTAGCAAGATACTTCGTTGTACACAAGATGCTTTTTGCTTGGTAATTCTCGGGGCACTCTGACCTACACGCCCGTAATGGCTATGGACATAATGACGAATGCGCGCGTAACGTCGCACGGGCCACCCGTTCAGCGCGCGCAGCGAGCAGCAAGGAGCCGCCATGAGTGTCACCGGGGTGAGTCCGGTCGATCACCGATCCAACGGGGACCGTCCCGGTACGGACTTCAAGTTCATCCGGTACGAGACGGTCGATGACGGCTTGATCGCTGCCATCACGCTCGATCGCCCGAAGCAACGCAATGCGCAGACCCGCGGGTTGCTGGTGGAGTTGGGTGCCGCGTTCGAGCTTGCCGAAGCCGACGACAGGGTGCGGGTAGTCATCCTGCGGGGCGCGGGACCGGCGTTCTCGGCGGGACACGATCTCGGTTCAGCCGACGATGTCCGCGAGCGTGCACCCGGACCGGACCAACACCCCTCCTATCAGTGCAACGGCGGAACCTTCGGCGGCGTGGAGTCACGCAATCGACAGGAATGGCACTACTACTTCGAGAACACGAAGAGATGGCGCAACCTGCGCAAGATCACCATCGCCGAGGTGCACGGCACCGTCCTTTCGGCCGGCCTGATGCTGGCCTGGTGCTGCGACCTGATCGTCGCCAGCCAGGACACCGTTTTCGCCGACGTAGTGGGCACCCGGCTGGGCATGTGTGGAGTGGAGTACTTCGGTCATCCGTGGGAGTTCGGACCGCGCCGGGCCAAGGAGCTCCTGTTGACCGGGGATTCGATCGGCGCCGATGAGGCCCACGTACTCGGGATGGTTTCCAAGGTGTTCCCCGCCGGCGAATTGACCGAGCGCACAATCGCATTCGCTCGCCGAATCGCCAAAGTCCCGACCATGGCGGCCTTGCTGATCAAAGAGTCGGTGAACCAGAGCGTCGACGCCATGGGCTTTACCACCGCACTCGACGGTTGTTTCAAGATCCATCAACTCAACCACGCGCACTGGGGCGAGGTCACCGGCGGAAAGCTGTCCTACGGAACCGTCGAGTACGGACTGGACGACTGGCGCGGCGCGCCGGAGATCCAGCCCGCCAGCAAGCAACGACCCTGACCCGAGGCGCCGACGTGGATGTCACCTACCCACCCGAGGTGGAAGCATTTCGGGATCGGATCCGCGATTTTCTGGCCGAGCATTTGCCCGCGGGCTGGTGCGGGCCAGGCGCGTTGGCGCCACCGGATCGCGACGCCTTTGCCCGGCAGTGGCGCCAATTGTTGGTAGCCCACCGGCTGGTCGCCGTCTCCTGGCCCACGGAATACGGCGGCGGCGGGCTGTCCCCGCTCGAGCAGGTTGTCGTGGCCGAGGAGTTCATCCGTGCCGGCGCGCCGGAGCGGGCCGAAAACGATCTGCTCGGGATCGACCTCTTGGGTAACACGTTGATCGCCTTGGGTTCTGTGGAACAGAAGAGCCGGTTCCTACCGCGCATCCTGTCCGGCGCGGATCGATGGTGCCAGGGATTCTCCGAACCCGAGGCCGGCTCGGACCTGGCGGCCGTGCGTACCCGTGCGGTTCTTGACGGCGACGGGTGGGTGATCAACGGCCAGAAGATCTGGACTTCTGCCGGCACGACCGCGAACTGGATCTTCGTGCTGGTGCGTTCGGACCCCAGCGCGCCCAAACACCGCGGCCTGTCGTTGCTGCTGGTTCCTATGACTCAACCGGGGGTTACGGTCCGGCCGATCGTCAACGCCGCCGGTCACTCGTCATTCAGCGAGGTGTTCTTCTCCGATGCCCGCACGGCGTCCGACAACGTGGTGGGCGGGGTGGGCAACGGATGGCCCACCGCGATGACCCTACTGGGTTTCGAACGCGGATCCGCGGCCAGCACGGTCGCCATCGAATTCGACCGTGACCTACAACGGCTGTGCGAACTCGCCCGGGCCCGCGGCATGAACACCGAACCACGCATCCGAGATGGGTTGGCACGGTGCTTTTCTCGTGTGCAGATCATGCGCTACCGCGGTTATCGCGCCCTCACCATGTCGCTCAACGGCCGCCTGCCCGTTGCCGAGGCTGCGATCAGCAAGATCATCTGGAGCGAATACTTTCGCAGCTACGCCGATCTTGCCGTCGAGATCCTCGGACCCGAGGCGATCAGCCCGGTCGGCACGGGCAACGGCGGAGCTCGGGTGGTGCCGGAAGCGGGCACACCCAATACCGCTTCATGCTGGATGGACGAGCTGTTGTACTCCCGCGCCGCAACGATTTACGCCGGCAGCTCGCAGATTCAGCGCAACGTGATCGGTGAGAAACTACTCGGACTGCCGCGCTGACATGGACTTCCGATACAGCACCGAACAAGACGACTTCCGCGCGTCGCTGCGCGGTTTCCTGTGCCAGCACGCCGCAACACCCGGGCTTTGGGAAAAGCTTTGCGTCGACCTGGAACTCCCCGGACTATCCGTCCCGGCCGAATACGGTGGCGCGGGTGCCACGCTCCTCGAGGCCGCGATCGCCTGCACCGAACTCGGACGAGCGTTATGCCCGGTGCCGTTCCTCGGCAACGCATTTGCCATCGAGACGATTCTGCGAATGGGCGACTCTGGGCAATGCAAGTCGCTGCTTCCCGGCCTGCTGTCCGGTGCGCGGGTCGCGGCTTTCGCCGGTTCCGAACCGGGGGTGGCGGCTGACCTAAGGCACGGGAGCAGTGTGCTGACCGGCGAATGCAGCCCAGTCCTGCACGGCCACATTGCCGACCTTTTCGTGGTGCCGGCGGTGCTGGGCGGTGAAACGGCCGGGTATGTCGTGCGGGCCGATACGCCGGGTGTCGCGGTGGGGCAGCTGCCGTCGTTCGACCCCACTCGCCCCGTCGCCAAGCTGCGCCTGACCGACGCCCCGGCCGAGGCACTGACCGGGGGCACCGCTGCGGACCTGGAGCGGGTGTTCGACGTGGCCAGGGTCCTAGTGGCGGCCGAGATGCTCGGCGGTGCCGAAGCCTGTCTGGACATGGCGGTCGAATACGCCTGCAATCGAAAACAATTCGACCGGCCGATCGGTTCCTTCCAGGCGATCAAACACGCGTGTGCTGACATGATGATCGAAATCGACGCCACCCGCGCTGCGGTGATGTTCGCGGTGATGACCGCGGTTAGCGGGGACGAGTTGCACATCGCCGCTCCGCTGGCGAAAGCACAGGCCGCCGACACCTTCGTGCAGTGCGCGGAAGCTGCTATCCAGATCCACGGTGGTATCGCGTTCACTTGGGAGCACAGCCTGCACCTGTACTACCGGCGAGCCAAAACCACCGCAGCGCTATTCGGCAGCAGCGCGCAGCACCGCGCCTTGCTCGCCGACCGTGCCGGTTTATGAGCACGCGTTACGTCCACATCGTTGACAAATCTCGATGACCGCGGCGGGAAAGTTCGCAAAGTCGACAAGGGTGCCGAAAATGTCGTTTTGTTGGCTTTCTAGATGCTAAATCCAGTTGGTGAACACGCGTGTCCAATTGTTTGACAATTTGTCTGTACCAGTCGAATCTTGGTTATTAGCAAGGGATTTCGATGTAGCAGACGCCGAGTGATATTCGCATAGCGGCACCGTCACACAAAATCTCAAAATAATCTTGCGCGGCTATTCCCAAATAGCTTTTGGTGACGATAACATCTCGCCAACAAAACTCGCCAACAAAACCCGATCCCAGGAGCGTGCAATGACAGACAAAAACCGAGTGCGACTGGTTCGAGTGGTGCTGGGTGTGTTGATGGCAGTCGCCGGTGCGTCCACCCTCGCGGGCTGCCCGGCGAATACGCAACCGCCGCCGCTCACCCCCCGCGCTGCGAGCGTCAGCGTTATTGACTAGGCGCTCAGTGCGTTGATCGCCGCGTCGTAGTCGGGCTCTTGGGCGATCTCGGGCACCAATTCGGTGTGCACCACCTTGCCGTCGGCGCCAACCACCACGATGGCGCGCGCCAGCAGGCCGGCCATCGGCCCGTCGGAAATAGTCACGCCGTAATCCTCACCGAAGCTGTCCCGGAACGCCGACGCGACGGTGACGTTCTCGATGCCTTCGGCGCCACAGAAACGCTGTTGCGCGAATGGCAGATCCTTGGACACGCACAACACAGCCGCACCGGTTCCGGCGACGCGCTCGTTGAAAGTCCGCACGCTGGACGCGCACACCGGGGTGTCCACCGACGGAAAGATGTTGAGCAGCACAGCCTTCCCGCCGAATTTGTCACTGCTGACCGGGGACAGATCGCCCCCAGTCAAGGCGAAGGACGGGGCTGGCGATCCGACCGAAGGAAGGTCGCCGACTGTGTTGACCGCATTTCCGCGCAAGGTTATCTGTGCCATGCTCACAGTCTGCCAAGGACGGTTGCGCGGTCATAAGCGGGGTCCACAGGGTCCACACCCGATGTCCTAATGTGTGGGGTACACGACATAGACGACATCGCCGCGGTTGGCCGACACTTGTCCTCATGGCGCGCAAAGTGTTGATCGCCGGGTTTCCGGGAGTGCAAGCGCTCGACCTGGTCGGGCCGTACGAAGTCTTCACCGGTGCATCCATGCTGACCGGGGGTGGTTACGAGGTCGTCGTGGCTTCCCTCGGCGGGCAACCCATCACCACCGGTGTTGGCGGGTCGAACGGCCTGGGCTTCGCCGCCGTTCCACTGCCCGATCCCAGCGAGCCGGTCGACACCGTCGTACTACCCGGTGGGTATGGCGTCGACGCGGCGCGGTCCGACCGGCAACTGATGGCGTGGATCAAAGACATTGCCCGATCGGCCCGCCGCGTGGTCACCGTCTGCACCGGCGCGTTCCTGGCCGCCGAGGCGGGGTTGCTGGACGGTCATCGCGCCACCACCCACTGGGCCTTCGCCGACCGGCTGGCCGAAGAGTTTCCCAACATCGAGGTCGATCCCGACCCAATCTTCATCCGCAGTGGGAAGAAGATATGGACCGCCGCCGGCGTCGCGTCCGGAATCGATCTCGCGCTCTCGCTCGTCGAGGACGATCACGGCACCGACGTCGCTCAGACGGTCGCCCGCTGGCTGGTGCTCTACCTGCGTCGCCCCGGCGGACAGACGCAGTTCGCCGCTCCGGTGTGGATGCCCCGAGCCAAGCGGCCGTCGATCCGCGATGTGCAGGAAGCCATCGAAGCACAACCTGGCGGCGCCCACAGCATCGACGACCTGGCCCGCCGCGCAGCGATGAGCCCACGGCACTTCACCCGGGTGTTCACCGAAGAGGTCGGCGAGGCGCCCGGCCAGTACGTGGAGCGCATTCGCACCGAAGCCGCGCGCCGTCAACTTGAGGAGACCGACGACACCGTCGTGGCAATCGCGTCACGGTGTGGTTTCGGTACCGCAGAAACCATGCGGCGCAACTTCATTCGCCGCGTCGGCATCCCGCCCGACCAGTACCGCAAAGCTTTCGTCTGAATCCGACCAGTAAGGAGCGCACCGATGACCCAGATCGCCTTCGTGGCCTACCCCGGCTTCACCGCCCTGGACATGATCGGCCCCTACGAGGTGCTGCGCCAAATGCCGGACGCCGACGTACGGTTTGTCTGGCACGATGCCGGGCCGATCACCGCCGACTCGGGGGTGCTGGTGGTGGGCGCGACCCACTCACTGGCCGAAACCCCTTCGCCCGACGTGATTTTGGTGCCCGGCGGACCGACAACCCCGGTGCACGCACGGGACGAGAAGCTGCTCGAGTGGCTGCGTCAGGCCAGTCGCACCGCCGCTTGGACCACCTCGGTGTGTTCCGGTTCGGTGATCCTGGCCGCCGCCGGGCTGCTGCAGGACAAGCGGGCCACATCGCACTGGGTTGCACTCCCGGCCCTGAAGATGTTCGGCGCCATTGCGGTGGGTGATGAGCGGATTGTGCACCAGGACAACGTGATTACCAGCGCCGGCGTATCGGCGGGACTGGACCTTGCGCTATGGCTGGCTGGCCGGATGTGCGGCGAAGGTCGAGCCAAGGCGATTCAACTGGCCATCGAGTACGACCCGCAGCCGCCGTTCGACTCCGGGCACATGTCCAAGGCATCGGCCACCACGAAAGCCGCCGCTACCGCACTGCTGTCCAAAGACAGTGCGAAGCCGGCCAACCTGAAGGCGGCGACGCTGCTGGCCTGGGAACGCGCAATTTCGGCGGCCCGCGCACGCCGGCGCAAGCGGCAGCCGGTCAGCTCGTCGGTTTAGGGCCGGGGATCGCGTCGGTCGCGAGTTTGCCGCCGGCGCGCATCCACTCGCCTACCACGCGGGGCGCGTCGCGCTTCGGGTTGTAGATGTCCTCCTCGCTGGAGAACAGTCCGTCGCCGGCGTAGACCAGCCGGGTCCAGTTGGGAAACCAGAACGGTTCGCCGTTCGGATCGGTCGGATGGTCGAGCAGATTCTTGATCATGATGACCACAGCGTCGTTGTCCTCGTCGTAGGCGATCCACTCCGAGGGAAAGCGCATGTGCGGGAACGGCGCCATGACGTCGACGATCCACTCCCGCACCGCCTCGCGGCCGTGGAAAACCCCGTAGTGGTGCTCGATGTACACGACATCCTCGGTGAACAGGTCGGCGAACGGACGCCAGTCCCCCGACTCCGAACAACCCGCCGCCACGGCGGTGTAGTGCCGGACTGCATCTTCGATCTCTGCTTTGGCGAACTTGCCCATACCGGACACACTAGAACGTGTTCGGCGTCCGCGGTCACCGTCTGAGGGGTTGCGAAATGAGCGTGTTGGACCTGTTCGACTTGCATGGCAAGAAGGCGCTGGTGACCGGTGCGTCGAGCGGCATCGGCAAAAAGGTGGCCCTGGCCTACGTGGAAGCGGGCGCCGAAGTTGCCATTGCGGCAAGGAGTTTGGACACATTGACGGCACTCGCCGATGAGATCGGCGCCGGCGGCGGCAAAGCGGTGCCCATTGCCTGCGACGTCACGCAGCAAGATCAGGTGACCGCAATGGTCGATCGGGTGACCGCCGAACTGGGTGGGATTGACATCGCGGTCTGCAATGCCGGCATCGTTTCGGTCACTCCCATGCTGCAGATGTCGCTGGAAGAATTTGAGCGCATCCAGCGCACCAACGTCACCGGCGTCTTCCTCACGGCGCAGGCGGCGGGCAAAGCGATGGTCACGCAGGGCCGCGGCGGGTCCATCATCACCACCGCGTCGATGTCGGGTCATATCATCAACATTCCGCAACAGGTGGGCCACTACTGCACATCCAAGGCGGCGGTCATCCACTTGACCAAGGCGATGGCCGTGGAGTTCGCACCGCACAATATCCGCGTTAACAGCATCAGCCCGGGCTACATCCTCACCGAACTGGTCGAGCCGCTCGCCGACTACCACCGAGTGTGGGAGCCGAAGATTCCGATGGGGCGCATCGGCCGCCCCGAAGAGCTCACGGGCCTCTACCTCTATCTGGCCGGTGCGGCCTCTAGCTATATGACCGGCTCCGACCTGGTGATCGACGGTGGCTACTGTCTCCCCTGAGTTTCGTTGCGCGATCTGTGGCGAGCCGGCCGGTCGCGTCCAGTTGGTGACTCCTGCCAACGCGGTTGACGACACTCACGGCCCAGCCGCACAGGCGGTGGTCGAGTTGGATGTCTTGCACCGCCCAGATGACCAGGCCGCGTTGCTGGTACAGACCTTCTTCGGCGTCAGCAGCCACTCCGTCCCACCCGAGCGCCTGCAGTGGGTAAGCCAGGCGCTTGCCGACACCGACGCGGCGGCCCTACACGCCATGACCTACAGCTACGCGCCATTCTTCTGTCCGGAGTGTGCGGCTTCTTACTGTGGCGCACAATGGAATTGGCGCGAATTCGACGACGATCCTTTTAGCGGTATCGAAGGCGACTGCCCACACGGGCACTTTCACATTTTGTCCTACTGAACGCGGCAGGGACGTCCGAAATAGGTTTGTACCCCGGCGGAGTACATCGCGCGAAGCCGGTCGCCGATGGGTTGCACTCCCGCTGCGCTCACCAACTCGTCATGCAGCTCGATGATTTCGGCCGACTGTAACGGCCACTGTGTGTGTTCATTTGGAAGCCACCACGTTCGGCCGGCTTTGCGGGTGTGCGCGCCCCAGCGGGCGGTCAGCCACACCTCCAGCGGAGTCGGCTCGATCACGCCTCCGACGGTGACCGTCATCAGGCTGCGCAGTCCGCGCCGCGGCCAGCGCCGCACACTGTGATAGGTGATCTGGTTGTCGCAGCGGCTCATTCGCATTTTCGCCCAGGTATAGGGCACGCCGAGCCCGATTCGGGTGACCGGAACGACCGCCAGTCGGGCGGTCTCAAGCGAGCGGAACAACACGCCGTGACGTCCGGCGTCATCGACCGAATACAACCGCACGTTCGTCTCCAGGAAGCGACCGAAATACGGAAGTGGAAGTGCGGTACCGAGTTTGGTGTAGGTCATGGCGAACGGAACCAGCCCTACATAAGTCGCGCCATCGGCGAATACATCAGGACGGGTGCCCGGCGGGTAGAGGTGCGCGACGCTTTCCGGGGCCACCGGCCAGTGCACGAAAGTCAGGTCACGCCAGTGCTGATCGAAGCTGACCGGGCGCGGTAGCGGTGGTGCTGCGACCGGGTAGCCCGCCAACTCTGGGATGCGCTCGGGCTCGGCAGCAGATGGCGTCGCGGTCATCGGACCATGGTGGCACGTCATGCGGCGCTTAATGCACGCCCAAGGTCCCGTCGAGGTATTCGGCGCGGCAGGCCACCCGAGCCAGCTTGCCGCTGGTGGTGCGCGGAATCGCGCCGGCGGGCAGGAAATGCACGTCGGCGACCGTCAGACCGTGTCTGCTCTGCACCGCAGTGCGAATCGCATCGACAGCCGGCGCGGGGTCGGCGCGGCTAGTGCCGGTGGCGCGCTCGGCGATGATCACCAAAACTTGGCCGTCATTCCGCGGCACGGCGAATGCCGTCACATATCCCCGTCGCACCATGGGTGATGCCTGTGCGACGGTCGCCTCGATGTCCTGCGGGTAATGGTTTCGACCGTTGACGGTCACCAGGTCCGCGATCCGGCCGGTGACGTAGAGCTCGCCGTCCAAGTAGACGGCCAGGTCGCCGGTGCGCAGCCAGTCGCCGTCGATCTTCGAGCCACTGGCATGGCTGCCTTCTGCGAGAGTTCCCGCCAGTTTGGCGCCAAACGTCAGCCGTGTGTCCTCGGGCCGTCCCCAATAACCGCGCCCCACGTTGTCACCTTGCAACCACACTTCGCCGACCTGACCGTCGGGCAGTTCGGTACCGGATTCGGGGTCCACGATCACAAGCCACAGACTGCGCGCCACCTGGCCGCACGAAACCTGAACCACGGCATTTGGGTCCTCGGCCGCGACCCGGACCGCTCGACCCGCGCCGAGTTGTTCTCGGTCGAGATGGATGACCGAGGTTTCGGCGGCGTGGTCGATGGTGGCGATCATCAACGTCGCCTCCGCAATCCCGTACGACGGCTTGAATGCCGTGCGGGGCAATGCGTAGGGCGCGAACGCCTTATTGAACGACGTCACCGCGTCGATGCTGACCGGCTCGGAACCGATGATCAGGATGACGTTGCTGAGGTCGATATCCTCACCGGCTGCCGGCTGCCCACGTTGAGCGGCCCACTCGTAAGCGAAGTTCGGCGCCGCGGTGACCACCTGGCCGATCCTCGAACTCTCCGAAAGCGCCTGGATCCATCGCTGTGGCCGGCGCACGAACGCCGTCGGCGACATCAGCGTGGTGTGGCCGCCGTAGACCGTCGGAAAGCCGATCATCGACAGGCCCATGTCGTGATACAGCGGCAGCCAGCTGACCCCGTGGGTGTTCCGATTGAGCAGGTCGATGGACAGGATCATCTGGGTCAGGTTGGTGGCGACGGCGCGGTGCGTGATCTCCACCCCGACCGGGGGGCGGGTCGCGCCGGAGGTGTACTGCAGATACGAAACGGCGTCCATGTCCAGCGTCACGGGAACGAACTGCTGCGCGGCCTCGTCCGGTATCTGGTCGATGACCAGCATCTGCGGAATGCGCAAGTCGGTGAGGGTGGCCAGAAAGTTCTCCACGGCTGCTTTGCCTGCTGTCGTGGTCAGCACAACGCACGGCTCGGAATCGCGCAGCGCCGTTTCCAGCCGTTCGGCGTGGCCCGGCAGCTCGGGGGCGAACAATGGCACCGCAATGGCGCCCGCCTTGATCGCGGCGTAGTAACCGACGACCCAGTCGATGCTTTGCGGGGCGAGGATCGCGACCCGGTCACCAGAGCCTGCCAGCTGCTGCACGCGGGCAGCGACCGCGCGCAAGCGGACCCCGAACTGGGCCCACGTCACTTCGTCGACCTGCGCCTCACCCGCGCCGCTGTGGTCGAGGTAGCGGTAGGCGACAGTGTCACCAAGATGCCGGATGTTGCGGTCGATCAGCGAGATCAGCGTGGTGTCCGGCGGCAGCACGATGTTGCCGTCGGCGTCCAGGCAATCCTCGATTTGCAGCAGCCCGTCCCGCACCGCGGGTTTCGACCCGGCACCCCCATTCATAGCCGCAGTCTATAAACCGGCGCGTGCCACCTTTGGTGACGCCGTCGCGCAGACCGTGCGCACGATGCCAAGCCGAGCGGCTGTCGCTGTGCATCTGCGCACGTTCGAGACGAGGCAGCTACTGCCCGGCGGCGGGCTCGTAATCGCCGGGGTCGTGATAGGCCGCCCCGAAATGTGGCACCTCGAGTGGCCCCTCTTTGCGCGCCGTGTTTACGGCGTTGGTCAGGAGCGGGGCCAGACCCGCAAACGACCCGACGTCAAAGAGCAGCAGGGTGAGCAGGCGGTTGTGCACGTAGCCGAACGAACTGCCCGACGCCGGATCGGCCCACCCGACGGTTCCGCCCAGACCGATATGGCCGTAGCCCTCCAAAAACCCTGGGACGGGCGATGATTGGTACCCCTGGTGATAGGTGAAAGGAAGCCCGAGGTTCAGGTCCGGCCACAACTCGGCCTTACCCTTCATGCTGCTGACCGCGTCCGGCGACAGCAACCGGGTGTCCCCGATGCTGCCGTTGTTGGCCATTACCGCGTAAGTCTTGGCCAGCGCGCGTGCGGTCACCACACCGTTGACCGCGGGCAGTTCACCGTCCAGAAATGGCATGTCGCCCTGCAGCATCGACATGATGCCCGGAAAGTAGATCGAACCGAGCAACCCGGAGAACGACAACCCGGCCACCTTGGGCGCGATGAAGTCGAGCAGCGGTGTCGGAATCTTCGCCTGCGGAAGCAGTGTCTGCGCTGCCGTCGTGGGCGAATCGGCCGGTGGCCGACCCAGGTGCAAGCCGTCCATACCCAGCGGTCGCGCGAGTTCTTCGCGGAACAGTTCGCGCATTCCTTTCCCGGTCACGGCGCGGGCCAGACCGGAAAGCAGCCATCCGTAAGTGATCGCGTGGTACGCCATCTTGCCGTGCGCATGGTCCACCGGGGCCGCGGCAAGCCGCTCCTCCATCAGCAGATGATCCATGATCGTTTTCTTGTCCACCCCCTTGAGGTGCGACAGGCCGGCGCGGTGCCGTAATACGTCGCTGACGGTGATCTCGGCCTTGCCGTTTGCCCCGAACTCTGGCCAGAATTCGGCGACCGGAGCGTCGTAAGCCAGCAGACCGCGGTCAACCAGCAAGTGAATTATGGTGGCGGCCAACCCTTTTGTAGCCGAGAACACCATGGCGCCGGTGTCTTCGGTCCACGGCACACGGCCCTTGCGGTCTGAATAGCCCGTCCAGACGTCAACCACCGGGCGACCGTCGATGAAGACCGATAATCCACCGCCGCCGAACATCTTGCCGGGGTAGAGCCCGGCGAATGCGCGAATGACATTCAGGAAGCGTGAATCGCACGCACCTTGCACGCCGGAGGGAAGGCCATTGTCAGCGGTGAGGACAGACGGTTGCGCCATACCGTGAATGATTGCAGCCTCACCGCCACCCGGTGTATGGGAATGGCATATTTTCTGTTCAGCGCGAGCGTGTCACATCCAAATGCGGCCCAGGGCGTCGGCCAGAGCCTCCGGATCCTGCTTGTCGACATTGCAACTGATCGCCACCGACGTGCGCCGGTCGCTGCTGACGTGAAAAGCCGTGACGAAGCCAGCCCACCCGCCGTCGTGATCGAGCATGCCGTTGGCCAGGGAAAAGATCCCCGCACCGTAGCGGTCGCCGCCGCCGGGCTCGGTCTCGACGGCGCCGGCCAGTTGCGCATCCAGCAGTTTCGGCCCGCCGACCTTGCCGGTGCGGTAGTTGTCGGCCCAGCGCACCAACTGGGTGGGCGTGGTCTGGATACCGCCGTCGCCCACCTGTTCCCACTTCGAATCCGCGACCCGGTAGTCGGACCCGGTATAGGACACGGCTTTATTCGGGATGCTCGCAGTCGGATCCATCACCATGGTCAGGTTCAGTGGCTGAAAGATCTCCGCATTCAGGTAGTCGGCGAGCGGCTCTCCGGACACCCGTTGCACGATCTCGCCGAGCAACAGATAGTTCGAATTCGAGTACTGATACCGGGAGCCGGGCGTGAACACCAATTCCGGAGCGGCAGCCAGCGCCTGCAACGCCTGGGCCTGGCTTGTGCGGTCGGCGTAGCTGTAGCCCTGCTCCTGCAGAAGTCCGACATAGTCGGGAATGCCACTGGTGTGGTGCATCATCTGCGCCACAGTGACTTTGGAGGCCCACGGGGGCATTTCGGACATGTATTGAGACAGCGGATCGTCTAGCGCCAGTTTGCCGGCGGCGAACAGCAACAGGATCGCGGTTGCGGTGAATTGCTTGGACACCGAGGCAATGTCGAAGACGGTGTCGGCGGTGATTTTGGCTCCGTTGCTGATGTTGGACAAACCGGCAACCCCGGTCCAGGCGACCTTGCCCTCGATGCCCACCGCCGCCGAGCAGCCCGGCCCGTCGGCCCTGACGGCGGAGTCCAGCACGCCTTGACTGCTGCTGGCCTTGGCCGCAGTGGTTTCGGTCGTTGCGCCGCTATTGGTACCCGAGCTATGGCTGGCGTGGGGGTCGGCGCACGCCCCAAGCACCAGCAACGCGAGAAGCGCCGCGGGAATCGAGTATTTCGACGTCATGCGTGAATTAGCTTGTCCCGCAGAGAGTTTTGCCCGGTGAGCCTTCGGTTATTGGTCCGCGCTGGTACGAAAGCAGCCATAGTGCGGGCAAGACTACGCTGCTCGACGTCGACAGGTGGCTGCACCTGTCCGAAGGACGGCTATTTGTCGGAGCGCAGCAGCCTGCCGACGACTGACCGGTTCGGATCCGCTTCGCGTTCGGCAAGCATCAACTCGATGCCCTGCTCGACCGCCGCGGCGGTGCGCTCGCGCACCTTGCGTGCGGCGTTGTCGTCGGCTTGTTGCCCGCTGAACTCGGTGGTCTCGATCGGCTCACCGAACCAGTAGTACTGCCGCTCGGGTCTGGGCACCGGGGTCAGGCCCACCCCGCGCACCAGCGGTGGCCCGTCAGGCGAACCCAGCAACTTCTCGGTGAGAAATTGCATCGGCGCCAGCAATGGTGATTCGTTGTCCAAAATGATGTCGATGCCGTGTTCGGCCCCCACCGACGCGAACGGCACGATCGGGTAGCCGTGTTGAATTGCCAAGCGCGCGAAGCCGAGTCGGTTCTTCCACACCAATTTGTACTGCTCGTTCTTGCGCTTGTTCACTTCCCGCCCACCGCCGGGGAACACCATGATGAGTTCACCGCGCTCCATCAATGCCGACGTGATTTCACGGGTGCCCTCGACGACACCCATGCGCGTAAGCGCGTCGCGCCAACCGGGCACCTTGAAATGCGCGTGATCACCCAACGATCGGACCATCCTGCCGCGCTCCCAGAGTTCGGCGGCCAGCAACGGGGAGTCGACCACGCCCAGCGTGTTGTGATTGCCCACCAGCAATGCCCGTTCGGTCGGCACGTTGTCGATGCCAAAAACCTTGGGTTTGATCAGCTTGCGCAGCGGCTTCATCAGGTTCAGCGCCGCACTGATATCGGCCTTGGTGGGGGTGGATGGTATCGAGACGGTGTCGGCGTTTGGCACCTCGTGAGTATGCGCCTGTCGGCCGTCGCGCGGGAGCCGTTTCTGCCGGTCAGGTACCCCGACCGGATGACAACTGGGTGCGCGGTAGGGTACCCGGCAGCACATTGGGAATCGCGCATTGGGGAGTCAGGGATGTCGGGTCGAAAGTTCAGCTTCGAAGTCAACAAGACCACCAGCGCTCCGCCAGCCACGGTGTTCCGACTGATGGCCGACGGTGGCAACTGGTCGGCTTGGGCGAAGCCGATCGTCGTCTCCTCGAGTTGGGTCCGGCAAGGCGACCCCGCCCCCGGCGGCGTCGGTGCTGTGCGAAAGCTGGGCATGTGGCCGGTATTCGTGCAGGAGGAGACCACCGAATACGAGCAGGACCGCCGGCATGCGTACAAGCTGGTCGGTCCTCGACAGCCCGTGAACGACTACGTGGCCGAGGTGGTGCTCACCCCAAACGCGTCGGGCGGCACCGACATTCGTTGGAGCGGATCGTTCAGCGAAAAGGCTCGTGGCACCGGCCCTGCGGCGCGTGCCGCAATGGGCGGGGCGGTCAAGTTTTTCGCCGGCCAGCTGGTCAAGGCGGCCGAACGCGAGGCCGGCACCGCTTAACTCTCTGCGGTGTAACGCCTTTCGCGTTACTTCGAACTGACTTCGTCCTGGTACTTCTTGGTCATGTGCTCGATGGCCTGAAGTTGGGTCGCAGCGAGGTCGTCGCGCTGCTGGCCGGCGCGCGCGGCGGCATCCAGGGTCGGTTGAGCTTGGCCCTGGAAATGCGGAATCACTTCGGCGGCGAACAACTCGGCGGATCGTCTGGTGGCTGCGGGGTTGGCCCACTCGTGACCCATTTGCAGCATGCAGCCGAACCCGCCGGACTGGTCCCACAGCCGCTGTACCTGCTCACGGGCTCGCTCGGGCGTGCCGATCACCCCGGCCCCGTTCTCGTTGATCATGTCGATCATTTCGTCGAGCCGATCCCCCGGCATCGTCATCTGCGGGAAGGCTGCGACCTTTTGGAAGTAGCGGAACCACGGCTCGATGCCGAACTTCACGTCGGCTCGGGCTTGTGCGTCGGTCTCGGCGATGTGCATCGGACCGACCAAGCTCCAGTTGCTGCGGTCGACCCGGGTGCCGAACGCGGCGGCCCGCTCTTCGACGATGCCCCAGTGATAGGCGAGCGCATCAAAGCCCTCGATTACCAGCGTTGCGCCGATGGAGAGCAGCCCGATGCCGTGCTTGCCCGCCAATCGCGCGCCCGTCGGCGAAGCGACTGCAGCAACCGATAGCGGTATCCCGCCCTCGGAATACGGTGCGAGTTGCAACTTCGCGTCGAAAAGTTGGTGAGTGGCGGTCTTGGCTGACACGGTCTCCCCCGCCAGCAGCCGAACGACGATGTCAAGGTTGGTCTCGAGCAGCTCGCGCGTGTCGGTCGGGGTCAAGCCGATCATTGACGAATCGGTGGGCAGCGAGCCCGGTCCTACCCCGCCGATGATGCGACCGTGCGTCAAATGGTCGAGCAGCATCAACCGGTCCGCCACCCACAGCGGATTGTGATAGGACAACGAAATTACGCCGGTGCCGAAATGGATTCGCTTCGCGCGCTCCGCCGCGGCCGCGATGAAGACTTCGGGCGAGCTGATGATTTCGCTGCCCGCGGAGTGATGCTCGCCTATCCATGCCTCGTCGAAACCGAGTGCATCGAGGTGCTCGACGAATTCCAGGTCGCGCTGCAAAGCGAGCGTGGGATTGGTACCGGCACGGTGAAACGGCGCAATGAAGTATCCGAACCTGAGCTTCGCCATTGGTGCTCCCTCGCGATCGGTGCTAGGCGAACCATAACCCCGACCAACAACAAACGAGGACCGGGC
>NZ_LZLS01000205.1 GCF_001673365.1 Mycobacterium asiaticum
GTCCGCGCGGCAACGCATCGATCCGGCGGAGTTGGCCCATCAACCGATGATTTTGTGGACCCGGGCGGCGGCCACCACCACCTACGCCGATGTCGTCGAACTGTTTCGGATGCATGAGATCGATCCGCCCATCGTCGACGAAGTGCCACGCGTCCAAACGATCCTGGCACTGGTGGCCGCCGCCCGGGTCCACAAAATCATCGGTTGATGGGCCAACTCCGCCGGATCGATGCGTTGCCGCTCGGACAGGCTGTGCTCCTCGCATACGACCGCGGCGAGCGGATCGTCAATCAGGGAGTGAATCGTCAGCGACGGGTCGTCGACGGGCCCGCGCAGGAAACCGACATCGATGCGGTGCTCGCTCAGCCCCACCACCTGCTCAATGCTGCCCAGTTCGGTGAGCTCGAGCTTGACGTCGGGATACTGCCGGTGATGCGCGCGCATGACATAGGACAGCACTCCGTCGATGGCCGCCTGCATCGCGCCGATGTGCAGATGACCGAGCTGGCCGGTGCCGGCGCGGCGTGCGGCGGCGAAGGCTCGCTCGGCGTGGGTAAGCGCCAGGCGCGCCTCCTCAAAGAGCGCGGTGCCGGCGTCGGTCAGCTCGATCGGTCGCCGGGACCGATCGATCAGTGCGGTGCCCAATTGGCGCTCCAGCTTTTGGATCTGCTGACTCAGCGGCGGCTGCGCAATGTGTAGCCGCTGCGCGGCGCGCCCGAAATGCCGTTCCTCGGCGACCGTCACGAAGTACCGAAGCAACCGCAACTCCGGATCTGTCATATCCACAGTATATGAAAGCTGAGCAAATATGTCTTGGACCAACATGATGTAAGCGATTTACGGTTTGCACATGACCGCACCAATCCCCGCTGAGCGCGACCTCGTCGAGTACTACTTCGACCAGCCGTGGAGCGACGGGCTGCCCGTCGTCCCGCCCACGCCGGAACGGGTCGCCGCGATGGTCGACACGCTGGGTCAGAACCCCACCGAACTGGTGGCCCGAATCCCGCCCCGGTGGGGCAGCCTGACCTGTGAACTGCTTGCGGTGAACATGGTGATGGCCGGCTGCAAACCCGAATACGCACCGGTAGTGCGGGCCGCCGTACTCGCGCTGACCGACCCGCGATTCAACCTCAACGGTATCCAGGCCACCACCCACGTCGTGTCACCGCTGATCGTGGTCAACGGCCCGATCGCTCGGCAGATCGGAATGAATTCCGGCGGAAACGTTTTCGGGTCGGGCAACCGTGCCAATGCCACTATCGGCCGTGCGGTGCGGTTGGTCCTGCTCAGTGTCGGCGGCGGCATCCCGGGCGAGCTGGACAAGAGCACCCTGGGACACCCGGGCAAGTACACCTTTTGCATCGCCGAAAACGAGGAGGCCAGCCCCTGGGCGCCTTATCACGTCGAGCACGGCTATGCTCCGCAAGACAGCACGGTCCTGGTGATCGGCGCGGAAGCTCCACACAGTGTCACCAACCATATTTCTGATGACCCACAAGGCATTCTGGACTCCATCGCCTCGGCAATGAGTACCGTCGCACACAACAACGCCGTCCTGGGCGGTTCCTGCACCGTCGTCATCGGTGTGGAGCACGCCCGAACGATCGCGTCCTTCGGCTGGTCCCGCGACGACGTGCGGCGCTATCTCTGGCTACAGGGCACCAACTCCTGGGACGACGTGAGCTATGGCAACTACTATGCGCCCGCCGGCGGACAAACCTACAACCGCAATCTGCCCAAGTGGTATCCGCGTGAGCCGGGACAGCAGGTGCCAATTGTCTTCACACCCGACGACATTCACCTCTTCGTGGCGGGTGGATCGGCCGGTAGGTTCTCGGCATTCCTGCCTGGTTGGAGTACCGCGACGACGCCGGTGTTGCGCGCGGTCGCGGACAACAAATCTCGTGACCGCAACAACACCCGGGAGCTGGATTGTTCCGACGGTAGTTGCCGACTGTAGAAGCCACAGCGAAAGGAAAAGCCATGTCCCACTTGGTTTACGACCCGTGCGGCGTTGTTGACGTCGAGTCGATCCCGTCGGCGCCCCGTCCGAATCGCACCGATGGTCTGCGCCTAGGTGTGCTGAGCAACACCAAATGGAACGCCGCTAAGTTGCTGCGCGCCACGGTGCGCCGACTGATCGACGACGGACTGTCCTTCGCCGCAGTCACCTACTACGACAAGCACCACTTCTCCTCGGATGCCAGTCCTGAGTTGATCGCCCAGATCGCGACCGAGAACGACATCGCGCTGACCGCGATCGGCGACTGCGGCTCCTGTTGCTCGGCGTGCGTCAACGACGCCGTTCGGCTCGAACAAGCGGGAGTGCCGACAGTGGCAATCGTGACAACGGAATTCGAGCTGGAGGCACGCCTGCAGCGCGAATCGCGAGGCCTGGCAAGCCTCGAACCGGCGGTCGCCTCGCATCCAATCAGCAGCCTGACGCTGGACCAACTCGACGACCGCGCCGCCGAGATCGCGCCCCAGGCGCGCCGCATCTGGTTCAGCCCCTCCGCCGAGCGTCGTACCGCGTCATGATGCATCACCGTGGGCCGGTAGCCCTAGACCCGCTTCACTTCGCTGCGGCGATAGTTTGACGCGAGAGTTCGGTGGCGATGTCGCATGGGTTGGGAAATGGCTTGCGGGTGAACTGGATTGACCATTCGAAGAAGTCGTCTTCGAACTGGATCGCCACATCGCAGAGACGGGTGCCGAGCCGGTCGATGGCCATCGCGATATAGCCGGTGTGCCCGTCGATGGTGATGTCGTTGACTACGGAACGGGTGAAGTCCTCGTTCTTGCGTTCCCGCCCGATTGGGCTGCCGCGAAACCAGCTGAACGAGAACCATGGCCCCGTAATGCTGCCGTTCACCAGCCACTGGCAACCCAATGGATTGCGGGCGGTGACGACCAGCCCGGCTGTTCGGGTCAGTTGCGCGAGGGTCTGGTCGCTCACGCCGCCGCACTCCGGAAACGACGGGCCATGCGTGGCCTGTCTCGTGGTAATGACCGGCGAAGATGGGGACGGGTTGCCCGGCCCGGGCGCGCTGTCGGTGCATGCGGCCATCAGCATGGCTGTCGCGGCAACCGAGGCGATCGTCCGACGGGCTCTCATTGGTCGCAGGAGGTGGACGGACTCGCAGTGCGACTCAGGGCGTCTTGAGGAATATGTCGTTGAAGGTGACGGTCCGAAGGTTCCGCGCACGGATGATGTCGACCAGCTGCGGGTAGACGTGGGTGACCGGCAAGTGGTTGAGATGTCCGATGACAATGGCCTGCGGAACGAAGTACTGATCGGCCATCTTCACGATGTATTCCTCGGTGATCAACGTCGAGTCTGACAGCGACCCTGACCACAGTACCGGGACGCTGTAGCCCAGGTCGGCGGCCACGGCGTCGACGGCAGCATTGTGCTTGGCGTACGGCGGACGCCAATATGGCTTCGCCGCAACGCCATACGTCTTCTTGAGGAAGTCGTCGTTGCGCATCAACTGCTTGGCGATATCGCCTTTGGACAGCGTGGTCAGATCGGGATGCGACCAGGTGTGGTTACCGAGTTCGATCTGCCCGGATTCGACCAGTGGCCGAAGCAGTGCCTGGTTGTCGATCCAGGAGTCATAGGTTCCGTTGACGAAGAATGTCAACCGGATGCCGGTGTCCTTGGCGAGCTGAGTGTAGGCGCGGACGACCTCGCTATTGGTGCCGTCGTCGACGGTCAGTGCCAGCAGATCACCAGTGCCCGGCAGCTGGCTGAGCACGCCGCCACCGGGAAGCCGGATGCGTGCACTCGGGGGCGGCGGTGGCAGCAGGCCCGCCACGGTCGGGCCGGCGGGCGGCATGGCTTGGGCGGCGGCAGGCGTCTGGGCGAATGTGCGTGGTTGTGGGTCGACCATGCAGCGGGCCAGACCCACGCCCGCAACAGTCGAGACTGCGAGGGACCCAAGAAACCGGCGGCGGCTCAGCTCGGACATTCGACGGCCGCACTCAATCGCATGGTGCGACGCCGCTTACGCACGCCCGAATCCGGGCTGCTATCCAGCATGTTCAGCGACGGCACCACAGCAGCGAACCGTACCATGACCAGCGCCGATATACCGGGCGGAGCGCCGGGGGTGACCCATTTGTTGCGGCAATCACAGTGACCCCTGCGGACCCAGTACATCTCGTGGCACGGGCCGCCCGGCGACGCTGGTGAACGAACGCAGCCGCAGGCTGTTGCCGACCACGAACACGCTGGACAACGCCATCGCGGCGCCGGCCAGCATCGGGTTGAGCAGCCCGAATGCCGCCAGCGGCAGCGCAGCGACGTTGTAGCCGAAGGCCCAGAAAAGGTTGGTCTTGATCGTTGCCAGTGTCCGGCGGGACAGCCGGATCGCGTCCGCCGCGGCACGCAGGTCACCGCTCATCAGGGTTATGTCGGCCGCCTCGATCGCCACGTCCGTACCGGTCCCCATGGCCAGTCCGAGGTCGGCGGTAGCCAGAGCGGCGGCATCGTTGACACCGTCGCCGACCATCGCGACGACGCTGCCCTGAGCCTGCAATGCCTGGATGACCGAGACCTTCCCGTCGGGCAGCACCTCGGCGATCACCTGGTCAATGCCGACCTCGGCGGCGATGTGTTGCGCCACGGCGTGGTTGTCACCGGTGAGCAGGATGGGCGTCAGGCCCAGGCGCTTGAACTGTTGGACGGCTTCGGCGCTGGTGGGTTTGACGGTATCGGCGACGACCAGGAGACCGCGGACGCGGCCGTCCCATCCGATCGCAACGGCTGTCTTGCCGTCTGCCTCGGCGCGGGCCTTGGCTGCTTCCAGCAGCGGATCCAGGTGCGGATCAAGCTGGTCGGCTCGGCCGACCACGACTGCGCGACCTTCTACGCGGCCCCGCACGCTTTTGCTTGCCACGCTGATGAACTCTTCGGGTTGCGGCAAGGTCCCGATTTCGGCCTTGGCGCGCTTGGCAATTGCCTGTGCAATGGGGTGTTCGGAGGCGTCCTCGAGTGCTCCGGCCAAACGCAATACCGTGGCGCGGTCCGTATCGGCCGCGGTGACGACGTCGATGAGAGTCATCTTGCCGGTGGTCACCGTGCCGGTCTTGTCGAGCAGGATCGTGTCGACCGCACGGGTGGATTCCAGGATCTCGGGTCCTTTGATCAGCACGCCCAGTTGTGCGGCTCGGCCGGTGCCGACCAGCAACGCGGTGGGAGTCGCCAGCCCGAGGGCGCATGGGCAGGCGATGATGAGCACCGCGACCGCGGCCGTCAACGCCGCGGAGAGCGGCAAGCCCGCGCCGAGCCACACCCCCAATGTGCCGACCGCGATCGTGATCACGACGGGCACAAAGATCCCCGATACCCGGTCGGCCAGCCGCTGGACCTGCGCTTTGCCGGTCTGCGCCGCTTCGACGAGCGTGGCCATGTGGGCTAACTGCGTGTCGGCACCGACCCGGGCCGCCCGCACCAGCAGGCGCCCGCCGACATTGACGGTTGCCCCGGTGACAGTGTCGCCGGGTCCCACCTCGACTGGAACGGACTCGCCCGTGAGCATCGAAGCATCCACCGCCGACGACCCCGAGACCACTACGCCGTCGGTGGCGATCTTCTCCCCGGGACGCACGACGAACTCCTCGCCTACGCCGAGCCGCTCAACGGGAATCCGGATCTCGCTGCCCTCACGTAGCACCGCGACATCTTTGGCGCCGAGTTCGAGCAGAGCGCGCAGCGCGGCACTGGCGCGGCGCTTGGAGCGCTTTTCGGAGTAGCGTCCAGCCAGGACGAACATAATCACGCCCGCGGCCACCTCGAGGTAGATGTTGCCGGCGCCGTCGCTAGGCGTCACGGTCAGCTCGAACGGGTGGCGCATGCCGGCCTCCCCGGCTGTCCCGAGAAACAGGGCATACAGGGACCACAAGAAGGCCGAGAGGGTCCCGACCGAAACGAGGGTGTCCATGGTTGCCGTGCCGTGCTTGAGATTGACCCAGGCGGCCTGGTGAAACGGCTTGCCGGCCCACACGATCACCGGCGCCGCCAAGGTCAGCGCGGCCCATTGCCAGTAGCGGAACTGTAGGGCCGGGACCATCGCCATCGCGATCACCGGGCTGGCGAGAATGATCGACGTGACCAGACGCTCACGTAGCGATGTCAATTCCGGGTCCGGGGATGCGTCCCCGGCACCTTCGTGGTGTTGCGGCAAGACCGCGGTGTATCCGGCGTCTTCGACTTCGGCGACAAGGGTCTGCGGATCGTAGCCCGAAGGTATTGCAACGCTGGCCTTTTCGGTTGCGTAGTTGACGGTGGCCGCGACGCCAGCCAGGGTGTTGAGCCGCTTTTCCAAGCGTGCCGCGCACGAGGCGCAGGTCATTCCCGAGATTTCGAGTTCGATGGTGGTCATCGCGGCCTCCTCCTTTACTGGTGAGCTGCCGACGGATTGCCGGCATCGACGACAAATTGGGCGGTGTGCACTTGTCCGTCAACTTGGAAATCGAGGTAGAGCAGGTAGCACCCCGCGGTAGGAGGTGTTGTGCCAAAAGAAATTTCGGGTCCCGCGGTGGATCCTGAGCGGGCGTCCGGACCGTCGGGGTGCGCGTGCAGGTAGGCCAGGTCGCCCGCCCGCAGTACGACCAGGTGTCCGTATGACCCCAAGTAGGGCTGCAGCGTGGTCACGGGTTTGCCGTCGCGGCTGATAGTCGCTTTCAGCGTCGAGGCCGTTCGGGTCTGCAGACTGCCGTCGATCGAGACGGTGAACCCGGCTACCCGGCTGATGCGGGAAACGTTGGTTGCAGTGCGCGGGTTGAACACCCCACCGACCTCGACAGTGTCGGAAAGTACTGTGCCAGCGCCTGTTTGGCTCGGGACGAAGTCCGCGAAAATTCGATAGGTTCCCGCGGTGTCCCACGCCCAGGGGATCGACCATCGACCGTCGGTGTTCATGGTCGGGTGCTCATGGCGATACTCGGCACCGTCGCTGCGTACCACGATCAGGTGCATCTGTTTAGTGTTCTCGGTATCGAATTCGGTTACCGCCACCCCGGCCAGAGTTTCGATCCGAAACGACAGCATGCCCTGGGTCTGCACCGTTGTCGGTGCGGTAACCGACGTAAGCATGACGTCGCCCTCGCTGAGCGACACACCGCGTACCGGATTGCCGTGTGCGGTGCCATGTTCGGCGGCGTGTTCGGTGGTCCGGCTACGGGAAGCGTCGCCATGGTTGGCCGGACCGACCATACCGCCCACCCATATCGACGCGCCGAAGACGGCCACAAGCCCGACGCAGAAGACCGCGAGTTTGGCGGGCGTCCTCATGAGACCAGCAGCGCGGTGAAACCGGCCTCGTCGATCGCATCCAGAACCGAAAGCGTGTCGACCGGATTCGAGCTCGTGACGGTCAGCCGTCCGGTACGCGCGCTGACCTCAGCGACTTCAACTCCGGCGACGTGCGCCACCTCGTCTAGGACGGTGATCTCGCACTGCCCGCAGCACATCCCGGACACCTGGTACTCGCGTGTGATCATGACGCGCTCCTTCCATATACCCCCAGGGGGTACCAGTTTTATACCCCAATGGGGTATGCGAGTCAAGGTGCGCCGCAGCCGGCTTCCAGGTCATGTGCACGCCGGGCGCCGACGGCGAAACGTTGACCTGCGCGTGGTCTCGCGAGTTGGATGGCTGGTAGATGTGGAAGGCGAGGTCGGACTACCCGAATTTCGCAGCACCACAACAGCTGTGAAAAGAGAGGAATCACGATGACCGTCACGATTGTCGAAAGAGGCCCCCGACGGGTGAGTCGGCGCGTCGAAGTTGCCGCGCCGGCAAGCGAATTGTTCGCGATGGCCGCGGATCCCCGGCGTCACAGTGAACTGGACGGCTCAGGAACGGTGCGCGACAACGTCAAAGCGCCGGACGAACTTCGCGAAGGCGCCAAGTTTTCGACGAACATGAAAATGCTCGGCTTGCCCTACCGAATCACCAGCACGGTGACCGAATTCAAGCCATACGAGGTGGTCGAGTGGCGTCATCTGTTAGGCCACCGGTGGCGATGGGAATTCGAGGCGATCTCACCGACCCTCACCCAAGTGACCGAGACGTTCGACTACCACAGCGCCGGCACGGTGAAGAACAAGCTCAAGTACTACGAGCGAATGGGTTTCGCGAAGTCCAACGCATCCGGCATCGAGGCGACGCTGAGCAAGCTGCGCGACCGCTACGCAACCGGGTGATTTGAGTCGACGGCGTCCCACGCCACCACGCCTGAGACCCAGTGCGACAGTCGTTCGACCTGTTCGTTCCGGTGCAGGTGGCGCGGCGGTGTGGCGAAAGTCGAGTAGGGGCGGCAACGAATCACCACCCTGTTCTCCCGCTCGCACATTGCTTCGACCGCCGGACGCGCTTCCTCGCCGAGTGGCTGACCTGACATCCGTCCCGCCACCGCCATCATCACGTCGGCCGCCAAGGCGCGGTCTTCGTCCAAAGTCGCATCCGCGTACACCTGCAAGTAGGTGAAAGGCCACCGTTCGTCAAGAACACACAAGCTGATCTTGCCGTCACGCCTGATGACGCGCGCCTTGCCGCGGCCGGCCATGGTCGAGACCAGCAACTCGTCGTCGTCGGTGGGGATGTAGTAAACGATCGACATCCCGGGGCCGTCGTTGCGCCGTCGGTAACCGAACACCGCGGTGCGGTGGCTACGGACGAATTCGCGACGCTCGGACGGGAGCATGTCGCGGTCGGTGGGCGCCGTGTACGGTTCCCTCGCCAGGGGCAGGAGCATAACGAAACATCCTTAGTAGCAGGGGCGTTGACGCCGCGGTCTATTTATGGATACAGTGTCACCATAAATACTGATGATGTCAACCCATCGCGGCGCCGGGGACGTCCGGCGCTGCCGCCGGAACGGATCGTGGGCGCGGCCCTGGACCTCGTCGATGACGAAGGCGCCGACGCGCTGTCGATGCGGACGCTGGCGCAGCGCCTCGGATCTGGCACCGCGACGCTCTACCGGCACTTCGCCGGCCGGACCGAATTGGTGGCCATGGTCGTCGATCGGATGCTCGGAGAGGTCAGCTGGGAGCATGCCGTCGGTTTGGCGTGGGACGAGGTCTGTATCTCGTTTGCGCAGAACATGTTTGATGCACTGCGCCGGCATGGGAAGGTCGCGCCCCTGCTGGTCGGGCATGTCCCGATGGGGCCCAACGCGATGGCGCAGCGGGAGTTTCTGCTTTCGGTGCTACTAGACAGCGGCTTTCCGGCGCAGACTGCGGCGCGCATCTATGCCACCCTGTCGCGCTACGTTCTGGGTTTCGCTATGCAGGTCTGCGCGGAATCACAAGTCAATGACGCGCAGGTAGAAACAGCGTTTCAACGACTCGATCCCGCTCGATACCCCGCGACGACTGCCGCCGCCGACCAACTGCCCGTGCCGTTGGCCGACGAGTTCGACTTCGGCCTACGGTCGCTGGTTGCCGGACTGGCCAGGTAACAGCTGTGTCAGTTTCCGAAGCCGGGAAGTACTGGCGCAGGCGCGGGACCGGGGCCGCCCACTCGACTGGCGGCAAAAGCCGCGCCCTGATCGATCATCTCCGCGTCGTCCGCGTATGAATTGTGGGCGGCGAAGTTCATCCCCTCCGAGCACACCGGATCCTCGAAGGCGCATATCTTGAGGGTCTTCGCTTGATAAAGCGGACCGATGGCTACCGAGGGCTGGCCGAGGAACTCCATGGCGCGCACGTTGGGGGTCCCGAACAAAACCACGGCCGAGACGTGTTCTGCCACGGCGGGATCCAGGGGTTTGGGCACGGTCGCCGGGTCAACCCCGTCCGGCACGTGTGCCGACGTCACGAAGCCCATCACGGCGGCACCTTGGGAGAAGCCGGAGAGCACCATCTTGGTCTTGGGACAGGCGCCGGCCATCGAGTTCACGTGAGCGCCGGCATCCCTGATCCCGTCGATGCCGGTGGCCCACTCTTCGCTCGCGGGATAGTTGACCGAGTAGACGCCCATCGACTGCGGGCCGAGGCGCGGACGCAACGCGTCGACGAAGGCCTGGCCGGTTTGGCCAAGACCCTCCTCACCAGTGCCCCTCGCGTACACCACCTCTACGTCGGGACAGGGTTCGGCGGACGCGGTGGGCGGCGCGGATATCAGGACGGAGGCACTGAGACCTGCGGTCACGGCAGCTGCTAAACCAACAAGACGTGCGATCATGCCGCCTATTTTGCCCTCTTATACGAATCCCAAACCACCGGGATCGCTAATCACCATTAACATCTGGCGGTATCGCCGGTGGACGCGGGGTACGCACGTGCGGAAACACCTCGTCAACCAACCGGTGCAAGCTGGCCCACCCGTCCTCGATCGGCAGTCCGCCCACCAGCGGATTCATCACCACGTCCGTTCTGCCGCTTCGAATTTGTGCGACCAATTCTTCGGGGGTGAGTATCTCGACGTTGTTGAGCCGCCGCAGCTCCCGAATCGACGCGGCGGCAGACTCGTTGGGCCGTGGCACACCGGCACGCTTCCAACCGCTGTATTCGGCGGCCTCGTTCATGAGGAAACCGCCGTAGCGCGACCAGGCTTCGTCGGGGTCAGGGTGAAGGAGCGTGACGGTGCTGCCGTTTTCGGGATGGTAGGCAAAGCCTGTCTTGCCGCGTTCGCGCAATTCCCGTTCGTATAAGGCGACCAGATCGGGCATGGCCATCGGTGGCGAGAAGGGCAACCCGAAACGCGCAGCGCGCCGCGCTGCGGCCGCGGTCATTCCGCCGACGAAGAAAAAGGGGTGCGGCCGAGTATGCGGTTTGGGCGTGACGTTGATGACGGCGCCGTCATACTCGAACGGTTCGTCCCCCCATGCCTGCAGCAGCACCGACAGGCAGCGATCCATCAGTGCACCCCGCTGCGACCAATCCTTGCCGGCGGCATGGTATTCCTCGGGCCGATAACCCATTCCGGCCACGAAGCTGAATCGCCCCTGGGCGAGATTGTCCAACACAGCGATGTCCTCGGCGAGCCGAATCGGATCGTAGAGCGGCACGATCAGCGCGTTGACGCTGATGCGGACGTGGCGGGTTCGTCCGGCGAGAGCGGCGGCAAGCAGCAGGGGCGACGGTAGCCAACCCGTGGTGGCCAGGTGGTGTTCCTCGCCGCTGACGGCAGTGAAACCGTTGGTATCGGCGTACTCCGCCATCTCCAGCGCGGCCCTATAGCGGTCCCCGTGCCGTGCCGTGGGGTCGGCAATGTTGGTCATGTTCAGCCGTAACGCGGTGAGCAATGTCCTCACCCACCGGCCGCCTTCGTGGTCGGTGCGAACAGCGTCCCCCTGATCATCCGCTTGGCCGACGCCAGAGTGGCCTCGTAGGCTTCCGGGCTCAGCCTGGCCGCCGGCTCGGTCAATCCGCGGGTCAAAGCGCAGATGGCATCGATGGCGGGTCCGGGGGCGGTGCCGGGGGACAGCGAGCCCTGGGCGTGCGCCCGCTCGACAATCTCAGCGACGATGTCGTGCAACGCTTTGGAGCCGGGGTACTGCGGCCCGTCATGCGGGGATTTCGCCGTGCTTTCCGAACGAACCGCCCGCAGGAACGCGGGCAGGTACGGGTAGTCGTGCATCAATCGTTTCGACTCGTCCAACACGGTGTCGAGTTGCTCGACAACGTCATCGGACTGCGCGACGGCGGCGCGTAATCGGGGCAACACGATGTCGTCGATCTCGTCGGCAGTTGCTTTGAGGAGCTCGGATTTGTTCGGAAAGTAGTGGTAGAGGCTGCCGCTGGTCATGTCGGCAGCCTTTGCGATCTCACGGATGGTGCTTTGCGAGTAGCCCACCTCGGCGACGCAACGCATGG